>CAZARI010000012.1:0-73308 GCA_964487545.1 uncultured Cryomorphaceae bacterium
CAGAAAATTTCCGGTGGTCTGATCGGGTGTTGCTCCCACATTGTGCACGCGGATGGTGTAGCTTCCTGCGGCAAGATTTTGCAGCAATTGTACTTCTACTCCATTGGCATCTGCATCATCAAAACAGGCAATGACATTTCCATTGCAACCGTCTAACACTTCCACAGCTACATCGCTTCCGCCAAATGGATTGACGGTAACGCCCACGTGGTTTTCTTGTGCCAGGGTAAAGCTGTAGAATACATCTCCGCCCACGCTGCTTCCACCGCACGACTCACCGCCATTATTGGTGGCACCGTAAAGGGTTCCCAAAGCGTTGCTGGTAGCTGGGAAGGTTGGAATGGACAAGGCTTGTGCGTTGTCGCAGGTGTTGTAGGCTGGTGGATAAACACAAGAACCGTTGTCTTCGGTAGCCGTTGGATTGTAATTCGTTGCCAGCGGATCGGTGCAACCACAAATCACGGTACTCACAGCCGACACGGTTTGGGTACACTCGGGAGTGGTGTGGTGATCTACACGAAGAACCACTTCTTCGCCCAATGCGAATGTTCCCACGCTGATATCGTTGGTACCTGCTGCATAGGTTCCGATCAAAATCTCTTCACCATCAATATATACGTCATATTCTCCGGCATCGCCATCGGCACCAATGCCCAGCCGCAGTTCATAGCTTTCGTCATCACAGCTATCTACTGTGTTGGTGGTAAGCGTGGGCAGTAGGCACGACAACTGCGGACCGTTTACAAAAACGGTGTAATCTTCTACCTCGCCATAAGCAAACGTACCGCACCCGCTGTCGTTGAAGTAATCCTGATATTTGAATACAACGCGCATGTGGGTCAGACCGGGTACCGCATCTTCTGGTACGGTAATACTTCCATCAGCGGTTAGCCAGCCACTAGAAAAGTTACCCTCACCAATTTCATAAGCCTCACCGGCATCAAAAGCGTTGTTCTGATTCCAGTCGATATACAATTTTAATGATAATTGACCTCCAAAGTTGGTATATAATTCAGCCCCAAATGAAACGGTCTCGCCCGGCGTCACTTCGCCCTGAATACATCTGAAGTCTGAATAAGGGCTCGAACCGCTGGAGTTAGAAATTCCCGCAAATCCCATCCACGATATATAATCACCACTTCCATCACCACTATATGCCGCACACATAGGATGATCACAAGAGCAGCTATACGCTGGTACGTTTCCATCGACGAAAACCGGATTAGAAATCCCTTCGACTCCTTGGCAAGACACCACTGCGCGATACCAAGTGGATTCGTTGACAACCGCAGAGGCAAAAGGCTCATTATCGCCGAAATTGATCCAGTTCACATTATCGGACGATTGCTGCCATTGATAAGTGGCGTTCAGGCCCGCGTTATTCTCGAGCGACAGTTGCACCGCATCACCCGAACAAACAATTTCAGAAGCCATGGTGTTGCCTGGCTCGGGAGTGCCGGAGCATACTACTTCCTCTTCATTTTTCAGGTAAATCACATACATTTTCCAACCAGCATCAACACGGACGTAATATTGTACGTCACATCCACTACCACCAAAAGTGCGGAATGCCCGCATTTCAAATACCAAATCCGTACCTCCAGGATAAACATCATTAGCAATGTTTAACCTTGAACGATTATATCCAAATACACCCTGAAGATTGGTTGAATTAGACCAATAACCGCCCTCATCAAGTGTGGTATTCTGGCTATAAATCTGAGAACGTTGGTTGGATATCCATGCGTTGTTTGCCGATGTCATACTGTAAACCGCGTTGGAGGCAATCACCGTATAATCCCCTTCCGATGGCAAGGAAATAGTCAACGTGGTCTGAGGTCCGTTACAATTCGGATTAAAAGTGTTTAAACTGGTTGGAATAGTAGAAGGGTATTGCGTCTCACCAATAAAGGGTTCGGATTTGGTAAGGGTAATGGTAACGTTCGACCATGTTGCAACCGAACCGCTATAATCCTGTCTGGCTCCAAAATCAAGTGGATTTCCTGCAACATACGGAGTTGAAAAAGTTCCGGCCCATGTCAAAACTGTTCTATTCTCATTATTGGCACCTCCAGCTGTTGGATATGTCGCAGGCACCACGGCTCCACCATTCAAACGAACTTGAGCTTCATTTGAAAAACCATCAATTAAGCCATGATTTGTGATATTGCGTCTAAACTCTGCAGTAATTACATACCCAGTATATACGCCATCAGGAACTTCTGCAACGTTTAAACTATGGTTAACCCACGCTGCGGGGACATCACCATTGAATTGATAAGTAAATGTGAAATGCGCCCATGACTTTTGTGGCGCAAAGGATAATAACATTCCAAAAAAGAGCAGCCCCAGCCAGCGTCCGCTTTTTGATAATCGAAAACTTAAGTAACTGTTTTTCATGTCAAATAATTAAGGTTGAAAACTCTTCTTTCTCTCATTTCACTGATTCCGAACTATTAAAGACCAATTAGTCAAAATCCTCTATGAATGAGGCGCAAAATTAGACAAACTTTACCTCGTTGTAAAGACCCCAAAACGTGCAAAGGATGAAATGGGCGCGGTATAAAAGCCGAACTCCCTAATACTGTATCCTTTCAAAAAAAGCGACTTCTATCAACTTTTGAGGAACGGCACATTATAGCCACAACCAGTATTATTATTGGGAATCGGGTAAACCCAAGCCACCCCATCTGCTCAACCTATTCATCCCTCTTTTGACTCGATTTTGGAACCCGCGATGAACCCCGGCCGCTTTTCAACAAGACGCCTGCTCTACCGAGCCAAGCGCTCGCAACTTTCGCATTAAAATCTGTACTTAAATCAGTTTTAAGTACAAATTATCGCTATTGTGGAGAGAATGCTAATGCCGGATATGGACCTGATTTTCAGCAAGCACATTGACAGCGCTCACCTTTCTGCCGGCAATTATCAAGGGGATGATCGGGCAACGGAGTGAACAATATTCTTTAGGTCTGTCGGTGATTTAAATGTTTGCGGGTAAATGCGCTTCTCAATCTTCGCCAAGCAGAAACAATTAACTTTGTGAGCCAAACAATAACTTGTTAGCTCCGATCGCCATTACCTAACATCAAGCAGTGGATGAAACAAATCCAAAAGCAGTTTGTAAGTTGCCAGAAATTGTATAATTGAGCGTCGTAAAATCGTAACTTTACCTAACCAGAAACCAGAAAAATGCTGCGGATTTTATTCACCCTTTTCCTCTCATCACTGATAGGTATCACTCAGGCGCAGTTCACTGACATTTCATGGCAGCTTGAGCAGTACGACATTAACCTGACCAGCCCGACCAACGGTTACGGCAGCGGCATTAGCTTTTTCGACTTCAACAAGGACGGATGGGACGATATCAGCCTGTCGGGCGGAACCGCGCACCCAATATTTTTGATTAATAATGAAGGTTCGCTGGAAGTGGTAGATCTGGGAATTACCAATTTCGGCGATGCGCGAATGCACTCCATGCTATGGGTTGATTATGACAACGACGGCGATTCTGACCTATTTATCTCCCGACAAAACGGCCCCATGCAACTCTGGCAAAACGACGGCAACATGAACTTTACCAATGTTGCTGAAGAAGCCGGGCTGGAACAGGCCATTTACATATACGCCAACGCGGCATGGGCCGACTACAACCACGACGGCTGTCTTGATTTTTACGTTACTAAAAACTACTCCTTTTTCGATTACGTGGACACATTGTACACCAGTAAACTATACGTCAGCAATTGCGATGGAACGTTCACTGATGTTACCTTAGAAGCAGGAGTATTGCTCATTCCGCGCACCGAACTTCAACCGGCGTGGGTAGATATTAACAACGACGGCTGGGAAGACCTCTTTATCGCCGTTGACCGCTTGCCTTTTCAAAACGAGCTTTTTCTAAACAATCAAGACGGCACCTTTACCCGCATCAGCGAAGATGCTGGGATTAACGATTACCTCGACGCCATGGGTGTTTCCGTTGCGGATTACGACCACAATGGCTATTTGGATATCTACGTGGGCAACAACCCGATTGACCCCGGCAACGTGTTTTATCACAACAACGGCGATCTCACCTTTGAAAATATTGCCCCCCAAATGGAGCTCGATTTGGGGGTAGAGTCCACCTTATCCACGTGGGGCGCACTTTGGATCGACTACGACAACAACATGTGGGAAGACCTGTTTTTGGCGACCATGATTTTTACCGGTCAGCCTCACCCTGGCAGTTTGCTGTATCGCAACAATGAAGGCATGAGTTTTACTGACATCACCGAATGGTCAAACATCAACGGAGGCGGGCCGGTAGAAACTTTTACCGCAGCCATGGGCGATCTCAACAACGACGGCTATTACGACTATGTCATCACCAACCGCCATCCCTACACGCCGCGGTTAAAACTGAACAACGGCGGCACCAACAACTGGTTGTCGGTTGAGCTGCAAGGAACCATTTCTAATCGCGACGGCATTGGAACCTGGATTCGTTGCTACGTGGGTGGCAAAGAGCTGGTGCGCTACACCATGTGCGGAGAAAATCTGGCCGGACAAAATTCGTCGAAAAAAATATTCGGACTGGCGCAACACACCATCGTCGATTCATTGGTGTTGGACTGGAATATGGGAACGCACGAAGTGTATTATGATGTTGACATCAACCAGTTTCTATACTTGATAGAAGGAGCCAGCTTTTTGGAACCAATCAACATTACGTATGATGGTGATTTGCAAATTTGCTATGGAGAAACCATTGTACTTCAAGCCAACACTACCGATGACGTGGTATGGAACAACGGACACATCGGACAAAACGTGACCATCTCCACCTCGGGACAATATTTTGCCACGGTCACCAATCAGTTTGGCTTAACGATCAACACCGATACCGTAGAAGTTATCGTAACCCCACAGGCCGATATTATCATGGATGTGCAGCACATCAGTTGCACCAACGCCAACGATGGCTCCATCAGCGTATCGCTCTCTAACGGACCCATTCAGCAAATCATCTGGAGCAACAGTTCGGATCAAACCACCATTACCGATCTGGACAACGGATTGTACACCTTTACCGCCATTGACATGTACGGATGCGAAGTGTCGGGAGCAGCCACTATTGTTGAGCCTGCTCCGCTTTTTGCACAAGGCGTGCCGACCAATGCCACCTGTTATGGCACCGCAACCGGTAGCGTTATGTTGCAAACTATTGGTGGAACATCACCGTTTACGACGGACTGGTTTGGGCAAAACCCCGACGCACTCACCGCCGGAAATTACAGTGCTTTGGTGACCGACGACCACGGCTGCACGGTGACCATCAACTTCACCATCGGCCAGCCCGATTCCATTGCCGTTGTGCTTAGCGTGACCCCTGCAACGGCTTCTACTGCTGAAGATGGCGCTGCCAGCGTGACTGTTTCTGGTGGAACGCCACCTTATCAAGTGCTGTGGAGTACCGGTGCAGAAGATGTTTTTGACATTGATGGACTCGCGCCAGGAATATACAGTGTTGAAGTTACCGACGCGAATGGTTGCGTTTGGAGCACTGACTTTGTGGTGATGTATGGAACAGGAGTGTATGAATTTGGCGAATCACCGCTGCGTCTATTCCCAAATCCGGCCAATCAGTCGGTGCAAATTAGCGGTTGCAAGCAAGGGGTAGTTGGCATTGAAATCATCGACAGCAACGGGAAAATTGTGTTGAGTGAAGACCACCACCACTGCAAGGATAAGATTGCAGTAGACAGGTTTGCTGCCGGAATCTACCTGATGCGCATCGTAGAAAATGAAAATGTGCATCAATTGCGCCTCGTCATCGGGAAATAAGCGTTTGGGCTATTGTCCGTACTTCCAATTTAACAACCGTTAACAAGTGGAACTGCGCCTTTGGTAAAGCAGGGCCTTGGTAATTTTGAGAACAGGTTAGCAGCGTGTTAACTTTAGGTGAAATCAAAACCAATACTATGGACTCAATTTCTACTATATCTGGTGGCCGCGCCGAAATGTTTTCGTTTGAAACACCTTTGTGGGATCGTTTTTACCGCAAGTCCAAAACCGAATTAAAAGACTCAAGGTATTACCGAACCGAGCGACGCCGAACCAAGCTGATTTAATCTTATCCTACGGGTTCAGCAAACAGGTCGTAATGATCGACACTTGTAATGCGCACCTGACAAAAATCGCCGATACGCAGGTAATTTCCTTCCACAGGCACCAGCACTTCATTATCTACTTCGGGTGAATCAAATTCGGTTCGGCCCACAAAATAGCCTCCCTCTACCCGATCGAACAACACGCGAAACTCCCTGCCCACCATGGCTTGGTTCAGCTCCAATGAAATTTCAGACTGAATAGCCAGAATCTCTTCGGCCCGTTCTTTTTTCACTGCTTCCGAAACATCATCTTCAAGCTGATAGGCATGAGTGCTTTCTTCATGGGAGTATGTAAACACGCCCAACCTTTCGAATCGCATTTCGCGCACCCAGTTTTTCAATGTTTCAAAATCTTCTTCAGTCTCACCCGGAAAGCCAACAATGAGCGTTGTGCGCATCGCAATACCGGGCACGCGTTCGCGAATATCATTGAGCAGCTTCACGGTTTTCTCGCCGGTTATTCCGCGCCGCATGTTTTTTAACACTGCCGTTGAAGCGTGCTGCAGCGGCATATCGAGATAATTGCAAATGTTTGACTTTTCGCGCATGACGTCGAGTACATCCATCGGAAAGCCGCTGGGATAGGCATAGTGCAAACGAATCCATTCGATGCCCTCGACTTCGGAAAGTTTCTCGAGCAACTCGGCCAATTTTCGCTCTCCGTATAGATCCAGTCCGTAATAAGTGAGGTCTTGTGCAATCAGAATCAATTCCTTAGTGCCGCCTGCCGCCAAGTGCTCGGCACTTTTAACGAGCTGTTCGATCGGTGTTGACCGGTGTTTGCCACGCATCAGCGGAATGGCGCAGAAAGCACAGGGTCGGTCGCACCCTTCGGCGATTTTAAAATAAGCGTAATGCGCCGGAGTGGTCAGCAAACGCTCGCCTACCAATTCGTGTTTATAATCGGCTTTGAGTGTTTTGAGCAAGCGCGGCAATTCACGTGTTCCGAAATAAGCGTCCACTTCGGGTATTTCCTTTTCCAGGTCATTTCGATACCGCTCCGAAAGGCAGCCGGTAACAAACACCTTATCTACCCATCCGTTTTTCTTGGCTTCGGCATAGTGCAAAATGGTATCGATCGATTCTTGCTTGGCATTATCTATAAATCCGCAAGTATTGATAATGATCACTGAGGAATCTTCGCTTTGGCTTTCGTGCTCCACGTCGAATTTGTTGGCCCGCAACTGTGCCATCAACACTTCGGAATCGAATATATTCTTGGAGCAACCCAGTGTTACTACGTTGACTTTATTCTTTTTTAGTGACCTGGTTTTCATATGCTGCAAATGTTTATCTGGAAAAAATAGCCTTTCTGCAATGGACGGCAAAGGTCAGGATAATTCCGGTGATATGGGAAATGCCGAGGAATTTGGAGTGATGTTTTTAGCTTGACCTGGGGAATAAAAAACGATTCTGTTTCCCTTCCATCGCTCAGAATGCGGATATCACCCAAACAACGAATCGACAAACTCGTGTTTATTGAACACCTGTAGGTCTTCGATGCCTTCTCCCACGCCAATATACTTAACCGGAATTTTAAACTGATCGGAAATGCCAATCACCACGCCACCTTTAGCGGTTCCGTCTATTTTGGTCAATGCCAAGGCATTCACTTCGGTGGCTTTCACAAAATGTTTGGCCTGTTCAATGGCATTCTGCCCGGTTGAACCATCGAGCACCAACAATATTTCGTGTGGGGCATCGGGCAAAACCTTTTTCATGACATTGCGAATTTTGGTCAGCTCGTTCATCAGGTTCACCTTGTTGTGCAATCTACCCGCCGTATCGATAATGGCCACATCAGCTCCGGATGACACCGCACTTTGAAGGGTGTCGTATGCTACCGATGCCGGGTCGGCGCCCATGCCCTGCTGAACCAGCGGCACATCAACCCGCTCTGACCAAACACGCAATTGATCGACCGCGGCAGCGCGAAAGGTATCTGCGGCGCCGAGCACCACAGATTTGCCTTGCTTCTTAAGCTGATAAGCCAATTTGCCGATGGTGGTGGTTTTACCCACACCGTTTACACCGACTACCATAATTACGTATGGTCCGGAAATGTCGGGGATTTCAAACTTTTCGAGATCGTCGGTTTTGTTTTCGCTAAGCAAGGACATGATCTCTTCGCGAAGAATGCGATTCAATTCATCGGTGCCCATGTACTTGTCACGTGCCACCCGCTCTTCGATTCGCCCAATAATTTTCAATGTGGTTTCTACTCCCACATCAGACGACACCAGCACTTCCTCCAGGTTGTCGAGCACCTCATCGTCCACCTGCGATTTTCCAGCCACCGCACGGGCAAGCTTCGAAAAAACATTTTGTTTGGTTTTTTCAAGGCCTTTATCTAGTGTTTCCTTTTTCTCGCGAGAGAAGATTTTTTTAAAGAATCCCATCGTGCTAAAACTAAAACAGGCCTCCTCCAGAAATGCGGAAAAAGCCTGTTCAATGAACTACTTAAATCTGAGGTCGATCCCTATTACTTGAACCAATCGTTCACTTGTTCGTTTAGAACCATTTCTTCTTTAAAGATATAGCCGCCGGTTTTTTCCGATCGCACCATTTTGATTACGCGGGTGTGGTTTTTACCACCTCCGGTTTGCAGTTTTGATATTGCTTTTTTAGCCATGATTCAAATCATTTAATCTCTTTATGAACCGTCATCTTTTTTAGGATGGGGTTGTATTTTTTCAACTCCATTCGGTCGGGAGTATTTTTTCTGTTCTTGGTGGTAATGTAGCGAGAAACCCCGGGCATACCGGTTTCTTTATGCTCGGTACACTCAAGAATTACCTGAATTCTGTTTCCTTTTCCTTTCTTAGCCATGACTCATTAAATTTTTGCGGTGTAGTATCCTTTGTTGATGGCTTTTTTCAGTGCCTCCTGGATACCAATTTTGCTAATGGTGCGAAGTCCCGCAGCAGATACCTGAAGGGTGACCCATCGCTTATCTTCGGGCAGGTAAAAGCGTTTTTTCAGCAGGTTAGGCTCAAAAGTTCGTTTGGTTTTGATATTCGAATGCGACACTTTGTGCCCAACCATACGATGCTTTCCTGTAATTTGACATACTCGTGACATACTTTGCTTTGTTTTTCAAAATGGCGTGCAAACTTCGGGATTTTATTCGAGTTGAGCAATTAATTGAAAAAAATATTTAGGCAACAACAAGTGCCTTTCACCGCTGAGATTGCGGCAGGGATTTAGTCTTGATTTTTTTCTTCTGACAGATGCCTTCGGAGCAGGTCGAGGGCAAACAGCGATGCCACCTTAATATTGCGCTGACGATTGCGGCCAAAGTGTACGGTTTTTGTAATGGTTTCCGTGGCCGTACTCAGGCCGATACACACCGTTCCAACCGGGGTTTGTTCACTGCCGCCATCTGGTCCGGCAACGCCCGATGTGGCCAACGCGAAATCTGCTCCGGCCGCTTTTCGCATTCCTTCGGCCATTTGTGCAACCACGGGTTCGCTAACCACCCCGTGCTGTGCAATGACAACAGGGTCTACCCCCAGCAAAGTCTGCTTCAGGTGAATGGTATAGGCCACCACACCGCCCTGAAAATAATCCGAACATCCAGGTGTAGAGGTGATCATCTTTGCAATGGCACCTCCGGTACAGCTCTCTGCAATGGCAACGGTTTGATTGCTTTTGCAAAGCAATCCGCCCACCACATCCGACAGGGTTCGCTCATCACGCGCAAAGACAATATCGCCCAGCAATTCCACCAGCTTATCGGTTTCGGCTTCTACGCGCAACTTTTCGCTTTTCGGCCCACTGATCCGCAATCGCACCATTCCCGATGAGGGTAGATAAGCCAGTGCCAGCCCCTCGTCTCGGATTCGGTTTTCCCAATCGCGGATCTCATGCGCTATAAACGACTCCCCTTTTCCGATGGTCTGCACTACAGTATAGTATAACCCACCATTGGAATAGCGTTTTTCGAGCCGCGGAATGATTTCTTCGCGCATCATGGCCTCCATTTCGTGCGGAACACCCGGCATTGATATCACCGTTTTTCCGTTTCGATCGAACCACATCCCCATGGCTGTCCCCCTGTGGTTGGGTAATATTTCGGCATCTCCGGGCAGGGCGGCCTGCTGTTCGTTTTCGGGCAGCATGGCCAGATTACGCGCCTTAAACGATTCGCGAATCTGTTCCAGCACCTGGTGATTCATCACCAATTTTGTTTCAAAAAACGCGCACAGGGTTTCTTTGGTAATATCGTCCTGCGTGGGGCCGAGACCTCCGGTTACAAACACCAGATCTGCTCGGCTGGTTGCGGCTTTGAGCTCACGAAGGATGTGCTCCCGCTCGTCGGTAATGGTAGTAACCTGATGAATTTCAACGCCCACCTCATAAAGCTGTTGCCCCATCCAAGCGGCATTGGTGTTGATTGTTTGGCCCAGAAGGAGTTCGTCGCCAATGGAAATTATTTCTGCCTGCATGGAACCAAAGTTAGCCATTAATCGCAAAATTTTTCGCAATTTCGAAAGGCAATAATCACTGCACCCCGACACGCATCATCAGCTATTAATCAGAACATTAACTTCTGAATCATCCTGGCAGACTCAGCGCATGCTATTGATTTCACCACAAAACCGGATGGTGCATTCCGGGCAGAGAAACACACCGTAGCGAATAAGGATCAACAGTCAATAAACAACAAGTGCAACCCGATAAAAATACCGCCATTGCCCACCTCGACCTCGACTCGTTTTTTGTGTCGGTTGAGCGGCTTTTGGACAGTCGTCTGAACGGAAAGCCCATTCTGATCGGCGGCACCAGCGATCGCGGTGTGGTGGCCTCGTGCAGCTACGAAGCGCGAAAATTCGGTGTGCACTCGGCCATGCCCATGCGCATGGCCCGGCAGCTCTGCCCCGAAGCCATTATTATTCGTGGAAATGCAGCTACTTACTCCAAATATTCGGGCATCGTTACCGATATCATCCGCGAGAATGTGCCACTGGTGGAGAAAAGTTCCATCGACGAATTTTACCTTGACCTGACGGGTATGGATCGCTTTTTTGGCTGTCTGAAATTTGCCAGCGAATTGCGACAGCGCGTCATTCGCGAATCCGGTTTACCGCTATCTTTCGGGCTGTCGGCCAATAAAACCGTTTCGAAAGTAGCCACCGGTGAGGCCAAGCCCAACAACCAAATTATGGTGGAGCACGGTAACGAAAAACCTTTTCTGGCACCACTGTCGGTGAAAAAAATCCCGATGGTAGGCGACAAAACCTATCAGACGCTGTGCAACCTTGGAGTAAAAATCATCCGCACCGTGCAGGAAATGCCCCCCGAAATGATGGAAAATGTGCTGGGCGCATCCGGACTTTCGATTTGGAAAAAAGCACAAGGCATCGACAACACTCCGGTAATTGCGCACTCCGAACGCAAATCCATCTCTACCGAACGCACCTTTCACCGCGACACCATCGACGTGGTGAAACTGCGCAGCATTCTGGTGGCCATGACCGAAAACCTGGCGTTTCAGTTGCGCAGAGGAAACAAGGTGACAGCTTGTGTTACCGTGAAAATTCGCTACTCGGACTTCAACACGCAAACCTTGCAATGCCGCATTCCATATACTTCGGCAGATCATATTCTGATTCCGCAAATACTCGAACTGTTTGAACGGCTCTATAACCGGCGCATGCTCATTCGCCTAATCGGCGTACGCTTTAGTCATCTGGTGGGCGGCGGACATCAAATCAGCCTGTTTGACGATACCGAAGAGCGTATCAACCTGTACCGCGCCATGGATGAAATCAGGCTGCGCTTTGGCGACCGTGCCGTGATGAAGGCTGCGGGAATGGACGCCAAATCCATTGGACGAAGCAATCCGTTTAACGGCGAGCCGCCGCCCCTGCTTCCAAGAAGAAGTCAGTAGCCTATACTCGGAGAAGCAAAAACTGGTGCTGTTCGAATCAGTGGGCTGCATACCTTAAAATCAACGCGAGCTAAAAAACAATGCCATGTGCGGAAGATACGTCACTGTCACCAAAATCAAGGAAATAGAAAAACGCTTTAACGTCGTTGCGCCCAACCCGTCGATATATCTGCCCAACACCAATATTTCGCACGGACAATTGGCTCCAGTCATCACCGATGAAAAACCCAACGAGTTGCAATTTTTTCAGTTTGGATTTACGCCGTCGTGGGGAAAGAAGAACTTTTATATGGTCAATGCCCGCGCCGAGGGCGATCACAACCGCGACGACGATCCGACTTACCACGGTGCGATGGGAATTGCCCAAAAGCCGATGTTTCGCAAGGCCATTCGGTCGCAGCGATGCCTGATTGTTGCCGACGGTTTTATTGAAGGGCCAAAGGACGAAAAACTCAACAAGCCCTACGTGGTATACCTGCGCAACGGCGAACGACCCTTTGCCATGGCGGGAATTTGGGACGAGTGGGTAAATACCGAAACCGGTGAAGTGATTCATTCTTTTGCCATTATCACCACGGTGGCCAACGAGCTGATGCAGAAAATAGGGCACCACCGCTCACCGGTTGTTTTACCGCACGAACACGAAGCCGATTGGCTCAATCCCGACCTGCCACTGAGCGATGTGCTGCACCTGCTGCGCCCCTATCCTGCTTCGGGCATGAATGCATACCCGATCGACCCGGCAATTAAAAGTCCGCGCGTCAATGGTATTCACCTGTTGCAGCCCACCGGTGAGCGGATATACAAGGAGTACGATTATGAAATCTATACCGAAATAAAGCTGTTCGGAATGGGTGAATCGCCCGCCCGAAACCGCAGAAAAAACGAAGAAAACGAATAATATCTGTTGCAGCTCGAAATGGTGTGGTAAAACCAGCGAATAAAATCAGTTCGTAAATAGGTTACGGAGTTCGGCGGGAGTTTTGTCTTTAGATAAAAAATCACCACTCCACTTCAACACTTTTCGGTGGTTAAGTGTTTAATTTTTAAGCCAAACAACATGCTCTTAAACACCCACAGTTATTTCAGTCTTCGCTACGGCACGTTAGCGCCGGAGCAATTGCTGGAGCATTGTCTCAACTTGGGACACCACACCGTAGCGCTCACCGACATCAACAACACATCGGCCTGCCTCAACGCCCTGCGCATTGCCTCGCGCTATAATCTGCGCGTGGTAGTGGGGGTGGATTTCCGCAACGAGGCCCATCAACAATACGTGGCGCTGGCCAAAAACAACGAGGGATTCGAGGAAATCAACCGCCACCTATCGCACCACCTGCACACCAAAACCGATTTCAATGCGCAGGCACCAGTACTGGAACACTGTTTTGTAATTTATCCACTGAATACCTACACCGGTTTTGAATTAAAAGCACACGAATACATTGGCGTGCAACCCGACGAGGTAAGGCGCCTGCGGTTGATGAA
The DNA here is from genome assembly GCA_964487545.1 of uncultured Cryomorphaceae bacterium. Classification (GTDB taxonomy): domain Bacteria; phylum Bacteroidota; class Bacteroidia; order Flavobacteriales_D; family SKUL01; genus SKUL01. The sequence continues at coordinate 13,537 of CAZARI010000012.1, forward strand.
AAATTTGCCAAACCAAAAGCTGGTGGCCATGCCCACTGCTACATTTTTACAAAAGCGCCACTACAACGCACATCGCTTGTTGCGTGCCATCGATGCCAACACCCTGCTCAGCAAATTGCCCGAAACATATTGTGGCCGCCCCTCCGACCGGTTGTTATCGCGTGTCGATCTGGAAACCCACTACGCCGATGTTCCTGAACTGGTGCAACGCGCCGATGCCATTCTGCTGGAATGCGACGTGCCATTTGAATTCGGCAATGCCTTTCCGCACAAAAACCAACGCAGCTACACCGGCAATACCGATAAGGATTTTGAGCTACTTAAGCGGTTGTGTCTGGACGGGCTGCACTATCGCTATCCACATCCTACAAAAGAAATCACCGACCGCATTCACAAGGAGCTGGAGATTATCCGCGAAAAAGACTTTACGGCTTACTTTCTCATCAACTGGGATATTGTGCGATACGCCCGCAGCAAGGGCTATTTTTATGTGGGTCGCGGAAGCGGTGCCAACAGTATTGTGGCCTATCTGCTGCGCATTACCGATGTCGATCCGGTGGAACTCGACCTGTATTTTGAGCGTTTCATTAATCTTTATCGACAAAACCCGCCGGACTTTGATCTGGACTTTTCGTGGAAAGACCGCGACGACATCACCCGATACATTTTTACCCGCTTTGCAAACACCGCCCTGCTGGCCACCTACAACACGTTTCAATACCGTGCTGTGGTGCGCGAACTCGGCAAAGTATTCGGCTTGCCGAAAAGCGATATCGATATGCTTAGCCGGGGGCAATTTCAGTTGGATGACCTCGACCACCTGCATCGTCTGGTGCTGAAATACAGCGCACTGATTCAGAATTTCCCCAGCCACCTTAGTATTCACGCAGGTGGAATCATTATTTCAGAAAAACCCGTTGAGCACTATACCGCCACTTTTATGCCGCCCAAGGGCTTTCCCACCACGCAGTTTGATATGGTTGTGGCCGAAGATGTGGGATTATATAAGTTTGACATTCTCAGCCAACGCGGACTGGGCAAGATCAAGGATGCAGTGGATCTGGTGCACGCCAACCGACCCGATGAACCGCTAATCGACATTCACGACGTAGAACGGTTTAAGCAAGACGAAAAGGTAAAAACCATTTTGCGCGAAGGCCGGGCCATTGGCTGTTTTTATGTGGAATCTCCCGCCATGCGCATGTTGCTGGTAAAGCTCAAAGTGGACCACTATCTGGGGCTGGTGGCTGCCAGTTCGGTTATCCGACCCGGTGTTGCCAAATCGGGAATGATGCGTGAATACATTCAGCGTTTTCGATTTCCCGAGCGCCGACGTGACGCCCATCCGGTGATGCTCGAAATCATGCCCGAAACTTTTGGGGTGATGGTTTATCAGGAAGACGTGATTAAAGTAGCGCATTATTTTGCCGGACTCTCTCTTGCCGAAGCCGACGTGCTGCGCCGGGGCATGAGCGGAAAATACCGCGGACGCGAGGAGTTTGTAAAAGTGCAGCAAAAGTTTTTTGACAACTGCCGCCAAAAAGGGTATCCCGAAGCCACCACTACAGAAATATGGCGACAGATTGAAAGTTTTGCTGGCTACGCTTTTTCTAAAGGACACTCGGCCAGCTACGCAGTAGAGAGCTATCAGAGTCTGTATCTAAAAGCCCACTACCCGCTCGAATACATGGTGGCTACGATCAATAATTTTGGCGGATTTTACAGCACCGAGTTGTATGTGCATGAAGCGCGGATGCACGGTGGCGATATTCAGGCGCCGTGTGTAAATCGCAGCAATTACCCGACTACGCTGTGTGGAAACAAAGTCTACCTCGGGTTTATTCACCTGCACGAGTTTGAAACCGGTGCGGCCGAAAAACTGGTAAAAGCGCGGGCAGCCAACGGTGCTTTTGCCGATCTGGACGATTTTATTGACCGCGTGCCGATGGGCATTGAACAGGTTTCTATTCTGATTCGTATCGGTGCATTTCGATTTACGGGTATAAATAAACGCGAACTGCTGTGGAAGGCCCATCTGAAACTGGGTAAAAGCAAGCCCAACACTGGGGTGGAACCGCTGTTTCGTTTGGTGCGAAAAGATTATCAACTGCCCGCTTTGCCCACTTCGCCGGTAGAAGAAGCCTTTGATCAGATGGAGCTGCTGGGTTTTGCGCTGTGCAACCCGTTTAACCTGCTCGCCAATCCGCCCGAAAGAACGCTGCTGGCTATGAACCTGAAAGAATATACCGACAAGGTGATTACCATTTTTGGCTATTTGGTAACCGCTAAGGTGACCAAAACCAGCAACGGCAAACGCATGAGTTTTGGCACTTTTATCGATTGCGAAGGCTACTTTTTTGACACGGTGCACTTTCCGCTGGTGGCAGAACACTATCCTTTTCGGGGGCGCGGTGTGTATATTCTTACCGGAAGGGTGTGCGAAGAGTTTGGCAGCTATTCCATTGAAGTCTCCCGCATGGAAAAGGCTCCGCTAATTGTTGATCCACGTTACAGCGACTTGCGTACTGCCACACAGTTCCGTTCATTAAAGCGGGTTGAAGAAAGTGCGCTAAAACGCGAAGAAGAACGCAAAAAAGAAGTGGCTGCTCGATTGAGAATTTATTGACGATTGGGGATTAGACTTAGATTTAGGATGGAAAATCTATGACTATGGAAGAGCTGATAAAAAACGAAAGAAACAAATAGGACTGGAAGTCAGATTGGGTAATTGGAAAGCAAATTATTCGGAGTTCAACGTCAAGAGGGGGCAATTACAGGGCAGCGTGCAGGGCAAAATCAACTTGTCGCTGCTGGACGTGAAGATTGCCGCTGGACCAGAAAAGATAGAAGCCAGCGCATGAACGCCTGAAAACCTCATTGTTAAAGCATTAAAAAAACCGGTTTACTACTCTTTGTGCTTGACCGTTTGCGTGAGGGATAGCAGTGGAAAGCCCGCAGCGCAGCGAGGACTTGCAACGGATAGCCCGACCCGCAGGGGCACGCCCAAAACCAGCGTAAGGAAACAGCGTGGGTATGAGGCTGCATTGTGACCGGGGCAAGATTTCTATTTCACCGGTTATGGATCGCTATCTTAAAATCGATTATTCATACCTTTGCCGTTCTCATCTTTAAACAAGGTATGCAGCAAGAACGCCAGGCGCTTTCCAAGACCTTTAAACTGATTGATCAGTATCTTGAATCGCTGAAAGATCCCAACCTGAAGGTCAACGAGTTTGCATTGCCCGAAGCTCTCAGAAGCCGCTTCGACTTTGAACTTCGCGACAGTGGGACCGACTATTCTACGTTGATTGAATACATTGAGCAGTACCTTCACTACAGCGTTAAAACCGGAAGCAAACAATACCTGAATCAGTTATTTGGCGGCAGCAACCTTCCGGCATTGCTCGGTGAGTTCATTACCAGCCTGACCAACACCTCGATGTATACCTACGAAGTGTCGCCGGTGGCTACGCTAATGGAAACCGAAATCTTCCGGAAGATGAACTCTTTTACCGGATTTACCGACGGCGACGGAATTTTCCTCACCGGAGGTAGCAACACCAATTTGGTGGCCATGATTAGCGCTCGGAACCGAAAATTTCCGGAGACCAAGAGCAAAGGAGTTTTCCATTTGCCACCGCTTACCGCATTTGTATCCGAAAAATCGCATTTCTCATTTACTAAAGGAGCCAACGCCATGGGGCTGGGTAGCAACTATGTGATAAAAGTAAAGACGGATGCCACCGGAAAAATGGATGCTGAAGCGCTGGAAGCGGCAATTGAAAGCAGTATTGACCGCGGAGAAATTCCATTTTTTATCGGCGCCACTTGTGGCACTACCGAAACCGGCGCGTTTGACCCGCTCGACAAGTTGGTACCGATTGCCAAAAAACACAACCTCTGGCTGCATGCTGATGGCTCGTGGGGTGGTTCGGCGATTATGAGCCCAAAGCAACGACACTTTTTTAAAGGGTTGAGCGAATGTGATTCGTTTTCGTGGAACCCGCACAAACTGATGAATATTCCGCTGATTTGCTCGGTGTTGCTTGTGCGCCAAAAAGGGTGGTTGCACGATTCCTTCAGCACGCTCGACGCCAGTTATATCTATCACGAAGACGAAACTTCTGAATACGACCTGGGGCCAAAATCGCTGCAATGCGGTCGTCGTGTGGACGCCTTGAAACTCTGGTTGGCGTGGAAGTATTACGGTGACGAGGGCTATGTGCAACGCATCGACCACCTGTTTGATCTGGCACAATACGCCACTGCCGCTGTGCAGCTTCACCCCGATCTGGAACTCATGTCGCCGACACAATCGCTGAATGTCAACTTTCGTTTTGCGAGGAGCGGCGTTTCCAATTTGGACGAGTTTAATCGGCAGGTGAGAAATCAACTGGTGCAGTCAGGAAAAAGCATGGTGAATTACTGTCACCTGAAAAACGGGTTGTCTATCCGGTTGGTGCTGCTCAACCCCGATCTCACCAAAAGCGACATCGACCAGTTCTTCAGCAATTATTTCAGTGCATCCAAAACGCTGCTCGAAAAATCAAAGGTTTCGGTCTGACTTCATACATTGTAACATTTAACAGAAAATGCCGTTAAACTCATCATTCTGTTTGGTTAATAGATGGACGAAGGGATTTATTCCCAAACTAAGGTCGGCTTAATTGTCGGCCTTTTTTTTTACCATTTGCGAACGCGCTTATCGAGCCAGAACGGCCCAAACGGCACCAGCGACGCGAAACCCGCCAAGATCACTTTTTTGAATGACCATCCCAACTGCACCGCGGCTATCAAAAGGGTGAAACCATAAGCCACGAAGAGCACACCGTGGGCCCAGCCGGTATATTTTACCGCCAACGGCATGTCGAGCGCATATTTCATGGGCATGGCAATAAAGAGCAAAAGGAGGTAACTGATACCTTCGAGAATTCCAACCAGTCGAAACCGATCGCGGGGATTGGGTTGAAGCAATGTTTTATCCATGGTGCAAAGATACCTCGTGCACTCGAAACTGGCATCGTCGAAAAAATTAGATCTTTATCACACTGAGAATCAGGCTGAATAAAATTTATTGCGAAATCTATTAACCCAGTTGTAACCCTGTTCTTAAATGGGCGTATACAGAAGTGATTTGGTTAATAGATTGGTTAACATGATTGGTTAAAAGTGACAAGAGCCCCGACATCCCGTCGGGGTTTTTGTTTTATTCTGGCAGGTCAATCTTATTTGATTTCGATGATCAGGTAGGAAGTAATGCTCCAAAATTCATCCACGTCATTAATCACCAGTTGGTAGTTCTCTGCTGAGTCGCCCTCAAACGAATAAGCATGTGCGGGATGATTAGAAAGGATGGTTGCATTCATACTACTCAGGTTGATTTCGGTTATTTCTCTTTTGTCGATATTGACAAATTCGTCGCGAATAAAATCCTGCTGCACCTGCTTTCCGGCGAGTATTCCCCCTCTTTCGGCAATGCCTTTTTCTTTGAGTTCCTGAAAGGTGCCAACGACAAAATAAACCGTATTGGCATCATCGGACATGGTTTTGAGCATGCCCTCGTTCATTCGGATTTCGTTGGCGAGCTCTTCGTTCATCTTGTTGAGAATATCAATCGTGAAGTTGGCCGCAACCAGATTTTTCTTGAGCGTGACAATTTCGGCATCCTTAGTTGCGAGCTGCTCTTCGAGACCTGCAATGAGACTTTTAAAATTACCGACATCTCCTTGGTATCGAGATACCGTTTCATTTAGCACTTGAATTTTCTCGCGGTTTGCCTGAAGCAGGGCATTAATATTCTGAATTTCCATTTCAATGGATTCGCGCTGATCGCCACTCAATTCAGTGCTGCGACTATCAATTCTAATCGTTTCTTCCGATTCGCGAATCAAAGCCAGGTTTCGGTTGATGGTGGCAAGAGTTTCTACAAAATCGTACAGCACCGAGTCTTTCTCGGCCGCTTCGCGCTGCAACTGACTGTTATGGGCTTCGAGCAACACAATCTGTTCGTCTTTTTCCGGAGTTTCTGGGCTTTCACACGAAACAATAATCACTGAAATGAGCAAAAAGGAAAGTAAATTTTTCATGGTCATATTTTGGTAATCAAATTTAGTCAAACATGCGAAATTCTACGCTTCGGTTGATACAATTGCCCAAAACTTCTAAATTTAATCCACCACAAGATTTCCGTTGGGCTTCTTTAACTTTAAACTAATCATTTGCACATCCTTTTCGGGATAATGCCAGAGCGAGTCAATAGATTTAATCCTATATTTTGTCTATTATTATACTATGACAGAAAGCAAAACGCATTGGACTCGGGCAGTTAGCAAGGTCATCATTCTTTTGATGGCGCTTTGCCTGTCGCCCCCAATTTACTCACAAACGGTGGTGGACGACGTGATTCAGGAAATTCCGGAATCACTGGGTGAAGGGCCAAAACAGGATCCGGAGTATGTGCAGCCGATGCGCGAATACCTGGCCTTGCGTATCTACAATGTCATGAAAACCACCGACTTCAAAATCAGAAACAACAACCGCAACCAGATTCTTCGGTTTAATCCAAACAACGGACTGGGAATGGGTTTGGGTTTTTCTTACCGCATCTTGGCACTTGATGTGGGTTTTGTTGTTCCGGGCACCATGCGCTATCGGGGTGATGACCCCTACACCAAATTTGATTTGCTCAGCACATTGTACGGCAAAAAACACGTCCTCGATCTGAATCTACAGTATTATCAGGGCTACTTTTTGGACAATGCCGATGATTTATTTCCCCTTCACCCCGAGCTCAGTCCGCAAGGTATTCGTTCGGACATTGAATCGGTGGACATCGCATTATCGTATTTGAATGTGTTGAACCACAATAAATTTTCGTTTCAGGCGGCATTTTTGGGCGATGTTATTCAGAAAAAAAGTGCGGGCAGTTTTACCTTTCACGGGTTTGTTTCGCTCTTTGGACTTACCGCCGATTCGATGTTGGTCATGCACGATTTTCAAAACGACCTTAATCAGCAGGCCCATATCAACGAAATCGGATTGCTTTCAACCGGCACCGGAATTGGATACGCCCACACCTTTGTGCTTCCGAAAAACTTTTTCATCACCCTGAGCGGCGCGCCAATGGGAATGCTTTCGGCCACTTATGCAGAGGTGAATAACCCAAACTACGAGAACAAAACCACCACCAAATTCAACATCCGGCTGTTTACACGAAGTGCTGCGGGATACAATTCGGAACGATTTTACATCATTTTCAACTTTATTCACGACTACTATTTTATCCGTTTTGGCGAAATGTCGCGGGTGGATTATGCCCCGATGAAGCTCAAATTGTTTTTTGGTTATCGCATCGGAAAGCTCGCGAAAGGTTAATTTCAACCGATGGAAAAATCGTTTAGCCGCCCGCAATCATTTTTTATAGTGATTATTATTTATGTACTCGCCTTTTTTCTGGCGTGGTTCATCATTTTCCATTTTCACGACGAAAACATTTTCCTGCGGATACTCTACGCAGATTTGGCCGCCACCATTTTGGTTTTTATCGCGAGCACCATTTTCAAAAACGCCAGTATCTACGATCCATATTGGAGTGTCATTCCCATTTGGATTGCGATTTACCTCACAGTAATGGTTTCATTTGATCTAAATCTGCGCGGCATGCTCGCCGTAATTGTCGTTGTGATGTGGGGAATTCGTCTAACGTGGAATTGGACTTCGCAGTGGCGCGGAATGCATCACGAAGATTGGCGTTATATGGGCTTTCGCAAAAAAACAGGTTCAGCATTCTGGCTGGTTAATTTTTCGGGCATTCACCTGATGCCCACCTTGCTTGTCTTTCTGGGGTGTTTGGCGCTGGTACCGGCCATCGGCACAAATAGCACACCCGTATTCTGGCTCGATTATTTAGCCTTTGGACTCTGCGTAATCGGAGTGATAATTGAAAGCACGGCCGACCGCCAACTGCGGAAATTCCAGCACAGCAATCCCCCACCCGATGCCATTTTGAATAGTGGGCTCTGGAAACACGTCCGCCACCCGAACTACACCGGCGAGATCATCTTTTGGTGGGGAATTTTTCTCTTTGGATTGGCCGCAAGTCCAAAAAACTGGTGGATGATGATCGGTCCGGTGGCCATTACGCTGCTCTTTATTTTCATCAGCATTCCGCTGATTGACCGACGAATGCAAGACCGGAGACCGGGATACCCAAGTCACATGCGCACTACGCCTCCGCTGCTACCGGGAATCAAGTGGTAACTTACTGCAGGCAGGTTCAATTTCGTATTTTTGCAGCATGAATCACCTTGCAAAAGTGGCCTTTTACACACTGGGCTGCAAACTCAATTTTTCAGAGACCTCTGCCATTGCTCGGAGTTTTGAGGAGGCCGGATACGCGCGGGTTTCGTACGACGATCATGCGGATGTTTATGTGATTAACACCTGCTCTGTAACGGACAATGCCGATAAAAAATGCAGGTATTACGTGAAACGTGCGCTCAAAAAAAATCCGGAGTCCAAAGTAATTGTAGTGGGTTGCTATGCCCAACTGAAACCGACAGAAATTGCCGAAATCCCAGGGGTGTTTATGGTGCTTGGAGCCAATGAGAAATTCAACGTTATTGCGCACCTCGAAAACAACCAAAGCGCTACCGACCCGGTCGTATTCAACCAACCCATTAAAGAAACCCGCAATTTTCACCCCGCCTTCAGCATCGGTGATCGCACCCGCACATTTTTGAAAGTTCAGGATGGCTGCAATTATTTCTGTTCTTTTTGCACCATTCCACTTGCTCGCGGAATCAGCAGAAGCGCCACTGTGGCTCAAACCGTTGCCGAAGCGCAAAAAGCAGCAATAGAAGGCGCCAAGGAAATTGTACTGACCGGCGTGAATATCGGCGACTTTGGACACGGAACCGACGAAACATTTTTCGACTTGGTGCAAGCGCTCGAAGCCGAAGTACCGGTTGAGCGTTTCCGAATTTCATCCATCGAACCCAATCTGCTTTCGGACGATATTATTCGATTTGTTGGCCGTTCCAAAAAATTCGTTCCACACTTTCATATTCCACTGCAGTCGGGCAGTGACGAGCTGCTGGGCAAAATGCGCCGCCGGTACAAAAGCAACCTTTACCGCAACCGCGTGGAGCTCATTAAAAAAACCATGCCTCAGGCCTGTATTGGAGTAGATGTCATTGTGGGCTTTCCGGGTGAAACAAAGGAACGCTTCGAAGAAACCTACCGTTTTTTGCAGGAACTCGACGTAGATTACCTGCACGTATTCACCTATTCTGAGCGCCCTAACACCACCGCCGTTCGCATGGATGAGGTAGTGGCTGCCGACGACCGCAGTCGAAGAAGTAAAATGCTGCGGATCCTTTCTACCAAAAAGCAGCGGAAGTTTTATCGGAGTCAAATTGGAGAAACACACTTGGTATTGCTCGAAGCCGATGAACAAGATCACCAGATGTTTGGTTTTACAGAAAACTACGTGAAAGTGAGTTTGCCATACCATTCCGAACTGATTAATACGGTGCAAGCGGTGAAGCTGGGGCATATTGACGAAAACGGAATAATGATCGGCGAACTTGTGGCCGCAGAATTTGCATCAGCATGACAGCACTCTCTCACCAAAGACTAGCAGAACTCACCAAGGAAGTTGAAAAAATTAGCCGGGTTGTCGGAAAGTTTATGCGCGACGAACGCGCTGTTTTCAATCGAAAAAAGGTAGAGCACAAAGGCCAAAGCGGTCTGGTGTCTTATGTCGATCAGCAGGCAGAAAAGCAGTTTGTTGATGCCCTCTTTGAAATTTTTCCCGAAGCCGGTTTTATTGCCGAAGAAGGCACCGGAAGTAAAATAGAAGGCGGTTATAACTGGGTGATTGACCCGCTGGATGGCACCACCAATTTTGTGCACAATATTCCTTTTTATAGCAGCAGTGTAGCGCTTGAATATCGGGGCACGGTGCTGTTGGGTGTCATTTACGATCCGAGCCACGACGAAATGTATGCTGCGCATGCTGGGGGAATTACTACCCTTAATGGTGTTCCGGTTAAAGTTTCGAAGGCAACCCGTATGTCCGACATGCTGATGGTTACTGGATTTCCTTACGATCACAGTGGATTGCTGCAGGCCAACTTGGATACCATAAAAGACCTGACTTTACATAGCCGCGGCATCAGACGACTCGGTTCGGCAGCGTTGGATTTGTGCTACGTGGCCTGCGGAAGATTTGATGGTATGTATGAATACGGATTGAACCCTTGGGACGTAGCCGCCGGCATTTGCCTGGTGGCTCAAGCAGGTGGAAAAGTGGACGATTTTGAAGGTAAAGGCAATCCATTATTCGGCGAGCAACTACTGGTGGGATCGCCAGCCGCATTCGACTTACTGCTGCCAATTGTGCGTAAGAATTTTGAAAAATAACTGTGTTTATGCGCATCCTTATCCTATTCATTATACTTCTTTACCCTGCGGCACTTTTTTCGCAAGATCTGCAAATGGGAAAAGCCTATCACGTTAACGTAGCCGATTCGCTCTACGCAATCGGCGACTATAACGGTGCCCAAATGCACTACAAACTGGCGCTCATCTCGATAAAAAACGATGCAGCGCTGAATTACAAACTCGCCAAAACATACTTGAAGCTCAACCAACCGCGACCAGCAACCAAACACCTGAAACGCGCAAAACGCATCGGATACTATCGCGCCGATCTCTTGCTCGACTCTTTGTCGGGGTTTTCGGGCGGTAACGAACAAGAACGTGAGTTGATTCTAAAGGAAATGCAGGAGTATTATGGCAGTGAACCGACCGACCAGTAAAATCAATAAAAAAGGGCCCGCTTTTCAACAAGGCCCCGAGATGTTGTTAAGGAATATTTCTCTTTAGTTAATCGACTTCATCCTCCTCGTCTTCGTCATCCTCTTCGTCGGCGACATCATCAGCAATATCGTCCACCACTTCGCTATCGAACCCATCCAGATCATCGTCTTCTTCGTCGTCTGACTCCAGCGCTTCGTCCATTTTAGCAGCGAGTTGTTTACTTACTTTTATCAGATAGATGTCATCCTCGTATCTGATTTCAACCGCTTTCACTGTTTCATTTTGGTGATTGGTGAAAGTGATCAGGTCATCTTCGTCAATTCCTTCGGGATATCTGTTGTTAAGAATATCCAACAATTCAGGAGTGATGTTTTTGTAGTCTTTAATAATCCGCTTCATTCAACAGATGGTTATTTTTAGGTGTTGTCTCAGTGGGCGAAACTAATAAATGATCTCAAGTAAAAAAACGGCTACAGATCAAAAAAGTCACTTTTCTCCCATTGCGCTTATCATACACAAATTACAAAAATATACTGTGGTCAGAAAACACTTTTTGGATCTTTTCTACACGTCCGACTCGACGGCAATCGGTTCATTTTTGCGCTGCAAATAAGCTGCAAGTGGGTCAGACTTCTTCCATTTGCCTACCGTGCGGTAGGGCTTAAGGCGCGTGAACATTTCTTCGACAAAACCATTTCGCTGTCGGGTGACCTGAATGGCTTCCAAATGAAATTTCTGATAGGCAAATGCCTCCATGAGTTCTTTGTTTTCCCAGATGCTGAAAGTGGCTTGTTCCATCAAGGGAATTTCACCAATGCCTTTGGTAAAAATCAAACCGTGAGCGTCTTTGTGCTCATCGCTCACCCCCGGAACCATGCTCCAGAATTTAAACAGAAACCGTCTTTTTAAGGTGGCTCTGGTCAATGCAGCCATCAGTTGACTTTCGGGATTGGGATCGGAAAATTCCCATCCGCTAAATCCAGACCATGCCCCGCGCGAGCTCAACGGCTTAAGAAAAACGGTGTATTGTTCTGTGCTGTGTGCGGTATACGCCGAAAAAAGTTTGGAGCGGAGATAATCTTCGGCACATTGTTCATTTTCCCAAACGGCCAGCATACCATAAACACTCCAGTCGGGCCAGAGGCTGTATCCAACACCACTTCCGCTACCCAGCGGCTTATAGAATTTTAATCCCGTCATCTTGCGCATTGGTGCCCGGGCTCCGTACATTTGCTGCATGCCCCATATCTTGTGCCATCCGCGGTAGCGAAAAAATGAGATGGTCACCGTTTGGGTATCTTTGATGGTATTCATGTCATTACAATTGACAACAAAACTAAGGCTAATCTCGCCAATTCAAACATGGAAAAAAAGGAGAAAATGCTGAAAATAGCTGTGGTCGGTTCGGGTATCGGCGGAATTGCTGCTGCTATCCGTTTGCAGCTAAAAGGCCATCAGGTCACCGTTTTTGAAAGCAATAGCGAACCCGGGGGCAAAATTGCCGAAATCCAACGCGGCCAGTATCGGTTCGACGCGGGTCCGTCGCTGTTTACCATGCCCGAATATGTAACTGAACTTTTTGAAATAGCGGGTAAAAATCCGGCTGACTACTTTACTTATCGTTCGGTTGGAGAATCGTGCCGCTACTTTTATCCCGACGGAACAACTTTTACCGCATGGGAAGACCGCGATAAATTTGCCCAGGAGTGTGAACAAGTTCTTGGTGTAGATGGTCAGGTGGTCAGTGATTTTCTAGACCACAGTGGCGAGCTATACGATATCACCGCCCATTTGTTTTTGCACAAATCACTGCACAAGTTCAGCACCTATCTGAACCTGGAAACTGCCAAATCGTTTTTGAAAATCCACAAACTCGAGCTGACCAAATCCATGAACCGCGCCAACCAAGATCGGCTCAAGCATCCCAAGCTGGTGCAACTCTTTAATCGATTTGCCACTTACAACGGCTCAAATCCCTATGTGGCACCGGGTATATTAAATATCATTCCGCACCTTGAATTCAACATTGGCACCTATTTCGCCGACGGTGGAATGATCAACATCGCGCGCAGCACCTATCGTTTGGCAAAGGAAATCGGCGTTGAATTTAATTTCAACACCCGTGTCGATGAAGTGGTGATTAAAAATAAACGAGCCCGCGGGGTGCTCGTTAACGGACAGGAACTTCCATTTGACCGCGTTATCAGCAATATGGATGTGGTTCCCACCTACCGAAAACTGCTTCCGGGATTACGTGCACCTGGACGCACCATGAAACAAGAACGCTCAACCTCTGCTATTATCTTTTACTGGGGAGTGCGGAAACAATTTGCAAACCTCGGGCTGCAGAATATCTTCTTCTCTGACGACTATCCCAAAGAGTTTAAATACTTGTTTGAGAAAAAGGACATTATTGACGATCCCACGGTGTATGTTCACATCTCGTCGGTAATGGAACCCAGCGATGCCCCCGACGGCGGTGCCAACTGGTTTGTAATGATCAATGCACCAAGTAATGTGGGGCAAAACTGGGATCAGTTAATTGCACGGTCGCGAAGAAATGTGTTGCAGAAACTGAGCAACATGCTGGGCGAAGACATTGAGCCACTCATTGAAGAAGAAGCCGTGCTCGATCCGCGAAAAATTGAAGCCCGCACCGCATCGCATCAGGGTTCGCTCTATGGCGCCAGTTCTAACGGACTGTTTGCCTCGTTCATTCGTCATCCTAATTTTAGCCAGAATGTAAAAGGCTTGTATTTTTGCGGCGGTAGTGTGCATCCCGGTGGAGGAATTCCACTGTGTTTGCTCTCCGGAAAAATTGTTGCTGATCTACTTCGCTAATGAAATTCAAACCATCTCCATTTTTTATTTCCACCACGGTTATTGTCATCACCCATTTGGTAGGCATCGTCGGTTTTCTATCGCCATGGCGAGAACACTTCATTACCATCACGCCTTTTCACCTGCTGATATCAGCCGGATTATTGCTGTACAATCACAGCGATAAAACACGCCGGTTCTTCTTAACGATCTCAGGACTCATTGCTGCGGGATATCTGGTAGAACTCGCAGGCATCCAAACAGGTGTTGTGTTTGGTTCTTATGAGTACCAACGCGCATTGGGTCCAAAACTGTTCGATACCCCTCCCATGATTGGTGTCAATTGGATGATGCTGATTGTTGCATTTGGCAGCGTACTGTCCCGATTTAATGTGCCGTTACTCATCAAAGCAATGCTCGGTGCTTTGTGTATGGTTGCCCTCGATTTTTTAATTGAACCCATCGCCATGGCATTCGAATTTTGGAATTGGGAAATCAACGCAGTGCCCACCCACAACTATTTGGGATGGCTGGTTACCGCATTTCTGATGTTTGCCGTTTACTTTCAGATACCTTTCAAGAAAGAAAATCCCATCGGATGGATTTTGTTGCTGATGCAGATTGTTTTCTTTGGTCTGCTTAATCTTTTTATGGGCTTGATTTGACCAATTGGACGCTTTTACAATCAGGAAAATTAAAATAAACTACCCTTATCTATAGGGTACTCCTCATGATGGCTTGTTTAATTCAACACTAAACAAAACAGCCAACGCAGTCCAAAAGGTGCGATGGAAAAGCCCAGTTGCGCTCCATTTCGCAGTACATAGAGATGCCATGAAGGCTAAAGCCCTGTTAATAAACCACGTCGAATACTTTCTATGGCTTCGCTACCAATTAGGAGAGCAGCCGGGCACTTTTCAAATACTATACAAGAAAGAAGCCGGTTGATTTTTCAAAGAATTATCAACGCTTGGTTCTGCATAAATTCAGGGTTCTTTTCTGTCATAAGTTGGTTTTCCCTGAAAATTTCTTTCTACCTTCATTGTTTCTAATTAAAACAAATCTAAAGTATCATGAAAAAAACACTACTATTAGGTGTTGCATGTTTGATAATGAGCGTTTCGTATGCTCAGGAGGCATGTAACATCGCGAACATGCAAGGCAATATCGCCGGAGGGTTTCTCAATTGGGAGTTAGGTGACGAGGCGATATCGGCCTTTGTCGACCCGGCCGATGAATACACGGTTGGAGAAAGCTGTGGCGGCACTTATCCCTACACCATCGAAAGTGTTGGACTGGCAGTAGCCACTGCAGCGGCATTTGGTCAACCTGCACACTCCGGAACTTTTACCTACCAAATCAATATTTACGATATGGCAGGCCCCGACCCGTGCGATGGTCCAGGTGCCCTTTTGGGTAGTAGCGACATTGTTACGTTGGACATTACCACCGCCGATCAGTTAATCAACCAGATGGTTTCTATAGATCTGGAAGTGAACAATGCATTCTTTGTGAGCTACGCTCCCCTTTCGTGGGCAAGCACATCTACTAACACCCCAAGCATTTTGTGGGATGATGTTACTACTGCTAGCTGCGCACACTTCTTTCATTCCGAAGGCGATTGGTATGACTGGTCAATGGTCATTGCAAACCCGGGCTACGTTGATTTCACTATTATCGGATCTTCAGCAACCGGAAGCGGAAATAACTGCGAAGCGGGAATCCTCACCGATGATACGCCAGTAACACTGTGCCCTGATGAGTCTGTTACTTTTGACGCTACAGGGGTTGAAATCCCAGCAGGCGGTTCTTACAATATCTATTTTATGCCTTCTGCCGATGGAACCGGCGGTTTGTTGGATACCTTTAGCTTTACCATTGGTAACCTACCAATAGACATCGATTCTGACCTGGGTGGTGTACTGAGTACCAACTCATACCCACCACTTGAAGGCACCTGGAACTTGTTCGGATATGTCACAGATATCGACGAAACCCCCTGCTCGGTTACCGAAGAAATTCTTACCATCACCTTCCTCACCGAAGAAGATGAAGCGTGCAGCGGTGAACCTTCTGAAGAAAACCACACCTGCGCTGACGCAACGCCCGTAGTTCCTGGAATATACAGCTTTGAGGACTATACCCCAGGCGGTTTCTCGGGTGTTTGCGACGGAGGAATTTTTGCTGACGCTGCCCGCTGGTACGTATTCACTCCCGAAGAAGATGGTTATATAACCGTTGAAGCCTGTAGTGGTATTGATACCCGTCTGAGTATTTTTACCGGAGATTGCGACAACTTGTCTTGCCTTGAATTTAACGACGATAGCGAAAACCTTGACTGTCACCCGAACGGTTGGGCCTCGGCAATTGAAACAATGTTTGTTGAAGGTGGAGTAAGCTACTACATCCAGTGGGATAACAACTGGGAGGATGATGGAACATCATGGGAACTTTCGTTCATGCCTGTTCCCGAATGTGAAACTGCCGAAGCTACTGCCGAAACCAGTTTTGACTGCGATAACGATAACTTCAGCATCAATATAGACCTTACTTCACTCGGAACTGCGAGCTCGATTGATTTGGTTGAAATTATTGATGAAACCGAAACTGCCGTATACAGTGATGTAACCACTACTGGTTCATTCGACTTCGGTCCATACAGCTTCGGAACAACCGTTTCTGTAATGATCTTGAACAACGATGATGACAATGCACTTTGCCAGGTTGATATGGGAACATTCTCTGCAGAAGGCTGTCCACCAGAGAACGCACTCTGTGCTGATGCAATTGATATTTCATGTGGAGAAACCCTTTCAGGAACCAACGAATTCGGATTCCTTTATGAAGACAACTGCGTTGGAAATAACACTGCGCCTGGAGTGTGGTACACTTTTGTTGGTGCCAATTCGGATAACCCCGAAGCGGAGCCAGGAACAACGGGCGACCTCGTTACGCTATCAACATGTAACGATGCTGACTACGATACCAAAATCGACATCTACGCAGGATCTTGCGGTGAACTGGTATGTGTAGGCGGAAACGATGACGGAGATGCCTGCAGTGGTTTCAGTTCAGAGGCCGTGTTGTTTACTGAAGTTGGTGAGACCTATTATGTATTTGTTTCCGGGTTTGGAGCATCATCTGTGGGTACTTTTAACCTGACCATGACTTGTGAAACAGCACCCGACTGCTATGCAGGTGAAATCGCAGACACCACTCCGGTTAGCATTTGTATAGGAGAGTCAGGCGTATTCGCCCTCAATGATGCTCCGGCTGTTTCTGAAGGTTATGATTATGCATTGTTCTTCGTTCCAACTACTGGGACCGGTGCTTTAGGTAACGAATTTTACCTGACCGGAATCGCTGTCGAAGATATTCCCTACACTTACGATCACGACCTCGGTGGTATTCTTAGTGGTAACAGCTTTCCAATGTTCCAGGGAGAATGGCAGATTTATGGTGTTGTATATTCTCTAGCTGGAGACCCATGGGAAACCACTTGTAACCAAACCGAAGACTTTATTTTGGTAAACTTCCTTTCTCCTGCTGACGAAGAGTGTGCTCCTGCACCAGGCGAGCCTTGTACAAACTGGGTGAGCCCTACCGCTACAACAGGGTGGGTTGATTTCGACACAATGTTTGGAGGCGCCCCCTGTAACGATGGCGACGGATGTCCATTCAATGAGATTACTGATTTTGAAGTTTTCAAGAGTGAAGCCTATTCAATGCCTAACATCCAAGAAGGTGGTGTATATACCTTTAGCCACTGCAACGGACCAAACGCTGGTTCATGGATTCCTGAGTATACCATTATCGCCCCATCTGGCGCAATAGATGCATTCGGAGAAGGCGACGGCGATGGATGTTCTATTACCTGGACCGCTTCTGAAAATGGTACTTATCTGATTGTTATCAACGAAGCAGGTAACTGCGGCGTGGCAGCCGCCGTAGCAAACGGCTATCCGGCCATCACCTGTAACGAAACGCCCGATTGCCCAGAGCCTAGCGAGTGGTGTGATGAGTATGAAGGTCCCTACACCAATTTCAATACGCTATTTGGTGGAGCGCCAACTCCCGACTCTGAGGGCAACTGCGAAATACATACGATAGACGCTTTCGAAATTTTCGCTAGTGAAGCTTATTTGATGGATAACATTCAGGAAGGTGTTGAATATACCTTTAGCCACTGCGAAGGACCTGGTGCCGGATCGTGGATCCCAGAGTACACCATCTTCACTCCTACCGGAGCTGTTGATGCTTTCGGAGCAGGTGAAGACAACTGTTCTATTAGTTGGATTGCTTCGGAAAGTGGAACCTACATCATCGCCATCAACGAGCAGGGTGCTTGTGGTGTAGCCTCAGAAGTAACGAACGGCTATCCTTCCATCACCTGTAATGGTAGCGTATCTGTTCAGGAAACTGTCGCTTTCGATTTCTCTGTATTCCCTAACCCCAACAACGGACAGTTCTCAATTGACTTCCGTGGTGAGAGCGGAACAGCGCAAATAGAAGTGCTTTCTGTTAGCGGTAAAGTTGTTCTTTCTGAGCAGCGAACGGTTACCAACAACTCCAGAATGGAAATTGATCTGGGTAACACCGTTTCAGGATTGTACTTTGTACGTGTAACCATGGATGAAACCAGCACTGTGCTTAAAGTGATGGTTAACTAATTCAGGTTATTTGAATAAATTGAAAGACCCGGCCGATTGGCCGGGTCTTTTTTTTTACCCTATTGTGATGGGCCATTCATACTTCAAGCATCGATTTTTGATCACGAAAATCCAACCGTTGACTAAGCGGGGTGCACCATTGCCTTTCCTATCTAAAAGCGGTTTGGGTTCTCTGGCCTCACCGATTCAGCAGAACAGTGAGCACCATCAAGCCAACGATTAAGCTCTTCCGTACGCTTTTACCCATTCCGATGGAATGCACCAAATTTCCAAAAGTGTTTAATGTAAACTACCCCAATCAAAAAAGCCAGCCGCAATTGCGACTGGCCTTTTCAAATATTGATTTCACCAACGTTATTAATTACCTTCTTGTTGCAGTTTAATCAGATTCAGTGCAGAACCTGCTCTAAACCAATCGATCTGCTGATTATTATAGGTATGATTGGTTTTAATCACATCCTTGGTGCCATCGCTGTGCACCAATTCGAGGTGTATGGGCTTGTCTGCCGCAAATTCGCTCAGGTCAATGAAATTAATCACATCATCCTCGCGAATCAGGTCATAATCGGCTTCGTTGTCAAACGTCAAGGCCAGCATGCCCTGCTTTTTGAGGTTGGTTTCGTGAATGCGCGCAAATGATTTTACCAGCACCGCACGCACACCGAGATGTCGTGGCTGCATGGCTGCGTGTTCGCGCGATGAGCCTTCGCCATAGTTACTGTCACCAACCACAATGGTGTTGATGCCCGCAGCTTTATATAACCGCTGAATTGCTGGAACTTCTCCCTCTTCTCCTGTGATTTGATTCTTAACAATACCTGCCTTATCGGTAAATAAGTTGATCGCACCGGTTAGGGTGTTGTTGGAGATGTTATCGAGGTGTCCGCGGTAACGCAGCCACGGCCCTGCCATTGAAATGTGGTCGGTAGTGCATTTTCCTTTTGCCTTAATCAGCAACCGGGCATTGGTTATGTTCTCGCCGTTCCAGGGCAAAAAGGGCTGCAACAATTGAAGTCTTTCCGAATCTTCATTCACAGTAACCACAAGACCTGAACCGTCTTGGGCTGGCGCCTGATAGCCGGCATCTTCTACACTGAACCCCATCTCGGGCAACTCAATACCAGTTGGCGGAGCCAGCTTCACCTCTTCGCCCAATTCATTCTTTAGCGTATCGGTAAGTGGATTAAATCCGAGGTCACCGGCAATGGCGAGTGCAGTTACAATCTCTGGCGACCCCACAAAAGCGTGGGTATTCGGGTTTCCATCTGCTCGCTTAGAAAAGTTGCGGTTAAATGAATGAACGATGGTGTTCTTCTCTTTTTTCTCAGCTCCCGGACGGTTCCATTGACCGATACACGGTCCGCAAGCATTGGCCAGTACCACGCCCCCAATTTCGTCAAAGGTGTTGAGGATACCATCGCGTTCGGCAGTATATCGCACCTGTTCAGAACCGGGAGTAATGGTGAACTGAGATTTTGCTTTAATCTTCTGATCTCTTGCCTGCACAGCTACCGATGCGGCGCGGGTCAGGTCTTCATAGGAAGAATTGGTGCACGATCCAATCAGCCCCACTTCCACTTTTGTCGGCCAACCGTTTTTCTCGGCCAGTGCTTTCACTTGTGAAATAGGTGTTGCCAAATCGGGTGTAAACGGTCCGTTCAGGTGAGGCTCCAGGGTAGAAAGGTCAATTTCAATCACCTGGTCAAAATACTGCTCGGGGTTTTCATACACCTCGTTATCTGCCGTCAGGTGTTCTTTAATTTGGTTGGCCATCGCTGCTACTTCGGCACGTCCTGTAGATTTAAGGTAACGCTCCATGGACTCGTCATAGCCGAAGGTGGAAGTTGTAGCCCCGATTTCCGCGCCCATATTACAGATGGTGCCTTTTCCGGTGCATGACAACGATTTTGCTCCTTCGCCAAAGTATTCCACAATACTTCCGGTACCTCCTTTTACGGTGAGCAATCCGGCAACCTTGAGAATAACATCTTTTGCTGATGCCCAACCGTTGAGTTTTCCGGTGAGTTTAATTCCGATCAGTTTCGGAAATTTCAGTTCCCACGGCATTCCGGCCATAACGTCAACCGCATCGGCTCCGCCTACACCAATGGCAACCATTCCAAGTCCACCGGCATTTACGGTATGGGAGTCGGTTCCGATCATCATTCCTCCGGGAAAGGCATAATTTTCGAGAACAACCTGGTGAATAATTCCCGCACCGGGTTTCCAGAATCCGATTCCGTATTTATTGGAAACCGAGGATAGAAAGTTGAATACTTCGTTGTTTTTATTGATGGATTCCTGCAAATCTTTGTCGGCACCCACCCGTGCCAGAATCAGGTGATCGCAGTGCACCGTACTCGGAACGCTCGCTTTGGGCTTTCCGGCCTGCATAAACTGAAGCAGTGCCATTTGGGCAGTGGCATCCTGCATGGCCACACGATCCGGAGCAAAATCTACATACGATTCACCACGGGTATATGCTTGACCGGCCTTTCCGCTCCACAGATGAGTATAAAGAATTTTTTCTGTGGCAGTAAGTGGACGACCCAACACGCGACGTGCTGTGTCAACTTTCTCTGGGAATTCACTATATACCTTTTTAATCATTTCCAGATCAAAAACCATATTTATATGTCATTTTAAGGGTTAAAAATTCATTACTTTTCGTTCCGCGAAAATAGCAAATTAACACGGGATAGTTGCTGCTTTCACTACCTTAGTCATTAAGTAATATCCCGCCATTTACAAGGTGCTCAATAAAGAAAGAGAAAATATCAAAATTGCCTTCCGGGCCATTCGCAGTCAAGTGCTGCGAACCTCGCTCACTGTGCTGATCATCGCCGTGGGAATTACCGCTCTGGTCGGAATTTTAACGTCAATCGATGCCATCAAGGCTAAACTCTCTGACGAGTTTTCTCAAATGGGTTCCAATTCGTTTAACATCCGATACCGATCGGTCACTGGGCGGTCTTCAGAAGCGGGCAAGGTAGAAAAGATAAACCCGGTTATTACCTATGCCGAGGCACTTCGATTTAAAGAAAGCTACCATTTTCCATCGCAAATCAGTATTTCTGCCATGGCTTCGCAGGTTGCAACAGCCAAATATGAATCGGTAAAAACCGATCCCAACGTTTCGGTAATGGGCGGCGATCAGAACTATCTGGTCACAGCGGGATATACACTTTCTGGCGGCAGGAATTTCTCGAATTTTGAAATGGAGTCTGGTGCTGCGGTAGTCATCATCGGCGATAATATCGTGAAGAAATTATTTAAAACCAACGAAGATCCCATTGGTAAAAGAATATCCATCGGTCGTGGCAAGTACACCATTATCGGTGTGTTGGCTTCAAAAGGCAGCAGTATTGGATTTAGCGGTGACAACAACGCACTGGTTCCTGTATCGCACGTTAAGCTGAACTATGCCACCATCAATACACCTTATGTAATTACCGTGCAAGTGAATCGTCCCGATCAGGTTACTCCGGCACTTGCCGAAGCAGTTGGCGCTTTCAGAAAGGTGCGACGCGATCAGGTTGGTGAACCCGACTCATTTGCAACCATCCAAAGCGACAGTTTATCAAACTTTGTCATTGAAAAAACCGCTGAAATTCAGATGGTGGCTACTTTTATTGGTCTCATCACCTTGCTTGGTGCTGCAATTGGGTTGATGAATATTATGCTGGTGTCGGTTACCGAGCGAACTAGAGAAATTGGGGTAAGAAAAGCCATCGGTGCCAGCAGTCAGCTCATCCGCAGGCAGTTTCTTGCAGAATCGATTGTTATTGGTCAAATGGGCGGACTGTTGGGTATTATGCTGGGCATTCTGATTGGCAACCTGGTGGGAAGTCTGATTGGATCTGGCTTTATCATTCCGTGGCTTTGGATAATTCTCGGGGTGGCGCTCTGTTTTGTGGTGGGTGTTATTTCGGGATATTATCCCGCACAGAAAGCAGCGCGTCTCGACCCTATTGAAGCACTGCGGTATGAATAAAAAAAGCTCCTTCCCAAATCGGAAAGGAGCCTTCGGGTATAATATAGTTTTGCTTTACTCTTCTACAACTTCAAACTCGATGGTTTGAATTACTTCTTTATGGAATTTAACATCCGCCTGGTATTTGCCGAGCGACTTAATGGGCTCATCTTTGATGGTGATGTTTTTTCGGTCAATTTCTACCCCAATCTTTTTAAGGCTTTCTGCCAACTGTATGGTATTAACCGAGCCGAAAATCTTACCATTTTCGCCCGCTTTGGCACCTACTGTAATGGTTGCTCCTTGGATTGTTTTGGCCAGTTGCTCCGCTTCATCTTTCCGCTTTGCCTCCTTGTGTGCGCGTTGCTTCATGGTTTCTTTCAGCACTTTTTGCGCCGATTCGGTAGCAACAATCGCCAGTCCTTTTGGAATCAGGTAGTTTCTGCCGTATCCATCTTTTACCGTAACGATGTCGTTGGCATCTCCGAGCTTTTCAACATCTTGCTTAAGAATCACTTTCATGTTCGTTCAGTTTTAAAAATGGATAATTACTTGAGCATATCGCCAACGTATGGCATCAATGCCAAGTGACGCGCACGTTTAACAGCCTGAGCTACTTTACGCTGATATTTCAATGAGGTGCCTGTTAGTCGGCGTGGCAACAATTTGCCTTGCTCGTTAACCAGTTTCAAAAGAAAATCGGCGTCTTTATAATCGATGTATTTTATTCTGTTTTTTCGGAATCGACAATACTTGGTTTTTTGGGTGTCGATGCTGATGGGGGTCAGGTATCTAATTTCTGATTCTGCTGCCATGACTTGTAAATTTTAAAGTTGATCAATAAAGGATTAAGCGTTTGCCTGCTCGGGTTGTTTGTTTCTTCTGCTCTCGGCAAACTTGATGTGTTCGTTTTCCATGCGAATGGTCAGGAAGCGAAGCATGCGCTCGTCGCGGCGGTAGGTTACTTCCAGCTCGTTGATCAGCTCACCGGGAGCTTCAAACTCAAGCAGGTTGTAAAAGCCTGTTGACTTTTTCTGAATGGGATAAGCCAACTTGCGCAGGCCCCAATTCTCTTCATGGACAATCTTTGCACCTTTATTGGTCAAGAATTCCTTGTACCGGGCAACTGCTTCCTTTGCCTGATCGTCAGACAAAACGGGAGTTAAAATGAAAACAGTTTCGTAGCGATTCATAAAATGTTTGAATTAAGTTTTTAAAAATGGAGTGCAAAGGTACAAAAGAACTTATATAAATGAAATGAACAGAACAATTTATTGCACTCATTTATTCCAGATGCCACGTGCTCTTCCAGAAATAATCAATCGATATTGCACCGGTTGCAGAATCAAGCGGGGAATCATGCCCAGCACGGTGGCCAAAATTACGCCGGTGCTGCCCATTCCGCACGGACCCACCAGCCAAATGGAAAGCGGAATATTAATAATCATCACAAAAACGGCGTGGTATACACTGAGTCTGATTTTACCTACACCACTCAGAAAATTACTGAACACGGCTATTCCACTTGATAGGCTTACCCAAATGGCGAAAAAAACATTCAAGGAGGTGGGCACCACCAGCTCATCGCCTATCCATAATCGATACACTGTGGGAGCAGCGATCAGCATGAGCACCACCACCCCAACCGACACCAGCCAAACTTGCGTTAACCCGCGCACCGTTCTTTTGATCCACGGAATATCGTTTTTGTAATAAGCCTCCGTAAAGGCCGACCAATAGGGCAATGTGAGCAGGGTGAAAAACACCATCACCAGATTAAAGTACTTAAAAGCAATATTATACGCTGGTACTTCTTCGGGGCCAATCATCTGGGTGATGATCATATTATCGGTGGCAAAAACCACAAGTGCCGCGCCTTGCAACAAGAAAAAATGAAGTCCGATGCTGGTTAGCGAACGCACATGTTCGCGACGAACAAATTTAAAAGAGGGCCTCAGCGCAACATACTTTCTATTAAAAGCACCGAAATTGGCCAGAATGAGTACCAAAACATTGGTGCCGCTAACTACTGCAGCAACCAGTACCAGATCGCCGGGAGAAAATTTTACAATGAGTATGATGCCCAACAAAGACAAGATGGTTCCAATGGTGTTGATGAGTGCTGCTACCGCCGGACGCTGATCGGCCATCAGAATCATCTTCACCAGTTGAAAAACAAATTGCACCGAAAAAAAAGCAAAAACGATGAGCATGGTGACCGATAGCGTCCCAGCCAACTCTTTTTCAGAATTGAATACTTCGGTCCAGTCAATGAACGACGAAGCAATTAAAAACCCCAGAAACATGGACACAGCAATCACTGTAATTACTGCGTAGGCAGTGCTCACGTATGATCTGGCCAGTTCGGTTTGGTCTTGTGCCAATGCCTCGGCCAGTTTATTTCTGAGGCCATTTCCCAGTCCCAAATCAAACAGCATAAACCAGCCGATTACTGCCTGAATCGTCAGCCAGATGCCGTATTGCTCAGTGCCCAACCAGTCGAGCAACAGCGGAACCATCACCAGCGATGCCGCCATAGATAACACACGGTAGATGGCCGAGGCTGCAACGTTCTTACCGATTTTTCGGGTGCGCGGATGCAGTGAATTTATCCACCGAAACAACAATTCCATTAGAATCTCAAAAAAATGCGTTTCACCCGGCTAAACCAACCTTGCGGCTCTTCTCCCTGGGTGTAATAACCATAACCGTCTTCGGTGTATCCGTAGCCGTATCCGTAGTGATAGCCGTATCCATATCCACTGGTTCCGCGGTTCTTTTTTACCGCATTAAACAGAATGGCAACCTGTCCAAGCTTTTGCTGATCAAACATTTGTTTGAGATGACGCAGGTGATGCTTTCGTGTTACGTTTTGGCGGATCACAAAGATGGACAACGCGGCGTATTTCATCAGTATCAAACCGTCGGTCACCAGCCCTACGGGCGGCGAGTCGATAATGATATGGTCATATCGAATAGAAAGTTGCTGAATCAGTTCGTCCATGCGCTGGCTCATGATCAACTCCGACGGGTTGGGTGGCACTGGCCCGGATGGGATAATGTCAAAATCTTTAATCAGTCCGCTCGATTGGATGATGTCGTCCAAATTGTGCTCGCTGCTTAAGAAAGTGCTAATCCCACGCTCGTTGTGCAGATTGAAATCCTTAATAATTTTTGGTTTCCGCAGGTCGAGGCCGAGCAAAATGGTTTTCTTCCCGCTGAGGGCAAGTACCGAAGAAAGGTTCATTGCAGTAAAAGTCTTTCCTTCTGTTCCGATCGATGAAGTGATGAGCAGCACCTTATTCTCTTCGTTTAATCCAAAAAACTTCAGGTTGGTTCGAACCGATCGGTAAGCTTCGGCAATCAGCGAATTGGGTTTATCACGAATAACCAGGTTCGAACCCGATTTACTGAGCCCCACGAGTCCAATCACCGGAATCCCATTTGCAAGAGTACTGATGATATCGGTATCGCGCACAAAATCGTCGAGTTGTTCGCGCAGGTAAATAAATCCTACAGGAATAACTAATGCGATGAGCAATGCAATGGAATACGCACGACTTTTTACTGGTTTCACCGCCCCCACACTTGATCTTGCCATGTCAACGATTCGGTTGTCACTGACAGAAGAAGCCAGAGAAATCGACACTTCTGCTTGTTTCTCCAGGAGATAGAGATACAGGCTTTCTTGTATACGGTATTGACGTTCAATTCCAATTAGTTCGCGCTCGGTGGTCGGTATTTCCTGAATTCGGCTGCGCACGCGAGCCAACTCATGTTCCAGCTCTGCATTGGCCAGATCGATGGTTTTTTCAATATTCTCAATATTCTCAACAATTTTTGCCCGCGTGCGATCAATCTCAGCATTAAGAGAACCAAAGCGATGGTGCTTAACCGTCCCTCCCACCTCAAGTTGTTGCCGTTCGGCTTCTAACTCATACAGTTGTTTAATTAAATCGTTAAGGAGTATATCGTTGACATCAATTGTAGTGGGTGCCATTTCTCTTCCCAAATCTTCGTTGGCCACATAATCTCTGAGGTGAGAAATAATCGATTTGCGCGCATTATTAGCGGCTAATTTCTCGTCGATAGAACGCGCCTGGTTCAGCACCACCTGCGACTCCGCGCTGAGATCGATAATGCCCTTTCCGGCTTTAAACTTTTCGCGGGTAGATTCGATTGTGCGAAGATCTTCACTTATTTTTTCGAGCTGCTGATCAATAAATACCGCGGTGTGATCGGCCGTACGGTTCTTTTCGTTGACATCATTTTGCAGATAAACCGAAACCAACGTGTTGATGAAGTCTTTACCTTTTTGCGGAACTTCTTCGTGCAGCACCAGCTCAACAATGGTTGACTGTCCGCTAATGGGCATCACGGCCAACCGATTGACGTAGACGTTGCGCATCCGATCTTTTCCGTGGATCCGCAATTGATAATTTCGCTTGTCGAAATGCTTGTTGCGAAGGACAGATGGGTCAAAATCGTCGCGAAAATTCAGCGTTACAGTGCCTAAAGGAAAATGAAATGGCTCACCAAACCTTCCGGTAAGCGTCACCGATTCGTCTTTGATTTTGTATTTCCACTCAAAGGTTTGATCATCTTTGATGGTGACCGAAAACGGAAAGAAATAAGCAAGATCGTTCAGGGTATCGATTTCCACCCGAAAAGCGCTGTTCTTATATACTTCACTGGTTTTGATATTGCCAATTAAATAGTACGACACCTCAAAATCAAGTTGGCTGAGTGCTTGGCTAATCATTCGGTGAGAACGGAGAATTTCTATTTCGTTCTCCATGTTCTTTCCTTTGGACGAAATATCCAGATCACGCAGTAAGGCGCGCTCGGGAGTCATGGATTCGTCTTTAATCAACAGCTTGCCAGAAATACGATAAACCGGGGCGGCATACCAGTTAATAAACCACGCTGCTCCCAGCGCAACAATAAGCGCAATGGCAAAGAGATACCAGTATTGCAAGTACTTCAGCACGAACAATTTCAGGTCAAACTCCTTCTCCTCTATTACGCTTTCCTTTTGATTCATTTTCACTGAATTATTCTGCCGAAATGATTTCTATTTCCACGCGCATATTCTGCCGGTGCTCGTCTGGCGTTCGCGGATTTTTAATGATTCGCTGGTCGTTGCCTCTGCCCACCGTGCTCAGACGTCGTGATGAAATTCCTTTATCGACGAGATATTCCTTTACCGCCTCTGCCCTTTTTCGCGATAGCTTCCGGGCGCTTCCCCTAAAATCCCATCCTTTTCCACGACCCCGGTTATACGAATCGGGCTTGATGCTTTTGGTATCGCCCGAAGTATGTCCTGAAATTTCGATGGTAACCTCATGATTCCCCAGAAGCAACGCAGCCAGTTCGTCAAGCTGTTGGTGCGAATCGCTTCTAAATGCGTAGGTGTTGTTGTGAAAAAACACCTGTGTCAAATTCAGCTTCACCCCAGCTTTGATATCGAGATTAGCAATTGCCGACTCCGGAGCGGAAATGGTGCGATGCTTTTCTTTGGGCTTCAAAACCGGATCGGCTACAACCATTTTATCCAGTTGATCGGCTTTGTGCGGCGTGTTTTTTTCAGGAGATGATTCCGTGTAAATGTTGAGGCGGCTGGTATCTGTCAAACTCGATGGCAATTCGAGCCAAAGTTCGGGTAGTGAAATATCAACAACCTCGGGTTCTACCGGGGAATCAAAATCCAGCGCGGTTAGATGATAACACGGCTTGTTCATGGCGTGCAGGTGAATGCGTTCGTTGCCAAACGAAAAACTCATGCGGTGTCCGCAATGATCGCCAACCAAACTCAGCACAGACAAATAATACGTTTTGGTCGCCTCGAGTTGAACCCGATTTTGCCACGATTGAACCGTGTCGGCACCGATATAGGTTGAAAAATCTGTTTGGCGCAACTTCATGGGATCCAACTCGCCAGACACCAGCTCATGGCAAAAAAGAGAATCGTTGTATTCATAGAGCAACGCCTGAAAAACATCGGAAGATGCCGAGGAGGAAATCGTGAATTCCAGGTCTCCGGAAACTTCAGCAGAAATCTGATACCAGAAAGTAAACTGATCTTCGAACAAATAATGCACTACCGGCGCATTATCTGGTGCCAAATGAAACGATGAAAAAGATTCATTATCGATCGGAAACGAAACCGTCAACGCATTAAAACAGTCCGAAAGCAACTGTTCCTGAGCTTTTAGCCCTTTCACAACTGAAAACATCAGGACCATGTGCGAGGTGTAGAACAAAAACCATTTCATTTTGCCTCCAAAGTAACCAAAAATTGATTTGTTACCCGATTCAAAAAACCTTTCAAAACCCACGGGTTATTCACAATACGGGCTGTAAAAATTCAGCACCAATGCCTCATTGACAATCTTAAGGGGTATAGTTTTGTAGCAAACCACTTGTGAGATGAGAAATATTTTGATGGCTTCTGTTGTCTGTTTTGCGAACAGCATTTCAGTTCATGCCCAAGGCTTGCTGGAGGGATCTGGTCTTTTTGGGCGAACGACAGAGACCGTTTACAACTACGTTCCGAATCCGGGTTTTGAAGAATCCTTGCGCACGCCTTGCCGCTGGAATCAAAAAGGAAAACAATACATGACCGAAGTGTTCAGGGAATGGACAAGCCCCACCGAAACCACTCCCGATTTACTTTCAGCACGGGTTGAACCGGATTGCTGGTCACATCCCCGCAAACACAGCCCTGGTCGGCAATCGCCGAGATCGGGCGACCACATGATTGGGATTAAGGTTCAGGGCACGGGTGGTTCTCCAACCTATTGGCACGAATACCTCATGGTTGAACTGGACAGCACTTTATATGCCGGACAGCGCTATTATGCCGAGGTTTGGGTGCTGCGCTCCGAGCGTTCGGCCAGGGCCAGCAACAATATAGGACTGTTGTTTTCAGACACACTTATTGCTACCAACAACCGCCTTCCTTTGTATTTCACACCGCAGATCAACGCCAAAAAACTCATAGAAACCCGTGGATCGAGATGGCAAAAGGTGAGTGGGGTCTTTGAAGCCGAAACGGATTTGAATTATCTGCTGATCGGCAACTTCTATCCCGACGAGCAAACCGAAATCAAGCGTTATCCTGACGGCGAACGGGGTGCCTATTACTACCTTGATGATGTGTTAGTGCGCGATGCCACTCCGAACGAAAAGCTCAGTTCCCGTCCGGAAACCGTTATACCGCCCGTACCTAAGAAAAAAGTTGTTGAAAAAGCTTCAACAGAGGAAGAGCCTGTTACGTCATTTGAACTGCAAGTGGGTGCTATATTGGAGCTAAGAAATATCTTTTTTGAATTTGATAAGGCCGAACTACTGCCCGAATCGAAAGCGGAACTCGATATGCTGGTTGACCTCTTGTATGATTATCCGCACATGGAAGTGGAAATCAGCGGTCACACAGACAATGTGGGCTCCGAGTCTTATAATCAGAAACTTTCTGAAGCCCGGGCCAAGGCAGTGGTCGATTATCTGATTCAGAATAAAACCGAAAAAAGCAGGCTTTCATACGTGGGATACGGCATGAGTAAACCCATAGCCTCGAACGAAACCGAGATGGGTCGGCAGCAAAATCGACGTGTGGAGTTTATGGTGCTTAAAAATTAGGGCTATTCCTGCCGCCAGATCCAACCGTGGCGTTGCAAGCTGTAGTAACTGAATTTGCCTTCTTTCGTTACGCGCAGCACCTTGTCATCAACTTGTTCGATGCGGTTAAATTCGAATGGCAATACGGTGTCGCCGGCAAAAGTCATCACGCCCCACAACCCTTCGGTATGCGCTGAATAATGAACCGTATCGATGATCTGTAACAGATGAAAAACGGGCTCTACCTGGTACTTACCTAAAGTGTCAATTACGCCGTATTGTTCGCGGCGTTTTACCACGGCCCTATTGTTTTCGAACGAAGAGGCATAATCGAATTGATAGCTGATTAGCAAGTTGTTCCCTTCGTCAACATAGCCCCAGCTTCTGCCTTTTTTCACAGGAATTCGTTTTCCAGTCCAATCGCCAATGGCATCAAACATTGCCGGTAAAATTTTGGTGTTGGTTGTATCGATCAGGCCGTACTTACTTTTCTGAAACACAATGGTGCGGCCTTCTTTAAAGTTGATGGTTTTGATATTCCGGCTGTCGACATGATATATAAAGTCGATGACCACTTTGCCGGTATCGTTAAGAAAACCCATTCGGTTGTTCTTCACGGCCGCAATTAATCCTTCGTTCAGCACCCCAAGATTGTCGTAATCAAATGGAATAATCAGTGCGCCTTCGGTGTTGTACAATCCGTAAAAGTCGCCATCCTTTGCTCTTGCACCGCCGTTTTCAAACTCGTCGATGTATTCGTGAATCACCGGAACCACTTCTGTGCCTTTGTTGTTGATCAATCCGTATTGGTTGTCGAGCGACACCTTGGCGAATCCCTCTTTAAATACCGTTCCGAAATCGTAGCGGTAATCAATCACCGTGCGGCCTTTCTGATCAATGTATCCTACTAAATCGCCTTTCACCGCATAGGTTAGCTTTCCGGTAAAATCGCCCAGTTCATCAAACTCAAATGGAATTTTAACCCTTCCACTGCGATCTACCGCTCCATACAAACCATTTCGTTCTACTACCGCCAGGCCATTGATAAACATTTCAGAAGATTCGTTTCGGCAAGGCACCGCTTCGGTTCCCTTCTTGTCGATGAAGCCCACCATGCCATTTCTGCTCACCATGGCCAGCCCTTCACTAAAAGGTTCCACCCATTCATATTGAGGAGCAATGGCTACGTTTCCATGTTCGGTAACGAATCCCCACTTACCGCCCGACTCAATGGGGTAATATTCGGTGACGGTGAGGTTGAAGATATTCTTCAGCTCTTCGTGAAACGGATAATCTGGAAATTCGAGGGCGAAACGCGCCAGGGTTTCGGGAGTAACACTGCGAACACGCGCTTTGTAGATCCTTTGCCATGCGTCTTCTACATTCGGGTTGTTGGGAAACGACTGAACAAAGCGGTGCCACTGTGCGACGGAATTATCGGATGTGCTCAGTTTGTATATTTCGTCCTCGGCGGCTCGGCGATAGGGGCTTTCGGGATATAGCTCTACAAATGCCAAATAAGAATCAATGCGGCCATCTGCTGTTCTTGATTGGTAAAATGCTTCTTCATAGTGTGCTTTTGCTTCGGGAATTTGGTGGGCATCCGGATAGCGGTCAATAAAAGTCTGATAAGCATCAGGTGAATGCACAATTCTGACCTGTTCAAATGCGAGTGCATTGCGCAGTTCAACGGCTTCAGTTAGTTGTTTTGCGTGAGGGTGCTGACCAATAAACTTTTCGTAGCGCGCCACGGTATGCGATTCGTGCGCACGTGCAAATGCAAACGAATCTACATAGGCCAATTGAGTCAGCAACGTGGAATCGTTGATGCCATGCGATTGATAAAAGACCGTGGTTTTTTCCTTTTCAGGTGGGTAATGATTGATTGCGCTGAGTGCGTAATGAAGTGCT
This sequence comes from uncultured Cryomorphaceae bacterium, assembly GCA_964487545.1. Taxonomy (GTDB): domain Bacteria; phylum Bacteroidota; class Bacteroidia; order Flavobacteriales_D; family SKUL01; genus SKUL01. The sequence goes on from CAZARI010000012.1 coordinate 45,355, forward strand.
GAATCGAGCTGATGAAACGGATTGTCTGTTCGACCATAGATGATACTCAAACCGTATGAGGCGCCGGCAGGATATCTTTTCATTGATCGCTCAAACAGGTCTTTCGCTTCAAAGTAATTGTAAATATGCAAGGCTTCAAATGCCCTATTGAGCCTTCCCTTTGAAAATCCGAACGAAAGGAAAGTCAGTGCCATTGCGAATATTAGTCCGCGTTTCATCAGCTAAAAATAGTTTTTCTATTCATAGAGCACAGTTACCTTCCTACAAAAAAAGGGAATCGGCGATTCCCTTTTTTGCTGAATTAAGGTGTCTTGATCAATCACCTGATTTCTTCCATCGACAGTTGGAATTCATTGTCATCCTCAAAATAGGGTTCCACAATGCGCATGGTGACGCGAGCTGAATCGAGCATTCCCTGATCTTTCAGGTATTCTGCGTAGTGAATGGTTCCGAATTTCAGCATTTCCTTTTGGTCGTCGGTCATGCGGTCGAAATCGATATGGGGCAGTTTCGGAGCCATTTCGCGCATCACCACATCGGCTTCTCCGCGTCGGTTAATTTTATAGAGCACCGCGCTATATATCATGGCTGCTCCAGCATCTTCGGAATCAAGATCAACGAGGGCTTTGTATATCCGGGCTGCCTGACTCATTCCACGCACATCGTTTCCAGACATAAACAGTCCGGCTTCGCGCATGGCTTCTCCTCGAAGTTCGTTCAGAAAATCGCGGTTTTCATCAAAGTATTCGCGCTCCTTGTCTCTTCGGCTGTATCTTGATGCATATTTCAGTGCGTCGCGAAAAGCGCGGGGGTATTTGTCGGTGTACTCATCTCTTTTGCTCATCTCGAAATAAGCTTTTGATAGGTACAACACTGGTCTAGGATCACGCCGGGTGTCGGAATTTTCGGTGTATCTCTCCGCTCTTTTCAGTAACTTCTCGTACTCTTCGTCAACGTATAAAATCAACAGATCATCGAACTGATCGGGTTGCGCAACAACTTGAGAAGAAACTGTTAGTGTATACACCAACATCACTAAGAATAACTTGTAAAGCATATAAAATGGTTTTATTTTTTTGGGAGTAAACTTGCAAACCTGATGCCGCTTTAAAACTCAAATATAAAAAGGATTTCCGGACTGATTTCGCACTCCATCATCTTTCCTAATTTTGCCAAACCATGAAAATTGAAATCATTACCGCGCTTCCCGCCTTACTCGAGAGTTGGCTCAACGACAGCATCATGAAACGGGCTCAAACCAAAGGAGTTGTCGAAATAACGACCCACAACCTTCGTGATTACAGCACCAACAAACAGAAGCAGATTGACGACTATGCTTTTGGAGGTGGTGCCGGAATGGTGCTGAGTATTGAACCCATTGCAAGGTGCATCGACGGTTTGTCGGAGAGAGCTTCCTACGACGAAATCATATACATGGCTCCGGATGGCGATGTTCTGAACCAATCGATGGCCAACGAATTATCGCTGAGCAAAAACCTAATTATTTTGTGCGGACATTATAAAGGGGTGGACGAACGCGTGCGCGAACACCTGGTGACCCGTGAAATTTCGATTGGGGATTTCGTATTGTCTGGAGGAGAACTTGCTGCAGCGGTACTGGTCGATGCCGTTGTGCGGTTGCTACCCGGCGTGCTCAATGATGAAACCTCTGCTCTCAGCGATTCATTTCAGGATGGAATGCTTGCCCCACCCGTCTATACCCGCCCGGCGGAATACAACGGCTGGAAGGTGCCAGAAATTCTCACTTCGGGAAATACAAAAGCCATAGAACACTGGCGTTTTGACAAGGCGTTGGAACGCACCAGACAACGCAGGCCCGATCTGATGGATGAAGATTAATTAAAAATTAAACGAGTAATGGGTTATTGCCGCAATTATTCGTAATATTGCAGCCCGAAAAATGAGGTGGTTAAACGACCACACAAAACATATAGCAATGGACAGATTGAAAGAAATAGAAAATAGCCTGGTTGAAATGAAAGAACTTCCAAATTTCAAGGCTGGTGACACGGTTAATGTTCACTACAAAATCCGTGAAGGAGCAAAGGAGCGTATTCAGCAATTTCAGGGGGTAGTGCTTCAGCGCAGAGGAAGCGGTGTTACTGAAACTTTCACTGTCCGTAAAATTTCCGGCGGCATCGGCGTGGAGCGCGTATTTCCGATTGCCTCTCCTTTTCTCGAAAAAATTGAAATTAACAAAAGCGGTGTGGTTCGTCGTGCACGGATTTTCTACATGCGAAAAAGAACCGGTAAGGCCACGCGAATTAAAGAGCGCCGAGCCACAGCTAAAAAATAAATTACCGAATTCAGCGATAATAAAATGGCCATCAGTTGATGGCCATTTTTCGTTCAATAGATTTGCGTTTTATAGAATCAAAACCTGGTATCAGGCCCGTGTCCAGCGAACATTATTAATCCACAACACCTCCGAATTTGGCTGTGCATTCTTAATTTCGATGCCAACCATTACCTCAATATCTCCGAGTCGCATCTGCTCAAAGTCGCGCAGGGGTATGGAAAGCGCATGGGGTGTTTGACCTAGCGCCTGGGTTGAAACCTGAACGAAATCAGATCGCACATAACCAGGGCAGACCCCATCGGAATCGGCAATTTTTCCGTGGATATAAATATCGACCAGGGGCAGCGATACCCCTTCGGGCAGGGCCAGATCTATACGCAGGTTTCCCTCGATATAATTACTTGCGCTCACTGGGTTGATCAACTTGAACTGGAGTTGCAGGTCTCCATTAACATCGGTGATAAGTCTGGTTAAATGCGTCTGGGCAGAAGTATCAGCGTCAAATACCAGCATCCCGTAGCAAAGTTCTGGTACAATTCCATAGGAGAAAATATCACCGTTCCAGCCACCTGCAACGCCATCTTTCCAAATCACCTGCTCATCGGGCGGATAAGTACAACTGCCATCATCCACCGTAGCCCGCGGATTGTGGTTTTCTGCAAGGTGATCGGTACACCCAGTAATTTCTTCGTTGCGTGTGCAAGAAGCGATGGTTATCGCTCCAAGCAAAACCAATATTAATCTCGACATTTCTCTATGAATAGGTTGAACAGTGCAAATTAACGAAAACAGATAGTGACCGAAATCCGACCATTAGAAACAACCAACAAATTTATCAACAGCGTCTTTTATAATGATAATCAATCAAATATAGTAAGTCATAAATAACATTTATATTTGCGCAAAATTACCTGCTATGACTTATATCCAGCTTCAATATTTGCTTGCCATAGACACCCACCGGCACTTTGGAAGAGCGGCCGAAAGTTGCTTTGTTACTCAGCCAACGCTTAGTATGCAAATTCAAAAACTGGAGGAGGAATTGGATATTTTAATTTTTGACCGGAGTAGAAAGCCGGTGGAGCCAACAGAAATCGGCAAACAAGTAATTGCGCAGGCCCGCATTGCGCTGCACGAAACAGAAAAAATAAACGAACTGGTACTGCATTCAAAAGGGGTGATTTCTGGAGAATTTAGGATCGGAATCATTCCAACGGTTGCCGCTACCATCCTTCCGCGATTATTGACCGTCTTTATGACAAAGTTTCCGGATGTAGAACTGATCATCGAAGAATTACAAACCGAAATACTGATCGACCGGCTGAAAAAAGACCTGCTCGACGCAGCGATCGCAGCCACTCCACTCAGCATTCCCGGCATCATTGAAAGACCCATTTACTACGAGCCCTTTGTGGCTTTTATTCCTGAAAATCACCGTTTGGCGGCCGAAAGCTTTGTACTGAATTCAGAACTCAAGCTCGATGATATTCTGCTATTGAACCAAGGACATTGCTTTCGCAACAGCGTAGTGAATCTGTGTAAAAATGCTTTTGAGCAGCCCGGCCCAAACAACAACCACAGCGGAAAACCACGGCACTTTTCACTTGAGAGTGGAAGTTTTGAAACGTTGATCAAACTGTCCAAGCAGGGATTGGGCATGACGCTCATTCCTTATCTCACAGCGGAAGAATTAACACCAGAGGATAAAAAAATGGTGAAACCTTTTGATTATCCACAGCCCTCGCGCGAAATCAGTATTTTATACAGTCGTTCGCAGCTTAAAATCAGCCTAATTAATGCGCTGGCAGAAACCGTTCAACGAAACATTCCTGAACGCCTGCGTGAGCCACAAGCCAATAATATCATCAGTCCAGTAAGACTCTAACTGCCCTTGGTGGTTGTGGAATTGCAGCATAGTTTTTGAAGTTGCACCTCCACTGTTTTCACCCCACTATGTTTTAGATTTTTGTAGATGTTTTGACGTACATCTCTGGATCTGTTTTATATTTCCAGTTCAGAAAGACCAATAAAACTCCTCAATATGAAATTCAGCATCCGATTTTTGCTTGTTGCGGTCATTTGTCTATTCGCTACAACTCTTATTGCTCAGCCAGATTTGAAAGGCCTATCAGCCAAAGAGCGCGCTGAATTGGCACAAAAAGAGCAAATAGAATCTGCACTCGACCGCAATTTTCTAAATGTGATGGATCAGGCACATTTACATTTTGCGAAAAAAGAATACCTGAAGTCTATCCGCAAATACGAAGAAGCAGGTCAAATGCGCCCATACAATGTATATCCACCGGTAAAAATCCGCGATATTGAGCTGGCCATGAAAGACACCCTCGAATTACTTAGACAAAGAGAAAAAGAAGAACTCGAACAACGCCCACATTCCGAACAGATTTCAGAAAAACCACAGCTCCCGGATCGGGAAAAAGAAATGGATGAATTTCGCGAGCGCGAGGAAAAGCGGCAGCAACAAGCCGACCAGTGGGAACAACAGCAACGCCGACAATTAGCACACCAACGCGAACTGAAAAAAGAACAGGAAGAGAAAAGCCTTGAGCTCACCAAAAGAGAAGGCGTTGACGTTCCGGAAACATCACTCGAAGAATTTCAGGCCGATTTGGCCAAAGAGTATAACGAGGGCATAACGCAGCGCACGTATCAGGATGGTCAGCGAACCGTTACCGAACGTATTGTGGTGAAGGGAGAAAAAGGCAACGAATACAAACGGGTAGAACATCCGTGGGGCGGAAAGTTCTACTTTAAAAACGGATTGCCCATCTCTGAAGAAACCTGGAATCAGGAAACCGCTCAGTAGTCGTTCATGTTGTATTTGGCTCCTGCTCGAATGGCTTTCTGCAGGTGATTTTCTGCCGGCGGAATTGGACAAGAGAAACTCTCGTCATAGGCGCAATACGGATTGTAGGCGATATTAAAATCAAGCGTCCACTGCGTTCCTTCTTGCATATCCATTTCGATATACCTTCCACCGCCGTAGGTTTCATCACCATTGGTCATATCGGTGAAAGGCAAAAACAGCGGAATCGTTTCATTGGTATTCGTGCTGGTCGGGAAGGCGATATTGCGGTAAATCAGCAACTCAAAATCTTGTTCATCGATTTGAAAATGCAGTGTACCAAAAGGCTGGTAGCGTGCAATTTTTCCGGTTGTTGTCGGTAACTCTGCAACCGGAGCCGTAACGCGTTCAAACCTGGCTTTAACACGAAACTTTTCATCCGGGTCAAAAAAAGGCAGCCCAGTAAATGACTTCAGCGCTTCTTTGGACAAAGGCGATGAGTCGGGATCAGCAAATTTTTCGTTAAGTTCCTTTTGAAAAGCTTCAACAGACAACTTAAACCGATGATCCTGTCCACAACTTTCTAACAGCAGATACGTAAATAGAAGAGCAAAAAAATGGGTGGGCTTCATTACTTTTATTTGTAGAATTTCGTTCCGAAAGATAACCATAAAGCAGCGAATTGCGGTTTTGATGGTTAGCGCGTACCACTTTAAACTACATAAATTATGGATATCCGAAGAGAGATAAAAGATACCGACAGTGCCCTTCGCGACTTTACCGCAGCAGTGTTGGTTCGAAACCTCGGCGAGAACTGGTGGAACGAATGTGGGCTTTCGCAAAAAACCATTGAAGCATGGCGGAAACGAAAAGCGGAAGTAGAATCCAAAGTGCAGCCGATGCAGGGCGAAGAAAATCTACTATTTTACGCCCCCTTCGAAGAGATGATACTGCTGATTATCAAGAACTGGGAATACGAATTTAATCAGGTCTTTGATGACGTACAAACCCTGGAGGTATATCTAAAAACGCTCAATCATTACCTTCAACCCGATGTAGGGCGACGCGAGTTATTTATCTTTCAAAAACACTTGGTATTGGGCATCACCGGAGAAATACGGGCACGGATTATAGCCTTCCGCAGCCTTAACGAAGTAGGGAAAGATGGATTTCCGAGAATTGAAAGCGTGAAAGACAGCTTCGGAAATATATGGACAGTTGGAAAACCCATGCGGTTAAAGACCAATGCCACCCTGCGTGTAGGCGATGTGGTGGAATATATCATCACGGCTTCCGATCCCGAGCAACAGCCGCTGCAATATCGGATTCTCGGTTTTAAGTGGGAAACCAGCAACATTCTTCGTCTAAAAATCGAAGACAAGAACATTGCACGCGACGGCAAGGTCAATATTACGATTCGCAGCAATAGAAAATTTCACGCATATCCTCTTGGCTACGACGACCGCGTGGTATTTGAATATCAGATTTTGCCCGGCTAAGACTAAGACAAGGAGACGCAGATCGAGAACACTATATTGCTAAATCGGCCGTTGGTATTGTAACTCTTTTAGATCACATTCGTCTAAGAAGTCAAAACCTGAAGTGTTTGTCAACCACCGAAAACGATTGGTGTAGATTTTGAACTGTTTCGCAACAAGAAAAAAAGCCGCTGACACTTCTACCCGCCTGATAATCAGGCGGGTTTTATTTTTAAATCAACCAAGAATAGGTTCAAAAGACCTCTATCGTTAAAATTCAACCTTTAATGGAACAAGATCGACCGTTGGGATAATTTATCTGAAACCTGCTGGAAATTTCCTGACATTTGTACCGTTGGTTAATCATTGGTTGGTTAAAGCAAAAGATCACCCCTCGGGGTGAATTACAATTTGGTTAATGTAACTTTTGCACTAAACAGGCTGTCTATCTCAAAATGACAGCCTGTTTTTTTTTTGATTTTGTGGCTGAAAACGCTTACATTACAAAGGCTAAATCCCCTAAAACCACCGACTATGAAAATACTCTCCAGAAAAGTAACTGCAAAGAAAAGACAGTTGATTAGCGTTCATGTCGATCGTTCCGCAATAGTGAAGTTCTTCACACCAATGCAATTTGAAAAGTACAAGAAAGGGCTTACCCACCATTATTGGGGCGGCTTTACTGAAGAAATGCCAGCTATTTTCGAGGTGCCGCAAAAAGGTTCTTATTTTGCCGTGGTTGAGCTAGGCACCTACAACAACCCGATTGCATTGACGGCCCGGGTGGAGGTTAAACCACCACAGTTTTCATATCTCAACGTAGAGGAGCAAAATGAAACCCGCCATCAGCTCGAAACCGAATACGACGATACGCTCGAATAATTTCAACTTGTTTATACTTTAAATCCCGCAATACCAGCGGGATTTTTTTTATTTGCACCCATGAAACATTTAATTTTGATTATTCTGGTGAGCTGTTGCGCCTGTTCTTGTTCAGAAAACGACAGCCAAAAGCAAGCAAATTCTGCACCTGCAGAACAAACCCATGCAGATCCACATAGGGCGGAGCAAACATCCGCCAAACCAGAAGTCGCTCCGGCACTACTCACCCAGCAGAATCATGAGGACATCCTCACACAATACTGGAATAGCAACGCCGAACGCAAAGTCCGGCTGATTACCAACAAAGGTCATATCGATATTCGGCTATTCGAAGAAACCCCCGTACACAGCAGCACTTTTTTGTATCTCGTTAAGAAAAATTACCTCGAAGAAACCTTGTTTACCCGCGTGGTGCCAGGATTTATCATTCAAGGTGGATCTTCAGACAGCGAAGAATTGAGCATGAAAAACATGCGCATCGGATCTTTCAACCCCAAACCCGAGTTTCGCCCGCACCTCATTCACCGGCGAGGAGCAGTTTCCATGGCCCGACAATATGACGACAATCCCGAAAAGCTTTCGTCACCTTTTAATTTTTTCATTGTGGTCGGTCGCACTTTCAACACACCGCAACTGATGGCCATGGAGCGCGATCATAATAAAACGTTTTCTGAACAGCATCGCAGCGTTTACGAAAGGGTTGGTGGGGCGCCCCATCTTGACGGTGACCACACGGTGTTTGGAGAGGTTATAGCGGGAATGGACGTGGTGGATGCCATTAGCAACGTGGAAACCGATTCGCGCGAATGGCCCGTAGAAGACATTAAAATAGAGGCCGTAGAGCTGCTACCGTGATGATTTAAAAATGATGCTGATCCATTTTAAAGTCATAGGCGAAAATTCCAGCATCTGCGGCATTTCACTTTAAAAACTTTCAATCGCTACAAAGTTCAGCGGAACATCTACTGTGCGCTGATAATCGTTGCCCGCCTCAAGCATATCGTCGTCGTCCTCTTCATACACCCAGTTGATGGTCATTTCACTTTTTCCGCTTTTCTCGAGCTTGCTCATTTTTTTGAACACCTCAAGCAAAACTTTTGCACTGCTGGTATTAAAATATTCTAGCGCAACATTCAATTCTGTTTTATGAGCTGGCGATTCGAGATATTGATCGAGCCATTGATTCATCGGATCAAAAAATTTGAACGAATCTTCCGGAACTGATTTCCCCCTGATTTCCAACTTCCCCGACTCACCGTCAAACATAATCCTCGGTGTTTTATCGGTTTCTTCGACATGATATTTTTGCATCTTGGTTTGACTTTGTATTAATTAAAGATAACAACAAATCGGCAGTTAATTGATGTATTTTTAACCCGAGCAACCTCGCCTTTTCTCCGAAAGGATTCGTTTAGAATTTATTATTTCGCAGGTGGCAATTTTCTTGAAAATCATAAAAAAACATGCACAGAATTCTTCAACTCTACGATCAGGTCAACCATTTTGGCCGCTTTATGGGCATGCAACTCGAGGTGATTAAACCCGGTGAAATCATCTACCGAATGCCCGTAACCGAGCAGCACCTTGCCCACCCGATGGCCATTCACGGTGGAGCGCTCGCTGCTATGATGGATGCAGTTTTAGGTGTTGCTGCCCTTTCGTTGGCAGTAGAAAACAATAACCTGGTTTCCACCGTTGAATTTAAAATCAACTACTTCAGACCTGTAAAGCCCGGCGATCTGTTAGTTGGCCGTGGTGTGGTGGACTTTTCTGGCAACCGGTTAATCTATTCTTCGGGCGAAATAAAAAGTGAAAACACCAGTGAAGTATTGGCGAGGGGCACAGGAACTTTTAACCAGTATCCTGCCGAAAAACTCGGTTTCTAGTCGTCCTTTTTGCTTCTTATTTTACGATAACGCTCGCTCTGTTCGATGGCATCCATAATTTCTCGGAGGATGAATTCCGGCGCGGCATCATAGTCAATTTCCAAGGGCGCTTTAAAATGCAATTTAAGCTCCACTCCCCGCTTTTTCATTTTCAGACCCTTTTTGTCGAAGGCTTTGCGCAGTCCTTGTACGGTAACTGGCACCACCACCGGTCTAGCTTGCTTGATGATGTGTGCCGTTCCTCTTCTGGCGGGTTGAAAAGGCGTGGTGGTTCCCTGTGGAAAGGTAATGACCCAACCCGCGTCTAAGGCCTGACGAATTCTGGTAATATCGTTGAACGCTACCGGACGATCTACATTTTTACCTGCGTGTCGCCAGGTCCGTTTGGTGGTCACCGCTCCTGTATAAGCAAAGACCTTGGGCAACAAGCCGTCTTTCATGGTTTCTTCTGCCGCGATATAAAAAGTATTGAGTCGGGGCGTGAAAAGATACCAGGGAATGCCGATTCTCGACTGCCCTATTCTTCGTGCTGCAAAGGCGTGATACATCAGAATAACATCAGAAAAATAGGTCTCGTGATTGGCGACAAAAAGAACATTATCAGTGGGCAGATCATCGAGTACTTCGAGGCCGGTGACATTGGTTCGATTAAAAACCTTGTACATCGGAAAAGTCCACATGCCAATTGCGCTCATAAGTAGCCTACGCAAAAGAAGATAATGGCCAAAAGTATTTCTGCGAAAAATCATTGAAGTCAGGTTGACTACGCTATCTAACTGCAAAGGTACAGCATCGGCAGTAGAAAAATGGAAGCGAACTGCCTCAGCGATGCTGAAGACATTCCACCAATTTGCCATAAGACATTGAAATCGACGCCAATTAGCTATGGGTCATTTACAACTAAAACAAAGCAACTCCAACCGTTAAAAAGGATCTACATCCAGCGCGATCTGAACACTACGGTTATTCTTCTCGCTATAAAACGTTGAGATGTGTCCACGGATGACTTCACGACTTTTCTTAAATGAGAGCGATTTTTCAAGTTTGAGAATAATCTGCTTTTGATACCGGTTTTTAACCCGAGCCACTGGCAGATATTCCGGTCCGAGTACCCGATCGGCAAATGTAGTGCGAAGCAAACGCGCCATGATCGCTGCCCGTTCATCGAGCGTATTCCGGTCGCGGTGCCGCAAAACCATGGCCACGATGCGGTAATACGGCGGATAATTGAACTGCCTTCTTTCTACCAATTCCTGCTGGGCCATTCCCGCAAAGTCATTGTCAATCACCTTGCGGATAATCCAGTGATAAGGCTGCCAGGTCTGAATAACCACCTTTCCACGTATGCTCTTGCGACCTGCCCTACCGGCCACTTGCGTCAGCAATTGAAATGAGCGTTCAAACGATCGGAAATCAGGAAAATTGAGCATGCTGTCGGCACTCATCACCCCCACCAACGAAACGTTATTGAAGTCCAGACCTTTGGTCACCATCTGCGTTCCAACCAGGATATCGATTTCTCCCGATTCAAAACGACTAATGATTTCGTGGTGGGCATTCTTTGAACGGGTGGTATCGTAGTCCAGACGTGACACGCGCACTCCGGGGAAAAATTCCGGTAGGTGATCTTCAATTTTTTCGGTTCCAAAACCGAGCATCGAAAGCTTGGCACTTCCACACTTCCCGCATTTAACGGGCGGTTTATACCGGTTGCCGCAGTAATGACAAACCAGCAGATGAATGTGTTTGTGATACGTTAAACTCACATCGCATTGGGTGCATTCGGGCGCCCAGCCACACGTTTCGCACGACCACAACGAGGCGTATCCCCGGCGATTCTGAAACAAAATTACCTGGGTTTTTGCATCGAGTGCAGCTTTGATATGCTGAAGCAAAAACGAACTAAAATGCGATTTCATCGTGCGATCTTTGGTCTCCTTCTTCAGATCGGCGATTAAAATTTCAGGCATCTGAATGCCTCCAAAACGCTCTTGCAATTCAACCAGTCCGTATTTTTTAGTCTGCACATTGTTTAAGGTCTCCAGCGACGGAGTGGCCGAGCCGAGCAACACTTTCGCCTGATGCATGGTAGCCAGAACAATAGCCGAATCGCGGGCGTGATATCGCGGGGCAGGATTAAATTGTTTGTAGGAGGCGTCGTGTTCTTCATCTACAACGATCAGCCCCAGATCGTGAAAAGGCAAAAACATGGCCGACCGCGCTCCAATCACGAGTTTAAACCGTCCTGACTGGGACTGCAAATGCCGCCAAACTTCTGCCCGTTCTTGTTGGTTAAACCGAGAGTGATACACCGCAATCGCATCGCCAAAATGTTTCTGCAACCGCTGAATGATCTGGGCTGTTAACGCGATCTCGGGCAAAAGATAAAGTACCTGCCTGCCGCTGCGCAGATAATCTTCGATCAGCCCGATATAAATTTCGGTTTTTCCACTGCCGGTGACGCCGTGCAGCAGATTCACATCATGACTTTTAAATTGCTCCTTAACTTCTGTCATCACCCGCTGTTGATCAGGGCTTAGAATTTTGGGAGCAAAGGTCTCGCCATCAAACCGACTCAGGCGACCGGTTTCGAGTGTCAAAATCTGAACAATTTCCTTTTTAACCAGAGCGTTCAGTGTGGCGTGAGTGGTTTTGGCGAAATCGATCAAATCACTTTTTCGCACCCTATCGCTGTCTTTGTCCTGTCGCAGCAGGTGAATCAGCCCCATCAGCAATTCGAGTTGTTTTGGTGCTTTGTTCAATTCATCAAAGACGCGGTGCAGCGCTTGATCGTCGAGTAGCGAAGAGTGCAACTGAACATAATCGGTGGTTTTGGGCTTAAACTTTTCGCGCAACTCCTCCTCCACCACAATACACTCTTTTTCGAGCATTGATTTGATCACCGGATAGACGCTTTTGAGCTCCAGCATAGCCGAAACGTCTGCAAGACTCAGCCAGGGATTCATTTCAAGGGCTTGATATATCAGAAATTCACGGTCCTCAAGCCGGTCGGTTTCGGTAAATTCAGGGTTGAGTAAAACACGCGTTTCGCTGACCAGCCGCAGACTTCCGGGCAGTGCGGCTACCATTACCTCACCCAGCGTACACATGTAGTAATCGCTCATCCAGTCCCACAATTTAAACTGGATGGGATTCACCACCGGTGCCTCGTCGAGCACTTCATCTACATACTTGGCTTGATAGTGCTCAGGTGGTTTTTCGTGCACCATTTTTACCAAAGCCGAGTACCGTCTGGACTTGCCAAATTGCACCACCACACGCACACCCGGCTTCACCAAGTGGCTCATCTCTTGCGGCACGCGATAGGTAAATAATTGCTCTAGTGCCACTGGAATGATGACATCAACGAAATAGGTTTTGCGTTCCATACTAATTTGGGGTGAGCGAAAATAAGATTAATTCACATCGAAGCACGGAAAACTTCTCAGACCAATCAAACGATTTTTTGAACACTTTTGCCTTTACATACCAATGGCTTCACCATGCTTCACTTTATCGACATTCTCATCATCGTCGCCTTCTTCGTCCTATCGTTCGTCATTGCGATGTATTACCGAAAAGAGGCGGGCAAAGACCTCAACAGTTTCTTTTTGGGCGGAAGAAATCTGCCGTGGTACATTGCTGGGTTATCGATGGTAGCCACCACATTTGCTGCCGACACACCGCTGGCAGTTACAGAAATGGTGGCCACTCAAGGCATTGCGGGCAATTGGCTGTGGTGGTGCATGCTGGCTGGCGGAATGTTTACCACCTTTTTCTTTGCGCGCTTGTGGCATCGTGCCGAAGTGCTGACTGAAGTAGAATTTATCGAACTGCGATACACTGGTAAAGCGGCGGCGTGGTTGCGCGGATTCAAGTCGCTGTATCTTGGTTTATTTATGAACGTGTTGGTCATTGGCTGGGTCAATCTGGCAATGATTGCTATTCTGGAAGTGTTCTTTGAGATGTCGTCTCAAAACGCTTATTGGATCACCGGTCTGGCATTGCTGGTTGCTGCCGCTTACTCTGCCATTTCCGGATTAAAGGGAGTAGCAGTTACCGATTCGATGCAGTTTATTGTAGCCATGACAGGAACAGTAATTCTTTCGGTGCTGGTCATCAAAAGCGAAAAAATAGGTGGAATTAGCGGATTAAAAGCACAATTGCCAGAGGGCTCATTAAACTTTTTGCCCGTGCTCGGAAATGAAGGAGCAGATGGAAACACGCTGGTATTAAGTGCTGCAAGTTTCTTTGCTTTCATCGGAATTCAATGGTGGGCCAGTTGGTATCCCGGTGCAGAACCCGGCGGTGGTGGATACGTCGCACAGCGAATGATGAGTACTCGAACGCAAAAAGACGCCATTTATGCCACCTTGTTTTTTCAAGTGGCACACTATTGTGTTCGTCCCTGGCCTTGGATTCTGGTGGGCTTGGCGTGTATTATTCTCTATCCCGATCTGAGTGATGCTGAATTGAAAAACGGCTACGTGATGGCCATGAAAGAATTTCTTCCGGTGGGGCTGCGCGGGCTATTGCTCGTTGCATTTTTTGCTGCTTACCTCAGCACCATCAGCACGCAACTCAACTGGGGCGCGGGCTACGTGGTCAACGATTTTTACAAACGATTTTTGAAACCCGCTTCAAGCGATAAGCATTTAATTTTAATCAGCCGTTTGAGCACACTCGGCATCATGGTCTTGGGTTTGGGTATTACCCAGTTTTTTGACTCCATTTCGGGGGTGTGGTTATTTATTGTTGAATGCGGAGCTGGTCTTGGTCTGGTTCTGATTATGCGCTGGTTTTGGTGGCGCATCAACGCGTGGAGTGAAATCACCGCCACACTGGTGCCCTTTATCGGCTTTGCACTGAGCCGATTTGTTTTTAAATGGGAACATCCGTATGGATTCTTTTTCACGGTTGCACTAACAACGGTGTCGTGGGTAGCGGTTACCTTGCTCACCAAACCCACCAAAACCGAACACCTTCAGGACTATTATAAAAAAGTGGATCCGGGTGGATGGTGGCCAGCACATATCAAAAATACAAACACACAGCACCGGGCAGAGTTCAGATATCTGTTTCTGGCTTGGCTGCTTTCAATTATTATGACCTACTCTATCCTCTTTTTAATTGGAAAAGTAATTTTGCAGGAGTGGTCTGAAGCTTTTGCCGTACTTTTAAGTGCCGCAATTTCATTTTTCGGACTAATTGCGGTCTTGCGAAAAACCAGCATTTTTAACAATGGTGAAAATAAACCGGTTCGTCGGTAAATGAAAGTAATTGATCGAAAATCAACAAGTTTTGAGAATTGCCCAATTTTTCATTATTTGGTGCAGCGATTCTAAACCAAACTAAAAGAACGTGAATATGACCATTTTCAACCCAAAAATTGTCTTTATACTGATCGCTGCTCTGGCTTTTCAAAGCTGTGTGGAAAGCACCGACTCAGGCGACAAAAGATCGGACGATGACGAGATCAATCAAATTGATCCGAACAAAAGCAATATTATGAGCGTTGGCGATGCCATCTTCAGCGTTCCAAGTCCGGTACAAACTGCCATGCTGCTCGAATCATCCGGTGCAGACTACGACGCCAGTCTGCCCAATTCAGTTCAAAATCTCAGCAACTATGTATTGGAAACCGACAAGGGTTTGATACTGGGCATATATGGTGCAGACCTTGCCTACAATGCCATTTTCGGGAAAAACCAGGAGGCCATCTCCTATCTGGGTGCGATTGAAAAGCTGGCCAACGACCTTGACCTGGCCAACGCCGTAGACCCGTCAATTGTGAAGCGATTCAGTCAGAATTTAAATCATCGCGATTCCATGCTGGTGCTCTCCACTACTTTTTTCAGGGCGAGCGACACCTATCTGAAAGAAAACGACCGAAACAATTTGGCTGCCTTGGTTCTAATCGGTGGATGGGTGGAAGGAATGTATCTCGCCTACAATTCGGTGGAGAACAATGGTGAAGTTGCCGAACGTATCGCTGAGCAAAAAATCACCTTGAACAATATTGTTGGGCTGATGAATTCGCTCGAGCAGGAAGAGCGTCTTGGCAACCTGACTACGCTACTCACCGATTTACAAACCGTTTTTGAGGGTGTTGAAGCCACGTACGAATATCAGCGTCCGGAAGTAGATGCCGATAACAAAGTGACCACGCTCAAAAGCGCAACCACGTTCACAATAACCGACGAGCAATTGAACCAAATCGGCGAAAAAGTGGAAGCCCTTCGAAATTCGATAGTAGGATAAAAAACTAACAACCACGTATTATGCGATTGACCCTTATTTTATTCTTCAGCCTTTTTCTTACACTCGGAAGTTTTGCGCAGTGCGACACCATTGCAAATGCATGTGTAAAACACATCAATAATGACTACATCTCCGATGGACAGCTTTATCGGTCGCTGCTATACGAAGATCAGGTGGCTGAATTCCGCACCATTTTTTATGGCGGAACCACCTACCGTTTGGCTGCATGCAGTGGATTTGAAGATGGAAACCTGATTTTCTCAGTTTACGACACCAAGCGAAATCTGCTTTTCAGAAACAGTGAATTCGATCATTCTCCTTTTTGGAATTTTGACGTAGAATCAACGATGGAAGTGATTGTAGAAGCCCAACTCGACCAAAGTAAACTTAATTCTGGTTGTGCTGTTTTACTCATAGGCTTTGAACCATAACCCTACCGAAAGTTTTCCGTAGAAAAGGCATCTGGCATAAGTCGGATGCCTTTTTTTATGGCTTTAAAACTTCAAATCCATGAGTGAACGAATACTCCGCGCTTTAATGCAACTCTTTGCCATTATTGCGCGTGTAGAACCTTTGAGCGGGCAGGAGGAGAACGAAGGGCGCCGTATTGTTCGGTTATTCCTAAAACAGCAACTCAGCCAAAAACTGGTCAATCAGTACCTCATGGTTTTTGACGCTTTTATCGAACAGCACCAGCCCTATTCGAGCAAAAAGAATCAACGCAAAAAAACTTCGGTTGCCTCGGTAAAGGTGTTAAGGATTTGCACTGAAATTAACGAAGAACTTACCCAGAAACAAAAGTTTATCGTGATGCTTCGGCTGCTGGAATTCGTTTATACGCACAGCGAAGCCACCGATCAGGAGTTGGAATTTGTAAGCACTGTTGCCAGCACTTTTAATATTACTAGTGAGGAATTTGAACTCACCCGAGAACTGGTGCACGGACCTGGCCACCACGTTCCGGACGACGATAATTTTCTGGTTATTTCGGGTCAGAGGGAAAATCTGAATCAAAACGCGCTTCACCTCTATTCAGAGGGAATGCTATCGCCGATTGTTGTGTTAAGAATCTGCAGCATCAACCTGTTTTTTGTACGGTATCGTGGCGAATCGGTACTGATGATGAACGGTCAGCACCTGATGCCTGATTATATCCACGTGCTCAACCCCGGGGCAAGTATCCGCAACCCGCGGCGTCAGGCTTCGATCTACTACAGCGACCTGTTGAGCTGCTACATGAACGATGCACACTACGCTGGGGTGCAATTTGTG
This sequence comes from uncultured Cryomorphaceae bacterium, assembly GCA_964487545.1. GTDB lineage: Bacteria > Bacteroidota > Bacteroidia > Flavobacteriales_D > SKUL01 > SKUL01. Next base: position 62,260 of record CAZARI010000012.1, read on the forward strand.
GTTGACGATCTCACTTACCACTTCCCCTTTGGAAACCAAGGTCTGCATCCGCTGAGTTTTACCGAAGAGTCGGGTAAACTGGTGGGAATTATGGGCGGTAGTGGTTCGGGAAAATCCACGCTGCTCAACATCCTCAACGGAAACCTAAAACCCAGCAATGGCCAGGTGATGATCAACGGACTGGACGTACACGGTGAAAACGACGAGTTGGAAGGGGTCATCGGCTATATTGCGCAAGACGACCTGCTGATCGATGAGCTAACTGTCTACCAAAATCTTTTCTACAACGCCAAGCTCTGCTTTGGTAAAATGAAAAATGAGGAGATTCACGAACTGGTCAGAGAAACGCTAGCCGATCTTGGATTATCGGACGTGAGCCATTTGAAGGTTGGTAACCCACTCGAAAAAACCATCAGCGGTGGTCAGCGAAAAAGGCTCAATATTGCGCTCGAACTGATTCGCGAACCGATGATTCTTTTTGTTGATGAACCCACATCGGGTCTTTCCAGTCGTGATTCTGAAAACATCATGGATCTGCTCAAAGAATTGAGCTTAAAAGGCAAGCTCATTTTTGTGGTAATTCACCAGCCTTCGTCGGATATTTTTAAGATGTTTGACCGGTTGATTATTCTGGATCAAGGCGGATATCCAGTTTTTAACGGCAATCCTGTAGAAAGTGTCACCTACTTCAAGAAGTTGATGAACCATGTGGACCACGACCAGTGTGAGTGTCCCGAATGTGGCAACGTCAACCCTGAACAAATTTTCAATATCATAGAAGCAAAGGTTGTCGATGAATTTGGACACCTGACTTCCAAGCGAAAAACATCACCGGAAGAGTGGTACGAATACTATAAAGAATCGGATCAAGGCAACCACGGCAAGCCGGTGATGCAGAAAATGCTGCCCGAAATTAAATTCCGCATTCCAAACCGTTGGAAACAGATCAAGGTGTTTTTGAAAAGAGATGTGTTATCCAAAGTGAGCAACCTGCAATACATGCTGGTAAACTTTCTGGAAGCTCCGCTGTTGGCAGCGATCCTCACCTTTTTCATCCGCTATTTTGTGCATGATCCAGTAAGCGGCGGTGAATACATCTTCCGGGCCAACGACAACCTTCCGCAGTATATTTTCATTGCCGTAATTGTCGCTCTGTTTTTTGGGCTTACTGTAAGTTCGGAGGAAATTATCCGCGACAAGAAAATCATTGCCCGCGAATCATTCCTGAATCTAAGCCGGCGCAGTTATCTGTTGTCGAAAATCGGAGTGATGTTTAGCATTTCTGCCATTCAAACCCTGTCGTTTGTGTTGGTGGGGAATTTAATTCTCGGCATCCAAGACATGCATTTATTCTACTGGCTGATGCTCTTTTCTACTTCCTGCTTTGCCAACATGCTGGGTTTGAACATTTCGGCCACTTTCAATTCGGCGAAAGTCATTTATATCATCATCCCCATTCTGATCATTCCACAACTATTGTTCAGCGGGGTGATTGTGCGGTTCGATAAGCTGCACCCGATCATTAACTCACAGGCGGGTGTGCCACTAATTGGCAACATCATGGCCTCTCGGTGGGCTTATGAAGGCCTGGCGGTGGCACAGTACACCGAAAACGCCTACAACAAGGAGTTTTATGAATATGAAAAACGCAAAAAATTCTCGAATTGGAAAAAGGACTATTGGGCCAAGGATTTGCAAAACCGCGCCAGTTCATCGCAGCGGATGATTAGCAACCCGGAAATGCAGAACGAATTAGCGCATCATCTGGAGGTGCTTCGAAATGAAATCAGTCTAGAAAACAATTTTTTACGTGGCATTGAATTTGAAAAAACGAATCAATTCACCACAGAAAAGGTGACGCCCGAAGTGCTGAAAGAAGTGAATGATTACCTCAATTTATTGGTGGTTCACTACCGCAGTGTGTACAACAAGGCGTCGAATGAAAAAGAGACTAAATTGATGGAAATGACCGACACCGAAGAAAAAGCCGCTGCATTTCAGAAGTTGTACGATAATTACCACAACGAAAGTCTGGAGCGCTTTGTCACCAACAAAAACGATCTCACTTATATTCAGGAACACAACAACCGGCTGTTGCAGAAAAAGGATTTGATATACCGCGACGCCTTTCATTCCGGTGTGTTTGATTCCCATTTTTATGCTCCGAGCAAGCAGGTAGGCGGCGTTCAATTGCCCACCTTTTGGGTAAACCTGGCCGTAATTTGGGGAATGAGTCTGATACTGATTGGGCTGTTATTTATCAACGGTTTCAAGCGTTTGATGGACAGTATCAGCGGATTAATATCCAAACTGTTGCCCACGCCTCCGAAAAGAACCACGTCGCCATCGGTGCTCTAAAAAAGAAGAGGAGGTTTTACACCTCCTCAATTTCTATCATATCAAATGGCAAGTCGATAATGGCTTGATAATCTTCACCGGCTTCGAGCATATCTTCGTCGTCAATTTCATAATGCCATTTAATCCTCACCATCTTTCCTAACTTTCGGATGTCCTCTAGCCGCTTAAACACATCGAGAATGCATTTTGATGAGCTGGTATTAAAGTACTCTAGCTGAATATTAACAACGGTTTCGGCACCGGCAACATCTGCGTATTGCTCAATCCAGTCGATCAGCGGTTTATAAAATTCAATTGAGTTCTCTGGAATCGAACGACCCTTAATCAGCAACGTACCGGTAGTTGAATTAAACGCTACCAGTGGTGTTTTTGATGTACCTTCTTTGAAAATATTTTCCATCGGATGTGATTTTAAGCAACTTTTACATTCAGACTAAAAAAGGAATTTTTATCATCGAAGGGAATAAAACCGAAGTCGAGCTTATTGCCTGCCTTTCTGGCGATATCGATCATACCGAGCCCACCCCCTCCTTTTTCGCTCACCTCACCATTATTCAACACCGATTGGTAAAGCGTCTTTAATTCTTCTCTGGTCATGCCATTGATTTCTTCGAGCCGGTGTTTGAGCCGATCGACATTCTGATTTTCGATAAAATTTCCGGTGATAATTGAATAGCCGGTGGCATTTCGGGCAATCATAATCATTACCGATGACTCGTGATTTAGGTCTTGACGACTTAAAACGGAAGATGCACCTTTATGATGATACAGGTTTTGGAGTAGCTCTACCAACACATTAAACACCTTTTTTCGGATTTGCGGTTGTTCATCAAATTGGGCTAACTTCTCTTCCACCACGGTGAGAATAGAATTCAGCAAATCCGGACTCAGTTCACCCTTAAAGGAGAGCATAATGTTTTTGCGCTCCATCTGATCATAGAGATCGTATATTTCAAATTGTTCATTCATGGTTGGCACAACAGGCAAATATAGCAAGTACCATTTTGTGGTGGCGTTCACTTTCAGATTATTTCAACCACCCACTGTTTATACTCCTTTTGCGATCATTCCATTGTGAGGTCTGTGCTACTTTTGGGTTATATTTGCAGCCCAATAGAAGGTCGATGAGCAGCAAAGATTCGTGGTATAAAACCTGGTTCGACTCCCCTTACTATCACCAGCTCTACAAGCACCGTGATGTGAAGGAGGCCAGCCGTTTTGTACGTAAACTGGTCAAAGAACTCAAGCCCGATCCTGCCGACAGCATATTGGATGTGGGATGTGGCAAAGGACGCCATTGCATTCAGTTGCACAAAATGGGATTTAACGACGTGACAGGCATCGACCTGAGCGCCAAGAATATTGAGGCGGCGCGTGCCACAGAACGACCAGGCTTGCGGTTTTTTGAACACGATATGCGCGAGCCTCTCTCCGAACAGAAGTTTGATTTAATCCTCAATTTATTCACCAGTTTCGGTTATTTTAGCGACAAATCTGAAAACCTAAAGGTGTTGCAATCAGCAGCTACAATGCTAAATCCGGGCGGACGTTTTGTTCTCGATTTTTTGAACGCACCCAAAGTCATCAAAGAACTGGTCCCGGAAGAAACTCAGGAAGCAGAAGGTAATTTGTTTGATATTCATCGAACGGCCACCAAAGGAGTTATTATAAAAACCATTACGGTGAACGAAGATCCTGCGCTACGGTTCGAGGAACGCGTGCAAGCCTTAGACCGGGATGATCTTTTTGAGTTGTTTGAAGTGGCCCGGCTAAAGCCTGAATCGGTATACGGATCGTATGATTTCACTGAATTCCACCCTGACCAATCCGACCGGTTGATCATCATTGCGTCGAAAGAATGACCGAAAGCATAGAGCGAATTATCATCCTGTTCACATCGGCCATGGTAGCCGGTGGCTTTGTATTAATGTTTCCAAAATTGTTGAAACCACACCTGAAAATGCTGCTGGCTTTCAGTGGTGCTTTCCTTTTGGGAGTGGCGGTGTTGCACATTTTGCCCGAGGCCTACGCCATCGAAAGCACACAGGTGGGCATTTTTATTATTGTCGGATTTTTGTTGCAAATCACGCTCGAATATTTTTCAGGCGGAATAGAACACGGCCACATTCACACCAAAAATGGCGGACATCATCACCAGCAAACCATTTCGTGGACCATGTTGTTCAGCTTGGTTTTGCACGCACTCACCGAAAGTCTGCCGCTGGGCTTTCACGACCACGAGCACGTGGGTCACTCACACGACGGTTATCTTTGGGCTATTGTTATTCATAAAATTCCGATTACCATCGCGCTGGTGAGTTTGATGGTAGGCATGGGTGTTCCCCGCAAAAAAACCATTCTTTTTCTGCTGATTTTTGCGCTGGCTGCTCCTGCCGGAATAATGCTTACGCCTTTGCTGGATCACGGTCACGACGACAACACTATGCTGGCCGCCATTATGGGCATCGCCGGAGGGATAATTCTGCATGTTTCCACCACGATATTACTCGAAGCGAGCGAAAATCACCGTTTCAATTTATATAAAATGATGGTGATTGTCGTTGGATTTGCACTGGCGTGGCTTTCCGTTTAAAAATTCGATAAGGTTTACTTATGCCATCATTTATAAATGCCATGACCCCGGGACGGTTAAGGTGGTTGTAAATACCTATTTTTGCCAGAACAATACAAAATGTAAACCCAAAAACCCATTTTAATTATGTCTGTACTAGTTGGAAAAAAAGCACCTTCATTTAATGCCGGCGCAGTAATCAACGGCGAAGAAATCGTTGAAAATTTCTCACTCGATCAATACCTCGGAAAAAAACACGTGATTTTCTTCTTTTACCCCAAAGACTTCACCTTTGTTTGCCCAACCGAGCTACACGCTTTTCAAGAGCGTCTTGCCGATTTCGAAAAGAAAGGTGTAGCTGTAGTGGCCTGCTCAACCGACACTGAGGAATCTCACTGGGGATGGCTTCAAATGTCTAAAAAAGACGGCGGTATTCAGGGAGTTACCTACCCGGTTGTTGCCGACACCACCAAAACCATCAGCGATGCGTTTGGTGTACTTGCCGGCCAGTATGATTACGGGTTGGACGGAGAGCTTACCGCTTCTGGCCCGATGGTAGCTTACCGCGGCTTGTTCCTGATTGACAAAGAAGGTGTGGTTCAGCACCAGGTGGTAAACAACATGCCGCTGGGCCGAAATGTTGATGAAGCCATGAGAATGGTTGACGCACTTCAGTTCTTTGAGCAAAAAGGTGAAGTTTGCCCGGCCAACTGGGAAGAAGGAAAAGGTGGTATGAAGGCCGACCACAAAGGTGTTGCCGAATATCTTTCTGCCAATTAAGAACTTCCTGAGTTCATGATTTAATAAAGAAGGGTTGTGCCGAAAGGTGCAGCCCTTTTTTCATTTGGGCGGGTTTTCCCTATTTTCACCAAAATCAATTACTAACCGCGCTTTTTTTGTCTGCACTTTTCCCATTTCGCTTTTCACAACCATTTCGGTCAGCGCGTGCAAACGACACCGGCGATCCGATTAATCCATTTACCGCTCGCTTTGCCGCACTTCTCACGTTATTGGCCGGCCTGTTATTACTCGTTGACCAGCAACTTGAAACCAAATTCATTGCCTCGCCTGTTGTTCATATAGATGAATCTTCAATGCAGATAACCACCGAAAGCGTTTCATTTTTGCCAGATTTCAAGAATGTCACACACCCCAATATGCAGGAAGGCCATTTACTGATTCTGGAGGTGAGTCCCATTACCAAAACCGTGGTGGCCTATAAGGAAGCAGATGAACTTCTCGTGCAAATTCCGCGCGAAATCATTTTTAATTACTGGCCGCTAACACTGGCCATGACGCTCTTATCACTTTTTTTGCTCATTCGTTGGAACCACCTGAAAAGCCACACCGAACTACTGGTGTTGAATCTGGTTTTAATGCTCATCGTTTCTATTCTATATGTGATTTCCCATTAATCGGAATTATTCTTGCTATTTCGGTATTTTTACAATCACATTAAAAAACCAAAAAACCACACAAATGAAAACCAACCATTTGCTTTTGGCCTTCTTGTTCTTAATTATCCTGAACAGTTGTCAAAAAGCCAAACCATCCGACGAAATTAATCAGGGATTAATTTATACCAACTACGAAATGAGCTACGATGCCACGGAAGATATGACTACCGTTAAAGCCAACTTCCGTAATACCACCGCCGTGGGTCGTCAACTGAAACTTAGTTCACCGAGCGAAATCCGGTTCAACGGTGAAGTGCTTTCACAAAAAACGATAGCGATAACCAACGAAACCTATTACGAGAAAAAATATAACGGATATATTTCAGAGGGCGTTTTCCGCTGGACTAATGCCAACAGCAAAGTGTACACCAATGAAATTGTCATGTATCCGGCGACATTACCCACCGAACTCGAAGCCATTCCCAACAACAGTGATTACGAAGTAATCTGGGATGGCCACCCGCTTGACCACGATGAAAGTGTGCAGCTTAAGGTTGATGTAGTTGGCGGTACCCATAACTACTTTACGCAAGACGAGTTTCTGAGCAATAGCCTAATCCTCACGGCCGAATATCTTCAATCGGTAGCACCGGGCTACGCGCAGTTGAGTCTCAAGCGTCAGTACCGGCCCCCGCTTCAAGAGAAAACGTTGTCCGGTGGACGCATTACGGCTGTTTACACCACCGCAGAAACCGGGGTAGATCTGCTTCCCTGACCGTCTCTATTTCGAAATAACGAAGCGCTCAACAATGGTATGATCGCCGCTGCTGATGGACAGTAAGTAAATGCCTGCGGCCCATCCCGAAACATCGAATGTTTGGTTTTGTAAACCGCTGATTTCTTCATTGTAGAACACCCGTCCGGTAATATCTGAAATGGTTACCGTGGCCACTCCTGATAATGCGGCATCGGCTTGCAGCGTCAGCACCGATTGCACCGGATTGGGGAACAAGCGGATTTGACCAAATGGCGCGATTTCCGTAACCGATACCGTTTCTACACAGAAGTCAACACTTTCGGAGTTACCAAAATTTCCTCCCGAACCTACTGTTTCGCCCGCGCCATTAATCAACGAATAACTTCCATTACCGTAATTGCAGCAAATTCCGTCTCCATAACTGTCATAAATGGTGAAGGTATAACAACCCACTCCCAGACAAACTTCGGCGCCAACCACTTGCCCGTTTGTTCCATCGTTACCCCAGGGATTGGATTGCGCATAGTTATTACCGCTAAACAATACCGAACCAAATTCATTGGTAATATCCCAACTGGTTTCAGAGCCATAGTTGTCCATAACGATCACCACTTCGAAGCTTTCTGAATCAGCAAAGGCAGTAAACACTTTGGTAGATGAGTTATTGGCGGGATTGGTATCCTCTTGTCCATTCGGTTCACTCACCGTAACAACCAGCACGTTTTCTCCATTAATCAAGGTCATCTCGGGCAGCTCAATAGCCTCTGTTTCACCACTTTCGAGACTTCCGCTCCAGTTAATGGTACCTACATTTACTAAATTGAGTTCCAAGTCCAGCACGGCAGAGGTCAGCGTTTCTGTTCCAGCGTTTCTTAGTGTAAAAACCGGCGTAATGGTAGATGCATTACACATCACCTCATCCACTTCGCTGATACCGAAAGCAGCAGCATCGTTCGGCTCGGCAGGTGTTCCGCCAAGGCCATCGAGAATGGTCACGTTCGACCCGATGGGATCGAGCCAATCACTCAGGCGATTTGAAGCCGAGCTTCCATTCCACGAAACATCAAAACGCCCGTAGTAATCGAATCCTCCGGGGTTACTACACGATGCCACGCCGCCGTATAACTGACCGATTACGCGACCATTTTGATCAAACAGCGGAGAACCTGAAGATCCTCCTTCGGTGGTTCCTTGCTCCCAATTATTGATGTACCAATTTTGCGAACCGGCATTTACCGATTGTGTAGCCGCATCAAAATCGTGGGTAATTTTTTTGACATCTCCTGCCGGGTGGTGAATACCTGTTTGGCTGGTCGGAATGTTTCCGGTGCGATCCCAACCGTTATAATAGACGTTGAAGCTCTCGGGCGGAGCCTGATTCAACTCCAACAGTGCCACATCCGACCCTGAATTGCTGGCTCGCAGTACTGCTCCTGAAACCGATTGGTTGGTAGGGCCGTTGTTTCCGCCGCAGGTGGTCGACTGGTGATTGAAGTAAAACATCCAATTGTTGATGTTGCCGCCCAAACAGTGATTGGCCGTCAAAAAATAGGGCGTTCCGTCTTCAGCGGTATTGTTCACCAAACTTCCGCTGCACACTGCGTTTCCATTGGATACAATGATGGCTACCGAACGAATTTGATCTTCCCAGCCAATTCCCTCCGGACAGACGACGTTGATATTGCACGATCCACTATTTCCAAACGGGCCACGTGCGGTATCTTCAAAACGATTGAGCACACTGCGATATCCGTGAGTGAGGTTGTCGATTTCCAGCACACCCTGTCCGGCAACATTTGCGGGTTCTAAATACTCAATAATGATGCGGTCACTTTGAATCAACGACACCGCAAGTCCGCCGTGGGGTTGCATGTTCTGATGCGTAAAGGAACCAATATAATGTGTTCTGTCTGCGTCATAAACAAATAACCGGGCCCCTTCGGGAATATTAAAAGTGCTGAACATAAAGTTGATACTCATTGCTCCGGGACTTTCGATGCCCAACTGCCACAAGCGCTCTCCCTTCGGACCTTCCATCCAATGACCATCGTTCATGGTCAACAAAACAGGAATGTTTTCACCAAAACGGTAAGGGATATCCTTGTGTTGATCGAGGATTTCATCTTCTGCTATCAACGCCTCCACGTTACGGGAGGGAATAGACACGAACTCAACCGATGTTGTCCTTTCCGGCGCATCAAAACCGATGGGACTTCCGCCATAACTGATTTGTGCCTGTGCACCGGCGGCTGCAAACAGTGCAGTAATAAGAAGTAGATTTTTAAGATTCATCACGGTGGTTTAATATTTATATTGCAGGGTTCTATCGGTATTATTTAACCGGATTTTAAGTTCTGACGTACCCGGATATTCAATACCCGAAACATCAAAAACAAGTTCTTTGGTAATCATCGCTCGGCACCGGTCATTGTTGTCGATGTGTTCTAAAAATAGTGATACCTGAGGCGGATAGCTTTTGGCATAATTTCCATTGAAATACAGGTTGAACAAATGCTCTTCACATCCACCGCTGTATACAACCCTGAGGTGCAATTCGGAATGCTTCATTTCCATGGCTTCAACCTGAAACATCGCATTTTCGCGAGGCGGCACAAAGCCTTCATCGATAGTAATTTCCTGAATTTCGAGTGGTGGGTTCATTGCCACGGTAGTTTCGTCATTAGCCTTTGCCAAGGCTTTCTTTTTTCCGCAAGAGAGGAGCACACAGGAGACCGAAAACAGAACCGCACCGAGAATTATGAATCGTTTCATAAGCATTTGTCAAAACACCAAATTTAACAAAGCTTTGGGCTTTGCAGCGCGGAAGATTATATAAAGCTTGTAGTCCTATTTGCTTTTGAGAAGCTCTTCCAGTGCAAATATCTCATCTCTAAGACGAGCGGCTTCCATAAAATCGAGTTCTTTAGCTGCTTTTTCCATGGCGCGTTTGGTTTTGGAGATGGTTTTTTGCAGTTGATCCGACGACATGTATTTAACCACCGGATCGGCTGCAATGGCTACTTCAGTCCCGGAATCGTAGGCAGGTGCAGCCTTCTGTGATTGCCCCAGCATACCCGCTGTCGACTTGACGATCTGGGTAGGCGTAATGCCATGTTTTTCATTGTGGGCAATTTGTCTTTCGCGTCGCCGTTCCGTTTCAGCAATCGTCCGCTGCATACTTCCGGTAATCTTATCGGCGTACATGATCACCAGGCCATTTACATTTCGCGCAGCTCTACCGGCGGTTTGGGTCAGTGACCGATCCGAACGCAGAAACCCTTCTTTATCCGCGTCCAAAATGGCCACCAGAGAAACTTCGGGAAGATCCAGGCCTTCGCGCAGCAGGTTCACCCCGACCAATACGTCAAACATTCCGATGCGCAGATCATGGAGAATTTCCACGCGTTCCAGGGTGTCCACCTCCGAGTGAATATAGCGCACCCGCACGCCGTTGCGATCGAGAAACTTTGTTAGTTCTTCTGCCATTCTTTTGGTGAGGGTGGTGACCAGCACGCGTTCCTGCTTTTCTGCACGGATGCTGATCTCCTCGAGCAGGTCATCGATTTGGTTCAGGCTTGGTCGCACCTGAATTTTGGGGTCGATCAATCCGGTGGGGCGAATCACCTGCTCCACCACTATTCCACCCGCTTTTTCCAGTTCATAATCACCGGGAGTAGCACTCACATAAATCGATTGATAGAGCATCGATTCAAACTCCTCTTTTTTCAGCGGTCGGTTATCGAGAGCCGCAGGAAGCCGGAATCCATAATCCACGAGGTTCACCTTTCGCGAACGGTCGCCGCCGTACATGGCCGAAATCTGTGGATAGGTTACGTGGCTTTCGTCCATCACAAACATAAAATCCTTGGGAAAATAATCCAGCAGACAAAACGGACGCTGACCGGGTTGTCGTCGGTCGAAATAGCGCGAATAATTTTCAATTCCCGAGCAGTAGCCCAGTTCCT
>CAZARI010000013.1:0-72711 GCA_964487545.1 uncultured Cryomorphaceae bacterium
ACCCAGGACCCACGCCTTAAAAGGGCGTTGCTCTACCAGCTGAGCTACGGAATCAATTCCTTGTTTTGGGAGTGCAAATATACTGGCATTTTTTTGTTTCTGACAAGGCTTTTCAACAAAAGTTTATAATTGCTTTGATACCTTGTTTTTATCCTAATTAATCGAGTGATGGTGCCCGATTAAAAGGTTTGTTGCGATCAAAAAGATAGCGCATCGTGGCCAAAGTTCTGAACCGACGCCCGCCCAGACTCTCACAAACGCGCAGCATTTTAGGATTAAAATCGCCAATCCACGTCAATATCGTTTCGGTATAATGTTTTTTAGTGACCACCATATTGTCTTCTGTCCACTTGATTAACGCGCCTTCGATACCTTTGCCTTGAAACTCCTTTACTACACCAAATACAATTCCGACTATCGTTACGGGCGGGTTAAGCTTCTGGTGAAGCAGAAACTTGATTTTTCCGATGAGGTTGAGATCTCCGTTCACGTATTGGAAAATTTCGTTCAGCTCAGGAATGTTGATGTAAAAAGCAATGGGCTGATTGTCGTAATAGGCAAAAATCACAATGTCGCGATCCACGATGGGTTTGAGGGCCTTCACCGTTTTACGGGCTGCTTCTATCGACATCGGCTTAAAACCTTCATGACTTCCCCAGGCGCCGTTGTATACGGTATGAAAGTCTTGTGCAATCTGCTCCCACGTTTTACCGCGAATGTTGCTGATGTGGTATTTCGGATCGACCTTCATCTGGTTGAATTTTCGAACAAAAATAGGTTGAGCCGGAAGGAAGATATCCCTTTTATAAACAAACTGCTGGAAGTACTCTCGAAACCCGTAGGCTTCAAAAAGCTGAAGGTAATAGGGTGGATTGTAGTTCATTCCATAGCTGCCCGGATCGGTATAATTGTGAATCAACAATCCCCAGAACTGATTGCGCTCGCCGAAATTAATCGGGCCATCCATGGCTTCAATTTTTCGGTCGGAAAGCCATTTCTTGGCCGCATCGAAAAGCATAAAAGCCGCGTCGGTGTCGTCGATACACTCAAAAAAACCGATTCCGCCGGTGGGCTGATCAAAAGAATGAACCGTTTTGGGGTGGATAAACACCGCTATTCGTCCGAGGAGATTGCCTGATGAATCTTGAAGAATATATCGTATCGCACTTCCTTTGACGAACAGTTTATTTCGTTTTGGATCGAATATTTTTTCAATGTCCTGGTATAAGTGGGGCACCCAGTTGGAATCATCGCGATAGATAATCCTTGCGACCTGATGAAAATCGGCAATATCTTTTTTTGAACGAACTGGACAAATCTCCATAATGGTATACCTTTACCGGCGAAATTAACCATAAATCGTATTGACCTCCAATTGGAATATTTATTTGACAGGCTATATGGGCTGTGGCAAATCAGTACTCGGCAAACAACTGGCCGAAACCCTGCAGCGATCTTTTGTCGATACTGACCAGTTGGTTTGCCGGCGCACCGGTTTGTCGGTTGCGGGAATTTTTGATCAATTTGGCGAGTTGGAGTTTCGTCGGCTCGAATCGGAAGTGCTGCTGGAATGTGCCGCCGAACAAAATCAAGTTGTAGCCACCGGTGGTGGAATAGTGGAGCAACATGGCAATCTGGATTTGATGTTGCAAACCGGATTGGTTGTTTACCTCAATTTGCCGGTTGAAGAACTGGTGAACCGACTGCTGGATGGCCGTGAAAAACGCCCCTTAATTCGAGACAAAAGCGCCGAAGAATTGCACGCTTTTATTGCAGTTCATTTAAAACAGCGCAGCCCGTTATATGAACAGGCACATTTGATTTTTGATGCTACAAAAAGTGTAGAAGCACTGATGCAGAAAATTGAAAATTATTCGATGTAAGCTTGTTCTTTTCCCAATTCAAGGTCCACAGTTATGTGTTCCTGCATGGTGGTAGACAGGGTCAAGCCTACAAAGTCGGCTTTAATGGGGAATTTTCGGTGACGTCGGTCAACCAGCACCACCGTTGTGAGCTTTTTGATGGGGTATTTCAGAATTTCACGCGCGGCATAAATAAGGGTTCGGCCCGAATTAAGCACGTCGTCAATTAAAATAATTGATTTGTTCTGGAGTGCTTCCGTTCGATCTGAAAAGTAGTATTGATCGGACAATGGGTTTTTTTTGTCCATCTTAAGCCTCAGCAGCAGGGTGTCGATATCACTGTTTTCGGATATCTTTTGGTTGATATGTTCTGCCAGTTTATATCCTTGATCTGCAATGCCAACCAGCACAATTTGTTTTTCAGAATAATTAAATTCAATAATCTGATGAGCAATGCGTTCAATTTTGCGGTTGATCTGAATAGTGCTTAAAACGGCCACTTTTTTTTGATCCATCTAACAGGGGTTTTCACAAAAATAGTAAAAAGGAAACGCTGCAAAACCCATGTTTTGCGACTACTTTTTTTCGAGAATGATAAACAGCTCCCGATCCTGTCTTGGTTTAATGGAATTGTAGCAACGTTGCAAAGTGTGAATGATAAAATGAGGCCCAAACCAGCGCAGGTATTCCTCTCGGTTGCCGCCATACGGTGGGTGTTCGGTGTTGAGCGGATCGTCGAATAATACGCCAACCAACTTACCTGTGGGGTTGAGCAACTCGTTCATGTGTTGGGCATACTGCTGTCGCAACTCGGGATGCAGGGCGCAGAAAAAAGTCTGCTCTAAAATCAGGTCGTATTGTTCTTGATGATCAAAGAAATTGCCCTCAATAAGCTGATCCTCAGGAAAATTCGGAACCCGCTTTTTAATGTTCTCTAATGCACTCGGAGCCAAGTCGATAACCCAAATATTTTTAAACCCTTGGTTGTGGAGGTACTCTGCTTCATAAGCGTTTCCAGCTCCAGGAATTAATATTTTCGTGTTCCGGGCTGCTATCTGATCGATATATTCCTTGAGCGGAGTAGAAGGGTATCCGATGTCCCAGCCCAGTTGATTACCGCGATAACGGTCTTCCCAGTATTTGGCATCGAGCAACTCTTCTTTTGACAATCCCATAATTAGCGAAGAATCAACAGTGGAATTTTGATGTGAATGGCAGCCTCAACCGTTGGTGAGGGAGTAAAAATCTTTTTCAACCAGGGATACTCGTGCTTAATCATGCACATCATGTGGAAGTTTCGGTTGTTCACAAAATCGTACAAAGCCTTTCCGACATCTTCGCGCGCACCAAAAACGAAATAGTGCGGAATATCGTTCAACGCTTTTTTTATGGCGTCCTTTTCTTTCGGCTTATCTATTAAAATATCGTGCAAGGCTTCATCATCCGAAGTGAAGTGAATGATATCTACCGGTACTTCCAGGCGTTTTGAAAAAGTGACGAGCGGTTGCAGCACTTGATCATAATCAACTTCGCTAAAGTCACTGGCAAGGCATATTTTGGTAAAGTCTTTATATGACCACTCTTGCGGTACCAGCATAACTGGATGGTCTGATTTATCAATTAAACCAAGCGCAATACTTCCAAATACCTTATTGCTGAAGCCCGATCGGCCGGTTTTTCCCATCACAATGAGATCGACCTTATCAACTTCGGCCACCCGGTGAATCATTTCTATAGTTTCGCCTTTAACGGCTTTGACCGAGATGTTAATGTCGGCAAAATCGTCTTTTACCCGCTTCACCTCTTGATCCAGATCCTGTAGCGCGGATTGTTCCAGTTGATCACTGATGTCGCGCAAAACAGATTGCCCGGTATGTGGCTGATCATACACGCTCATCAAAATGACTTCAGCATTAAAATGTCGGGCCGTACTCAAAGCCGTAATAAAAGCGTTGTGCGCAGTTTCCGAGAAATCGGTGGGCACCAGAAATTTTTTCATGGCAGTTTGATAAAGAATGAATTAGTTGATATAGGTTGCAGAAAAGAGTGCCTGAAATTTAGTGCTTGGCCTCGTCTTTCTTTCCGCTGTTCAACAAAACAAAAGAGCCGATAAACCCGCCCATGCTCAGCAAAAACATAATGATATTCATCATGTTGCTGTTGCTGCTGTTGTACATAAAGGCCAGTTGAAATGGACCAACGAGTGTTACAGTGACGATGATAAGCGCTATGATCTTTTTCATGTGTTGAAATGATTAAGGAACAAATTTGAGAATAAAATACTAATCCCACTATAATGGGTGGCTAAAACTAATCAATATCATGTTTTATACTGATATGGGTTATTTTTTCTACCTGGCTGATACGATAGTTTTGCTGCAAACATAAGTTTTGGAATCTGTAATTGGTCAGGAAAGCTTGAAATTGTGTTTTCATTGTGGAGATGCGTTGCCCCGAAAGGCTATTCATTTGCAGAATGAATCATTTTGCTGCACCGGTTGCGCCACTGTTTTTGAGTTGCTAACCTCAAGTGGAATGGGTGCCTATTATGAGCTGGAAGCGCGTCCGGGAAATAAAGTTGATCTGGAAAAAAACGGCCGGTTTGCTTATCTCGATCTTCCGGAAGTTCAGCAAAAACTAATTCAATTCAGCGAAGGTGACCATGCCAGGGTGTCACTACACCTGCCATCCATCCACTGTAGTTCGTGCATCTGGCTGCTGGAACACCTCCATCAGCTTAATGATGGCATTCACAGCGCCGAAGTGTTCTTTACCAGAAAAAAGGCTTCGATCTTTTACAATCCCAATAAAATCTCGTTGCGGCAATTGGTAGAATTCCTGGTTCGGCTGGGCTATTCACCTGAAATCAATCTGGCTTCAGTCAACAAAAAAGAGCACCGAACATCGCGGTCACTGAATTTCAAAATTGGAGTTGCTGGATTTTGTTTTGGCAATATCATGATGTTGAGTTTACCCGAATATCTGGGTATGGGCAAAGGCTGGGAGAGTTTTGCCATGTACTTTCGCGTAATCAATATATTGCTGGCATTGCCGGTGTTTTTTTATGCATCATTGGGTTATTATCGTTCGGCCTGGAGCGCCTTAAAGCTCGGACAGGTGAATATCGATGTGCCGATTACAATTGGAATTATGGCCTTGTTTGGCCGGTCGTTGTATGAAATTTTGAGTGCCACGGGAGCCGGATATATGGATTCACTTGCCGGACTCTTGTTCTTTTTGCTGATTGGGAAATGGTTTCAGGAAAAAACCTATCAGAGCCTCGCTTTCGATCGTTCTTATGACGCCTATTTTCCCGTTGCTGCCACGGTTTGCACAACGGAGGGAGAGGTGCAGATTCCGCTTAAGGATTTACAACCGGGAATGGAAATTTTGGTGCGAAATCAGGAATTGATTCCCGCCGACGCGGAACTGCTTTCTGATGAGGCAACCATTGATTTTAGCTTTGTCACCGGTGAAAGTGTGCCAGTGATTAAGGAAAAAGGCGAATCGATTTACGCAGGTGGACGTCAGTCGGGGGCAGCCATTAAACTCAAAGTGATTCAGGCCGTTGATCAAAGCTATTTGACAGCACTTTGGAACCAGCAAGTTTTCAGAAAAGAAGTTCATATTCCCGTTCAAGCGCTGATTAACCGCGTGAGTCGGCGGTTTACGGCTGTGGTGTTGCTCATCGCACTCAGCGGTGCCATTTTTTGGTGGTTCAAAGACGCTTCAAGGATGGTGCAGGTGGTCACCGCAGTGCTCATTGTTGCTTGTCCATGTGCGTTGGCATTGGCGGCTCCTTTTTCATTTGGCCACACCCTCAGGGTGCTGGGGCGAAATTTGTTTTACTTGCGCAGTGCAGATTATGTAGAGAAAATGGCGTCAGTGACAGACATCGTAGTTGATAAAACCGGCACCCTAACGCATACTGATTTTTATCGGGTCACCTTTATCGGAGAAGCGTTGAGTGACCAACAGCAATTTTTGACCGCCATGCTGGCCAATCAATCTAACCATCCGCTGAGCCGAACCATCGCCGATTATTTCGACGATCACCGCAACGCAAAATTGGTATCGTATAGCGAGGTTGTGGGTAAAGGACTTCAAGCCACCATTAATGAACATCGGGTTGCTCTGGGGTCCGAGCGCTGGATTACAAGTGGAAAATCGACAATTCAAGACAACACCACTAAAGTTTTTCTAAAAATTGACGATGTGGTGTTGGGTTTTTTCCAACTTGAAATGGCTTACCGTGATCATATTGGTGAATTTTTGACCAACCTAGCCAAATCCTATCGCTTGCATTTATTGTCGGGAGATAACGACGGTCAAAAAGAAAAACTCGCCGACTTTATTCCGGCCAAAAGGATGCATTTTAAGCAGAGTCCATACGATAAGTTGAAATACATTGAAAAGCTGAAACAAGAAGGGCGCGCGGTGGTGATGCTCGGCGATGGATTAAACGATGCCGGTGCACTGAAGGCTGCAGATATTGGCATTTCGGTAGCCGATGATGTGTATTCGTTTGCTCCTGCCTGCGATGCCATTTTTGACGCGAAGTCGTTCCAGCAATTGCCGGCTTTGCTCAAGTTGTCGGCATACGCCATGTCGGTGGTGAAATGGAGCATTGCCCTTTCTTTTTTCTACAATGTCATCGGGTTGAGCTTTGCACTCTCTGGAATGTTATCGCCGCTCGTAGCCGCCATTCTGATGCCAGTGAGCTCCATTTCTGTGGTGGTCTTAACCACTTCGCTGGTCAATTGGAGAGCGCGGAAGCTTGGCTTGCAGTGAAATTCCACTTTTCAAGCAATAAAAGACAAATTACTCTTAAAAAGTGACATAAATCAGTATTTGCGTTGACCCGCATCATTTTTTATCTGTTTTGAGCGGTGGTTATTTGTAGCGTAAATGAATCGGTTATGAGTGTACTTTTTTTATTGATCGGAGCAAGTTTGCTGGTAGCTGTTGGTTTTTTGCTGGCATTTATATGGGCTACTGCAAATGGCCAATACGAAGATGAGTATGCCGACAGTGTGCGGATTTTGTTCGACAACAATAAAAAGTCAGACACTGAAAAATTAAATCAGGAAAACAGCCATACTAAAAACAATGTGTAAATGATACCAGAGAAGTTTTCATACGACAACGAAATTGTCCGCAAGTTTTCAATCGCCACTATGGTGTGGGGTCTGGCCGGAATGCTGGTGGGCTTAATTGTAGCCCTTCAATTTGTTTTGCCGGAAATCACCGGTAACATCAGTTTTCTTTCCTTCGGACGTATTCGCCCGCTACACACCAACGCGGTGATCTTTGCATTTGTCGGTAACGGAATTTTTACAGGCGTGTACTATTCGCTGCAGCGGCTTTGCAAAGCACGGATGTACAGCGATTTTCTCAGCAACGTGAATTTCTGGGGATGGCAGCTCATTATCCTGAGCGCGCTCATCACCTTGCCAATGGGTTTTACCAGCGGAAAGGAATATGCCGAACTGGAATGGCCCATTGACATTGCCATCACCCTGATATGGGTAGCTTTTGGTGTAAACATGTTTGGCACCATCATGCGACGCCGCGTGCGCCATTTATATGTGGCCATCTGGTTCTATATCGGAACTTTTGTCACCGTAGCCATGCTGCACATTGTCAACAGCTTTGAGATTCCGGTTTCGTTTATGAAAAGCTACTCGATGTATGCGGGAGTGCAAGATGCACTGGTGCAATGGTGGTACGGTCACAATGCAGTGGCATTCTTCCTGACCACGCCTTATCTCGGACTCATGTATTACTTTGTTCCGAAGGCCGCCAACCGTCCGGTGTTTTCATACCGCCTATCTATCATTCACTTTTGGGCACTGATTTTCCTCTACATCTGGGCCGGGCCTCACCACTTATTATACACCGCCCTTCCAGAGTGGGCGCAATCGCTGGGGGTGGTGTTTTCGGTGATGCTCATCGCGCCATCCTGGGGTGGTATGCTCAACGGACTGCTAACACTGCGGGGTGCTTGGGATCGCGTGCGAGAAGACCCGGTACTGAAATTTTTGGTGGTAGCCATAACCGCATACGGCATGGCCACTTTTGAAGGACCCATGCTGTCGCTGAAATCGGTAAACGCCATTTCACACTATACCGACTGGACTATTGCCCACGTTCACATCGGCGCCCTCGGCTGGAATGGGTTCCTGACCTTTGGAATGCTTTATTGGCTGATTCCCACTATGTATCGCACCAAAATTCATTCGATTAAAATGGCCAATGCGCACTTCTGGATCGGCACCCTCGGAATGCTTTTCTACGCGCTGCCACTCTATTGGGCCGGATTTACACAAAGCCTGATGTGGAAGGAGTTTACCCAAGAGGGGTTGCTGGCCTATCCCAACTTCCTCGAAACCGTTACGCAAATTATGCCGATGTATGCCCTTCGCGCATTTGGTGGAATGTTGTATCTCACAGGAGCCATTCTCGGAGCAGTAAATCTGGTGAAAACAGCCCGCAAAGGAAACTTCCTGTCCAACGAAGAGGCCGAAGCACCCGCATTGGTAAAGCATGTTTCCATCAAAGGAGAAGGCTGGCACCGCTGGCTCGAAAGAAAGCCAATTCAGTTGATGATTTTATCGCTGATTGCAGTGGCTATTGGTGGAGTGCTCGAAATGATGCCGACCTTTTTGGTAAAGTCCAATGTGCCCACCATCAGTAGCGTACAGCCCTACACACCACTCGAGCTCGAAGGCCGCGACATTTATATCCGCGAAGGATGCTACAACTGCCACTCGCAGATGGTGCGTCCGTTTAGGGATGAGGTGGCGCGGTATGGTGAATACTCTAAAGGCGGTGAGTTTGTCTATGACTTTCCTTTTCAATGGGGATCGAAAAGAACCGGACCAGACCTTCACCGAACGGGAATCGGAAATAAAAACGCCAAACCCAACTCGTGGCATTATCATCACATGTGGGACCCGAGATCCATGTCACCCGGTTCAATTATGCCACAGTATCCGTGGCTTATTCTCGACGATCTGAATACGAACTACACGGCCAAAAAAATTGAGGTGATGCAGCGGCTGGGCGTGCCCTATGCCGAAGGTTTTGCTGAGCAAGCAGTAGACAATCTGATGGCCCAGGCCCGCGATATTGCAGATGATTTGGCCAACGACGGCATTGAAGTGGAACCGACCAAAGAAATTATTGCAATGATCGCTTATTTGCAGCGGCTGGGATCAGATATTCTATTGGACGATAATGTGGTACAAAAAACCGAATAGTTATGCTGAAATTCATTAAAGGTCACATGGAAAGCATCGATGGAATATCGATTTATCCGGTCGTTTCTTTCGTCATTTTCTTCGCTTTTTTCACGATTCTCGGAATTGTGGTTTTTGCGCAGCGAAAAGAGTATTTCCAGAACATGAGCAAATTGCCGCTCGACGATGATCATCCCGAACCATTTAAAACCGACGGACATGAATAAGTATTTAAAATTTGCTTTTGCTCTGATCGCATTACACGCTCCGGTATCGTTGCTTGCACAATCGGGAGAGATTCAGAAATCCGTTGACGACACCACTTTGTGGATGCTCGGTGCATTCGGATTGCTGTTTTTTGTAATTGTGCTGATTCTGAGTAGCGTAATTCGAAGCATGGCAGGAAACGGACAACTCTGGAAACCAAAACCCGACAAAACGACTGGAGCCGCAAGCGTCGTATTGCTTAGCCTGTTTTCAATTCCGACACATGCGGTGAGCGCCGACGCACCCGTATTTGGAATCTTTCAGGGTTACTCCAATTTTTTCTGGACCCTGGTCATCGTCGATTTGATGCTGGTCATGGTCATTGTTTTTCAGTTGCGCGTTTTCCGAAAGTTGATCGTGGCGCTCAATCCGCCCGTGGTGATAGAAGAAGCGGTGGAATTGACCGCAGCGCAACCCCGCGAATCGTGGTTTAAAGTGGTGCTGAAAAAACTGAATCCTACGGTGCCAGTAGAGCTGGAGGAGGAAGTCATGACCGAGCACGAATACGACGGTATTCGCGAGCTCGATAACGTGTTGCCCCCATGGTGGGTGGCCATGTTTTACGCCTCGATTGTGTTTTCGGTAATTTATCTGGCACATTATCACGTGTTTAAAACCGGCGATTTGCAGATTGCAGAATACCACAAGTCGATTGAAAAAGCAGAGCAAGAACTGGAAGCCTATTTGGCCACTGTAGCCGCACAAGTGGATGAACACACGGCAACCATGGTGATTGATGCCGGACGCTTGAGTCAGGGAGAGAAAATTTATACAACCAACTGTGCAGCCTGTCACGGCATGGAAGGGCAGGGCGGAGTAGGCCCCAATTTGGTTGATCAATACTGGATTCACGGAGGATCCATCAACGATGTATTTGCAGTGATTAAATACGGCGTTCCCTCAAAGGGAATGATCAGTTGGCAATCTCAGCTCGCACCAACAGATATACAAAACGTGGCCAGTTATCTGCTCACTTTTCAGGGCACCGATCCACCAAATCAAAAGGAGCCGGAAGGTGAATTGTACATCCCGATTACCCCTGATGCCGATTTGATCGAAGAAATGGCAACGGATGAAAATAACAGTGCCTCGACAGATTCGCTGCGACTGAGTTTGCAGCCTTGAAATAATAATCAGCATCGGCTGATAACTAAGTATGATTGAAGCAGACGAAATATATAGAGATGAATCTTTTCGCGATTCGCTAACTACAGTAGATAAAAAAGGACGAAGGATCTGGATTTTTCCTAAAAGACCCTTTGGAAAGCTCACCAATTACAGAATCTACGTGAGCTATGTTTTACTGGCCATTTTGTTTGCCGGTCCGTGGATTCGGATTGATGGCGAACCTTTGTTGTTATTGAATATCATCGAGCGGAAATTTGTCATTCTGGGTCAGGTTTTCTGGCCTCAGGACTTCTATCTTTTTGGTTTAGCCACAATAACGGGCATCATTTTTATCATCTTGTTTACCGTGGTATATGGACGAATTTTTTGCGGGTGGATTTGTCCTCAAACCATCTTTATGGAGCACGTTTTTCGCCGTTTCGAATATTGGATCGAAGGCGATTGGAAGCACCAAAAACGATTAAAGGAAGCACCGTGGACCGCTGAGAAAATTAGAAAACGCCTCCTGAAACACGGCATCTTTTTTATGATTTCGTTCGCCATTTCCAACACCTTTTTGGCCTACATTATCGGCGCCGAAGCGCTGCTGGAGATTCAGATCGATCACCCAAAAAATCATCTGGTGGGCTTATCTTCCATGCTCGCTTTCACCGGTGTTTTTTATTTTGTATTTGCCCGTTTGCGCGAACAGGTTTGCACCAATATCTGCCCTTATGGCCGCTTGCAGGGAGTTATGCTCGACAAGGATTCCATTGTGGTGGCTTACGACTATATGCGCGGAGAAAAACGTGGAAAGTGGCGCAATAACGAAGATCGGGCAGAAGCTGAAAAAGGCGATTGTATTGACTGCCATCAGTGCGTTGATGTTTGTCCTACTGGTATCGATATCCGCAATGGAACACAGCTCGAGTGCATCAATTGCACGGCCTGTATCGACGCGTGCGATCACGTAATGGACAAAGTAGGCCTCGAACCCAACCTGATTCGCTATGCCTCTGAAAACGGTATTCGCAGCAGAAATATGAAATTTCGCTGGACCACCAGATCCATTGCTTATACCGCAGTGCTGGTGATTTTAATGGGCACCATGTCCTTTTTGTTGGTTTCCCGAAGCGATATTTCGGCCACGGTGTTGCGCACTCCCGGAATGATCTACCACAAAGAGGCTGACGGCAGGTATAGTAACCTGTATAATTATAAGTTTATCAATAAAACCAACCGAGAAATGGATCTTGAGATGCGTTTACTGGATTCGGAAGGGGAGCTCAGGATGGTGGGATCGGCCATTCATATTGAGCGGCAAGGGATGGCAGAAGGCGCACTGTTTATCATCTTCAGCCGGGATCAGATTCCCAATAAAAAAATGAAAGTAAAGATCGGCCTGTTTTCCGGTGATCAACTAATAGAAACGACAACAACGACCTATTTAGGTCCTTAAATACAGACACCATGAATTGGGGATGGAAAATTGCAGTGGGCTATTCGTCTTTTGTACTCTTTATTTTGTATATGGTATATCGTGCTTCGGGCGTTGATTTTCAGCTTGTGACGGACGATTACTACAACAAGGAAATGGCTTTTCAACGACAAATGGAAAATGCCGACGCAGCCCGAAAAGCTGGCCATGGTGTTGAGGTGATCGTGGTTGGCGATAAATTGGCCATCCACTTCAACCCATTCGATAACGAAGCAAAAACGGGAGGAGAAGTTCATTTTTTCAGACCATCAGACCAAGCACTCGACCGTATTTTTGACTGGGTAGTTGATGAGAACGGAATGATGTATGTCGACCGCGGCGAATTTGTACGTGGACTGTACACCTTTAAACTCGATGCCGAATACAACGGCAATGGCATTTATATTGAAAAACCTGTGTTTTTACCGTAATGAATACCCTCGCGTTATCGGCTGGTTTGGGCATAGGGCTCGCTGGTAGTCTGCACTGCGTGGCCATGTGTGGGCCATTGGCTATGGCGGTTCCGGTGCGGGGCAATCGCTGGATCAATATCCTATTGTACAATTCTGCCCGGATATCGATGTATGCTCTGTTGGGATTGCTCTTTGGATCGCTCGGCGCACGTATTGGATTTTTGGAGGGCGGACAACGCCTGTCGATCATACTCGGGGTGGTGGTGTTGCTGGTTTTTGTATTGCCTTATTTGCTGCCGGCATTATTTCCCACCGATAGAATTAATGGGGCCATTGTCAAAGGTTATGGTCGTATTGTAGGACCAATCATGCGGAATAATCAGGGGGCGCTTTCCCCATTATTATTTGGAGTAGCCAATGGTTTACTGCCCTGCGGACTAATTTATGTGGCGCTTTCTGGCGCTGTGGCATCAGGTTCGGGAGTGAACGGAGCCATTTTTATGACGACTATTGGATTGGGCACATTTCCAGCCATGTTTGTCATGATGGCATTGCGAAGGTTTTTCAAAAAATGGATGCAACGCGGTTCGCGAATCACCTTAACGGTCATGGCCGGGATGCTCGGCTTGGTACTGATTGCACGCGGTATGAATCTCGACATTTCCTATGTTAGTCCAAAAGTAGAGAAGGTGGTAACGGCCTCGTTTGATGAGGGTTGTCAATAATCGCTTCCACCAAAGAAAGCCGGCATTCTGGAGCCGCTAATCAATGCCCTTCCCAAACTTTGCAAATGGGGAAGCGTGGCGTTTAGTGTATCCAGTGTTCCGGTAACCACCATCGCGTTTGGACTGCAATTGATGTGTTCAAGGATTTCTTCGGGAGATTCTTCAGAGGCTTTATATACCCCCAAATTTTTGCAATGTCCTTTCAAGTATTCGATGAGCAGCTTTTCCTCTTCAGGTAAGAATCGAGAAATATCGTGGTTCAATTCCAACAAGGTGATATTAGATTCGCTACACAGCGAATCCATGATCTGGCAAAATTGCTTTACCGCGTTGAGGTTTGGATTACTTCCATCATAAGTGATCAACACCTCGTCGATGTCTTGTGTGGAATCGGGGACAAGCATCACCGGAACGTTTTTCAAAACCCTGCTACCGGATTTCGATAACGCGGGTTTCCGCTTCATGTTCTCGTCCATCGATACCGGCATCACAATCATATCGGCATATTCACTTTCGCGGGCAATATCTTCCTCCGACAATTTGTGGGCGGTGCGAACGATCAGCCTTACATTGGGGTGATTCCGCAAAGAATCCTGCAGCATGATGGCCAGGTGTTCTCTTTGTTCGGGCGATACTTTTGACTCCTCGGTAAAAGCTACCACAACAAGCGAACTGGATTTACGAAAGAGCCGCACAATAAAATGGGTGCAGCTCTTTGCATCGGCAACATCATTTAGCAGTATTAAAATTTTGCGGTTGCTCATCGATATTCTGGATTAATAAGGAAAAAGCACCCCGTCCGGACTTTCGATTTCAGGAAGTTTAATACTCAGCACCGGCATGTGATAACGGTTCACTACACTTTCGGCAATACTGCCATTGATCAGATGCATAATGCCTTTTCTACCATGGGTGGCAATGGCTACAATGTCCGGCTTGTCGGCCGTGCAAAAGTTTAAAATTCCTTTTTCCACATTCTCATCGTTGTAAATGTGCAGGGTGTAATCTTGAAGCTTAACGGTTTCGGCAAATTCTTTCATTAATCGTTCGCTGTACCAGGTGGCTTCGAAATTCCCCGGGGTGTTAATTTTCAACAGTTTGATGGAGGTGTTAAACATGTCTCGCACCTGTCTTACCACGATATAGGCTTGTTCTACTTCGCGAAAGAAGTTAGAAGCGAATACGATCGATTTTGGGGCAAAGATCTTGTTGTGTTCTCGCACGGTAAGCACGGGAATCTCGCTTGATCGGACTACTTTCTCGGCGTTTGATCCGATAAAAACTTCCTTAAATCCACTCGCGCCATGAGTTCCCATGACGATTAAATCGTGTTTAGCAAAGTCTTCGTGGGCCACGGCCTCCCAAACGGGTACGTCCCAAGCCAGACTTGTGGCAACATTTAGTCCTTCTAGATATGGGTCATTGGTCAGGGCATCGAATTTTTCGTGAATGGCTTCTTTTATTTTTCGATTTTCCTGATGATCGACAGACATATCGACAAAGCCGTAAATAGGACGCTCATAAACGTGTAGCAGCCGGATAGATGCATTCTTTTTTCTGGCAATATCTGCAGCGGTTTTAACGGCAGCGTAAGCGATGTCAGAAAAATCGGTTGGTACAAGAATGTTCTTCATTTTAAATTGGTTTGGGTTAGACAAAGAAAATTGAATTCAACCGCTAATCACATGATGTGTGTCAGCCGCTGAACTGATAAAAATCAACTTTTTTAATGAATTCCATCGGCTTTTGGCCGATTTTTGGTTTGATTGGCTTTTTTTTTGGCCCAAAAAGTTTAGTACAGACCACCAACTCGTGCCAGTTTTACGGGGTCACCAATCAGGATTTTACGACCTTCTGTTCTTACCAATCCTTCTTGTTTAAAGTCCTGAAGCAGCCTGATTAAAGTTTCGGTTGCTGTACCGACAATGTTTGCCAAATCTTCGCGCGTGAGGTTGATCGTTACGGGTCCATTATCCACGGCATCCATGCCGTATGTGTCATGCAGCATCACCAGTGTTAGGGCCATTCTTTCGCGCACGGATTTTTGGGCCAGATTGGTCATTTTTTCATTCATCAGGCCCATTTCCTGACAAACCTTTTTGAGCAGCCGTTGATAAAGTTCGGGCGATTGCTCTAGGATTTCGAGAAAATTGGTGCGCGGAATAAAGCAGATGTTGCAGTCTTCGAGGGTTTCACCCGAAACAGAGTAGTTCTCTTCGCTGAGCATGGCTTTGTATCCGAGCACATCGCCACTGCTGGCAATGGTCATAATTTGCTCTTTGCCGTCAGAGCCCAGCCGATAGATCTTTACTTTGCCTTTGTTGATGCAGAAAATACCCATTGGTCGAGTTCCTTCATGAAAAAGAATTTGACCTTTTTTATAGATGTTTGCAGACTTCTGTTCATCCAGGTGATCGAGTTTGAGCGAACATAGACCTGAAAAAACCGAGCCCCTGCGGGCTTCACAATCTGAGCAATTCAATTCCAGTTTCTTTCTTTTCATGTCAAAATACTCGAACAATTACGATACAAAAGTAACGAGAATTAAGGAGAGAAGCATTCGCCGAACATTCCGAAAAACCGGAAGTGTGTCACACCAAAATTTCGCACTACATTCCGCGGGAATATAGCTGTTTTTATGTTCATCTAATCTTTGGTGTCGAGCAGTGCTGCTTCTATTTCATCTACCAGATTTTCAGCAGTAGCAGTAGACTCAATTACTGCCATTTCTGGCCGTTGCTCACGACTAAACTGCTTGAATATTGCCTTCGTTTCCAGCGGAATTTCACTGGCCAAAACCAAGGCATCGATTTCGGTCTTCTGAATTTTCTTCAGCGCTTCATCGTCTGACAAACACCCGGTAACTTCAAACTTATGAAGCGTGAGCTTTCGTTCTAATTGCTTTAACTCGCTATCGTTACGGGCTACTACCAAAACTTTAACAGCCATATTTTTGCAGATTGAATTGAACTAAGGTAACAATTGAACCAACAAGCAAGTTTTTTGCTTGTGAAAAATGAAAAACCGCGGTTTCAGAAAAATGCGGTCAGATTAAACGAACCTCAATAATCTTATCAGTAGGAATGGAAATTCCTTTTTTAAGAATCACGTGTTCTTCGCCCAACGCCCAAATGGTGGTATGCACCATCTTTAGTCCGGCATCAGAATCAAAGATAAGTCGAACTTTGTGTTTTTGCGAATTTCCCAAGACAAGCGCCGCACTCAGTTGTCTTTTGATCTCTAGCGGATTCTGAACAACTGTTTCGGTGTCTTTGAAGGTGAGGTTTGCAATCTGTTCTTTTTCAATGGTATCTACCAAGCTATTGGAAATCATCATGCCGTATATTGAAAACGAAAATTAGTCATAATTCCGTAAAATGAAAGTAATGAACGCAGAATAAGTTGTGCTGATATTTGTTTTTGTATTGCACGGCAAAGTTAGTGGAGTGACGCCCTGCTAATATTTCGTATCTTTTTTCCCTAAAACAAAACCAGAATAATGACGCGATATTTAATTAATCTCATCATCAGCGGAGTGGCTGTCTACCTGCTGGCAATGATTCTTCCTGGAGTTCATGTGGGCGACTATCTGGATGCCCTCGGAGTAGCTTTGGTGATTTCTCTGCTCAATATTTTTGTGCGCCCCATCCTTATTTTTCTCACCATCCCTGCCACCATTATTACCCTGGGTTTGTTTCTGGTGGTAATCAATGCCATAATCATTTGGCTCACTCATCTTTTACTCAACAGCTTTCAGGTCGACAACTTTTGGTGGGCCATACTTTTCAGTATTTTACTGTCCTTTCTCAATTCATTGTTTATCAAGAAGAACGATGACCGAGCGGTTCGCAGACAATAGCCCATCAAAAAAGCCTCTGGGGGGCAGAGGCTTTTTCGCTTTCATAGCGTGGAAAGTTGTGGTAAAATCACCATAAAACCACAGTTGACTCTCTTAACGATTAATCCGCGAAGGGGTTACAATTATTTTTCACCTTTACCACCGGCATTAGTTACACAATACATTGGCTGCCCAGGCAGCCATCAATAAATTGGGTTTGCTTTTAACGTTGTATCCCAGCGACTGAACATACCCCTCGGCCGCAGGAAGCAGCTTGTGCGAGAAATATTTCGGATCGCTGTTATAGTCCAAATCGATTTGCGTTACGTTGATACCCCCTTCATTTTGTAAGTATCCAACCAGTGAAATACTGCGCTGAAGTTCATCCCACAAGCGGGTCCAACGATCAGTGATTTTCTTAACCTTTTCCTTGTGATACAGCACGTGTGCTCCATTGTTCTTATAGCGCAAAACCACCGTGCTTACATAAAGCGTATTGAGGTGATAATTCTGGCTGTCGGTGCCTACATAAATCGTTATGTCCTTATTTGCTGCGGTGAGATTTTGGACGTATGAAAGCAATTCTACCTCCTGATGAGAGTGCATTGTTCTGAAGGTTCCGGTCATTTTTAGATGGTTTATAAGGCTAACTTACTTAAATAACAGCGCGTTTGGTGGTTAAGAGGCAAACTATTTCAACAAATTTTTTCAACAATGGCTAACCATTGAAAAAGTCGTTGCCAAAGGCCAGCCGAAAGAATAAGATGCTATAGCTTTGCAACGTGCAGGTATATCCACAAAATACGCTCGATAAGCTGGAGTTTAATGTCATCTGCGAACAGGTGGCTCGGTATTGTTCGGGAAAGGTTTCGCGAGATGCAGCGTTGGCCATGCGCCCTTCTGACAATTTTGAAGAAGTGATGTCGATGTTGGAGCAGTCTGATGCATTCCATCAAATTAGACTGCACGGATTGGCGTTTCCCGATTTTCGATACGTAGAAGCCGGAAAAGAGCTGAGTATGCTCGGTATTGGCGGTGCTGTACTCGACGGAAAACAATTGATGCTATTGTGTGAACTGGTGATTCTGGCCACCGATCTGATAAAAGGAGTACAGAAAATGAATGATTTTCCGGCTTTACAACAGATGGTTGCGCACCTCAAACCCGACGATCAGGTGCGGATGATGATTGAAAGTGTGCTGACGGAAAATGGGCAGGTGAGGTCAACAGCTTCAAAAAACTTGGTGAAAATTCGCAAAACCATCGACGACCTCAGAAAGCGGTCTGTCAAAATATTTGATGGCTTGTTGCGCAAGTTCCGCCAATTGGGCTGGCTGCGCGATTATCAGGAATCGGTCTACCACAATCGGCGGGTTTTTGCGGTAGTGGCCGAGCACAAAAATAAAATGGAAGGCATCATTCACGGTAGTTCTGAATCTGGAAATACAGCTTTTGTGGAACCTTCGGAGCTGATAGGAATTAATAATGAACTTTCGGGTGCGCTGGCCGATGAGAAAAAAGAAGAAATCCGAATCCTGCGTCAGCTAACCAAGGATATTTCCATTCACCGACCGCTGTTGCTCGAATATTTTCAAATTCTCGCTGACTTTGATTTACTCGAAGCCAAATCGAAATTATTTCGAAAACTGAATGCCGTGAAGCCCAATATTTATCTCAATGGCGATCACTTGTTGATCAGACAGGGGTTTCACCCGGTGCTGATGCAGAAAAACCTGGGCGAAGGACTGGAAACGATTCCGCTCAACCTGGAACTAACTAAGGATAAGTCCATTCTTGTCATCAGCGGCCCCAATGCTGGTGGGAAATCAGTGGCGCTCAAAACCGTTGGGCTGTTGCAACTGATGGTGCAAAGTGGTATGCTAATTCCGGTTCACGAATCATCTATCATTCCGGTATTTGCGCAATTGCTAGTAGATATTGGCGACGATCAATCCATAGAGCACCAACTCAGCACCTACAGTTCGCGATTGAAAAAGATGAAACATTTTTTGCGAGTGGCCGATTCACGATCAATGTTGTTGCTCGATGAGTTTGGCACAGGTAGCGATCCCGATCTTGGTGGAGCCATTGCAGAGTCTATATTAATTCACCTGCTTGAATTTAATCCATGGGGGATTATTACCACCCACTTTGGAAATATTAAGGTGGCCGCCCAAAACTTGGACGGCTTGCGCAACGGCAGTATGCTGTTTGACGAAGACACCCTTGAACCGAAATACCAGTTAGAACTCGATGTGCCCGGAAGTTCCTATACTTTTGAAGTGGCCCGAAAAATCGGCCTCGATCGCCAGGTGCTCGATCTGGCAAAGAAAAAAGTTGATGCCGGTAAGTTACGTCTTGATCAGGTTTTGGTGGATTTGCAATCTCAGCTCAAAAATCTGGAATATGAGCGCGAGGCCATTCTGTTGGAAAGGGAGTTGCTGAAAAGCCAAATGGAGAAAGTAGCCCTCGAGAAACAAGAAATGCTGGAATTTCGAGCTTCTCAGAAGAAAGAGTTGTATAAACAGTTGCTGGAGTGGGGACGAAAGTACGATGAGCTATTATCGGCATGGAACGACCGGCTAAATCGAAAAAAGCTGATCGGCCAGATTAATCATGCAGCCAATGAACGTTGGAAAAAGGAACAGAAAGCGGCAGTGAAGCAAACCGACACAAAAACTACAGGAAAGAAATCGCGCAGAAAAAAACCAACTGCTCAGCCAATTGAGGCCGACGACAGGGTGAGGCTAACGGATGGCCGATCGGTTGGAACCGTTGAGCAGACCGATGGTAAAATGGCCGTGGTGGTGTTTGGTAACATGAAGATGAAAGTCAGAACTGATCAGTTGCAGCTGGTGATGAAAAAAAACAAGTAAACGCGGAATAGCTTTTTATATTTGCACAAAACAATGAAACGATGAAAGAGTTGAATCCACAAGCAAAGAAACTGAATCAGGACATACTGAAAGAAATAGATGAAAACGGTGCCGGATCAGAAAGGTTAATTCAGTTGCTGCTGCAATTGCGGGAATTCTTTATCGAGGCAGAAGATCCTACCGTCACCAAAGTATTGCGACTTACTGCCGAGCATCTGCAAGAAAACGGAACCTTTGAATTAAATATTCAATCAGATTTAGAAGTAAGAGAAGATGCCGAGGAGGAAGAAGAAGTAGAGGATGTGCTATTGGAAGGCTACTCTGCTGAAGAAAACCTGCGCTATTTGATGATATTATGCATGGATGCTCAGAACAAGTACAACCGCGAAGAGTTGTTTGAGATTCGTGATAACCTGATTAACTGGTAATTCAACCCATTCTAAGCCAAATGAAAAAAGAGCCCCAAACATGAGGCTCTTTTTTTATGATGAAAGTTGCTTAGCGGTTCAGTACCATTTTTCGGGTCTGTTGAATATCGCCGGCCGCCACATTTACAAAGTAAATTCCTGGAGCATAACCCATTCCGTTAATGGGGATGTTAATTTCGTTACCGGTAGCGCGCAAGTGTACCATTGTCTTACCCAGCAAATTAGTTAGCGTAATGCCTACCTCCTGCTCCTGCAGTTTGTGATGGATATTGATTTGATTACCGTCGTACCACACCGTTAACAGATCGTCTTCAACAACAACATTATTGATGCCCACCGAATGGTCAATTACTGTTACTGACTTGGAAATCATATCGTCGCAGAATCCATTAGCGCTATACAGGTTAATGGTGTATTGTCCCGGTTCCGAATAACTGTGATTGATGTTGGTGGTCTGATAAACCGTTCCGTCACCCATCTCCCAGAAATAGAGCAGTGCGTTTTGCGAAGTGTTGGTCGCCATAATTGATCCACCCTCGGCGAGCGAAACCTCATTTTCCGAAAGGTCAAAGTCAGCTACAACAACCTTATCGTCATAGAGTGCAACCGGAATCTCGATCGTGCCACAAGCATTATTGGCGCTAACGATATAATCTCCGGCTGAAAGCCCATCGAACTGAACCAGATTTCCGTCAGTAGTTATTTCGTTCAGGATTTCGTTGTCAGAATTCAATTCTATTAACCAACTATCAGTTCCGCCGGCAAGCGATACTACAATAGCTCCCGAAGGCTCCAAATTGCAGAATGGAATAGTGATATCGACCGCTGCCGAAATTTCTTCGGGTTGGTCAATGGTCAGGTATTCACCACGTGCGCCGCACACATCGTTGCCGTTTACGGTTACATAATAGCTGCCGGCAGCAACGCCAATTAGGGTATCGGTTTGATAACTGTTTTCTGAAAGCTGCACAACTTCATCCATGTCGTTGGTCCAGGTGTAGGTCCATGGCCCCGTGCCAGAACCAGTAGCGGCCAACCAGCCACTTTCACCACCAAAACAGAGGTTGTTGTTTGTGGCAGTAATCATCGAACCTGAAACATGAATCATGAAGCGGGGAGTGGTTTCTTCGGCAGAGAGATTGATCGTTGCCGAAGCGCCTTCTTCAATCAGCGTCACTTCACCAGAAAATAAATCTTCGATATATATACAAGCACTCGAGGGTAAGTTACTCAGCTCAGTAATGCTTAAGGTGTAGGTTCCGTTGACTTGAGTCAGGGTTTTTAATGGTATCATCACGTTTTCTCCAGCACTCAGGTTAAACGAATTGATGGCCAAATCGAGGGTTTCATCTTGGTGGGTAACTACGGTTGCCAGACTTGGCACGGCTTCGTTGTCGCTGAAAAACTTCATTGCGTCGTGTGTGCCTTCGTATCCGGTGCTGGCGTTTTCGTTGATAACCAGTACGGTTTCATCCTGATAGCCATTACCAGTTAGTTGAATCCGCACAATACCCTGCGACTCATTTTGCGATTTAATCCAGGGAGCGTCATTATGATCCGTTTTGATGCTTTCGCGGAATGTCAACGTTGGGTTTTCGGCATCGGCCCGAACCCAAAATGACTGTGAATGGGCAATTTCGTTGGATACTGTATGGGTGCTTATGCCGTTGATGTACGATCCGTATTGTTGAACATCCTGATTCCAGATCCAGATGCTGTTTTCCAATCCGCTACGTTCAAAGTCGGGGTGATCCCAGTCGATGGTGGCAGCATAAACGTTTCCGATCAAATTCCAGCCATCGTGATAAGCGCCTAGATTTGGCGTGTAATCGAGATTGAGCGTGTGGTCGCCGGTGACAATAGATCCGGTGACGGCAACTGTATTTGGAAGTTCCGATCCGCCAATGTACATCCAGAATCCCTGACCGGGAGCTATGCTATTGGTGATATGAGTTGCGGCACGCCAGCCAATCTCTCGATCGCCCAAATCGGTTTCGTCGTATGATTTGATATTCGGAAAGCGATTTTCAGCGGATGGCCAGTTGGGGTAGTCAGAGCCAGGAAATCCGGTGGTGGTAAAATGTTGGTTCCAGGATTCCAATGTAGCACCGTCTACCGGTGCGGCAATATTTCTCCAACTGTTTACACCATTCTGGATATATCGTTCAACGGTTACATTTCCGCTGATCGTTCCATTTTTAACCTGACCTATGGCCGCTGTGTGGTTGGCATCAGATTTCAAGGTGAAAGTATGGCTGTTTAAATCCAACTCTCCGCTTGTCAACAACAGCGTTCCGTTAATATCCGTAGCGTTGTTGAGTTGAACAGCGCCACCAGAAAGTGAAATTTCCAAATCGAAAAACTGATTATTACCCGAAATGCTGCGCCCGTTTCCTGCATCGATAAATGCTACCCTACTATTTCCGGCGATAAAGCTGCCGTCGTTGCTCCAGTTGCCAGCCAGATCCAGCGCTGCACCAACCTCGGCATCGTGCGCTAGCGTGGCGCCGTTTTCAATGGTCAGATGATAAATCTGATGGTCGTTTTGCCAACTCACTTCGTGACCATCTTGAATCACAAAACTGTTGTAGCGGTTGATGGCTGTACTTACGGCATCGCCAACAGGGGTATCACTCCAGATTGCATCGGTAAAAGCGCCCGAAGCTTGTGAGTAATACGTATCGCTACACGCGTTCTGCGCAATCGTGATGTCATCTACCCAAAATTGCCCTGCCCTGGTTTGAGTGAATTGAAAGCCAGGCCCGAAATAAGCTGCATTCAGATAGGTATTGTCAATGGCCGATCCGGCAGAAATCAGGTTGTCCAATCCGCCATCTTCGTCGTACCGCAGCGTCCATTCGCCGAGTTGACTTCGGTTGATTTCTATTCCTACGGTGTATTGACCATTCCATTCAAATGCCGACTCAACCATTGGTGTGGCGGTGCCTTCATCAATCCGAAAGAGCGTTAATCTTTTGTTGTGGGTGACCAGATTTACACCTACGGCATAACCTGAAGTGTTGGAAGAGGGGAGTAAATCAATATCGTCGGCAGCCAGGTAAACCCAAAACCGATTAGCGTCGGTAGTCGTCCATGAGCCGTTTTTTAGCTGGAAGCTCCAGGTGGTTTCGAGATTCAGATCCATGTCGTTCAGAGAAACAGCGGCACTGCTGGCTCCCGCTACTCCTGTGAGATTGTGTTTCATCGAAACCAAACCTGAAATCGGATTGGTGGATGATGTGGTCCACGAACCGGGCTCAACTGTAAACCATTCGGAGAGATGGTCAGATTCAAAATCATTGATGTATGCGGTGTTGTCGGGTTGGTCATCGTCCAGAATGGTTAGGGTAAATTGTGCTGGAATACCAGCTTGTGCGCTGTCAGAAATATTTTGCAGTTCAAAGATCAATTCCTCACCAGTTCCGCAAATGGCATCGTCTGTGAGGGTAAGGGTTACTGTTTGATCGGTGGTGCTTTCTGCAGGAAATACGACCGTTTGGCTAGTGAAACCATTTATTGAAGCGCTATTCCCTGAGATGAGCACGACATCTGCAGATACACTGTTCTCTGTTGGGTTTTCGATTGATACACTGACGTTGGTAGTGCCGGAATTTTCGAACACTACCGCCGATGATGCACTAAAGCTGATCGTTGTAGGTGGCTCTGTTTCTGTTACTGTTCCCTCAATTCGTATGGGGAAGGTGTCTGTCAGGCGGAAATTTCCAGCCGGATTAACTGCGTCATAAGCGTACCAACGCAGGTGCATGGTTTCACCTTCGGGAATGACAATATTCAGGTCTTCAAGATTGGATGTGTAATCAAACCCACGGCTAAAATACACCGAATCCACTCGGGAACTGTTGCCCATAATTCCGTCTGTGCTCCAGTACACCTCGAGTCGGGCCGGACCGGTAGCTGCGCTTCTGAATCCAAAGTGAATTTCGCTCACCGCTATTTCATATCCCGCATCGGCCGAAATTTCGATTCCAAACCACTTGCTTTCATCAATTTCTAAACCGGTGCTCCATCCGTTGGCAAAAGCCCCGCCATCTACGACCACATTGGCAATGCCTGGACCTCCATATAGAGCTGAGGCGGTAATGTTCGGAGCTTGTGTTGAGGGAAGAAGGTCTTCAGTCAGTTCATATTCTGCAATCAGGTTTTGGGCATGGGAAGTACCTTGAATAAACAGAACGAAAACAAATGCTAATAGAAAGGTGGTGTATTTTTTCATCATACAGTGAATTATTGTAGAACGGGTGAAGATTGATATACGGCCTTGGTTAAAATTGGTTGTTGTTTTCAGGGTCAACCAAATGTAGAAAAAATAAGCCATTGGTAATGAACGCGAATGAAAAAACTGTGCTGGCCGGAAGTTACTTTTTATGAGTCGGTGATCAACTGGGCAGGAAAGGGCTATTCTTCATTCACAATGTGAGGATTGGCGCGCGGAATGGTGACGGTTGATTTGTATACGCTCACATTATCACACGGGTCGGTTGCCGTCCAGATGCGCGTAATTATCGCATAATCATCATCGCTAAAATCAGGAACTTCTTCAAATTCCAGAATGACCGAATTGCCTGATTCATCATTAACCTGAATGGACGGCGCACTTTTATATTCATCGCGCGATTTGAGGACAATATCTTCCGGAACACTAACAAAAACGGGAGGGGTGTCATCAACTAGGGTTATATACTGAACGGCTTGGCGGCTGTTGTTGCAATTATCGCTAATGACATAAGTTCTTTCGAGGACTCCGGCGCATCCACCCGAAAACCTTTTGTCGGTGTAATTGATGTTGAGCGCACCGGCACAACGCGAAGTAGCGGAAAGCGGAATGCTGTCCTGAAGATGCCGCGTGTTTAATCGGATTTGTTCCTGAAAATCGGGTAATTCAATACCGTTATTTTGTCCTAGTGCTACGCCAGCGATCAGCAAGGATGCGAGTAAGGTTATTGCCAGTTTCATATGATTGGTTATCGGGTTGGGATTAAAAATAGCATTTCCCAAGCTTATGACAAAAAAAACCGGCCCTTTATGGATGTTTAATGCACCACCAGTCGATCGGAATAATGTTGATCGTCGGTTTTAATATTCAATAAATACATGCCTGGCTGTAGGGATCGAAGATTAATTTTAAATAGGTGTGAATGCTCGATCAATTCATTTTCGCC
The DNA here is from genome assembly GCA_964487545.1 of uncultured Cryomorphaceae bacterium. Lineage (GTDB taxonomy): Bacteria > Bacteroidota > Bacteroidia > Flavobacteriales_D > SKUL01 > SKUL01. Next base: position 25,415 of record CAZARI010000013.1, read on the forward strand.
TATTTCCAGCACTTTTTTACCCAACATATCGCTTATCCAAAGCTGCGCTTCTGCGGCTTGGTTGGTTCGAACGTTTAGGTGGGTTTCGCCCATGGCAGGATTGGGGAAAATGGTAAACGAGAAATCGCTCGGTGTGGTCTCTGCAATATTAGCGGTTGTGGCCGGTACGGTATAAACCACTTCGGCACCTTCGTTTGAACCGGGACATCCGTTGTTGTTCCACGAGCGCATATACAGCAGCGGGCCGCTTGTGCCCGGCTGGTACCAGAAATGTTCGATGATGTTGTTTTCGCGTTCGTACCCCAGACTCTCGTTGACCCTTGAGGTAAATGAAACCCGACGGATTTTCAAAACATTTTCAAAAGTACCGGATGGCAGAAGCAGTGTGCCGTATCCAACACCGTGTGTTTCAGTAGTACTTTGCCATACAAAATCATGGCATGAGCCATATAGGTTGCCGGTCGATTCGTCTGAGAATTGAGAGCCGTAGGTAAAAGGATAGGTCAACATCAGATGATCGTTGTCTAATGCCAGAATGTTGTTGTCTCCTCCCTGACCCATTGCGCTAAGTCCACTCTCGTCGTTCTTCCAATAGCGGATGGTTCCGTTGTTGAGTACCATTGCCAGATTAGCTCCCGAAAAAAGATCAAAGTCATTTAAAGCAGCCGGATCCTGAATGGTTCCGCCCCACACATTTGATTCACCTATTGTAGAAAGACCACTAAAGTCCCAAAGTTGGTTGACGCCGTCTGGTCCATCGTTAATATTGTCGGTGGCTACATCAAACCCAATTACTTGTTGGCCGAGCTGATAAAACACATCTTCATTCAGCGTTGGTTGACTGATGGCGAAATGCGTCAGACCAATAAAAGAAAATAGTAAGGTATAGTTTTTCATGTTGATTCGAAATTTTCCCGTTTGCACAATAGCAAAGTTAGGAAAATATCGATCGTAATGTCAAGTTCGTCGATTCCGTCCGAACGTTTATCGTTGGGGATGATTTTTTAAATCTCCAAATCCTTACTTTCTCGCTCGCTCAGAAAGTTAGCAATATGCGCCTTGTAGTTTTCCATTTTTATCAGGTAGCTGCTGTCGGGCGTTTCGTGTTTTAATACGTGTATGATTTGTCCCTTGTGATCACTCACTGTTTGAAGGTGCTGTTGAAATCCGTCGGGATACTTCCGCTTTAGCTCCACTCTAACTGGTTCCGGAAGTTTCTCATAACTAATCATCACTTTTCTCTTCGCTTTCTCCATTTCCCGGTTCTTTAAATATTTTGCCCCGATTGGGTTCCCTTAAAATACGATGGCATTTGGCTGTGGGTTTCAGAGATTGTGTGGAATTCCTTCCAAGTCATCTTTGACGGGCCAGATCGATATGACTACATCTTTGATTATAATACCAGTCATTTTTTAAGGTTGGTCTGCTCAGACTTTATTGATTAACAACTATTAACATGGTTGTTTTCGAGAACACCAAAATTTAAAAGCGCTTAGTAGTCACATTTTACCTGACAAAAATTTCAACTGTATGTGGTAATTCCTTAAATTGGCGACTTCTAAATTTGTTGAGAAAGAAGTTATTAACTTGTTAATTAAGTGTGCAATAGATAATTATAAGCACTTTCGATGTATAGATTAAGCTTAGTAGTAGTACTTGTATTTCTGTTTAATGGTGGATTTGGTCAGGTGTTTTGGTCGGAAGACTTTGGCACCGACAATTGCGCCGTCTCCGAAGTCATCGCTGACTTTACGTCTGCTAATGGAAACTGGACCTTTTGGAATAATCCCGATCCTACCGCCAATAGTGCCCAAGGTAACACTTGGTATGTGAGCGCGTTGGAAGCCGGAATGGGCGAGGGAGCCTGTGGTGATGGTTGTGAAATTGACGCAACATTGACCAATAAAACCCTTCACATTGGCATTGGAGTCAACGTTTTTGGAGATATGGGTGCGTCCTATTCCACAAGTGGCCTCGGAGTAACCAATACCGACACCAGAGTGGAAACACCTACCATTGATTGTTCAGGACAAAGTGAAATTGAGCTGTCCTTTCTTTATATGGCCGGTGGAACTGCCAACGATATCTGCATTTTGCAATATTTCGACGGAACCGATTGGCTGGATATTGGGGTATTACCGCAAACGCCGACAAATTGCTTACCACAGGGAACTTGGGCTTCATATTCTACGGCTCTGCCGGCAAGCGCCAATAATAATCCTGATGTTAAAATTGGTTTTCGTTGGATCAACTTAGATCCAATTGGTGGCGGTCTCGCTGTTCAACTGTCGGTTGCAATTGATGATATAACGTTGACCTCGGGCGCTGAAGCAGAGGTTACCGCAGATTTCGAAGCGAATGCTACTACGGTCTGCGCCGGCGATTGCGTTGACTTTACTGATTTAAGCTTGGGTGATGATATAAACGCATGGAACTGGACATTTACCGGCGCAGAAACAGCCACTTCAACTGAACAAAATCCTTTGGGAATTTGCTATACCACACCGGGTCAGTATTCGGTGACGCTCGCGATAGAAAGCCCCGACGCAACAGATGAACTGACGCTCACTAATTATATTACCGTTGAGGAATGTGCTGGACCACCAGTTGCTAACTTCACGGCAAACCTTCAGAATATTTGTGTTGGCGACTGTGTGGATTTTTCTGACTTGAGCTTGGGCGAAGACATTACCGACTGGAGCTGGACATTTACCGGGGCAGATACTCCCGCATCAACCGATCAAAACCCAGGCGGAATTTGCTTTTCAACGGCAGGGTCATTTGATGTTACACTGTCAGTAACCAACGCCGAAGGTACCGACGAAATCACCATCCCCGATTTTATTACGGTTAATGATTGTACCGGTCCGGTAGCCGGATTTTCAGCTTCGGAAACCACTATTTGTGTGGGTGACTGCATCGACTTTACAAACGAAAGCATCGGTGGCGCTACCATTTTTGCATGGGTATTTGAAGGAGCAGATACACCGGCTTCAATCGTAGAGAATCCATTGGGAATTTGCTACTCAACTCCCGGGGTTTATGAAGTTTCATTGATGGTTAGCGACGGCACGCAAAACGATCAACTCGTGGAAACGGCCTATATTACGGTAGAGGAGTGTGCGAGTGGTACTGAGCCAGAGCTGAATATCAGCGCATCGAGCATTGCCGCCTGTCCGGGTGATTGCATCGACTTTCAGGATATGACCATTAACGGCACCGCCGATAGTTGGTTTTGGGTTTTTGAAGGGGGCGACCCTGCAATTGCTTCCACACAAAACCCAACACAGATTTGCTATTCTGCAGAAGGCACCTACGATGTTACCCTTTCGGTTACCATTGATGGCCAGACCTACGACAGTACTTTTGTTGATTTCATAACCATTATCGGAAGTTGTGGCCCAGTGGCCAGTTTCGACTTTCCTCCAATTGTATGTCTGGGACAGTGCTACTCTTTTGATAATACCAGTACCGGCGTAAATGCCAACACTTCCTACTTCTGGACTTTCCAGGGGGCCTTGCCTGAAACTTCTACTGAAAAAAGTCCGGCTGAAGTATGTTACCTCGATCAAACAGGCACTTTTAATGTTACGCTAACTGTCACCAACCAGTTGGGTGCCTCGCATTCGGTAACCCAGCAAATTACGGTAGTGAATTCACCCTCGGTGAATGCCGGTCCCGATCAAACCATTGTGCAGGGAACGACAACGGTTGTTTCGGCCACCGGTGGAAACGGCACCGGTCAATTTTCGTGGGAGCCCTATGAAGACGTACTCTGTTTTAATTGTCCGTCCACAACAACAGTTCCGCTGCAGGAAACCACTGACTTTATTGTGTTTTACGAGCAATCGGGTGGTTGCCGCGGCTCGGATACCCTCACCGTGCACATCAATGATGTGGTATACACTGCTGATGTTCCCACAACATTTTCTCCAAATGGTGATGGTGTAAACGACATTTTCTACGTTCACGGAAATAATATTACCAAAGTGAATTTAATCGTGTACAACCGGTACGGACAAGAGGTTTTTTCAACCAACAGTACTAGAAAAATTGATGGGTGGGACGGTACCATGAACGGCAGGGAGTTAAATGCCGGGGTATTTGGATACTACCTGGAAGCACATTTCTCCGACGGTACATCGAGTATCAAAAAAGGAGATATAACGCTGGTAAGATAGGCTTATGAATAGAAAACTACTCTTGATAATTTGCATATTAACTGCCGGATCTGGTTTGCTATCGGGGCAAAGTGATGTGCATTTTTCACAGTTCTATTACTCACCGATTATGTGGAACCCGGCAATGGCCGGAGTTACTAGCGGTGATTTACGGGCATCAGCCACTTATCGCAATCAGTGGGCTTCTGTGTCATCGCCCTACACCACCATTTCTGCGGCTTTCGATATGCCCGTGCAAACCCGTGCAATGGGAGATAACTTTCTCGGATTCGGGGTTTACTTTAATAATGACAAATCTGGCAACAATGGATTTTCGAACCTCGATATCAACGGTTCCTTAAGCTATAGCCTAGATTTGGGTAGCACCTATAATCGACCGCATTACATTTCGTTTGGGTTGAACTTTGGATTCGTACAGCGCAGCATGGCTTATGACAATGCCACTTGGGATATTCAGTGGGACGGCCTTATGTTCGATCCATTAAGATCCAATGGCGAGGGCGCACGTACCGGAAAACTCTCTAAAGGCAATATCAGTGTTGGAGGAGGAGCGGTGTGGAATTATTCTTTCCAGGAAAAACAACGTTTTTATTTGGGTGCCGCTTTGTTTCACATCAATCGACCGAACCTTTCGATTATAGGAGATTCAGATCACCTGTTCCACAAGTTCGCCTATATGGCCGGATTTGATCTGGGCAGCGATTCCCGCTCCACCACTTTTCGTCCTAATGTTATGGTCATGCACCAAGGTCCCAACTTCTTCCTAACCGGTGGATTGGATGTGAGCTTTGACCTGACCGATCGCACGGCTTTTACCAATTACAAAAACCACATGGCATTTGGGGTAGGGGTGTATCATCGGTTGATGGACGCTATGATCTTTGCGGTAAACGTGGAGTATTCTAACCTGAAAGTAGGTTTTGCCTACGATCTCAACATTTCAGAATTTAACTTAGCAACCGACGGCAAAGGGGGAATGGAAATTATTCTTCTCTATCAGCCACAGCTTTCAGGGCCGGCAACGCAACGCCAGAAATTGCGAAGAAACAAAGGGCTCTAATTCAGTGTTCCTTAAAGGAAAACAGGGTCATTCATTAAATTCTTTTGAGCTGTTGCTGAAGCATCTTAATTTGGTCAGCAAGTAATTTGTGTTTGTCTAGTTTCTTGGCTTCGGCCAAAAGGGTAGTGGCTTCGCGCTTTTTGCGTTTGGTCATGCAAATTCCTGCCAGGTTGAGTTTAGCCATGGCCTGATCGTGCTTCATCCTCAGCCCCATATTCAGCGCTTTGCGGAAATACTTTTCTGCTTTTGTTAAACTGTTGAGTTGCGATTCAACCAGACCCAGTAAATAATAATAATAGGCCTCCTGAGAACCGATCAGCAAATCAGGTCGGCTAATTTTTGAAAGAACCACCTGTGCTTTTTCCGGTTTTTGCCTTCGAAGCTGAAAAAATGCCCACAACACGCGTTCATCTTTGAAAATGCTGAGCACAACCAATCCGATCAGCAGAATTAGCATAATGCCATTTCCGATATTTCCGATAGAGAATTGCCATACGGTGAGGCCGGTGAATATTACGAACAGTGCGATTTTAACAATGCGATTTATCATGAAAATTGGAATTTCCGCAAAGTTAATAAAGCACTTGGTTAAAAGTGGCTTTTGAATTTCTAGTTGAAGAAGGACCCCTAAGGGTGATAAGTCAGGTGCTGCTCTGTTCGCGGCTTCTGGCCTTGAGCTCCTGCACGTTCAACAAAAATGCCCAGGTGATGTCTCCCACCGTTCCGTCGGCAGTAATACTGGCGGATTTCTGAAATTCAGTGACAGCTATAGTGGTTTTCTCACAGAAATAATCATTGGGTTCTAAACGATACCCGATCTCGTTGAGGATTTTTTTCAGTGTGATTACTGCTTCACCTCTGGATCCCTGAATTAGAAGTTCCATGATTAATCGTTTGATGGTCGGTTGTTGAAGTTAGTAATTGTGTTTGAATTCCCGAAACATCTTTTGCCAAACCAATTAGGAGCACTCGGACAAATCGTATTTTTGACTCTATGCAATTCGCTCGATGGGTTATATGTTTCGCGGTCATCGCATCCGGAAGTACTGCAATGTCTCAGAGTTCGCATCTACCAGCGAAGTATTCCGACCACAATCGTCCTATTGCCATTAATAGCCTCAGTTTTGAATTTGGTGGTAATGCGCTGATCTATTCAATCAATTACGACCGCGTTTTGATTCAAAGCGACCATTACAAAGGAACGATTAGAATAGGAGCTGGAATATTGCCTTATCCTTTTTCACTAAAAGAAAACAGGGTGTGGTTGTTTGTTCCGATAGAGTACAATAACTTGTTCGGTTCACAAAATCATTTTTTTGAGTTAAGTCTCGGTACCACCTATTCCAGTTCTATCCAAGGAGCCAACCATTGGATCACTGCTCGGGCAGGCTACCGTCTTCAGCCATTTTCTGCAGGTTTTTTTCTGAGAACCGGATTGGTGCTGTTATACATTCCTTATGCCAATCCACAATTATATCGCAACGAGGTTCAGGATGTCATTCTTCCCATTCCGTCCTTCGCCATTGGCATGTCATTCTAGCAATTATGGTGACCATCCCGTCTGAAGTTTTATTTTTGTGCCTTTCACACCCTTAAACCAAAATTGTTATGAGAAATTCTCCTGTTTTGTGGGCGTTGGCACTGCTCTTTTTCGCTGTGTCATGTTCGCCTGCAAATGAAAAATCAGAATCAACAAACACGCTAGACGATGATGACTGGCAGCCCAGTAAAGAAGCTGCTCATGTGTCCGAGCCGGATGAAAACGGCTTTGCCTGGCAAACCGATCAGTTTGCAGATCTCAGAATCCTGCGGTATCAGATTCCAAATTGGGACAATCTTGCCCCCAAACAAAAAGAGTATGCTTATTATCTCGTGCAGGCTGGACTTGCCGGACGCGATATTATGTATGACCAGAATTATCGTCACAACCTGACCATCCGACGCGGTTTGGAAAATATCTATCAGCGTTTTGAAGGTGACCGAAAATCCAACGGCTGGAATCGCTTTGAAACCTATCTAAAGCGAATATGGTTTTCTAACGGAATTCACCACCATTACAGCAATTCTAAGATTATGCCTGAGTTTAGTCGGGAGTATTTCGAAGAGTTGATGGCCAACACCGGAACCGAATTCTCTGACGAAGTGATGACCGCGATTTTTGATCCAAATTTTGATGAGAAAAAAGTAGAACAGAATCCGTCAAAAGGATTGGTCGAAGGTTCGGCGGTTAATTACTACAGCCCCGATATGACCACTGAAGAAGCGCAGGAATTTCTTGCATCAATTTCAGAGAGAGGCACCAGAACACCGGTTGAAACCAGCTTGAATTCCAAATTGGTCAAGAACGAATCGGGACAAATAGAAGAACAAGTGTATAAAATTGGTGGAATGTATTCCGATGCATTAATCGAGGTGGTAGGCTGGCTGAAGAAGGCCGAGCAGGTAGCCGAGAACGCAAAGCAAGCTTCTGCACTGCGAAAGCTTATCGAATACTACGAAACAGGAGATTTGAAAGTCTGGGATCTCTACAACATTGCTTGGGTAAAAGCTTCCGAAGGCGACATTGACTACATCAACGGTTTTGTTGAGGTGTATAACGATCCGCTGGGTTATAAAGGATCATTCGAGAACATCGTTCAGATTAGAGACTTTGAAGCTTCTAAAAGAATGCAGAAGCTCATGGAAAGTGCACAGTGGTTCGAAGAGAACGCTCCCTTTATGGAAGAGCATAAAAAAGATGAGGTGGTCGGTATCATCTACAACGTAGTAAACGTGGTCGGTGAAGCCGGAGATGCTTCTCCTTCCACCCCAATTGGCGTAAACCTGCCCAATTCCAACTGGATACGAACCATTCATGGATCAAAGTCAGTGAGTCTTGGAAATATCCTGGAAGGTTATGACAAAGCCTCGGGTCCGGGAATGATCGATGCATTTGGCCACGATGAAGAAGAAATTGAGCGGGTAAAGAAATACGGCGCACTTGCCGGCGATTTACACACTGCCTTGCACGAGGTGGTAGGGCATGCTTCAGGGCAGCTTGAAGAAGGCGTGGGAACCCCAAACGAAACCATCAAGAGTTATGCTTCAACCATTGAAGAAGGACGAGCCGATCTGTTGGCGTTGTATTTTATTATGGATCCGAAAATGGTTGAACTCGGGCTCATGGAGACACTCGATGTGGGCAAAGCAGAATACGATAATTACATTCGAAACGGATTAATGGCGCAGCTTCGCCGACTCGAGCTTGGTGCTGATATCGAAGAGGCGCACATGCGTAACCGCGCATGGGTATCCCACTGGGTATTTGAAAAAGGGGCACCCGATAATGTGATCGTAGAAGTGAAGCGAGACGGAAACACCTATTACGATATCCAGGATTATGAAAGGCTTCGGGAGCTGTTTAGCGAATTGCTGAGAGAAGTTCAGCGCATTAAATCGCAGGGAGACTACGATGCGGCTGAAAAACTGGTGGAAAATTATGGTGTTAAGGTAAATCGCGAATTACACGAAGAGGTTTTGAGACGCTCGGCCGAATTGGGAACGGCACCTTACGGTGGATTTATCAATCCGCGATTAGTGCCAGTTGTGGCTGAGGATGGTTCTATTACAGATGTTAAAGTAGAGTATCCTGATGATTTTGTTGAACAAATGCTAAAGTATAGCAGGGATTATTCATTCCTGCCCGACTATAATTAATGGGTGTTAAACATATTGTTGAATACAAAAAAGGGAGCCGATGGCTCCCTTTTCTGTTGGTGCAGCTGAACGAAACATTTTTAGACAGCCTTGTAATTATAACCAAAACCTCTCTGAATAATAGTCTGCCATCTTTCCGACAGCGCTTTGATTGCACCCAAAAAATTAATGTGTTCTTTTGGCTTGAGGAAGTATCCATTGGCACCTCTGACATAGCAGTTTGCCACCGTATTCTTATTGAAGTTGTTCGTGAAAATGAAAACAGGAATATCAGCAAAATGACGAATGTTGTTGATCTGTTTCAAAATTTCGAGCCCTTGGATTGTATCCGGAAATTCCACATCGAGTATAATCAATGAAGGTAAATTGAGGCGGAAAGCAGGACCATGCGCGTGTTTTTTAAGGTAATCTTCTACCTCATCCAATGAAGAAATATGAGTAATACCTACCTGTACGTCGCCGGATGTGAAGTAGCGCGTAATTTGGCCACTGTCAATCGGATCTTTGTCGATGAGAAGAACACTTTTCATATGCGTTACAATTCGTTACTATCAGCTGTTTGCAAAACAATTCTTTCGGGAATTCTAAAACGGTAATGTTTTTCGGCCAGTTTCGCTTCGAACCAATCGTGGAAAACCACGTGTTCGTGACTCTTGATTTTCCAGCCGAGATCGGGATGGTCACTTTGCAGCTCGAGAAACAAATCCTGATTTTTGAAATAGGTCAATCCAAAATCAAAGCTGTTTCGTTCCAAACTGCGCAATATTTTCAAAATGCTTTTATCGCGTGCGGAAAAATTGCGTTCGTCGCTGGTGCGGCTCATGTGCTTTCGCAGCGATTCGATAGATAAATCTGCCAGATCGTCGAGTTGCATTTCAATAAGGCTAAGAATGCACATTAACCGAATTCCAACATTCCAGCCTTCGGGGTCGCTGTCCATCAGTATGTTTTCGCTGTTGAACAGGTGATAGGCCTTAAAAAACTGTTGTTGATTAAAGAGCACGCATCCTTTTAGATACAGTAGCTTGCATTTTTCGTAGGGCGCTACCTTAACCAAATCTGAGCCCAACATACTATCAGCCGTTTCACGCGATAGATCAAACTCTCCTTTAAAATAATGAACCTGTGCCTTGAGTGTAGTGATGACAACGTGGTTGTAGCTACCCAGTCCAGCTCCTTTAAAGCTGCGTTCAATATTTTGCTGCGCTTCATTAAAGTCATGGAGCATTACATCGTTAAATGCCAGGTTGGCGTATGCACCTGATAAACGAAATTCAGATCTCAACGCTGGACGCGTTTGGATCAGATCAACAAGCTTTTTTCCTGCTTCGCGCACCTGCAGGTATTCTCCCATTGTCTGGTGATACTCCATTTCGAAATAGTAGGAGTATTGGCCAACCACGGCTGCTCCAGTTTGCTCATAAAGATCCTGTAGCTCAGAAAGTGCTTCCATTAATACACCCACCTGCTCGTTTTGGCCCGACTTGCGGTCAACAACCATGTAATAGCGGGTGTTCCATTCATCGGCTCGATAAATAGCGTTGCGCGCGCTTTCGGCATCCGCAAGCACAGGCAATATCTCATTAAACTTTGACTCACCATGTGAAAGGCCAATCTGGTTTAGTTTGATTCGCAAAGCAATCGCCAGCAAATCGAACAATTCGTACTCACGGCATTTTCTAATTTGCTCGTTGAGCAATTGCATGGCAGAGACTTCGTTACCCCGGCCCAGCAAGTTCATAATCAGCACCCAGTTTTTTGTACACTCTTGTCGAACCCTAAACCAGTCGCTATAGCTGTTTTTCCGGTTAATGTTTAGGTCTAGCAAAAGAGAGTCAAAAATTTTGTTGCGCAGGCGAATCAGAAATTTATTGAAATCGTATTTGTTGAGCTCAGGACTAATCATTGATTTCAACTCTTCATACGTCAACTCAGGGTTCCCGTGAACCAAGTGAAAGACCTGATAAGATTTGTTGTCTTTCACCCTTTTATTACGATCGAAGGCCACAAGGTAATTGCCCGCCACTTCCGCTTCAAATGGCTTGAGTCGCGACAGTACCTCTCTTAATTCTTGATATATATTGGCCTTTTTCATAGTGATCGATGTCTGTAAAATTAAGTATTTGTTTTCTATTTGTCAAGTATTAATAGGAGAAATATTTTTTTTGGGATGCTTAACGATGTCTGAAAAGAACTATTTCTTCCAATTATTTACACTGCCAACGATTCATCTTTGTTACGTCTTAGAAATTAACAGGAACAAATTCATCACTTAAAACCGTACAGATATGACTTCTTTAATCGCTTTTTTCATCGCCATCACTTTCGGAACTGCTAATATTGCAATCGACAATCCTACCCCCCCAGCACAGGAGTATACATACTCAACCGATGACGGTGTTGGAATCAGCGGACAAGGAGGACAGAAAACAGAAAACCCAGATCCCAATAGAAGAGGATAATCCATACGATTTAAAAATTGTGTTGTGAATTGAATTATACTATTTGAGGTAGTTTTCATTAACACACTTTTGAAAGACGGCGCGTGCGCCGTCTTTTTTTGTTTGTGAACCTAATGAACAATCGCTGCGGGATAAAATTCAGACCAATAGTTTTGGCATAGTACAAAAAGACCATATTATTGTAACAGCTATCAATCTATAACCAACAGTGATGAACAGCAAAAATCTCATAATCATATTTGCCAAGAACCCCATCCCAGGTAAGGTGAAAACTAAATTGGCAAGAGAAATTGGCGATGAGCGGGCCCTACAGGTTTACTTGCAACTGTTGGAGCACACCCATAAAGTGGCTCACGATGTGAGTGCTGATAAACAGGTGTTTTATTCCGATTGTCTCGAAGAGTTTGATATCCTCGACTATTTTAAATTTTCCAAAAAATTACAAGAAGGACAAGATTATGGCGAAAAGATGCACAACGCCATGAAATCTGCATTTGATGAAGGCTATGAGCACGTGGTTATTCTCGGCTCCGACTGCATCGAACTCTCGAACCGATTAGTGGAGGAGGCGTTTGAGGCACTAAAAAACGTGGACTGTGTATTGGGCCCGGCTACCGATGGTGGTTACTATCTGATTGGTTTGAAAGTATTGCAGGATTTTCTCTTTCAAGACAAAACCTGGAACAACCCCGATATGTTGCTCGACACCTTGCTCGATCTGCAAAATGCGCAAATGAGCTATCACTTACTGCCCACACTCAACGATATCGTTTCAAAACAAGATCTAGACGAGCGCTACGGACTGATTACCGGATAACCTCATCGGGGCTTTTCGCAAAATTAATTTTGACTTCTGTCAAAGCTTAAGCGAGCTGGAATGTTGTCTGCCATTTCGTTTCTCCAGAACATCATAATCCGTCTTTTTCGGCACAATGAGCCTTCAGCCCAATTGGTACAGTGGTTTACGGTAGTTGACAGTCACAAGGGTCCTATGGAACCAGTGCCGGCCATTATTCAAATCCGAATTTTCTGCAACAAAAAAAACCCGTCGGTAAGAACGGGTTTTGGTTTGTCTATCAATATTTAAACTCTTAGAATTTGGCCCGAGTTCTCCTGGCAACGTTTCGTTTGCGTTTGATCCACGAGTTTGACCGCGAAAAATTACTTCTACCCTTTATTACATATCCGTATGAAAATTGGGTAAAAATGTAGCTATCATTTCGGGTGGGATCGCCGCGTTTTTGAGCCACACCATGGGTTTCGATTAGTTCGCCGTGAATGTTCTCACCCGTTCGGCTACTGATTTCAAAACTTTCGGCATTCACCGGATTAAGTCCATCAGCAATGGCTTGAGCATTAACTTCATTAATGTGAGCCAATGACGATCGGTTGGAGAAAGCTGCTGCGGTTTCTGACATGTTTGCCGGATCGCCATAACGGTCAGATACATCATCCAGATAGTCAGTAAATGTGGTGCGCCAGCCTATTTCCCAACCAAAACGGTGGTTGCGTTTGTGTGTGAAGTACAATCCCAATCCGAGAGGAACTGCGGCAGAAAACTTACTGTACGGCTGATTGCGACCCTCGGTATTGAGCTCAGCGAGATCTACCCAATCTTTTCCATCCAGCGAGCCCTGTGGATTGTGGTAAATTCCGGCAATTCCGACAAAGGCATACAATCTGAAATCGGGGTTGTAATAACCTCTCCCTCCCACATCGTTATTGTAGAAAATGGTCACTTCAGGACGGATGCCCAGTTCCAGAACCATATTTCTAAAACTCAGGTTACGCGCCATTCGTGCCGGGTTAGAGGAAAGGTAGTCCGCACCGCGAATTCGGGCAGCATTAAACTCGGCCTGAAAAGAAAATGTTCTGCTTAAATGATACCGCGTGTAGGCACCGAGTGTCCAGTTGGTTTGCTCAAATCGCATATCCAAAGGGCCGTCCCGTCGCTCGTGGTGATACCCACCGATATCGCCCAAATAGTTGGCTACACCAGCTTTCGCACCGATTTCCCATTGGTATTGCCCATAAGATAAGCTACTTATGAATAGAAGGAGTGAAAGAAGTACAATGTTTCTCATGGGTAACTAAAGTATAACTTTCTTGATTAGGTTAATGTGTTTTGTCGGCTTATTAAGTAGCAAATATAAAACTAATCTTTTTACCTGCTTATATTAACTGCAAATAGAATAGGGCTAAGCCTTGTCACGGCTCATTTTCACAATTCCCCTCCTTAATTTTGACTAAATTCGCAGCGAAAATTATTGTCCTTATGAACCCATTGGTCAAACGCTTCCAAATCAAATATCCGCTCATACAAGCCGGCATGATCTGGTGTTCGGGTTGGGAACTGGCCAGTGCAGTGAGTAATGCCGGAGGCTTAGGAGTTATCGGATCGGGTTCGATGTATCCCGACGTGCTTAAAACACATGTAAAAAAATGTAAGGCAGCCACGACTAAGCCCTTTGCTGTGAATGTTCCGCTGATGTATCCCAATATTGAAGATCACATCGAAACCATTGTTTCCGAGCGGGTTCCTATTGTATTCACATCCGCGGGAAATCCAAAAACCTGGACAGAGACTTTGCAAAAGGAGGGCATCACCGTGGTTCACGTGGTGTCGAGCGTTAAGTTTGCGCAGAAAGCGGAAGAGGCAGGAGTAGATGTTGTTGTTGCCGAAGGTTTTGAGGCAGGTGGACATAATGGCCGCGATGAAACAACCACCTTGTGCCTGATTCCAATGATCAGACGTGCGGTTTCCTGTCCGCTGATTGCCGCCGGCGGAATTGCAACTGGTGAGGCCATGCTTGCGGCTATGGTTTTGGGAGCAGATGGCGTTCAGGTTGGGTCGCGCTTTGTTGCTTCGCACGAATCCTCTGCTCATCAGAACTTTAAAAACACCGTGTTAGCTACCCACGAGGGCGATACGCACCTAACACTAAAAGAACTGGCTCCAGTGAGGTTGATTAAAAATAGTTTTTATCAACAAGTGCAGGAAGCTTATGCAAGTTGTGCTACCAAGGATGAATTGATAAAACTGCTTGGACGCGGACGTGCAAAAAAAGGCATGTTCGAGGGAGATCTTGACGAAGGTGAGTTGGAAATCGGACAGGTTTCGGGATTGATAGATGAAATTCTTCCCGCGGCCGAAATTGTGGAGCAAATAATTGCCGAATTTAATTTGGCAAAGTCAGGTATTAGTTCTCATAGTCGTTTTAACTTTGTGTAATCCTGCAACCTGTGACGAATCCAGCGTCAGATAATATTAAAGAAGCGCATTCGTTTTGAAACTGAATTTAATAACCAGTCTCTTGCCTGAATTAACCGAAAGATTCGGCCAGCTTTTCATTCTCTTTTTTTGGATTTGCACCTCAGCGAGTTATGCAGTAGAACCGCCCAATTATGTATGTGCTTCAGTTGGCGCAACCGGCCAAGTGACCCTGGGTTGGGAGCAACCAGCAAATCCGGATGGAGAATTTTACAGTTATGCGGTATACGTAATCGATCTGGCTACCGGCGATCCACTCGAACTGGCAGAAATAACCGATTACAACACCACAACCTTTGTTCACCTCGGGGCCGATGCACAGGATTTTTCGCGAACTTATTCTGTGAGCGTTAGAACCGATAACGGAAACGCTGAGTCGGAGCAATCTCTGCCTGTCCACACCATGATGCTGGAGGTCACCGCCGGAAATGCCGGAGCGCTGGCATTTTTATCATGGAACGAACCTTACGATTCATTTCCCGAGGGAGCTGACGGAACCTATGAGATATATATCGAATACGGCCCGGGAAACTGGGTGCTAACCGGACAGACACCAATCGGCACCGATGCGTATATAGACACCGTGCAGGGCGGGTTGTTTTGTTATGATCCACCACAAAACATCAACTACCGCATCAGTTATTCAGACAGCCAAATTTGTACTTCCGTTTCAACGGTCGATGGCGACATGCTCACCGACGGCACTGGCCCAACGCCGCCAGTTATTGAAACCGTAACCATCGATAGTATCACCGGACATATTATTATTCACTGGTATCCCAGCCCCCAAAGCGATACCCAAGGGTATATCGTTCAAGACAATACAACTGGCAACTACGTCAATATTGGAAATCTGCCGTCACCTAACACCTCTTTTTTGCATACGGTGACGCCTTCGCAGCCACGACAATACCTGGTTATTGGCTACGACGCATGTGGCAACGACGAGTCTTTTAATACTGCACACGAGTCCATGTATCTGGACGTGCAGCTACGCGAGTGCGATCAGAAAGTAGACCTGAGCTGGACGCCTTATATTGGTTGGGAAGAGGGGGCACTGATGTATGAAGTGCAAGCTTCAGAAAATGGTGGTCCGTTCGAAATATTGCATACCAATAGTCCCGGAAATTTTGTTTACTCCACTTCGGTCAATCCCTTTTCTGATTATTGCTTTCGCGTAATTGCCTACTCGCAAGGTGATCAGCGCCCATCTGTTTCCAATACCTTTTGTCTCAACGTCACTTATCCGCAAACACCGGCATATTTATATCTCAATCGGGTAAGTGTTAACCCCGACAATCAAATTGAAGTGAATTTATTGGCCGATGATAACGCCGTCGGAATGGTATACCGTTTAGAAAGAAAATCAGAGAACGACAGTGAATTTGAAGAAATCGGCATGATGATGCCATCCGACAATCCAAACGAATACCTATATACCGATTCCGACGTGTTGCCCGATGAAATTGTCTATCAGTATCGCGTGCACGCCACCGATTTTTGTCAAAACTTTTTTGACTACAGCAACACTTCGCACAACTTGCTGTTAATTGCCAGCGAAGACAATGAGAACTTTCTCAGCAAACTGCAATGGAACTCGTATGGAACGTGGAATGGCGGCGTATCCCAATACCGAATTTACAGAGCGTTAGGCCGCGATGGCGTATTTGAACCGCTTTTCACGCTCTTTGGCGGATATTATGAAGACAATGTCTTTGATATGATAGACAACCACGGAGAGTTTTGTTATTATATTGAAGCACATGAAAACCTAAACGAATTCAATATTTCCGATACGGTGCGCTCCAATGTTTCGTGCGCTGTGCAGTTGCCGCTGCTTTGGATTCCAAATGCGCTGGTAATTGGCGGATTGAACAATATTTTTAAACCTGTGGCGGGATATATCGATTTTGATCGCTATCAAATGCAGATTTTTAACCGTTGGGGTAAACTCGTATTTGAGTCGCACGATATTCATACCGGATGGGATGGTAGTTACAACGGATCGGTCGCTTCCGAAGGGGCTTATGTTTATGTTATTTCATTTACTGCTGGAAACGGACAGACCATTGAAGAAACCGGATCGGTTATCTTGTTAAACGCAGGTAATTGATTGCCGAAAGCCCGTCATCTTTTGTTACTTTTGCGAGAATTTACTGGACACCCATTCAATTCCACAGGCATGTCAAAAGCATCTTCCAAAATCATAGGAGAAGGTCTCACCTATGACGACGTTCTGCTCATTCCTGCTTATTCTGAAATTCAGCCGCGCGAAGTTCAGACCCATAGCAAATTCAGCAGTAATATTGATCTTAAAACGCCCGTCGTTTCGGCTGCGATGGACACCGTCACTGAGTCTGAAATGGCTATTGCCATGGCGCAGCAGGGAGGTATAGGCGTTATTCACAAAAACATGAGTATTGAGCGTCAGGCGCTGGAAGTGAGGAAAGTAAAGCGGTCGGAAAGCGGATTGATCCTCGATCCAATCACCATGCGAAAAGATGCCGTGGTCGGTGATGCACTGAAAATTATGGCCGAAAATAGCATCGGTGGAATTCCCATTGTTGACGAGAATAATACGCTTAAAGGCATCCTCACAAACCGCGATTTGCGCTTCGAAAAGGACATGACCAAGCCGGTGAGCAAAGTGATGACCCACGACAACTTGGTTACGGCGTCCGAAGGTGTCGATCTCGGTAGGGCCGAAGAAATTCTTCAGGAATTTAAAATCGAAAAGCTTCCGGTGGTCGATGAAAATTATAGACTGGTGGGGCTAATTACTTACCGCGATATCATCAAGCTAAAAAAGCACCCCAATTCGGTAAAGGACCAGTTTGGTCGCTTGCGCGTAGCAGCAGCAGTTGGAGTTGCAGTCGAAACGCTCGAGCGGGCTGCTGCGCTGATCAATGCCGGTGTGGATGCCTTAGTGGTGGATACGGCCCACGGACATACCAAAGGCGTGGTAGATCAAATTAAAGCCATTCGAAAAAATCACCCCGACATCGAACTGGTGGTTGGAAATGTGGCCACTGCCGAAGCGGCGAGGTTCCTCGTAGATGCCGGTGCAAATGCCGTGAAAGTTGGCATCGGCCCAGGGTCGATTTGTACCACCCGGGTGATAGCCGGCGTTGGTGTCCCACAATTCACTGCCGTTATGGAAGTAGCAGAAGCATTGAAAGGAACCGGTGTGCCTGTTATTGCCGATGGCGGAATTCGCTATACTGGTGACATTGTGAAAGCGCTCGCAGCCGGAGCCAGCACGGTGATGCTCGGTTCGTTGTTTGCCGGAGTGGAGGAATCACCGGGGGAAACCATTATCTATGAAGGTCGCAAGTTTAAAGCCTACCGCGGCATGGGCTCTATCGAAGCCATGCAAAGAGGCTCCAAAGACCGCTACTTTCAAGCGGCCGAAGAAGATGCCAGCAAACTGGTTCCTGAAGGCATCTCGGGCCGTGTGCCATACAAAGGCTCGGTGCTTGAAGTGATGTATCAGCTTATTGGAGGACTGCGGGCAGGCATGGGATATTGCGGTGCCGAATCGATCGAAAAATTGCAAAACGCAAAGTTTATTCGTATCACTAACGCCGGAGTTACCGAAAGCCATCCACACCATGTCACCATTACCCGCGAAGCACCTAATTACAGCCTGCGGTAGATTGGATGAAAAAAGTATTTTTGACCTTTGACTGTTAGTAAAATTCAACCCGATAAAAATGATGAAGATTGTTGTAACGCTATTTCTTTCTGTATTTTTTTTAATCTCGGTTGCACAGGATAGCAACATTATTCTCACCATCGACCACGATAAAATTACCAAAGCGGAATTTGAGAGCATTTTTAAAAAGAACAACCGAGACGCTGATGTGAGTCCAGAAGCGCTGAATGAGTATATGGAGCTGTTTATCAACTTCAAACTCAAAGTAAAAGAAGCAGAATATTTGGGTCTTGATTCAGTTCAGAAGTTTATCACCGAATTAAAAGGTTACCGCGATCAACTGGCACGACCTTACCTCACCGACAACAACCAGAACGAAGCCCTGGTTCGCGAGGCATACGAACGCAGTAGTGAAGAGGTAGAAGCAAGCCATATCCTGATCAACGTGCCAGCCAACGCCGTTCCTGCCGACACCCTCAGAGCCTGGAATAAAATCAACGCCATCCGAAAACAGGCACTGTCGGGAAAAGATTTCGCAGGGCTTGCGCGACTGCAGTCTGACGACCCTTCGGCAAAAGATAACGGTGGAAGTCTGGGCTATTTTTCTGCACTTAAAATGGTCTATCCTTTTGAATCGGCAGCCTACAAAACCCCGGTGGGCCAGATTTCCGAACCCGTACGTACCCGATTTGGCTATCACATCATTAAAGTGGAAGACCGTCGGAAAAATCGCGGAGAAATGAAAGCCGCACATATTATGATCAGAAGCAGTGAAGGTGATTCTGACGAAAGAAAACAACTGGCCGAAAAGCAGGTAAGAGAAATTTATTCCGAACTGCTGGATGGTGCTGATTTCGCACAAATGGCACTGAAATACAGCGACGACGGCTCAACCTCGACTGCTGGCGGAGAACTACCCTGGTTCGGAGCAGGAAAAATGGTAGAAGAATTTGAAGATGCTGCATTTGCCCTCAATGAAAATGGTGAAATCAGTGAGCCAGTAAAAAGTCGGTTTGGATGGCACATCATCAAGCGGATAGATCACAAGTCATTGGCCGCTTTTGAAGAGTTGAAAGCTGATCTGGAAATGAAAGTGGCTAAAGACAGCCGTTCGCAAATTACCCGCAAAACATTTATCAAAAAGATTAAAGATGAGTATGGTTTTAAAAACCATCCCGCCAATTTAAGTGCTTTGATAGCGAAATTGGATACGGGTGTTTTCAGTTCAGACTGGACCGCAGCTCGGGTGGGTAATCTGAAACGACCGCTGTTTGAAATCGGTGGTGATCAGTATACCCAAGCTGACTTCGCAACATTTTTGGAATCCCAAAGCATGAACCGTCGCAGAGCGCAAAGCACACCGCAGCATTTTGCCCGCGAAATGTACAAGCAGTTCGAAGAAGAGGCCATTTTTGAATACGAAAACAGCCGGCTTGAAGAGAAATATCCTGAGTTTCGGGCGCTGATGAAAGAGTACCGAGATGGTATTTTGTTGTTCGAACTAACCGACATGTTGATCTGGTCGAGAGCAGTTAAAGACAGCGTGGGACTCAGCAAGTTTTATGAAAAACACAAGTCGGATTACACCTACGACGAACGTGCAGCCGGTGTATTGTATTTCTGCGATAACGAGTCGGTGGCAAAAAAAGCAGCCAAAATGGCCAGAAAAGGCAAAAGTCAGGATGAAATTCGAAGCAAACTGAATAAAAAATCCGACCTGATGGTGCGGATGGAGGAGGTGAAACTCGAACAAGGTGCGCGTCCATACTTAAACCATCTGGATTGGAAAGAAGGAGTAAGTCCTTATTTTGACCACAATGGACAGACGGTCTTTTTCCATATCACTCAGGTGCTGGCGCCCGAACCAAAACCCCTGGCCGAAGTTCGTGGGCTCGTTACAGCGGCTTATCAAAACGAACTGGAACGAGAGTGGATTCAAGAACTCAGGCAGAAATACCAATACACAGTGAATACGGATGTGTTGTATCGTATCCAATAATAGCCATGCAACGTGAAAGCCTGTTTTCATCGAAACAACTTTTAAGTCTGATTGGTGCGCTGGCATTGACTGCTGGCTTTGCTTTGCTTCAATCGTGCGATTTCCGTCCGCAGGCCGAAGAAGACTGGGTGACTCGCATAGGCGATCACTTGCTTTATCGTTCTGAACTACAAAATGCAGTGCCCCCCGGGTTGGAGGCCACCGACAGTGCCAAGTATGCCGATAGCTACATTAATTCTTGGCTCAGAGATCATGTCGTGCTGGTGCAGGCAGAGCTGAATTTGCCGGCATCGCAGGTTGATTTTGAAAGGCAACTCCGCGATTACCGCAATTCGTTAACGATTTATGCCTTTGAGCGCGAGCTCATCAAACAGAAGCTCGACACAGTGGTTTCCGATCGTGAAATTGAGAACTACTACAATAACCACGCACGCAACTTTGCCCTAAAGGATTTCATCGTGCGTGTTAATTTTTTAAAAATTCCAGTCGACGCACCCAACGTCTCCTTGGTTGAAGAACTCATGATGTCGCAAACAGAAGAAGACCTGTACGAACTTGAGGTGTACAGCAAACAATACGCAGAGCTGGGCTTTTTTGATCACGAACGCTGGCTTTACCTCGACGACTTGCTGCGCCAAATTCCCATAAGAGTCACCGATAAGGAGCATTTTCTGTCTCAAAACAAATTAGTGAAATTACAAGAAGGCGAGTACCTTTACGTCTTGAAAATTATAGCGTATCAGTTAAAAGACGGCACATCGCCGCTTACGTTGGTCAGACAGGATATCCGGAATATTATTGTCAATATGCGCAAAAGAGAGTTTATTGATCAGATGCGCAGAGATTTACTTCAGGATGCCATAAAAAGTAATCAAGTTGAATACAATCGTTAAAATTTTAGGTTTCTCACTTTGCAGCGTATTGCTTCATATCAGCGCTTATGCTCAGGGCGATGTTAAAATAGTCGATGGAATTGTTGGAGTTGTAGGAGATGAAATCATACTGCGTTCTGATGTAGAAAATCAAAAAATTCAGGCGCGTGCACAAGGAATGATTTATGGCAGCGACGCCAATTGTTTGGTAATGGAAGACCTATTGTATGAAAAACTGCTGCTTCACCAAGGTGGTGAGGATAGTGTAGAGGTTTCAGAAACACAGATTTACAACGAGCTGGACAAACGGATAAACGCATTTATTGAGCAAATTGGATCACGCGAAAAGCTGGAGGAATATTACGGAAAATCCATAGCCGAAATCAAGGATGATTTTTATGAAGTGCTGCATAAACAGATGATTGTTCAGCAGGTGCAGTACTCCATTACTGCCGACGTAAAAGTGACCCCTTCGCAGGTGCGCGACTATTTTTATTCGATTCCCGAAGACAGTTTACCGCTAATCAATGCCGAGGTGGAAGTGGCACATATCGTTAAATATCCGCCCGAAAACATTGAAGAAACGCGGCGGGTGAGGCAACGCTTGAGAGATTATCGCGATGAGATTCAACGCGGTGAAAAAGACTTTGCAACGATTGCGGTATTGTATTCAGAAGATCCGGGTTCGGCAGTGCGGGGTGGTGAGTTGGGAATGCAAAGCCGCGGAACCTTTGTGCCAGAGTTCGACGCGGTGGCCCTTTCGCTGGCCGAAGGTGAAATCTCGGATGTATTTGAAACCGAATATGGCTTTCACATCATGCAGTTGATAGAGCGTCGCGGTGAGCGCTACAATGCCCGACATATTCTGTTCAAGCCCCGCGTGAGCAACGAAGATCTCAACAAGGCCAGAATCGAAATGGATCACATCCTGTCTTTGATTTTTGCGGATTCATTAAGCTTTGCCGAAGCGGCAGTTTTGCATTCAGACGACGACGCCTCAAAGAATCAGAATGGAAATATCATCAACCCCGCAACAGGTGGTGCGCGGTGGGATATGAGTAATCTCGACCCACAAATTTTTCTCACCATTGATACCATGCAGGTTGACGAAATTTCAAAACCAGCCTATATGCAATCCCGCGACGGTAAAAAAGCCTACCGCTTAATTCAGTTGAAAAGAAGAACCGAACCACACCGCGCCAACCTGAAAGACGATTATCACATTATTCAAGATGCCACCAGGGCGCAACTTAGCGGAGACGCGATTAGTGAATGGATTAGTCGCCGCATTTCCGTAACTTATATCGAAATTTCAGACGACTTTAAACAATGTTCGTTTGAATATGAGTGGGCCAAAGCGCCCGAAATATCAAATTGATGGAACAAGAAATTAATTATAGCTCAGACGTTGAGGCAATTGAGCACTTCGGTGCAAAGTATGGAGAATTAAACCGTGAAATCGGAAAAGTAATTGTCGGCCAACACGACGTGATTGAACACGTAGTAGTATCTATTTTTAGCCGAGGCCACAGTCTGCTCGTTGGAGTTCCCGGATTGGCAAAAACACTCTTGGTCAACACCATTTCACAGTCGCTGGGGCTTTCGTTTAATCGCATCCAGTTCACTCCCGACCTGATGCCTTCAGATATTGTGGGATCAGAAATTTTGGGCGAAAACCGCGAATTCCGGTTTATCAAAGGACCCCTTTTTTCTAATATTATTCTGGCTGACGAGATCAACAGAACGCCTCCCAAAACACAGTCGGCATTGCTCGAAGCCATGCAGGAAAGATCGGTCACCAACGCGGGAAAAACCTATCCGTTGCCCAGTCCCTTTTTTGTGTTGGCAACGCAAAACCCAATTGAGCAGGAAGGAACCTATCCACTTCCAGAAGCACAGCTTGACCGGTTTATGTTTAATATCTGGGTGGACTACCCCAGTTTTGAAGAAGAGCTGAATGTAGTTAAGAGTACCACTACCGATCGGGAAATTAAGCTTAACCCCGTCCTTTCTGCAGCTGAAATTTTATATTTCCAAAACCTTATTCGCAAAATTCCTGTTGCTGATAATGTAATGGAATATGCCGTACGACTTGCTGCTAAAACCCGCCCAGGAACAAATGCTGCCACTAACGTGGTCAACGAGTACGTGTCGTGGGGAGCAGGGCCGAGGGCATCGCAGTATTTGGTGATCGGTGCAAAATGTATGGCCGCCATTCGCGGTAAGTTTAGTCCGGACATCGAAGAAGTTCAGGATGTAGCACTTCCCATTCTCCGTCATCGGTTGGTTAGAAACTACAAAGCAGAGGCAGAGGGCTATTCCATTGAGAAAATTATACAATCGCTATTGTAAAAGAAAATAAACTAAGATTATGCGAGTAGCTATTAATGGATTTGGACGAATTGGACGCCTTACCCTGCGCTGCCTTCTGAAAATGGAAGGGGTGGAGGTGGTGGCCCTTAACGACCTTTCCGATCCGAAAACCCTTGCTCATCTGTTTAAATTTGACTCTGCACACGGCATGTTTGCGGGAGAGGTTTCGGCAGATGACGAACACATTAATATAGATGGAAAACTGATTCGTGTATTTGCCGAAAAAGACCCTATAAACCTACCATGGAACACCAATCGTGTGGATGTTGTGGTTGAAAGTACCGGAATTTTTCGCGATCTGGACGGTGCAGGAAAACACCTCTCGGCAGGCGCCCGAAAAGTGGTTATTTCTGCCCCCGCACGCGGAAGTGGTGTCAAAACCGTTGTGCTTGGCATCAACCATGAAGAAATTAAACCCGACGATCAAATCATATCCAATGCCTCGTGCACTACCAATTGTTTGGCTCCTGTGGCCTATCTCCTCGAAAAACATTTTGGTATTGAACACGGATTGATCAATACCGTTCATGCCTATACCGGAGATCAGAATCTGCAAGACGGGCCCCACAAAGATCTGCGACGTGCCCGGGCCGCTGCGGTCAATATTGTTCCCACCACTACCGGAGCTACAAAGGCAGTAGAACAGGTCATTCCCCAACTTAAAGGAAAACTCGATGGAATGGCTACCAGAGTCCCCGCGATAACGGGTTCATTGACTGATTTTACCGTTATTCTTAAAAATCAAGCAAGTGCCGAGGAGATCAATGCTGTCATAAAGAATGCAGCAGAAACTGATTTTAAAGGTATAGTAGAGTATTCGGAACAGGCGTTGGTATCGACGGATATTATCGGAAACTTGCATTCTGCCGTTTTCGATGCTCCATTGACCAAAACCATTGGAAATATGGTCAAGGTGGTGATCTGGTACGACAATGAAATGGGATATGCAGCCCGAACCGCTGATCTGGTGAAATTTCTGGCCACAAAGTAAAAAACAACGGTTTTCGACCGGTCCGGCTTTTAGATCGAAAATGAGTTACAGCTTAATTCTGTACTTTTAATTGATTAGCCCTAATTTGCTTTCAAGTTGCCTTTTTCGCGCATCTGGAAATAAACCATAAAGTATATATGCCAAAGCCTCAAAACCCCGAATCTCCCGATAAGCCTAAGCTCCCGCGGTATCCGCGATTTAATATTCTCTGGATTTATTTGATACTACTGGGCGTGTTTTTCGGAATCAACTTCTTTTTCGGAGGCAGCGGCCCCACCGAAACAGACTGGAGAACCTTTAAAAATGAAATGCTGGAACAAGGTGACGTCGATCGCCTGATGGTGGTTAACGAAGAACGGGTAGAAGTTTACCTTTCTGCCGATGCACTTAAAAAATCACAACACGAAGATGTAAGGGAAAATGTGCTGGGACAACATAATCCTGGGCCGCACTATCAGTTTACTATTGGTTCGGTTGAATATTTTCAAAGACAACTCGACGAAGCACAGGAAGGACTGCCAGAAGAAGAAATGGTTAGTCTGCGATTTGTAACACAGGAAAACTGGATTGGTAATATTTTTAGCTGGTTGTTGCCCATTCTCATTCTTGTAGCCATCTGGATGTTCATTTTCAGAAGATTCAGCTCGCGCATGATGGGCGGAGGTGCCGGAGGTAGCAATCCTTTTACCAGTGTGGGGAAATCTAAGGCACGCCTATATGATGTTAACGAAAATGTAAAGGTGACCTTTGAAGATGTCGCCGGGTTGGACGAGGCCAAAGAAGAACTAAAAGAGGTAGTAGATCTGATCAAAAACCCTGACCGATACAAAACCCTCGGAGCCCGCATTCCCAAAGGCGTGCTTTTAACAGGCCCTCCTGGCACTGGAAAAACCCTTATTGCGCGGGCTATGGCCGGTGAAGCAGGTGTGCCGTTTTTCACGCTCTCGGGATCTGATTTTGTAGAAATGTTTGTGGGAGTGGGAGCTGCTCGTGTGCGCGATTTGTTTAAACAAGGAAGGGATAAAGCGCCGTGCATCATATTTATTGATGAGATTGAAGCCATAGGACGTTCGCGAAGTAGATCGCAATCGCAAACCAACGACGAGCGGGAAAATACACTCAATCAACTTCTGGTAGAAATGGATGGCTTCAGTAGTGACGATTCGGTGATTATTGTGGCGGCCACCAACCGACCCGATTTGCTCGATCCGGCATTAACACGCCCTGGCCGATTTGACCGGCAGATTTTTATCGGAAAACCTGACCTCCTCCAACGCGAAGCCATTTTTAAAGTACACCTCAAAAAACTGGTGTTGGGCAACGACGTCGATCCGAGAAAACTGGCAGAACAAACCCCCGGATTTGCCGGAGCAGAAATTGCCAACACCTGTAACGAGGCGGCGCTGCACGCTGCGCGCAAGCGCAAAACACAAGTGGAGATGGAAGATTTTGTGTCGGCCATCGATCGGGTAGTAGGCGGTCTCGAGAAGAAGAATAAACTCATTTCGCCCAAGGAAAGGAAAATCATTGCTTACCACGAAACGGGTCACGCTTTATGTGGCTGGATGCTTCCAAATGCGCACCCACTGGTAAAAGTTTCGATTATACCACGCGGTATGGCGGCACTCGGTTTTGCGCAATATCTGCCGCGTGAGCAGAATTTGTACACGCGCAACGAATTGCTTGATGCCATTTGTATGACCCTTGGAGGAAGAGCGGCAGAAGAACTGGTGTTTGGTGACATTTCAACCGGAGCGCAAAATGATCTGGAGCGAACAACCGACATGGTATATGCAATGATAGCCTTGTATGGAATGAATACAGAAGTGGGCCATTTTTCGTACAAAGACCTTAAAAATGAGTACAGCCTGCGGCAACCATATTCCGAAAATACGGCAAAAATGATCGACGAAGAGGCGCGGAAGATGATTGATCAATGCTACCAACGAAGTATGACATTACTTGCTGATAACAGAGACGATCTGGACAAAGTGGCCTCCGAACTGCTCGAAAAAGAAGTGCTTTATCGACAGGATTTGGAAGAAATTCTGGGGCCGCCGCTTGGAGAATCCACCGCGTTGAAAACAGAGTAATTAAAATTTATGAAATAGATTGATGTGGTTATGAGTATAATACCATTGATATTTCATTAGAGAATCTCAGGTCGAACAGGATATTATCCTTACCTTGTAGCCTTTAAAAATCAATCTATGGTACAAGTAAAAGAAAACGACACAGTAGTAGTACATTACACAGGAAAGCTTTCCAGCGGCGAGGTATTCGACAGTTCAGAAGGCAAAGATCCGCTCGAATTTACCATGGGCGCCGGACAACTGATACCGGGCTTTGAAAAAGCCGTTCTGGGAATGCAAAAAGAAGAATCAAAAACATTTAATATCCCAAAGGAAGAGGCTTATGGTGATGTGCGCGACGATTTGCGTTATCAAGTTCCCATCGAAAATTTTCCAGAAGATATCGAACCAACTCCGGGCATGCGCCTGAATATGGGAACCGGCGATGGTCAAGAAATTCCGGTTACCGTTACCGAAGTAGTCGACAAAACAGTAAATCTTGACGCCAATCATCCATTGGCTGGCCAGGATCTGATTTTTGATGTAACCATAGTAGAAATAAAGTAAAGCATCGTTTTATAATTTGATTAGATTGGGCATCACTGTGAAAACAGCGATGCCTTTTCTTTTTACCCATCCTTGAATAAACCAAAATCAAATTATATTGTTGGGTTCAGATGTAGTTGTCTATTAATCCATACCTTTATAAATAGTTAAACAAAAAATACTTCTAAGATGAAAATACATTCTATATTGTTATCGCTGCCATTGTTGTTATTTACAGCCTGTCAGTCAGTTGCCCAAGACAACACAGCACCATTCAAACAACAGGAATTACCCTATTCCTTGGACGCGTTGGAGCCGCATATTGATGTGCAAACCATGGAAATTCACTATTCCCGACACCACGCAGGTTACGTTAATAACCTGAATGCGGCCCTTAAAGAATCAGGGGCAGAAGACAAAACCCTGAAAGAAATTCTCTCTAATGTTTCCAACATGGGCGATAAAGTACGCAATAATGCAGGCGGCCACTACAATCACGATTTGTTTTGGTCGGTACTCTCACCCGATGGAGGTGAGCCCTCTGAAGAATTGTCAAACGCCATTAACGATGCTTTTGGAAGCATCGATGAAATGAAGAAACAAATGAATGCCGCTGCTGCTACCCGTTTTGGATCGGGCTGGGCTTGGTTGTACGTTACCTCAGGCGGTGATCTGGCCATTACCTCAACACCCAATCAGGATAATCCCCTGATGGATGTGGTCACCGATAGCGGAACACCGATCTTTGGTATCGACGTTTGGGAGCACGCCTATTACCTCAAATATCAAAACAAGCGTGGCGACTATTTGTCGGCTATCTGGAATGTTGTCAACTGGAAAGAAGTGGACAGACGATATGCCGAAGCCACTAAAAAATAAGCCAAAGCATTTTACCACAAAAGCGCATCTACCGGTGCGCTTTTTTTATGGCTTTTTGATCTTTGTTAAACTTGTGTTAACTCCCAATCTGGCAGATTGCCATAACTTTGCAGCATGAGAATAGCAGTGATTGCCCACGATGGAAAAAAGGCAGAAATGGTTCGATTTCTAACCGATCATTTCCAGCTTTTTAAAAGAAAAGATATTCAGTTGGTGGCCACCGGAACCACCGGAAAGCATGTATTGGCAGCAGGTTTAATAGTTGAACTGGTACAGTCAGGTCCCATGGGAGGCGATGCACAAATTGCAGCACAAGTCACCGAAGGGAAAATTCAGATGGTGCTTTTTTTCCGCGATCCACTCGATAAGCACCCGCACGAACCCGATATTAATATGCTCATGCGACTTTGTGATGTGCACAATATTCCTCTTGGAACCAATCCAGCTGCCGGAAGCCTGTTGCTCGCAGGTCTCCTTGTCCAGCAGAGTGTATAACATTTGCCGTATTTTGATTGTTTAGCAGTTAAACTATAGATTCGAGAACAAAGTGAAAAAATTCTTCGTTCAGATCGTCTTCATTCTTTTCCCACTGGTTGGAGCTGCACAGGTGTTGAAATACGACAGTCCCGATAATTCGGTGTACAAATCCTATGAACGAACCAGCCAGTATGTTATGCTGAGCGATTCAACGCGTCTCGCCGTAGATGTTTATTTGCCACAAAAAGGCCTCCAACGTGAAAACTTTCCGGTGATTTTTATCCAAACACCGTATGGTAGAGCCTACATCGCCCCTGAACTCAATGTCCCGATGCGGATGTTAACCTGGATTACCGGACTGGGCTGGCGTCCATTGCTCGATCAACAGCGTTACTCGGCTTCGGTAAAGAAGTTACTCCGTCACGGATATGTGGTAGTCGTTGCGGATTTGCGTGGAACCGGCGCTTCTTTTGGTAAGCAAATGCCCCTGGATCCACAACACGGAAAGGACGGAAAGGAAATGATTGACTGGATTGCCGACCAGCCATTTTGCAATGGGAATGTTGGCATGATGGGACAGTCGTATCTGGGCTGGGCTCAGTTTGCAACTGCCGCCCAGCATCCCCAGGCGCTGAAGTGCATCGCTCCCGAAGTGATATTTATGGAATCGTTTACCTCATCGTACAAGCCCGGCGGAATCGAGGCCAGCCGGTGGATGAACACATTCAGTGATCGGCTGTACAACATCACCATGAACTATTCTGATATGAGCAATTTTAATTTTCCGGTAGCACCGGTGGTTGACGAAGATCAGGATGGCAGGCTCGACGACGAATGGCCAATCATTGATTCTACCATTTATTCGGCAGACACAAGACCGGTTTACCGCGACCACGACCGTCGAACGGATCACTTGTACTGGAAAGCCACCCGAGAGCACGTTGGCAACATTCAGGTGAAAGACCTGATGGGAGACGATTTTCCTTTTTTCGACAGTGAAACACTTCATCCCGATTTTGCAGGCCATACCTTTCGCGATGTCGCACCGGGATATTATCTGGAGGCTGTACAAAAGTCTGGAATCCCCGTCCTGCATATCGGCCGGTGGTTCGATGGTTTTTCACGCAGCACCATGCAACTGTTTGCTTCGTCGCAACATCTAAACAATCATTACTTGTTTTTTACGCCAGGCTTTCACATGTCGGGCATGTCGCGAAAGCAGCGAAAATTCTTTGCCATCGACAATAATCCCGAGCAGCTCATCGCACATCAGCACCTGCGTTTTTTTGATCACTATCTGAAAGGTATCGACAATGGATGGGAGCGCGATGACCGGGTGGTGATGCACACGGTGAACAATGGTTGGATCACCGCCAATGCATGGCCCATGCCCCAATCAGTAGCTACTCCGCATTACCTGATTTCGGGCGATTTGCAGACCGATATGCCTTCCGCTGGAATAGACACCTTGCGCGTGGATACCCTGCACGATTCGAGCTACGGCAAAAAGAATCTCAACCGCTGGACGATGGCCACCGGAGCTCCCAACGAACCCATGACCCGAAACCAAGCCGATCAACACGCTGCGGTTTATGAATCGCCGGTTTTGGAAGAAGAGGTGATGATGATCGGCCACCCGATTGCCGAGTTCTGGGTTTCATCCAATTGCACCGATACAGATGTTTTTGTCTATCTCGAAGAAGTTACTCAAGGCGGAACGGCCTATTATGTTTCTGAAGGGCAGTTGCGCGCCTCGTGGCATCAGGAGAGCAATATGGAAGATCAACTGGGGGTGAGCTACACCGTTAAACCCGATTTGCCCTGGCACGGATATGTCGAGCAATTCTACGATCCTGAACCATTCACCGATAGCGCTCCGATTTTAATGCGGTTCGATTTGATGCCCGTAGGCTGGAAATTCAGAAAGGGTAGCAAAATTCGCATTGCGATAGCAGGCTTAGATCGATCGAATTTTGAAATCAACCTTGCCTATCACAACAAAGCGGGCAAACTTCGGGGTGACGTGGAAATCTACTTGCACACCGGTCGGGATTTACCCTCGCGCATAATGCTCCCTATATTCCATGACACTGATTTCGATTCAAAATGATTTTCACGCGTGCTCTTCCCAGATTTGCGATAGGTGAACCACCATTTCTACTGCCTTTTGCATATCCTGAATACTGACCCATTCGTATCGCGAGTGAAAGGCGTGTCCGCCGGCAAACAAGTTAGGGCAAGGAAGTCCGATAAATGAAAGCCGACTGCCATCAGTTCCCCCCCGGATAGATCCTTTTTTCACTTCCAGACCGGTTCTGCGAATGGCTTCTTCGGCGTATGCTACCACATGCGGAAACTCATCGATCACTTCCTTCATGTTGCGGTATTGCTCAAAAGTCTGAAAGGAGTAGGATGAACCGGGAAAAGAGGAAACGGCTGCCTCTAAGTGCCTTTCTATTACGGCAGCATATTCTGTAAGCATGTGCGTTTCGAACGAGCGGATAATCATCTGAATTTTAACTTCATCGGCAGTGCCGCTCATTGAGTAGGCATGAACAAAACCGTCGCGGTCTTCGGTGTGCTCCGGACTCAGCGCTTCGGGCAGAAAAGACATAAATCGCGCGGCAATCTTCAGCGCATTCACCATTTTGCCTTTAGCAAATCCCGGATGTGCACTTACGCCGTTAATAATCACTTCGGCAGCATCGGCCGAGAACGTTTCGTCTTCGAGTGAGCCAGCACTTTCGCCGTCGAGGGTATAGCCGAAATCAGCACCCAGTTTTTTAAGATCAACTTTATCTACTCCGCGACCAATTTCTTCGTCGGGAGTAAAAAGTATTCTGATTTTACCGTGTTTCACCTCAGGATGGGTCATCAGGTAGTTAGCGGCGTCCATGATTTCAGCTACGCCGGCTTTGTCGTCTGCACCCAGTAGGGTAGTGCCATCGGTAGTTATGACATCGTTGCTAATTTGGTTGTTGAGATCGGGCTGTTCTGACGGACGCAATATCACTCCCGCTGCACCGGGAAGCACGATGTCCTGCCCCTGATAATTTCGGTGAACAATGGGATTCACGTTTTTTCCGGTCAAATCGGGCGACGTATCCACATGCGCACAAAAACAAATCACCGGCACATTGGGCTTTTCGGTATTGGCCGGAATGGTAGCATAAACATATCCGTGTTCGTCGAGTTCGGCATCTTCGATTCCCATTTCTGTCAGTTCTTGCACCAACAAGCGCGAAAGGTCTTTTTGTTTTTCGGTGGAAGGACAGGTAGGTGAGTTTTCATCACTCTGGGTATCAATCTTTACATAACGAAGAAAACGATCGGCTACCGTGAAGTTGTAGTTCATGCGCTGGGGTTTTTTGTACTCACGCGAAATTAAGGCTTTGCTGGAAATTGGTAAATTGCTGAAATTTAATAAATTGCAATAATTAACGTTCTCACTGTTAATTTGATTTTAGATATTAATTTTCACTTTTTTCCGTTTTCGGCCGGTTGATTAAATTTGGGCCAAATAATGATTTTATGGGACGTGCATTTGAATTCCGCAAGGAGAGAAAGTTTAAGCGGTGGGCCAAAATGGCCAAGCAATTCACCAGAATTGGAAAAGACATTGCCATGGCAGTGAAAGAAGGCGGCCCCGATCCGGAAACCAATGCGCGATTGCGGGCTGTTATTCAAAACGCCAAGGCGGTGAATATGCCCAAAGACAACATTGAACGGGCCATTACCAGAGCCTCATCAAAAGATACTTCAGACTATAAGGAGGTGGTTTTTGAAGGCTACGGGCCGCACGGAATTGCCGTTCTTGTAGAAACTGCCTCCGACAATAACAACCGAACAGTAGCCAATGTGCGTAGCTATTTTGCCAAATACAACGGAAGCCTCGGAACATCGGGCTCGGTAGAATTTTTATTTGAGCACAAGTGTCATTTTAAGATTCAGAAAGCGAATCTGGATTTAGAAGAATTGGAGTTTGAGTTGATTGATTACGGTGCCGAAGAGGTGTTTGAAGAAGAAGAGGATATTTTGATTTACGGCCCGTTTGAGGCTTTTGGTTCGCTGCAAAAGGTGCTCGAAGAAAAGGCCATTGAAATTATTAGTTCGGGTTTTGAGCGCATTCCAACCACTACCAAAAAGCTTACCGAGGAGCAGGAAATAGAGGTGGATAAGTTGCTTGAAAAACTAGAAGACGACGACGACGTACAGCATGTTTATCACACAATGGTTTAAAGAAAAAGTTTGTTTGGAAAGTCAAGCGGTGAGAAACCGCCGGTTCATCAATTCTTCAATTTTCTGATACAGTGGCAGCGGTCTAAAGGTGCGCCATTTCAACTGGTTGAGCGTTCCTCCCATAGCGAAATACTGATCGATTCCGGTATTCGACATTTCGTGAAGCACAAAATCTCGAAAGTTAATCAGGCAAATCCAGCCATTGTAATCGTGTACATCCTCAAACCACTCTTCGTAGTACAAATCATCTGATGCGTGAAAGTTCAGCACGTTCTCACCGATTAGAATAAACTTTGAAATGCCTTCGTAGATCAGGTGATCGGCCAGGTCGCGTTTCAGCGTCATGATGTCGTTGTGCAAAGTGTCGTTCCACTCGCCGATAAACTCAATGATGCAAAACCCCTCGTCATAATCGGTGTACAAAAGCTTTACAAAGATTGAAGGCGATCCGATGGTATCCCATTGGGGGTGAATATAATGATCGTAAATGTGGTGGGTGTATTCAAATTCGCTGTACTCGCGCTGGTAAAACGGCGATCGTTCATCATCCTCAGCAACGTATAAATTTCGCCAATCGTAATGAGGTTCAAGATCCTGCATCTGCTATGATTATTTTCTTTCCAATACTTTTCTCACACTGCCGTGTTTCAGCAGTAAATCCCTCGCATCATCCACCGAACAGTCTAAGTGTCTGGCAATCATTTTCGCACCGCGTTCCACGAGTTTTTTATTGCTCAATTGCATGTCCACCATTTGATTGCCTTTTACGCGTTGCAGCCGGATCATGGTAGCCGTCGAAATCATATTGAGCACCAGTTTTTGAGCGGTTCCGGCTTTCATTCGTGTGCTGCCGGTTACAAATTCTGGCCCTGCATTGACTTCTACCGGAAACCGCGCAGCTTGTGCCACTGGTGAACCGGGATTACAGGTGATACAACCCGTTGGAATACCGTTTTGTTCGCAGTGTTGCAAAGCCCCTAAAACGTAGGGTGTGGTTCCAGATGCAGCTATTCCCACCACAAAATCAATTGGAGAAATGCCGTGGTGCTGGAGGTCTTTCCACCCTTGGTTGTGATCGTCTTCGGCAAACTCCACAGCCTTTCGAATGGCCGAATCGCCACCGGCAATTAAACCCACCACCCATCCTGGTGGGACACCAAAAGTGGGTGGGCATTCCGAAGCATCCACAATTCCGAGGCGGCCGCTGGTTCCGGCACCAATATAAAATAATCGACCGCCAAGCTCAAGCTGTGAAACCACCTGTTCAACGACTTTCTCGATTTGAGGAATGGACTGTGCAACGGCCTTTGGTACTTTTTCGTCTTCGCGATTGATGTTCACCAGCAGTTCGTGAACGCTCATTTGCTCGAGGTTATCGTAGAGTGATTCGCTTTCGGTAATTCTTTCGGACATGCGCTAAAAATAAAAAACTCCCGCCTAAATCAGTGCGGGAGTTGAATGGTGAAAAAAGGTTTGAATGCTTATCTGAAAATCACCTTTTGGGTGGTGCGTTTTCCGTCAAACCACAAGTTGAGGAAATACATTCCGTTGGGCAGATCTCCGCGGTGCAGCGTATGCTGATTACTTCGAACCGCTTTGGAGGTCATCAATTTTCCGTTTACATCAAAAATCTCAATCTGGTCGATGATTTCTCCGGCCGTGCTGATGTTTACATAATCTGTTGCAGGGTTTGGAAACATTTCTACAGCAATATCGATTTCATTTACGCTGGAAGACAGGTCGAGCACGTGATAGAGTCGAGGAGCCACAAAGCCAACAATGGTATCAATATAAGCCATAGCTCTGGCGCGGCCGCCGACAGGACCAAGCGCTTGATAAACTGGGTTAGCGTTGTATCCGTTAGCCAGAATAATCTCACCGTCAATTCCCATTGCAGTAGCGTGCTGAAGCACTGTTGCTTCGTCCCACCATTCCCACGGCGCATTACCGTTGGCAATACCTTCGATAGGGAAAAGGCCTTCGTCGCCGTCGTTATAACCTTCGGCAACGGTTTCAAGTGCCGACTGAGCCCGCTGAGTAATCGGGTCGTTAAGGTTGGCATCGTGAAGCACATCGTTATTTCCAAGCTCATTCGATTGACGGGCAACAACTGCGCTTCCCACAACATCCACCACGGCAAAAGAAGTTCCAGGAACGAAAACAGTTCCTTCTACATAAGGCGCAAAAGCATCGGCCACACCGTGCAGGCTGATGGTGGGAACTTCACCGGCGTTTTGCCACGAAGCATCTCCCAGCGCACCACCGGCGTTAAACACTGCTTTAATTTCGGTTGAGTATCCAGGGTGATTGTCATTGTTTAAACTGGGCAATCCGCCAAACCCTTCAAAATCGCCCATAATGTCTGGATCAACCATAAAAGCATCATCTTCGAAATTGTAAAATTTTAGCAGCTGGATTTCCTCATTCTCCTGCAAAGTTGAATAGGCGAAGGTGATGTATCCTCCAGTTCCCTGACCGGCAAGTACGATGTTATTCACATCTATACCATAGGGGTTGTCGTTTTCGGCAGCTTCTTTTCTAAAAAATCGAACCGCCGTTTTGGTGTCTTGCATGGCGCGGTATACGGCACGGATAATACTCTCCTTGCGGAGCTCTTCGCTGCTTGCCTGCGGATTCCATCCCTTTCGGTAGTCGATAGCGGCAGCAACGTATCCCATTTTTGCAAAACGCTTGCTGATTTCAACGGTAGCGCTGTCTGTTTTATCTCCAGTAGGGAGGTTGTTGAAATAGCGGGGCAAAAAGCTACCGGTTGGAACCACAATGATGAGTGGGCGCTCAGTGAGTTCGTCGCCTACCGGTTCGTAAAAGTCAAGTACCAACGGCTGCATCTGTGGACTTCCCGTCATTACGGTATAGTTTTGACCATAAACGACGCTGCTTGTTACTTGCACTTCATCAAATACTTCGGACAGATAACGCTGAGCCGAAAGTTGTAGTGTTGCAAATGCAAAAGCACTAGTTAAGAATAAGAGTTGAAGTTTCTTCATAATCATTGGTTTTAAGTGATCTTGTAAATTTATTAAATTAAATGACAGTGATTCACCTTTTGGTTAATTCGTATACCACTGAAAAATATGCCAGTCGGCCCACCCTTGGACCTCCATACACCTGATAAACTTTTTTGTTGAGCAGGTTACTCGCACCGAGTTTAAAGGTGCAATTGATCGAGGGAATCCTTTTGTTTATTTGTGCATCGATCATGTCGTAACTAGGAATGGAACCAGAAAACTGTGGTGACCCTTCAAACAGATGCCCCTCAATCCATTTGTAGTTCACACTGAAACCCCAGTTGTTGAGGTGCCAGCCAAAAATATTGGTCACCATGTCTCTGCCCGAAAATCCGATATTGAATTTGTGTTCGGGTGTATTAAAAGCGGGAATAATCGGATCGTCGTTGCCGGAAATCAGTTTGTTCCACGAATAGTTTCCCGATAGGGTGAGATTTCTGTTCAGATAGTAATGAAGCCCGATTGAAAAGCCCTGAGTAACGACTTTTTCGGTAGCATTGGCGGCTACCCTATACACTTGAATAGAGCTGTAATTGACCTGATTGGTCAGCGATGAAACCGTCACGTCAGCTCCGATGTTATATCCGATAAAATCGTTGTAGATACTGTAGTAGTAGCTGGCGTCCAGAAAAACCTTGTTGAAAATAGTATTGCGGATTCCGATTTCAAAGGTTTGAACTTTTTCTGGTTGAATGGGTGCTATGTCAAAATATTCTAGCGTATCCGCACTGCTGTTAAATGATGCTAGCAGTGAAGGAATGGTGACCAGTCCGTCCACGCCGTTGAGGTTTCCCAGAAGAATGGCCCGTCCCACGTTGTAATACAAGTACTGATCTTGCAAGGTGGGGTTGCGAACCGCCGAACTGAACGAAAACCGGATAATATTGCCCGGGTCGAACATATAAACCACAGAGGCAGCAGGGGAGAGCACCGCATCAAAATTCTGGTTTTTATCCATTCTAACCGATGCATTCAGTTTTATCCGCTCTTCGAGAATGCTGGTCTCACCACCGATATACACCCCAAATTCAGAGTTGGTGATTTTTACACCTGTCGTATCAGAAAAAATGTTTCCGCGCGAATTGGGCCTATATTGTCTGAAGTTTCCGCCGAAAATCGCATCCACCGGACCGATTTTATGTTTTTTCTCGGCGTGTACGTGCCACAAAGCTGATTTGTCGAAAAACCGCGTTCCGCCTTCGCTGAAAGTTCTGCTGGTGATGTCTTTAAATGCTGCTTCAAACTCCGCAGTTCCCGGAATCAGCCGTGCCAAGTATTCGTTGGCCTGCGCATCGGTGGTGGCACTTGAGTTGGCAAAAGCAGCGGCCTGTGCATGCAGTTGACTCAACAAATCATGATTGTCAAGATACCATTGATTGATGGCGTCTCTGTCGTAAATCACACCAGTACCGGGGATAAATTGGGGCTGCGGAAAGCCTGGCTGATTAAATACCTGAGTTGAAAACCCCTGCGATTGCCAAAAACCGCGATAATCGCGCGACCAAATCAGGTTGTCTTTTGCCATGTCATGCAACTGGAATGCAGTGAAAACTGCGTCATAAGAATTGCCGGCATCTTCGTGGGTGTAATAGCCTCGAACAAAAAAATCGTCGCGCTTCAATTCCAGTTTGTGCTGAAAAAACATAATATCCTTCAGGCTAAAACGGTTGTCGCCTTGATAAACGGTAGTTCCGCCACCCATGCCGGTGGTTCCGATCAGCTCCCAATTGCGATTGAGTTTATAGTGCAAGGCGAGATTGGCTTTATAGTTTTCTGTGTTGTAATCCACCAGATCTTTTTCTTCATACCCATCGCGGTAATAGGATCCCAACCCCCAAGTACTAAACGATCCGGAAAATTCTTCTTCGTCGCCATAGCGGTTCACCGCGTCATATCCACCCGGATTATTTCGATCAGCATGAGATTGCTCGGTAGGGTCAAGATTATCGGCTTCCCAGTCGTTGGCCCGCATGTACGAGATATTGAGCTTGTAGGCGAATTTTTCCTGACCTTCTTTATTTTTGAGCACCTGCGCATAACGAACTGCAGCTTCGAACAACGAACGTTCACCCACTTTAATGCTCGCGCTTATTCCAGGAAACAAAAACGGATCTTTGGTGGTCATATCAATTACGCCGTTAAAGGCACCGGGTCCGTAATACGCAGAGCTGGCCCCCATCACCAGATCCACTTTCATGACATCCAGTTCGGAGGCACCCAGAAAATTTCCGAGCGAAAAGTTTAGCCCGGGAGCCTGATTGTCAACGCCATCAATGAGCTGTAACGAACGAACAGGAGAAGTGGAATTAAATCCGCGGGTGTTGATGATCTTAAACCCGAGACTGGCCGCAGTGAGGTCAACATCTTTGAGCGTTCCGAGACCATCGTAGAAATTGGCAGCCGGCGTTTCCCTGATGCCGATCATATCCATCGACTCTACCGTTAACGGAGCTTGCTTTTGCTTTTCGTCAATCCGGTCACCGACCACTTCAACTTCCTGCATCATTACCTCGTCGGTGCTGAGCCGGAAACGAATATTTCGCGATGGATCCGTTATTTCGATCTCTTCGGAGAGGTAGCCTACAAATTTTGCTTCGAGCGTAATGGGCAATTCCTGATTTATCCTGAGCTCAAATTTTCCGTTGATATCAACCACCGCACCGGTGGTGGTTCCTTTTACGATTACTGTGGCGCCGATTAACGGATCATTAGTTATCCGATCGGTAACTGAACCTGAAATGAAAATCTGCGCAAAAGACGGAAACGAAATGCTGGCGCAAAGTATCAGGCCGCTGCGCCGCAGCCACATCAGAATCTGGTCGCTCATCAGTTTGGTTCTTTAAACCGGATTTTCCGGAAGGTGAATGAACCAAATGTAGAAAAAATAGTGGCTGTCTGGTGTGCCGCCCGGTAATCAGGAAATTTCGATTCGAAATTCTTCCCATTCCACGACATCGCCAGGGTAGAGCTTCTTTCTGTTTTGCGTTTCTACCTGATTGTTTACAAGAACATTTCCCTCCTGAATGACTGCTTTGGCCATACCGCCACTTTCAACCACAGTGGCGGCCTTTAACAGTTGCATGAGCGTGATGAATTCGCCCTGAATTTTAAATTCCATTACAATATGGCAGGAAATTTCTTCGGATCGGCTTCGTGCATGATCTGGTAGGAAGTTTCTACGATATCATCGATGCTCGGTTTGGAGAAGTAATCTCCGTCAGAACCGTAGGCCGGACGATGTGGTTGAGCAGACAGTACCCGAGGCTCACTGTCCAGGTGGTAATATCCTTTTTGCTCGTTGATGACGTGGTTGAGCATGTAGGAAGTTGTTCCGCCTGGCACATCTTCATCTACAAACAGAATGCGGTTGGTCTTTTTCAGCGATTCAACAATCATGTGGTTGATGTCGAAGGGGAGTAGGGTTCGAACGTCAATTAATTCAACGTTGATACCCATGGCCTCTAGCTGTTCAGCCGCTTTGGTGCAAAGGTTAAAAGTTGATCCGTAGGAAACGATGGTCAGGTCATTTCCGGTACGAGTAATTTCAGGAATGCCCAGTGGAACAGTGTATTCGCCCAGATTGAGTGGAAGTTTTTCCTTGCTGCGGTATCCATTTAATGGCTCAACAACCAGCGCAGGCTCGTCGCTTTGCAATAGTGTATTGTAGAAACCAGCGGCAGTGACCATGTTTCGCGGAACACAAACCCTGATTCCGTGTATCAGATTGATGATTCCTGCCATTGGCGATCCGGCGTGCCAGATGCCCTCGAGCCGGTGACCTCGTGTGCGGATGATTACCGGCGATTTCTGGCCACCTTTGGTGCGGTATTGTAATGTGGCCAGATCGTCGCTCATGATCTGCAGGCTGTAGAGCAAGTAATCGAGGTATTGAATCTCGGCAATGGGGCGCAGACCGCGCAAGGCCAAACCAATTCCCTGACCGAGGATGGTGGCTTCGCGAATCCCCGTGTCGGACACGCGCAATTCACCAAACTTTTCCTGCATGCCTTCCATGGTTTGGTTCACTCCTCCGATTTTCCCAGTGTCTTCGCCAAAGGTGAGCAACTCGGGATATTTACTGAATAGTGCTTCAAAATTATTGCGCAATACGATCCGGCCATCAACCTGTTCCGCATCGTCGTTGAACTGTGCCGGAACCTCAGCTATTTTCAACACGTTTTCACTGCTGGCGGAGTACAGGTGGCTGCCGTAGCGCTCGCGGTTGATTTCCAGTTGTTGCTGAACCCAGTTAGCAATTTTTTCCCGAATTGGCGATTGTTCTCCTCGGGCAGCTCGTAGTGCAGTACGCGCTGCGGTAAAAACTTCCTTGCGCGTGGCGCCGAAAGCGTTTTTCAACTCGCTGATGGCAGCCGTAATAGCCGATCCGTTTGCACTTTGTTGGGCCAATTCTTCGAGCATGGCGGTCACCGCTTTGGTTTCCTCCACAATCGGATCAATAAAACCAGCCCATGCCGCTTTTTGTTCTTGTTTTACCTGCTTCTTAGCCTCTTCTTCAATTTGATTAAGCTCTTCTGCGGTGGCAATGGGTTCGCCTTCAAAGCGGAAATCCAGAATCCACTCGCGAAATTTTCGGATGCAGTCGAATTCTTTGGCCCACTCCAAACGCTCTTTGGATTTATACCGCTCATGCGATCCCGAGGTAGAGTGGCCTTGTGGTTGGGTAACTTCCTCTACGTGAATTAATACCGGCACATGATCTTCGCGTGCAATGCGAACACCTTTTTCGAATGCCTCAATCAATCCGGGATAATCCCAACCTTTAGCCTTGATGATTTCCCAACCCGCGCTGTTTTCGTTGCGCTGGAAACCGGCAAGTACTTCCGAAATGCTTTCTTTGGTGGTCTGGTATTTTTTTGGGACAGAAATCCCATAGCCATCGTCCCACACCGAAAGCACCATAGGAACCTGCAAAACGCCAGCGGCATTAACGGTTTCCCAAAAAAGCCCTTCAGATGTGCTCGCGTCGCCGATGGTGCCAAATGCCACTTCATTGCCTTCATTCGAAAACGCTTTCCAGTCTGAAAGATCGGAGTTGAGACGAAATACTTTTGAGGCCAATGCCAATCCCAGTAAGCGCGGCATTTGTCCGGCTGTGGGTGAAATATCGGCCGAAGAGTTTTTCTGGTCCATCAGGTTTCTCCAGCTACCGTCGGGGTTGATGGTGCGTGTAGCAAAGTGCCCTCCCATTTGCCGTCCGCCCGACGATGGCTCTGCATCGATATCTGCGTGGGCATATAAGCCGGCAAAAGCCTGCTGAACGGTAAGGGCTCCAATGGCCATCATAAACGTTTGGTCGCGGTAGTATCCCGATCGCCAGTCGCCATCGCGAAAATGTTTAGCCATGGCAATTTGGGCTAATTCCTTTCCGTCGCCAAAAATGCCAAACTTGGCTTTTCCGGTCAATACTTCTTTCCGACCAAGTAGCGATGCTTCACGGCTGATACAGACCAATCGGTAGTCGTTGAGAATTTCCTGAATATATACTGATGTCTGACTTTCGGCAATTTGGCTTTCTTCTGGCATCGGTGTGTAAGTTGTGTTATCAATTCTATAGTTTTGCAAAGATAATAAAAGCCCCCCGTTGGTAAAGTCCTCCAGAAATCTGTTTCCACTATAAAAAGGTTTGCCGCGAAAGAATTATTTGATGAATTTTAAATTGTTTAAAATCAGTTCCACCCGAAAAACCAAAAAGCAATGGAGAAAAAACTCAGAAAGATAGCCGTACTTACTTCCGGAGGTGATGCTCCAGGGATGAATGCAGCGTTGCGTGCAGTGGTTCGTGCTGCTACTTATTACAATATTCAGTGTATGGGGGTTTACCGCGGCTATCAGGGCTTGATTGAAAACGATATTGAGCCGTTTGATGCCCGCTCAGTGAACCACATACTTCCCCGCGGTGGCACCGTTTTAAAGTCGGCAAGAAGTAAAGAATTTAGAGAAGAGGAAGGTCGACAGAAAGCGTTTGATCATCTGCGGGAACACGAAATAGAAGCCCTTGTAGTCATTGGTGGCGACGGTACATTTGCTGGAGCCATGCACCTTGAAATGGAAACAGGCATTCGCACCATTGGCATTCCAGGAACCATCGACAACGATTTAAATGGAACTGACTTCACCCTGGGTTTCGATACGGCCAACAATACGGTGGTGCAGGCTATTGATAAGATTCGCGATACAGCAATGTCGCACAACCGCTTGTTTTTTGTTGAAGTGATGGGCCGCGATTCTGGGTTTATTGCAGCACACTGCGGCGTTTCATCGGGCGCAATTGCCATTATTGTTCCCGAGCATGAAACAACAGTGGAGGAATTGATAGAAATTCTGGAGCGGGGTAGGCAAAACAAGAAATCATCGAGTATTGTCATCGTGGCTGAAGGCGGAAAAACGGGCGGAGCAACTGTTTTGGCAGAGAAAGTCAAAAAACGCTATCCGGCCTATGAAACCAAGGTGACGATTTTGGGGCATATCCAACGGGGTGGGTCACCATCCCATTCCGACCGCTTGCTGGCGGGCAGATACGGCGTTGGTGCGGTGG
This sequence comes from uncultured Cryomorphaceae bacterium, assembly GCA_964487545.1. Lineage (GTDB taxonomy): Bacteria > Bacteroidota > Bacteroidia > Flavobacteriales_D > SKUL01 > SKUL01. The sequence continues at coordinate 67,773 of CAZARI010000013.1, forward strand.
AAGGACTGCGAAATGGAAACTCCAATTGCATGGTGGGACTGATCAACGGTGAAATCGTGTACACCCCATTTTCTACCGCCATCGACGATAAGCTTTTGCTCGATGCGGAATTGCTGCGAATCGCTGATATACTTTCCATTTGATGGTACCTAGAACATTGGTCGCCGATTGCGGTGGAACGAGTTGCGAGTGGCGGATCATCACCGAAAAAGACGTGATTGATCTGCCAGTTTCTCCTGGGTTTAATCCAACATCACAACCGATTAAAGACCTCAAAGAATCTATTCTGTCCAACGAGCGATTGGCATCGGAGCGGCATTTGATCAGCGCAGTGTTTTACTATGGTGCAGGTTGCGCTTCAAAGACATCAAAATTAAAAGTAGAGGGCGTGTTGGCCTCGGTTTTTAAAAACGCTGAAATAGCAGTCGACACCGACTTGTGGGGAGCTGTCCGCGCAGTGTATCGTGGAAAACCGCTGATTTGCGGAATTCTCGGAACGGGTTCCAATGCATGTCTATTTAATGGCGAGCAATTAGTTTCGGGAGTGCCTTCGCTGGGCTTTATTCTCGGCGACGAAGGAAGTGGCAATCACATCGGCCGATTGTTACTGAAATCCTATTATTACGGTGACATGCCGCCAGAACTGCGCGGTGAATTTGAATCTGATTTTAATCTCGAAATCGACCATGTGTTGGAAAACATCCACCGAAAACCTGGAGCTGCTGCATTTCTGGCACAGCACACCCGTTTTGCTTCCAACCATATTGCACACCCGTTTATCAATCAGCTTGTAGCGAAATCGATAGCGGAATTTTTGCAGCGCTTTGTTCAACCGCTGCTCGAAACTAACGAATATGAACTCGGCTTGGTTGGTTCGGTAGCGTATTATTTTCGCGATATCATCGAAGCAGAATCGGATAGGAAAAACATTCGGCTCGGACAGGTATTACAGCGTCCCATCGATGGGCTGGTGGATTGTCACCGCTAGGGCAAAACGGCAATTGCCGAAATTTCGACATTCACATTTTTAGGCAATACCGAAACTTGTACCGTTTCGCGGGCGGGCGGAATTTTGGTAGAAAAGTACTCACCATAAATTTCGTTAACCCGTGCAAAATTGTTCATGTCTGAAAGGAAAATGCTGCATTTCACCACGTGGGTAAAGTCAGCTCCGGCCGCTTTAAGGATTTCCCCCATGTTTTTCATCACGAGCCTGGTTTCGTGCTCCAGATTATTGGTTTCAAGTTCTCCCGATTCGGGATTCATCGCAATTTGACCACTGATAAAAAGCATATTGCCGACCTGCACCGCTTGGCTATATGGGCCAATTGGTGCAGGGGCATGAGGTGTTTCTATGGCTTTTTTCATGGCCGGTGCTCGCGTTTTTTTCCGAGTGCACTATCTATGGCGCGCGTCGATTTTTCGCACGCACCTATAATTGCCTTGTGAATGTTTTCGGCATGATTGGTAACAGCAAGCGGTTGCATTCCACGCAGTCGGACTTCGATCATGCAACGTTTATCACCAAAACTGTCGCTGCCTTTAGGACCGTTTTCGTCGCTCAAGTGAACCTCCACACGGGTGATGTCATCAACAAAGCGGCTGTACTCTTTTTCCACTGTAGATTTAATGTATTCGTGCAGATCGCTGCTCGTGTCCATGCTGCTGTCAGAACTAATGTCAATTATCATTTTATCAGCTTATTAAATAGATATTATTTAAGTGTGTTCAAATCGGGGTTTAAAAGTACATCTTTAAATTGTTTTAATTAATCTTTAAACGTGATGTAGGGGGCTTCTTAGCTATGATTCCTGTTATCTTAGCTTTTTTAAAATCGCAAAGTAAATGAATGTCAGGGTGAGATTTCTTGGAGGCGCAGGAACCGTAACGGGATCTAAATTTTTGCTTTATATCGGAGAGCGACGCATTTTGGTGGATTGTGGTTTGTTTCAGGGGTTAAAACCACTGCGGCTGCTCAATTGGGAAGAATTTCCGGTGCCTCCCGAGTCGATTGATGCGGTGGTGCTGACCCATGCCCATCTCGATCATTCTGGGTATTTACCCCGCTTGTTTAAACAGGGTTTCGACGGGCCGGTTTATTGCACGCGCAGTACTGTTGATTTGCTGACGCTGCTGTTGCGCGATTCGGCCAAATTGCAGGAAGAAGAAGCTGATTTTGCCCGATCTAAGGGGTATTCCAAACACAGCAATCCGCAGCCACTATATAATACCGAAGATGCCGAACAGGTTTTTCCCCGACTCGAACCCATGAGTTATGGCGATGAAATTATGATCGACGAACGGATTTCTTTAAAATTCCAAAACGCGGGACATATTCTCGGGGCCGCAATAGTAGAATTGACTGTTTTCGGTTTTCGACAGAAGAAAAAGCTGGTTTTTTCCGGTGATTTGGGGCGCTCACAAGATCCGATTTTATATCCTCCACAGCAGATAAAAGAGGCCGATATCTTGTTTGTGGAATCAACCTATGGCGATCGAGAATCGGTTGGGGTAGATATTCAATCGGAACTCAATGATGCCGTAGCAACCGGATTGAATCGCGGTGGATGTGTCATGATTCCGGCATTTGCAGTGGGAAGAACCCAATCGATTTTATATTACCTGAACGAAGGTATGCGCAGCGGCGATATTCCCCGGGTGCCGGTTTATATGGATAGTCCAATGGCCATTACAGCCACCAGAATGTATGTTGAGAACAGTTCCGATCACAAAATTTCGGCCGAAGAAATTCTCGGTGATGGTGGATTTCTTACGCTGCACAATCAGTTGAGACTGGTGCGATCCCATCAAGAATCCAAAGCACTGAACGAGTTGAAAGGCAGGGCCATTATTTTATCTGCCAGTGGCATGATGAATGGCGGTAGAATTCTGCACCACATGTATCACCGCTTGCCCCGTCGCGAGGATAGCTTGCTCATTGTCGGGTATCAACCCGAAGGTACGCGGGGCAGAAGTATTCTGGAAGGTGCTGACTCGGTGCGCATTTTCGGCCAGAATGTGGAAGTTAATTGTAGAGTAAAACAGATCGAAGGGCTGTCGGCGCACGCCGATCGACAGGAGCTACTGGCCTGGCTAAATGGATTTGAATCTTCGCCCAAGCGCACCTTTGTGGTTCACGGCGAACCCGAAGCCTCCGAGGCGCTGCGCAGTACTATCGAGCACCAACTTAAATGGAACGCCTTCTGCCCGCAATACCTGGAGACGTTTGAGCTATTCGAGAATATATAACCCTCAGCGCGGAGCAGTGATGGGGATCACCGAGTAAGATAGATCGCTGTATATCGAATAATTCATTTCGGGAATAGGTTGGCGGTGGTGGTTCCAGATTAAATACTGGGCACCGCGGCTGGAAAGGCTATCAATGAGTTGTTGATTGATTTCATCCGGCTCCAGTGACCATCCACGACGGTTTGCAAAATAGATTTCCTGTGGCGATTGTCCCCCGTTGATGATGATTAAAGCATTTTTAGGAACGTGCTCATTCATTATGGTTTCCAGCGAAAGTTTGTGCTTCTCGCTATCTGATATTAAAAAATCGTGGTATTGATTGGCAACACCTTCAACCATGATCAGTGCCAGTGCATAATACCTGAATCGGACCGGGGTGAGCCAGATGCCATAAGCCACAAGAAACGCCATCAGCGGAACAAAGGGAATGATATAATAATTGTGTTTTGGAAAAACATCACCGGTTTTAATGGTAAAAGCAACAAAAGTCAGCGTGATTAAAACCAGACCCACCTTAACCCAAAACCGTTTGCTGCGGAATATTCCCCAAATTCCCGCAATCAAAAAAGGAAGGGCGGTAAAAGCGTGTAGCGCACTAAAATAAAATCGCTCCAGATATTGTCCCACAAAAGGAATAATCTCGCGCCATCCTTCGCCGATACTCTTTGGAAAGTAGAGCGGGAAGTGATAAGTTGCCACCAAGTGCGGAACCCAGTAGAAATACCACCAACTCACTAGCAATACGCCCACCGAAAAAACCGTCATGATCAGCATCTTGCGAGTATTGGAGGTTTGCCCAACAAATGGAACCACCGCCAGCACAGCCAAAAGACTTAGCGCGGGAATTTTGCACAAAATGCCGATGGTGGTGAAAGCCCCAAACAGAATGAGTTGAATAACTTTACCATTGCTAAGATATCGGAAGCCGAAGTACAAACCCACCATTACCAATGCAACGCTAAAGGTGTCGGGCATCGATTTTCGCGAAAAGCTAAACCAAATCGAGCTGAGCATCAGTAATGCGCTGTACAAGGCAATTTGCCGGTTGAAAAGTTCGCGGATAAGTCGGTAAAAGAAGTAAATACCCGCCGAGGAAACCAACAAGTTTATGAGCCGACCGTGCCAGTGGTTGTGCCCAAAAAATTCGTTGCACGCGTAGATCAGGTAATTGAAAAACGGAAATTCAGTGCCGATAATTCCGGTTAAATTTCCTGCCATATCAATTCGCGGATAGAAAATATTGGGATCAATCTGTGAAAAATTTCGCGCCACCATATTGGTAAGCGATTGCCGCCAGTTGTGACCTGTTTCCAGCGGAGCATCTGTTATACCGAATAGGCGAATCAGGAAAAACAGAACAATCCAGAACCGAATATCTGCGACAACAACTTTGAGCGGCTGCCACCGGTTTTCCTGCTGATTGATTTGGGAAATCCATTTCACGGGTGAAAAGTAATGAAATTCCAGTGTGGGCTTCCCAAGGGTTGAAAGTTTGATGACCCGGAGTGGCGACGGCTTTTGGTGTCTCGTGATGATTAGCGACAGGATTACCCCGATTGCTTCGGGTTGATCCTGTGCTTCTCCGTGCAGTGGATCAACCCTGCTCTCATGGCCAGTGGTGCTTGTGGTTTAATTGACAGGATTACCCCGATTGCTTCGGGTTGATCCTGTGCTTCTCCGTGCAGTGGAT
>CAZARI010000014.1:0-67123 GCA_964487545.1 uncultured Cryomorphaceae bacterium
AAATCCATTCTGGCCACCAATACCTCGTCTATTTCCATTACGCAAATTGCAGCAAAAACCAACCGACCTGAAAAGGTGATCGGCATGCACTTTATGAACCCGGTGCCGGTGATGAAACTGGTTGAAGTGATTCGCGGCTACAAAACCAGCGATGAAGTGACCAGCCAGATTATGGAGCTGTCCAAAAAATTAAACAAAGTGCCGGTCGAGGTTAATGACTATCCCGGTTTTGTGGCCAATCGCATTCTGATGCCCATGATTAATGAAGCCATTTATTCACTTTACGAAGGCGTTGCCGGTGTTTCAGAAATCGACACGGTAATGAAACTCGGAATGGCTCATCCAATGGGGCCGCTACAACTGGCTGATTTTATTGGTCTGGATGTTTGTTTATCCATTCTTCGGGTGCTGCACGACGGTTTCGGCAATCCGAAATACGCGCCTTGTCCGCTATTGGTAAATATGGTAGCCGCGGGCAACTTGGGAGTAAAAAGCAAAATTGGGTTTTACGACTACAGCAGTGGAACCAAGGAGCTGATTGTTGCGAGTCAGTTTAAGTAGCCGTCCATTTTCAGGAATCTTTCTTCTTGTCGTTTTTCTTTTTGACGACCCGAGCCCGGGCTTCCGGTGTTTTTGGCTTGCGTTCGGCAACGTATATATCGCCAGCCTCAATCATTTGAACGATCTCCTCTATCAACAGGTCTTCGTCCTCACCGTCGTAGTTTTCCTTTAGGTTAGATCCAAACAAACGCGCCACTGCTTGCCACATAAAAGCCGTAAATCCGCCTTTCAATTCCTTGATCAACTCGTAGGAGGTATCGCCGGTTTCGCGATCAATGAGCTTAATGAGAATGTACCCTTCACTGATGGTCATATCGCGGATATCTCCTTCAAATTCCCGCTTTAACTCTTCTTCTGCCATATTCAAGTACTCGCGCTGCTCTTTTCTGGTATGCAGGGTTGACAGTTGTCTTTCGTATTCACGCATCAATTCACCGGCTACTTTGGCATAAGGATAAACCTTCACCACCCGTCGCATCGTGCGATCCCACCTGCGTTGTTCGCGTTTACTACGCTCTTCCTTAAAGTCGGTAATGGTTACGGGCCGCAAATCTACCAAAGGAATGGTGTCTTCATCTTCGGTGATAAACACGTTCAATACCTTGCCAACAGATTCATCCGCAGCACAGTCTATCTGTGCAACTAACGAAGCAGTCGACAAACAGAAAAACAGGATGAGAAATAGAAAAATATGCTTAATGTACATACTGTGGCATTTAACGTTAAATGTACACAGTTTGTTATCAATATAGATGCCTAACTGCGATTACGTCGCCAGTTGGAAACGGAGCGCGATTCGTCATTATGAATCGGTTTCGATTGAGCTGCGATGTCGTCTTTCACGAGAGAAGCCATAATGGCGGCAATAACCAACTCGTCTTCAACAACTAACTCCAATTTTTCGGGAGTAAAGTATCGTTGCACGAAATGGGTATCGAAATTTCCGGAAATAAATGCTTCGTGGTTCATCACAAACAAACAAAAGGGCAAAGTAGTGGCCACACCGGTGATTTCGAAATCGGCAATGGCGCGACGCATTCTGCTGATAGCTTCCTGTCGATCTGCGCCGTGAACGATCAGCTTAGCAATCATCGGATCGTAGTATATGGGAATTTGCATTCCTTCCTCAAATCCATCATCCACGCGAACACCAGGCCCTGAAGGAATACGATAAGAGCTGAGCTGACCGATGTCCGGAAGAAAATCATTGGCCGGATTTTCGGCATACACCCGCACTTCGATGGCGTGACCATTTATCGCGAGATCTTCCTGACGAAAAGAAAGCGCTTCACCGCGTGCAATTTTCACCTGCTCTTTTACCAGATCGAGGCCGGTAATCATTTCGGTCACCGGATGCTCCACCTGTAGCCGGGTATTCATTTCGAGAAAGTAATAATTCAGGTTTTCATCCACCAAAAACTCTACTGTTCCCGCGCCTACGTAATTACAGGCACGGGCCACATCACATGCACTTTGACCCATTTTTTCGCGGAGCGCAGGAGTTAAAACAGCCGAAGGTGCTTCTTCCACCACTTTTTGATGACGTCGTTGAACTGAACACTCTCGCTCAAACAGGTGGATGACGTTTCCGTGCCCATCGGCCAAAACCTGAATTTCAATATGACGTGGTGAGCCGATATACTTTTCGATAAACACCGCTCCATTGCCAAATGCAGACTGTGCTTCAGATACCGCCCGCTCCATTTGTGATTCGAATTCTTCGCGATTTTCAACAATCCGCATTCCTTTTCCGCCGCCGCCAGCCGATGCTTTTATCAGCACCGGAAAACCGATCTCGCTGGCAATTTGTGCAGCAGCCTCTACATTGGTAATTGCTTCGTCTAAACCAGGAACCAGTGGAATGTCATAACCTTTCACGGCGGCTTTAGCCGCCAGTTTGCTACCCATTAGCTCAATGGCTTCGGGCAAAGGGCCGATAAAAGTTAATCCAGCTTCTTTTACTTTTCTGGCGAACTCTGCATTTTCTGACAAAAAGCCGTATCCGGGGTGGATTCCTTCGGCTCCCAGTTGAAGAGCGACATCAATAATTTTATCACCGAGCAGATAGGATTCTGCCGAAGGTGGTGGTCCGATACAAACCGCTTCATCTGCATAACGCACAAACGGTGCATCGCGGTCAGCTTCAGAAAAAACAGCCAATGAAGAAATGCCCATCTCGCGCAGGGATCGCATAATGCGCAGTGCGATTTCGCCTCTATTGGCTATAAGAACTTTCTTCATGAAAACGACTTAGGCCAGAACACTTTTCACCTTGTCGGCAGCTTCCTGCAGCAACACGGCCGAATGAACCTGCAGACCAGAATCGTCAATTAGTTGTTTGGCTTCTTCAGCGTTGGTTCCTTGCAGGCGAACAATAATTGGCACATTGATATCACCGATGTTTTTGTATGCGTCAACAATTCCTTGAGCCACGCGGTCGCAACGCACAATTCCTCCAAAGATATTCACGAGAATCGCCTTTACCGTTTCATCCTTGAGGATGATGCGGAACGCCTTTTCAACGCGCGCTGCATCCGCTGTTCCGCCCACATCGAGGAAGTTTGCAGGTTCTCCGCCCGAAAGCTTAATGATGTCCATGGTGGCCATTGCCAAACCGGCGCCGTTGACCATGCAACCCACGTTTCCGTCCAGCTTTACGTAGCTCAGTCCTGCTTCGTCGGCTTCCACTTCGGTAGCATCCTCTTCGGTTTTATCGCGCATCGCAGCGTAGTCTTTGTGACGGTATAACGCGTTATCATCCAGCGTAACTTTTGCATCGACAGCCATGATGTGATCATCAGACGTTTTTAAAACCGGATTGATTTCAAAAAGGCTGGCATCACATCCCAAATAAGCATTGTATAAGGACACCACAAATTTCTGCATTTCTTTAAACGCCTGACCGCTCAGCCCAAGATTGAAGGCGATTCGGCGGCACTGAAATGGCATCACGCCAACAGCCGGATCGATCACTTCCTTGAAAATTTTGTCTGGCGTATTTTCGGCAACCGCTTCAATGTCCATACCTCCTTCCGGAGAATAGACAATGACGTTACGCCCCGACTGGCGGTCGAGCAACACCGACATGTAATATTCTTCCGGTTCGCTGGCTCCAGGATAATACACATCTTGAGCGATCAAAACCTGATTCACTTTTTTTCCAGCTTCTGAAGTTTGGTTGGTAACGAGTGTACCTCCCAAAATTCCTTCAACTATCCCCTGTACCTTGTCGATACCCTTGGCTATCACGACCCCGCGCGAACCGGTTTCTTTCACCTCTCCTTTTCCGCGACCACCAGCGTGAATTTGCGCCTTGATTACAAACCACTCGGTGCCGGTTTCTGCTGATAATTTTTCTGCTACAGTTCTGGCCTGTGCAGCGTCGTTGGTTACGGCTCCTTCCTGAACAGAAACTCCGAAACTCTTTAAAATTGACTTTGCCTGATACTCGTGAATGTTCATGTTATAGTAGAATTGAGCGGCAAAAGTAGAATTTTATGTGGGTATATTCAAAGTTAGTTTATACGTTTCCCTCCTTAACCTTCGGCTTTTTAAAACGTATAGGGTACTTTTACATTTAGGTATGAGACTAAAGCTTTTCACGGTATTCTTCATTTTAACTTTTTGCGGACGGTTTATTGGGCTATTTGCACAACAAGACGTCACGCTTGATGCGGCACGCAAAGCCTATGCAGAAGAAAACTATACTCAAACCATCACGCTGCTCGATTCGTCATCGCACAATTTTGAAACGCTCCTATTGCTGGGTGACGCCTTACAAAAAACCGAGAAATATTATGCGGCGCTGCGCATGTACAACAAGGCGGCTAAGCTGAACAAGAAGAACGAAGAATTGCTAATCAACCGCGGTTCGGCGAAAATCTGGACCGAACAATTTTCTGATGCGCTCAAAGACCTGAAGTCAGCGCTTTCGATCAATGATCAAAATTACCGAACCCATTATTACATCGGCATTGTTTATTACTACGAGTTTAAAAACCGGGCTTCAATTAAAGCCTTGGATGAATGCATTTCGCTGAACCCGGATTATGCTCCTGCCTATTATCTGCGCGCTGCCTGTTCGGCAGAAATGAACCGGGTTGAAAGTGCCATAGACGACTATCAAAAGGCATACGATCTTGACAAAAGTCTAACAGAAGCGCTGTTTAACATTGCGGTATTGAAATTTCAGGAAAAAAACTATTTCATTGCGCAGAGAGAGCTTACCGACCTGTTGGATCAAGGCATGGTTGAATCTGCCGAGTTATACTTTTACCGCGCCGAATGTTCCTACTACCTCAATGACAAACAGGCTGCTTGCAAGGATTATAACGAAGCACGTAAACGCGGCGATTCGCTGGCTTCAGAAATCTATGATAAGTACTGCACCAAAAATCAGGACCGCAAACAGCTTCCTGAGCGCAAAACCGAAAGTATTTCACTTTAGCACGGTTAGTTATTCTGCTGGAATTCAATCAGAAACTGCTCCATTCTTTGTCGCATCAGGGAGGCGGAGATCGAATAGTGATTGACCAAAATCACCAATGCTGCTGTTCTTCCCGACTGCAATTTCATGAATCCCGCATATCCACGGCTGCCAGTCATATAGCCACTTTTGGCACGTAAATTTCCTTCGAGCACCGAACCTGCGCCAAATCGCACGAGGGTTCCGCTGCGTCCAGCCACCGGCAATGATTCCATAAATGATTCGCGATGCGTTCCGCTATACCCCGCCTTAAGCACTTCTATGAGCTGCGTTGGGGTTACTGTATTAAAATGCGACAGTCCGCTGCCGTCTTTGATGTTTAGCCCTGCCGTGGAGTTACCCAACCTTTTCTCCCAATAAGACTGCAACCAATCTGAGCCAACGCTGTGCTGATACGACTCAACCGCAAAAATATTGGCCAAAGCTTCGGCATATAAATTAACACTGCGGGTATTAACCGGCTTAATCAGCTCTTTTAATGGCGGCGACCACAAGGTGAGCAGTTCAGTTTTCGGTTGAAGTGAGGCTTCTGATTGATGGTTCACCATGATTTCTCCCCGAACTTCAATTTTAGCAGCATCTATAATTTGTGCTGCGAGAAACTGACCTGGCTGTGGAATAGCACCCCGCACGCGAAACGACTTTCGATTCTGTGGCAACATGCCCTGCACGGTGATTTCATTCTGGAGTGGATGGCCAAAACAATAGCTTTGATCTCCCGAAATATTGGCCGACACTACCTGGCTCGTTAATTTTAATCCGGGGATTTCAGGTGCAACGGAAACTATTCTGGCTGGTTTACCTGCTTCAAAAGTTTCGAAGGTGATCGTAAACTCATTGTCCATATAATTAACCGCATGGGGAATGGCAGCATAATAATTCGTTAAGTCTTCCCAACTCCAGGTCCCCGGAATCACAGGCAAAAACCCCGATTCATCCACAATAAAACTCCCGTTCACTTTTGTGATTCCGGCCGATGACAGCGAACTTGCCATGCGTTGCACCACTGCCTTTGGGTCAAGATTCAGATGGGCAGAACCCAAAGACGGATCACCTTGACCGGTTAAAATCAGATCACCGTGAAGCACACCCACGGGGTCAACGCTGCCCCGATAGGCCAATACTGTTTTGAACTTCTGATCGGGCCCAGCGCTTTCGAGGGCAGCTATGGTGGTAAACAACTTTAACAGCGAGGCCGGAATCATCGCTTTGTTCTCCTGAAATCCGGCAAGCCGTTCGCCGGTTTCGGCATCGATTGCCAAAAAACCAGTTTGAGCTGACAACAGATCTGTTTGATTTGCCCATTGCTGAATATCCGTATCGCTCTGTGTGCGGCCGGAGACCGAAAGCAATAGTGTTATGGATAGAAAAAAGAAATACTTCATATCTGTAAATATACAATCACGTTCTGTTCTGTCGGCTTGCGCTTTTTTCGCACCTTTGAATCCGATGTGCGGAATTGCAGGCATATATCGGTTTCAACAGCCACTTTCAAAATCGGATACGCAAAATCTTCAATCGGCGGTTTCGGCCATTGCGCACCGCGGACCTGATTTTCGCGATTTCCGTCACTTTGATCGTTGTGCCCTCGGCCACGCCCGTCTGAAGATTATCGACCTATCGGAAAAGGCAAACCAACCGATGCAGGACAAAAGCGGTCGGTACTGGCTTGTGTATAACGGCGAAATTTTTAATTACAAAGAACTCAAGACCAACCTTAAACAGAAGGGTATTCGTTTCAGTACAGAAAGCGATTCAGAAGTGCTGTTGCAGGCGTACATACATTATGGTGAAAAGTGCGTTGATTATTTTAACGGCTTTTTTTCCTTTGCGATATACGATCAAGTAGAACACCGCCTTTTTGCCGCACGCGATCGGCTCGGCATCAAACCTTTCTATTACTGTCTCGACGAAAACGGTCTGAGTTTCGGTTCGGAGCTGACCGCTGTGAAGCAACTCTCGGGTCGGAAGGAGGTTGACCATCGCGCGCTGCACCTGTACTTTCAATTGACTTACATTCCTGCACCCTATTCCATTATTTCGGGAATTAATAAACTAAAACCTGGACATTTTATCGTGCTCAGTTCCGAAGGTCATCGAATGGAAAAATACTTCGACCTAAAAACAGAAGAATCTCCTGTCGGGTTTAAAGACGCCACGGCTATGGTGCGTTCAGAGTTGGAACGATCCGTGAAATTGCGGCTGGTGGCGGATGTGCCTGTAGGTACCTTTCTTAGTGGCGGCATTGATTCATCTATCGTGTCATCGATTGCTGCACGGCACTCCGAAAAGTTGCAAACTTTTTCGGTCGGCTTTCCCGACTCCAAGTATCAGGATGAATCGATAAATGCGGAAAAAGTGGCACAACACATCGGAAGTAATCATCACAAAATACCGGTCTCTAACAAAACGCTGGCAGCTTTTGTAGCGCCCTTTCTGGATGTGTCCGACGAACCATTTGCCGACAGTTCGGCATTGGCTGTGTATATTTTGAGTCAGTACACTTCACAACATTTAAAAGTTGCACTCTCTGGCGACGGTGCCGACGAGCTATTTGGTGGTTACCGAAAACACCGCGCTTTAATTAGAAGTGCAGAAAGCAGTTTCACCAACCGTGTTTTAAAAGCTGGGCAACCATTACTTAGCGGCATGGCTGGCAGTCGTAACCATTTTTTAGGTGACACTTTGCGAAAAGCGGGTAAGTACGGTGATGGTCTGAAAATACCGTTTGAGCAACGCTATTGGGATTGGTTGGAATGGACCCCCAAATCGAAGGTAAGTGCGCTGCTGCGCGATCCCCTTTGGGCAACGGAATTTGAGGATGAGGTGAAAGCGGGCATTAGCACTTTAGATTTCAACTCGATACTGACTACAGATCTGAAAGTATTGCTTCCCAATGACATGCTCACCAAGGCCGACCGCATGAGTATGGCGCATGGTTTAGAAGTGCGCACACCCTTTTTAGACCACGAGTTGGTGCAAAAGGTGCAGGCTCTGCCATTTTCATACAAGGCAGACCGCGATAAAGGAAAACTTTTATTGCGAGAAGCTTTCAAAACCGAATTGCCCGCGTGGGTATTTGATCAGTCCAAAAAAGGGTTTGAAATTCCAGTAGAACAACTATTGCGCAGCGAGCTTAAGGGTATAATTTTAGAGCTCAGCAGCAAGGAACTTATTGAAAAGCAAAATATTTTCAACTACGATCAACTTCAAAACATCATCCGAAACTTCTTAACACACAGCCAGAATCAGTGGGCGACGACTTTGTGGAGTTTTCTGATTTTTCAGAAATGGTGGCTACGACAGCCCGAAAATCATTAGTCTAACGGAAGATTTGTTAATTTTCAGGCGCTTCTAAAGCCACTTCAATGCCACGAGTACTACGTATTATAAATCGGTTTAATCTGGGTGGCCCCACCTATAATGCGGCGTACCTTACCAAATATCTTCCCGACGATTTTGAGACGCTTCTCGTTGGCGGCATGAAAGAAGAATCCGAGGGAAGCTCGCTTCACATTCTAAATGAACTGAATCTTGAGCCTGTAATTATTGACGAGATGCGTCGCGAAATCAACCTAAAGCAAGACCTTCGGGCTTTTAAAAAAATCAAACAGCTCATCAAGTCATTTAAGCCACACATTGTTCATACGCACGCTTCAAAACCCGGTGCACTGGGCAGACTGGCTGCGGCACAACTCGGTGTTCCCGTTATCATTCACACCTTTCACGGGCACTCCTTTCATTCTTACTTTAATCCAGTGACCACTGCCTTTTATCAACAAGTGGAGCGCTATCTCGCATCCAAATCCAATTGTATTATTGCACTTAGTGAACAGCAAAAAAATGAGTTGGTTTACGACCATAAAATCTGCGCAACCGACAAGGTGAAAATCATTCAACTGGGATTTGATTTACAAAGATTTCAGGAAGACTACAATGCGAAGCGAAATGAGTTCAGGAGAAAATTCCACATCGCCGACGATGAGATCGCTATTGGAATTATTGGTCGCCTGGTTCCGATCAAAAACCACGATATGTTTTTGAAGTCTATGAAAATTTTAAATCACCGGACAAGTAAAAAACTAAGGGCATTTATTGTTGGTGACGGCGAAGAAAAAGGTCGGCTAATTGAGCTGTGCAAGACGCTTAATTTGAACCATACAGAAGACAATGACCCCAGCTCATTCATCAATTTCACTTCGTGGATAAAGGATATAGACATGGTAAACGCAGGGGTCGATATTGTTTGTCTCACCTCCAAAAATGAGGGCACGCCGGTGTCGCTAATCGAAGCGCAGGCAGCCAACAAACCCATCGTTACCACAAAGGTTGGCGGCATCGAAAATGTGGTGTTATCTGGAAGCACTGCTTTGTTGAGCGAAACCAATAATCATGTTACCTTAGCCAACAATTTACTCAGACTGATTGAAGATGATGAATTAAGAAAAGAATTCGGTGCCGAAGGTTGGCGGTTTGTAAAGGAAAAATTTCACTACCAGCGTTTGGCTGCCGACACCGCAAATTTATACTACGAACTACTTAATTAGAAATGAGGAAAATATATTTTTTCGCCTTGCTCGCACTTTCGCTTTTCATGGGTTCGTGCAGTATTAATAAGGACCTTTTATTTAAGACACCGGTGGGTTATGAATACGATATTCCGCCCGAGGTGATGGATGTCGAATACCGCATTCAGCCATACGATCAGCTCATTTTTAGACTGTATTCTAACGATGGTTTTCTGCTTATTGACCTCACTTCGGGTAGCGGTGCCAGCAACCTGAACACCACGCGTATTTCCAATATGCAAAACCAAATTCGATACCGGGTTGAAGTGAATGGTGAAATTAAGCTTCCCACCCTCGGGTATACTTCCATTAGTGGAATGACCGTTCGGGAAGCAGAGTTATTTCTGGAGGAGTTGTATTCGGAATATTATGTTGCGCCGTTTGTTATGCTCGAGATCACCAATAACCGGGTAATTGTTATGCCTGGGGCTGGCGGAAAAGCTTCTGTGATCACGCTCTCAAATAACAATACTTCGGTAATGGAAGCCATTGCCTTGGCCGGTGGGGTAGCCGACCGCGGAAATTCGAGCAAGATAAAACTCATTCGTCGCACGGGTGAAGGACGAAAAGTTTATCACCTGGATTTATCAAAAGTCAGCGGAATCGACGATAGTGATATTCTGGTGCAAGCTAACGATATTATATATATCGAGCCAGTGCCTCAACTGGCAGCAGAAGCACTTCGCGACCTGACTCCTATTGTGGCACTTATCACAAGTATGCTGGTACTGATCAACATTGTGCGGTAAAATCCCATGATCAACGAGAACATATCACAGATCAATCAGAATTATGATAGCTACCGCGAGCGGATCACCAATCTCGGCAGCGAATTCGAATTCGGTTTGTTTCTGTTTATCGTTCGCAAAAGCCTCAAGTGGATTATCTTACTGTTTGCCATGGCCCTGCTGGGATGCTTTATTTATTTGCGCTACACAGCACCGATATATCAGGCCAGCACCATTGTTCAGCTTTCTAAAAACGATAAGGCCAATCGCATCTTACAAGTTGAACAGATTTATGACGATCAAAATCTTTCGGCAGAAATAGAACTGCTCAAATCACGGCTTTTGTTGGAACAATCCGTGAGGCGGCTGCCGCTGCAAATCAGCTATTTTGTAAAGGGCGAAATACTCACCCAGCGGTTGTACAAAAATGAGTTTCCGAAAGTCCAGATGGAGGCCATTTCCGATTCGTCGATTATCAATCGTCGTGTTAATCTGCTTACCAATGACGGAATCACCTATACGCTGCATGTAGAGGGACAGCAAATTTCCTCGCCATTTACCTCAGGAAGTAAGGTCTCTACCCCTTATTTCACAGCTTACATATACACTCAACCTGTTGACAACGACAGCGATCCGCTGCGAAATGAACTTTATTTTGTCATGAATCATCCCGCCTCATTGGTGTCGTCATTCAGGCAAAAACTGGAGGTAGAGGCTTTGAATTCGGTGGCACAAACCATCCGGATATCCTATAAAGACCAAAATCCGAGATTAGCCAGAGATTTTGTTATGGCCCATGCCAAGCAATATCTCGAGTACGATCAGTTATCGCGCGAAAGAAGCGCATCGAATATTATTGAATTCATCGACAATCAGATTGTTGATGTATATCAGGTATTGAACAGTACGGAAAACAATTTGAGCCAATTTCTGAAAAACAACAAGATTTCGAACATCGAAAGGCTGTCTGAATCGTATATAAACTTCTTTCAGGGATACGATGAGCGAATGATAGAACTGGAATACGAAGAGAGTTTGCTGAATGAGATAGAAAAAATAATTGGCGATGAAAATCCAAAAGAAAACGACGTATACGAGCTGATTCCAATTTTGATGGGGTCACAATTCAACAGCTCTTCACTGAGTAATATGATTTTGGAACTCAGGTCGTTGCTCTTGAGAAAAGAAGAGGCACTGTACAGCTACACGCCAGACCACGGACAGGTAAAGGGTATCGAATTTCAGGTCGACATTCAAAAACGACTGATATCCGAAGCACTGCAAGCACTGAGAGAAAACCTCACCACTAAACGAGAATTTCACAGTGATAAACTCATTCAATTCGAAAATGCCTTTGATGCCCTTCCTGCCAAGGAGCTAGAGTATGCACGACTTCAAAGGCACTTTATCATCAACGAAAAGTATTATACCATGCTGCTGGAGAAGCAGACCGAATACCGAATTTCAAAAGCAGGATTTGTTCCGGATAACCGGATTCTCGAAGAGGCTGGTATCCCCTCGGCGCCGATTTCTCCCAACAAAAACATGATCCTTACGCTGTCTATGCTGGCCTCGCTGCTGCTCAGCTTTTTGTTTGTGTTGGCAAGGTATATCACCCACAACGATCTGACTTCGCTTCATGAAATCTCCAAGCTTTCACACGCTTCTATCGGAATTTTGGGAATGACACCCAAATTCACTAACGAGGTGCCCGTATCGCAGATGGTGGTAGACAAAAATCCCAAGTCGATGATGGCCGAGGCGTTTCGGAACATCCGCACCAACCTTCAGTTTATCGACAGCAAGCAAAAAGATAGCCGTGTAATTGCCATTACCTCTACCGTTTCGGGCGAGGGAAAAACTTTCATCGCCATCAACCTGGCTGGAATCATTGCTTTTTCAGGAAAAAAGGTAATTATTCTCGACATGGATATGCGAAAACCCAAAATTCACCTGGGATTTGGTGTGCCCAACTCTTCGGGAATGAGCACCTTGCTGGTCGGAAAAGATTCACTAGAAAACTGCATTCACCAGAGTAACCTCGACAACCTGGACTTTATCACCGCAGGGCCAGTGCCGCCCAACCCGTCTGAACTTATTCTGCACAGCAACACCGACAAAATCCTCGACGAACTCAAAAACAGATATGATGTTATCGTCATTGACAACCCACCCGTTGGGATGGTGACCGACGGAATTCCAGTGATTCAAAAAGCCGACTTTCCGATATATATTTTCCGATCCGACTATTCTAAAAAGCATTTTGTGCAAAACGTAGACCGGTTGATCAACGAAAACGGTATCACCAAACTGACGGTCATTCTGAACGGTGTAGATACCAACCGGCAACGATACGGATACAACTACGGATATGGCTACGGATATGGCTACGGATACGGGCAGCAATACGGCTATTACGAAAATCCGGGCACAAGTAAAACAAAACGATGGTTTGAGTTTTGGAAATAATTAAGACAAAATTTAAAGGACTTTTCGTCCTTAAACCCAGGGTATTTAAAGACGATCGAGGGTATTTTTTCGAATCGTTTAACCGCAAAAAATTTGCTGATTTAACAGGGGTTACAACCAACTTTGTTCAGGACAATCAATCGCTGTCGCAAAAAGGGGTTTTGCGTGGAATGCATTTTCAAAAACCACCACACGCCCAGGCAAAGTTGGTACGGGTCATTACCGGAGCGGTTTTGGATGTGGTGGTTGATATCCGGCAAAATTCTCCCACCTACGGCGCACATTATGCCATCGAGCTGTCTGACCAAAACCATCATCAGTTGTATATTCCCGAAGGTTTTGCACACGGTTTTCTGACCCTGAGCGATCACACCATTTTCAGCTATAAGTGTTCGGATTATTATCACCCCGAAACCGAAGGTGCTTTGCTTTGGAACGACCCGAAGCTAAATATCAACTGGGGGACTGAAAACCCGCTGGTATCGGAAAAAGACCGCAATGCTGCAATATTCGATTCGTTCCAATCTCCGTTTTAAATCAACCACCGGAAGCAGCCCCATGGAAATCACCTCGCAATATTTATATCTGATATACGCCTTGTTTTTCTTTGGCACTACCCTTTTTGTTCTGCTTATCAATTCCATTTTTCTCAAGTACGTTAAAACGCTGGGCACCAAAAACCAACATGCGGGTGAAATTATTCGTTGGAGCTCAGAGACCAAACCCGCCATCGGTGGAATTACTTTTTTTATGGTTTTCCTGCTATCACTTGCCAGTTATTCCATTTTTTTTGATCCTGAGGAAGTATTCAAAAACACCGCTTTACTGGGGCTCCTCATTTCTACTGTTCTCGCATTTATGATGGGTTTGGCAGACGATGCATACAATACCCGTCCACTGCTCAAATTTCTTGTTCAGGTGCTTTGCGGTGTGATTTTAATCCTTTCTGGAACCACCATTGAAATCACCGGCAGCGTACCGCTTAACAATGCGCTCACCATATTTTGGGTGATTGGGATCATGAATTCCATCAACATGCTTGACAACATGGACGCCATCACCTCAGTCGTTTCGGTCTTTATATTGGTTACGGCGCTGTCCATGCTCTATATCTTTGGCCATACGGGCAGTGTGGACGTAATGATCACTATCGGTATACTGGCTTCATTGGTGGGATTTCTATTCTTCAACTGGCATCCTTCCAAAATGTTTATGGGCGACACCGGCAGCCAGTTTCTGGGGTTATTTCTGGCCTACATCGGAATCAAATACTGCTGGAACGTCACCAGCCTGGAACAGGGCGCCATTCCATCACAGCAACTTTCCATTATGATACTGGTGTTTTTATTACCACTGGTAGATACTTCGGTTGTCGTTTTTAACCGAATTCTTCGCGGACAATCGCCTTTTATTGGAGGTAGGGACCACACCACCCACTTGCTTTCGTATCAGGGATTGAGCGATAGTCAAGTAGCGCTAAGCTTTGCAGGAATTTCAGCCATTTCGATGATTTCCACCGTTTTCATTCTTAAATTTGTCAACCCTTGGACAATGTGGCATGCGCTAGCGGTATTGGCATACTTCCTGTTGATACTTGTCGCCATGTTCTACTTGTCGAAGATCAACAAGGAAAAATACGCTGGATAAAACTCGAAACCATTTTATGAACACACTCAGCAAAACGCTCATCGGAGCTGTTGCTATCCTTTCTGCAATTATTGTTGCGCAATTGTTCCTTTTTTCTGCAAAAAAGGAAGATCCAATGTCTGATAATCTTTTTCAGAAACACTTTAACACCAACTACAAAGTATATGCACTGACCCTGCCCGAGGAAATCGACTTTGCCGGTGAACCCGTTCCGCTGCATATTCTGGACGTACGCGAAAGACTAGACCGTGAACTACTGGTTAATACCTACTGGCAGTCGCAAACCTTGCTCTTTCACAAACGAGCCAACCGCTACTTTCCGATTATTGAACCCATTTTGGAAAAGCACAACATCCCAAACGACTTTAAGTACCTGAGCCTGATTGAAAGCGGATTTCAAAACGTGGTATCACCCGCCGGAGCAACCGGCTTTTGGCAATTTATGAAAGACACTGGCATTGAATACGGGCTGGAAATTTCAAACGAAGTTGATGAGCGCTATCACCTCGAAAAATCGACCGAAGCGGCCTGTCGATACCTCAAGCGCGCCTATGACAGATACGGCAGCTGGGCAATGGCAGCGGCGTCATACAATCTGGGAATGAACGGCATACACCGCCAAATGGAGCGCCAAAACGCAAGCAACTATTATGACCTGTTGCTGGTAGAAGAAACCGGTCGCTATGTTTTCAGATTACTAGCCATGAAAGAGATCTTTTCTGATCCGCGCAAATATGGTTTTCATTTTCGTGAATCAGACCTCTATCCACCGATAGAAACCTACACCGTAGTGGTGGACAGCAGCGTGATGGACTTTGCGTCGTTTGCCTTTGCGCACGACATCAATTACAAAATTCTCAAAATTTTCAATCCTTGGCTGCGCGACACCTACCTTCGAAACCCCAGTGGCAAACGTTACGAAATCTCCATTCCGGCGCATCCCGAACTGGCCGGATATTCCATGATCGAAACGGAGACTGACCTACCCGATTCGCTAGTAAACGATTCAATTAAAAACTAATTTCTACTGGGAAAGTTTCATGACCAAAAATCAGCACATTGAAGTTCGGGGCGCTCGGGTTCACAATCTCAAAAACATTGATGTTTCTATACCCAGAAATCAATTGGTGGTCATCACCGGATTGAGCGGCAGCGGAAAATCGTCGCTCGCCTTCGACACCATATACGCAGAAGGGCAACGACGCTACATTGAGACATTTTCGGCCTATGCGCGGCAGTTTTTGGGCAATCTGGAAAGGCCGGATGTCGATAAGATATCGGGGTTAAGTCCGGTGATTTCAATCGAACAAAAGACCATCAGCAAAAACCCGCGCTCCACAGTAGGTACCATCACAGAAATTTACGACTTTCTGCGTCTGCTATTTTCGCGTGCTGCCAATGCCTATTCGTACAACACAGGCCAAAAAATGGTGCGCTATTCTGAGCAGCAAATTGTCGATCTGATACTCGAAAATTACCGCGACCAGAAAATTATGATTCTGGCACCGGTAGTAAAAGGTCGAAAGGGCCACTACCGTGAATTGTTTCAACAAATTATTCGTCAAGGATTTATCCGCGCCCGCGTTGATGGTAAAATTGTAGAACTGCAACAGGACATGAAGCTTGACCGCTATAAGGTGCACGATATCGAAATGGTGATCGACCGGCTAGTGGCAGATCATAGCCAGGAAAACCGTCTTCGCGAATCGTGCAAAACAGCGCTGCGTCACGGCAAAGGAACCTTTCTCGTAATGGATGCCGATACCGAAGAAGTACGCTATCTCAGCAAGCACCTTATGTGTCCTACTACCGGAATTTCGTACAACGAACCCGAGCCCAATCTTTTCTCTTTCAACTCGCCCTACGGCGCCTGTAGCAAATGCAACGGACTGGGAGAGATCTCTGAAATTGACCTGAACAAGGTGGTGCCAGATAAGAAACTAAGTGTTCGCAATGGGGGTATTGCACCACTCGGCACCTACAAAAACAACTGGATTTTTAAACACGTAGAAACGCTGCTTGAACAAAACGACCTGAACTTGGACACACCAGTTGGCGAGTTTGACGACGACATTCTGAGCAAACTGCTTTACGGAACCGACGATCAAATTGTGATTAAAAGCTCCATCGGCCTCAGCGACTACCAAACCAATTACGAAGGAATCATCAATTTTCTGTTGCGACAAGCAGAAGAAAACACCTCAAAGACCATTCAGCGTTGGACACAGGGTTTTATGAACACCATTACCTGCCCCGTATGCAACGGCAGCCGTCTCAAAAAAGAGGCACTCAACTTTAAAATTGACAACCATAACATCCACGACCTCACCTCGATGGGACTGAGAGAATTTGCGGATTATTTTGCTGACATCGAGGAAAAAATGGACGAACGCCAGAATACCATTGCGCGTGAAATCCTGAAAGAAATTCGCAACCGCACCCAGTTTTTGCTGGATGTGGGTCTGGAGTATCTGACACTGAATCGTAGCTCCAAAACACTTTCTGGCGGGGAAGCCCAGCGCATTCGCCTCGCCACGCAAATTGGCTCCAAACTGGTAGGTGTGCTCTACATTCTAGACGAACCCAGCATTGGTCTGCACCAACGGGACAATACCCGCTTGATCAATTCATTGAAAAAACTTCGAGACGCTGGCAATTCGGTCATTGTGGTGGAACACGACAAGGAAATGATTATGAGTGCCGATCACCTTCTGGATATTGGTCCAGCAGCAGGTATTCACGGTGGCAAAGTAATGGCTTCGGGGCATGTTTCTCAATTTGACGGCGTAAAATCTTTGACTGCCGAATACCTTTTTGACCGCAAAAAAATTGAAGTTCCCAAAACCCGTCACAAAGGCAATGGACAGGAGCTGGTGCTGACTGGCGCCCAGGGACACAATCTAAAAGACGTAGCCGTTGGTTTTCCGTTGGGAACTTTTATCTGTGTTACCGGTGTTTCGGGAAGTGGAAAGTCTTCGCTCATTAACGGAACCCTCTATCCAATTCTCAACCAACATTTTTACCGCGGCGTAAAGAAGCCGTTGCCCTACAAAAAAATAAAAGGGTTGGAGCACGTCGATAAGGTAATTGAAATCGACCAGTCGCCTATTGGGCGTACACCGCGATCGAACCCAGCTACCTATACCGGTATTTTCAACGAAATTCGCGCGTTGTTCACACAGCTACCCGAGGCGAAAATCCGTGGTTACAAGCCCGGTCGGTTTTCTTTCAACACCAAAGGCGGACGCTGTGAAACGTGCAAAGGCGCCGGAGTGCGAACCATTGAAATGAATTTTTTGCCGGATGTTTATGTCACCTGCGAAAGTTGTGCTGGCAAACGCTACAACCGCGAAACGCTCGAAGTCAGGTATAAGGGCAAATCCATTTCAGACGTGTTGAACATGACCGTGGAGCAGGCGCTTGAATACTTCTCTGAGATCCCCAAAATAAACTCAAAGCTGGTCACCCTAAAGGAAGTTGGCCTTTCCTATCTCACACTCGGCCAACAGAGCACTACCCTTTCTGGCGGAGAAGCACAGCGCGTAAAGCTATCGGGCGAATTGTCGAAACGCAGTACTGGCAACACCTTTTACATTCTCGATGAGCCCACCACCGGACTACATTTTGAAGATGTGCGTATGTTGATTGATGTTTTGTATAAGTTGCGCAACAGCGGAAACACCGTGTTGGTTATTGAACACAACATGGATATTATTAAAGTGGCCGATCACCTCATTGATCTTGGCCCCGAAGGCGGAGAACGCGGCGGAGAAATACTATTTACCGGAACTCCCGAAGAACTTGTAAATTCACAAGTTGGCCACACCGCCAGATATTTAAAAGACGAATTAAAATAAATTTGAATGGAACAGGATAATGATAAGAAGATAAAAAAGGCCTTTAAGCAACGAAGCTGGAACGAAATAAAAACCAATGACAGCTGGGCAATCTTTAAAATCATGTCGGAGTTTGTGGAAGGTTATGAAAAAATGAGCCGGATAAAACCGTGTGTAACCATATTTGGTTCTGCACGCACTCAGTCCGACCACCCCAATTACAAACTCGCAGAACAACTTGGCTACGAACTGGGTCAAAACGGATACGGCGTAATCACCGGTGGTGGTCCGGGGGTAATGGAAGCCGCCAACAAGGGTGCCAACCGAAGCGGAGGAGCTTCTGTTGGCCTGAACATCGATTTGCCGTTTGAGCAAAATTCCAATCAATATGTGGACAAAGACAAAAATCTTGTTTTTGATTATTTCTTTGTCCGAAAAGTGATGTTTGTAAAATACTCGCAAGGTTTCATCGTCCTTCCCGGCGGATACGGCACACTGGATGAGGTGTTTGAAGCACTCACCCTAATTCAGACCGATAAAATTGGACGGTTTCCTGTAATCCTGGTTGGAAAAGCATTTTGGGGCGGACTGGTCGAGTGGATGGAAACCACATTACTGCAGGCCAACAACAACATTCACGCTGAGGATCTCGATATTTTTCACCTGGTAGACACCCCAGAAGAGGCCATCGAAATCATCAATACCTTTTACAGCAAATACATGCTGCGACCCAACTTCTAATCGGCTACATCCCGATCGTTTTAACATCCTGCTGTTTGTAAATAGCCATTAACCGCTTAAGCAGCAGATTGAATTCAGGTAGCTTTGTTAGCATACCTAAATTCAATCCATTCGGTTATGGTAAAAAGTGTACTTATCCTTATTAACCTCGGTGTAATGGCAGTACTGAATTTATTGTTTTTTCAACAAATTGACATTCAGCACCAGATTCCAGCACAACTCGCACCGGGTGAATCGACCGAGGTAGAAGTAACGATCAGCAAAGGCAAAGTATCGGGCTTTGCCAAGTTGCAAATCAACGTTGCTGACGGACTGACCATCGAAAGTATTGAAAACACAGGGGCATCATTTACATTTCACGACCAAAAAGCCAAATTTATTTGGATGTCATTACCCGAAGAAAGAACCGTAACCGTGCGTTATCGGCTCACTGCCCTGCCCAGTGCACAAGGGCCGCAAATGGTTGAAGGCAATTTTTCATACATCGATAATAATCAGCGGCTGGTTCACGAAATGCCCGTGCGATTTGTACAAACCGAAGGGGATGTCATTGCTTCAGCAACCCCTACACCGAACAACACTTCACAAGCGTTTGCTTCCATCCATCGCACGGTTGAAGCAGCAGACAACGGTCGTTTTCTCGTCACCGTAAATATCCATAAAGCGCACCTGTCTGGGTTTGCCAAAATTGAAGAAGATATTTCACACGACTTCACTGCAGCAGCTGTAAAAACTGATGAATCGGTCTTTAACATCGTCGATAATAAAGTGAAGTTTGTGTGGTTTGATATTCCCGCAAGCAACGATGTAACGATTGCTTATCACCTGATTCCGGTGACGCAAAACCCAAATCCCGACACTAAAATTGAAGGCGAATTTTCGTTTTTGGTGAATAATGAAACCCGCTCGGTTAAAATTGCAGATGTTCGCACCGAGATTCTTGCTGAAGAAACGACCGATCCTATTGATGATCGCGAAATTGAAACCGAAATTGATGATGAACCCATAGCCGAGGTTCATGCCGAATCGCCCGACACTTCTGAAGAAGAACAAACCCAGAAGGCACAGCAGGAAGAAATCGAAATGACGGAAACGCTCACAGCTACAGATGAAACTATACCGGCAGCAGAACAACCGGAAGAAATTGCGCAGGAAATGGAACCGGCACAACCTGTTGCACCTGAAACACCAGCGGTAAGAATGCCCGAAACCGACATCACATACCGGGTGCAAATCATTGCTGCAAGCAAACTGGTAGATGCGCAGTATTTCAAAAAACAACACCGATTTGAGGAAGAATATTTCGTTGAAAACCACGAGGGTTGGGTTAAATATACCACCGGAAGATTTGATGCCTATCGTGCAGCACGCGATCACCGCAACGTTCTCACCGCCCGTTATAACTTTCCCGGACCGTTTGTCACTGCCTATAACGATGGCGCAAGGATCACCGTACAAGAGGCCTTAATGATCTCTAATCAAAAATGGGTACCCTAAGCTGCAATATGGTGGATTGTAGTAACTTTAATCGCAAGGATGAGATTGCACTGGTTTAAATATATTTCACTCATAATCTGCACCATTGCTGGGCTTGGCACAGTTTCTTCTGCATTGGCTCAGGAAGCAGATACAACGCAGACCGTACTAAAACCAAGAATTGAAATCGGCACCGGAAGGCTCTCATTTTACGGTGATGTCGGTAATAATCTACGAAGCTACAGCCCACTGGTAGGAAACTTCGGCGGCCACTTTAAAATTGGCGCTCCTCTCTATCACTTTCTCGACTTTGATGCTTACGCCATGTATGGCAAGCTCACTGTTTCGGAAACCTCCGGAAATCGTCGACTAAATTTCTCGTCGCAAATCAGAATGATGGGGGCCGGATTGACCTACAACTTCGGCAACTTTCTAAAACCGGGATACGAAATTGCACCCTACATTTCGATTGGAATCGCGGGATTTGAATTCCTCTCTAAAACGGATTTATACGACGGAGCCGGTAACCGCTACCACTACTGGAGCGATGGCTCCATTCGCAACCAAGCTGAAAATTCACCGCAAGCTGCCCACGCCATAGAAATTCAGCGCGACTACACGTTTGAAACCGACGTCAGGGAGCTTCGCGAAGATCAGATCGGAACCTATCCTGAACGCTCATTTGCCATTCCAGTCGGGGTTGGGGCCGTTTTGAATCTAACCGAACACTTGCGATTACGCCTTGGGGCCGAAATGTATTTCACATTTACCAACAACATCGACGGAGTGACCGACGAAAACCGCGGAAGTGGATTCGGAAATTCCCGCAACGATTGGTTTTTATACACCAACGCCGGAATCAGCTACAACTTTGATGTTCAGAAAAAGAAACCCAAATCCGCTCCTGCCTTCACTGGCGAGGACTGGCTGGCGATGGATGATGAGGATCAGGATGGCGATGGAGTGAGCGACATGACCGACCTTTGCCCCAACACCCCGGCAGGTGTAGCGGTCGATGCGCATGGTTGTCCGGTGGATGGCGACGGTGATGGCGTGCCAGATTACCTCGATCTGGAACCGAACTCGGCAGCCAACGCCTTTGTCGATGCCGATGGAGTAACCATTTCTGACGATTACTTCCTGAACAGCTATCTGTTTTGGATTGATTCTATTTACGACATGAACTATCTGACTTCGCGAATCGAAACCGCAAGTCTTCCCGAAAGAAAAGCCGGAAAAAAATCCGATCGAAAATTCCATTTCAAGGTAGAAGAAAACGATGGTTTATCCACCGAAATGATTCAGCGCATCCTCAGTATTCCAGATATTCATGCGGTTGAGCACAACGATGAACACATGTTTTTAATTGGTGAGTATACCGAGTTATTCAAAGCGGTGGAGCGAAAAATCAACCTCGAAGCCGACGGCATAAGTGGTAGTGTCATAGCGTTCGACAACGGCCGCTATATTGCTGTGGATGATGAATCCGCTCCAATTGAAGCCGATCTGCGCAGACTAACCCGTGTGGACGAGGATTACGATGATGAACTTTCTGAACCCACTTTGGATGTTGTTTATCGTGTTCAAATTGGCGCTTTTGAAAATCCGTTGAGCCGTGATATTTTCTCGGATGTACACAGCCTGATCACCATCAAAGGAACCGATGGGCTGACCCGATATGTGAGCGGTTCGTTTACAGATCTTCAGAGTGCCGCAAACCACAAGGTAGATCTGTTGTTGGGTGGGTTCGAAGGTGCATTTGTAACAGCCTACCGCGGCGGGAAAAGAATTTCCCTGACCGAAGCCGGAGCCATTGTTTCGGGAACAGACGACCGTACACAAGAAGTGTCCTCACCGAGTTTTGACTTATCTCTCGTTAAATTTAGGGTGCAAATTGCCGCCTATCGCGACGAAGTTCCAACCGATATTCTCGATCAGTTTATTGAGCTTGGGGAAATTCGTCCCATGCGCGGAGCCGACGGCGCCACCCGCTACGTCTTTGGCGAGTTCGATAATTATCAGGCGGCAGCACAAGCCAAAGAGCGAATTGCCTCAGAACAGTTCAAAGATGCTTTCGTTATTGGTGATTTCAACGGTCAATTGATTACGGCACAGGAAGCTATTCAAATGCTCAATCAGAACTAACAGCACTAATCGCTGCAATGCCGATTGTAGAAAGCGGGCGTGTTTGATTTAAAAATGGCGGGAATACCCTGAGTTTTTTTAATAGAATCGAATCACTTCGAGCACAAACGGTTCGAGGCGTTGCAACTGTTCAACACGCTCCACTCCGGCCAGTCGATTGTTGGTTTCGGGTAAGTAATCTGCCAGTCGCGGATCGCTGGCATTTTGCGCGAGTAATCCCACCAGATAAGTAGATTTAACGATCTGTACTCCCTCATCGGTAGCTACAAGAATGGCGACTACATTGCCATTCTTGGAAATCACCGGACCACCGGATAGGGCCTCAGCATCGGCGAGTTCTACAGCGTAATAATCAAATACGCCGTCTTTATTGAGGGCTGTAATCAGGCCTTCTGTATATACCATTTTGCCGCCTTTGCGGGCGGTGGCCATAATTTCGGTATTCTGATAAGCCTGGGTGGTAGCAAGCCGATACGGCAGCCGGTTTTCGGAATTCCAAGCATCGGTGAGGCGAAGCACTGCCACATCGAGTCCCTGATCTTGTAGTACGATTTCTGCCCTGTACTCCGTAGAGTCGTTTTGCCGCAGCCGAAAAAATTTGGCCTCTCGCAAGGGAGAATACTGTGTAATGAAATAACCTTTTTGACTGATCATAAAAGCCGTTGGATTGCTTCCAGATGCCGCGGTTTCGTCCACCTGCTCTTCGGAGGTGGCAACGGATGGATCCACGTCTGCTTCCGCATCGACTAATACGGATTCCTGTTCGGAATAACTTTCGGCCACTCTTGGTTCTTCGGTCTGGATTACCTGACTTCCGTTCTTGTTGAGATTCCACACCAACACCACAACACCAACTATCACTGCCACTACGGCAATCAGTGCTAATAATTGATACTTCGCGCGATGGTCCGACACCGCATCGGTCGACCAATCTCTGGATTTGTAATTTTCGTTGAGCAACACCATCAGCTCTTCATAGCGCTTTTGCTGACGTATGTTATTTACCAGCCGTCCAAATTTCTCATACCTGAGCCGAAAATCCGAGTCGGATTCAATCCGGTGATTAAAGGTTTCCTCCTGCTCGGGTAAGAGCTCACCCCGATAGGCGCGTTCAAATAACTCGATGTCTTTTTCGGCCATGTCAGTAATCTTCCAGAAGTTTTTTTAGTGCCTTTAACTTGCCTTTTTTTGCGCTTTCCTCAACAGAAAAACCCATTCGCAGTGCAATTTCAGAGAGTGCTATATTGTTGGCGTAGTGCTCGCGAACAATAGTCCTTCCGGGTTCGGGAAGTGTTTTTAGGCGAGTAGAAAGATTTTTGACCTCGGCCAAACGGGTACTGATTCGCAGTTGATCCAGTTCCTGATATTCGTGAATGTGGCGAACATTACTCTGATCCATACGTTTTTCGCGCATTAAATCATTCCAGAGGATGCGAGAGATGGAATAGATATAAGTTTTCAGATCGGAATTTTCAGGCACTACATTTTCACGAATGCGCTGAATCAGAACAAACACGGCATCGTGAAAAATATCCCGCGCCTCGTTCATGGTACCGCTGTTCTGGGTAATAAACTCCAGTATCAGCGGAAAGTTATTATGGTAAAGCTTCTGAATCGCTTTGGGACTCTGCTCTGTCAACTCACTGAACTGAATCCTGTCCTTCATATCCCGGTTTTTTAGTGACGATTTTCAAATGTAATTATACTGATACATTTTTCGGACTCACACAAAGGACTTTACCTGATTATTCGATGAATTGGGTTATTTTATCAACGAACGATCAGTTTCATAATCTCATTAGAATCGTTTTCAGGGTTTCGGAACCGAACAAAATAAACACCCAGCGCCAAATGATCAACGGCAACCTGCTGCGATTCGCTAACTACGCTTTGCATCACCAACCGACCACTGATATGATAAATTTCCATTTCTGCCGATCGAACGTCATGGGGCAACTGCACAAAAAACGCATCGCTGGCAGGATTGGGAAAAATACCAAACGATTGAATCAATGAATGATCGTTTATGTTATCGCAAATATCATAATGAACTGTCACGATTGATTGATCGCTGTTGCAATCCCCACTAACCGTATACATGAACTGATAAACACCGTCCCCCGGAAGGTTACTCAGAAAGAGTACATTACCGAGCAATGCGCCTGACTCGTCGAGGTCGGTCCATGATCCACCCGGATGTTCGTCTTCGAGCAATTGTTGCAACACCACCGATCCGGTGAAATCAGTGCAGTAGGAAACGGAAACATCCGCTCCGGCCGAAACCAGCTCCACCTCCTGCTCCACGATAAACACCCCGTTTCCGGTAATGGATTCAGTTTCGCTTCCAATGCGTAAATAATACATTCCGCCTTGGTAAGCATCAAAAGTGAGCGAGGAAGCAAGCACTCCACATTCGTCTGATTCGCTGCAGGCCACTACTTGGAGGTCGCCGTCTTCGCAAGAGTTTTCATATACCACCATCCGAGTCTGAAATTCTGAAAGTGCACAATTAGACCAAGTCACCGGTCCGGTGCAGGTGGCCGTGTATATATACCAAAGGTCGTTGTACACCTGATCGAAACTGCAGTCACCATTGAGTTCATCGCCCCAGGTAAATGACGCTTCATTGGTGTAGGACACGTATTGATTCGTAAATGCTTCAAAAACATCCCCACAGGTATTGTTGTAGTTATCGGGGTAGCAGTCGCTAGTGATGATGTACGACTGGCTTGTACATGCCGGATCGTTCAACGATTCGACCATCATAATCGCCGAGGCCTGATTGGCAAAAGGACCAAAAGTATAAATACCCGTTTCGCTAATTACCAGAGGATCTCCGCCAGCATCACCATAAACCATGTAGGGTGCCTGGTTGCCCAGCGTAATGACATGGGCATTCACATAAAATCCGTAGAAATCATCGAGGCCATTGCACACGGTTTCGTATCCAATCACCGGCATGGCACACACTTCGGTGCAAGTTTCGGTAAGGCTAAATGTGCCCGATCCGCCGCCAACGCCCGGAAAAGATCCCAACCGAATTAGGTAGGATTCGCCCAATACAACATTCCACTGCACGGTAGATTGGGTGTTGCCGTCATCGTCGTTGCAAGCGATTAGGTTCAACAGGTTGTCTGGACAAAATTCCGCGTAAACTGCCAAACGGGTATCCAGAAAAGTCCCTCCTACCGTACTTACTTCGGCAATACCATCGCAGGAAGCAATGTACTGATACCACAAATCATTTTCAATCTGCGACCCACCCACAAAGGTGCAGTGTGTATTTTCGAAATGCGACGGCCCATCGGTAGTGGCCTGTATGTTATTGAATGGTATAGACTGAGCTGGTGTAATTATTTCAGCATTGCTGCAAAGATCGTTGGCCGGCACATCGTCGCTACAACTTTCAATAAGCGAGAAGGTTCCAGAGCCACCATTAGAGATATCGCTGTTTCCCAGCCGCAGGATATACTGTTCGCCAGGCTCAATTTCCCAGCTCACCAGGCTTTGACTAAACCCGAGATAATCGTCGTTACAAGCAACCAAGTTGCTTAAATCCTGAGGACAATCACCGGCATAAACGGCAATTCGGGTATCGAGGGTGGTTCCTCCCAATGTGTTCATCGTTGCCGTGCCCTGACAGGTGGCGGTAAAAGAATACCAGATGTCATTGTGAATGACCGGATCTCCGAAAAAAGTGCAGGTGGCATCACCGCTATGGTCGGGGCCATCGGTGGTGGCGTTGAAAGTTGAAAATTCGATCTGTGGTGAGGCGGAAATGGTAATGGCATCAGCGCAAAACTGATTCGATGGTGGTTCCTGACCTTCGCAAATTTCGATAAGATTGAATGTTCCGTTTCCGCTGCCGGGTCCAGGCGATTCACCTATTCTGATCAGATACACTGCGCCGCTGCTTATTTCCCAGCTCACTTGGCTCTGATAGCTGTCACCAAAATCGTCATTACAAGCCAAAAGTTGAGCCGATCCGGGAGGGCAGGCAAAGGTATAAACGGCAACTTTCGTGTTGAGGGTGGTTCCTCCGATGGTTGAAACGGTAGCTGTTCCGTTGCAAGACGGCGTGTATAAAAACCAAACATCGTTTTCGATCTGGCCTTGTCCGTCCACATTGCAGTCTGCCCCAGGATGGGCCAAACCATCGGTAGATGCGGCAAAAGTTGAAAACGGAATGCCCGTTGCCGGATTGACAAACTGGGCCGAAAAACACGCGTCGTTGGCCGGCGGACCAGTGCAGGTTACGATGGTAATGTCTACTGTTGCGGATGCTCCACCGGAAACGGTGTAGGTATAAATGCCTTGAATATCGATTGCCGGAGAAAACAGCCCATCGGCAACCACTATGCCATCGGGATCGGTCCATTCGCCGTCTGAATCAGGGTTTCCGTTGAGTGCATCGATCAATGCAAAATCAGCATCGCTACTGCATACACTAATCATTGTGTTTTCTCCGGGATTGGATGCACCGGTTGCGGAAATCGAAAAGCAAACAACAGCTAAAAGAGTAGAGATGATCAGTTTCATCAGAAAAATTTGCTGGTTCATCATGGCGAATGTACCGACAAATTTAAAACTATGAAATACCCAATTGCCAGATATTAAAATACTGCCCTAATAGCGTGCTATTTTTTGACTGATGGCCGGACGGTCGCTAAAATGAAAGGTAACAATATACATTCCCGCTGGTTGCTCGGTGAGGTCAAGCTGAAGTGTGCCTCGATCAACCGGCAGTTCGGCGACGCGTCTTCCCACAACAGAATAAATGGTAATGCGGTCAATTTCGGATTCATATCCAGCCAGGTCAACAGAAAATGCACCGTGAGTAGGATTGGGATAGATGGAGAGTAACTCAGCTATCGCTTCATCGGATTCGTCAATGGAAGAAGCCGATCCTTCGCAGGGCGCATAGCCTCCCATCAGCACGGTTTGACCGGTGTTGAGAGGGTCGAGCAGACCTCTTAGGTGGGTGGTCTGCGATCCGGAATTCGAATTCCAGTGGTACGACATTTTACCATACCAGTCGGGTTGGGTTTGTCCTCCCGGCTGCACCGAGTTGCAAAATGATGAACCTCCGGTAAGCGTTCCAACAATCAACCCGTTGTTGTCAAACAAAGGAGATCCTGAGGATCCGCCTTCGGTTACGCCATGTCCATTTTCCGTGGCTGCCCAGTAAACCCTCCAGTAGGCCTGCGGGCCGCCCCAATCATACGATGTAGTCACGAAATTGGATGTGGAAGTAGAAATTTTCTTTGATTTTCCCGAGGGGTGATGGATCCCTACTCCTCCGCCGGAAATGGTGGTACTCTGCAAATTCCAGCCATTCCAGTAGGCGTTGTAATTTTCAGGAATATCGTCGTTGATCAGCAGCAGCACAAAATCAGAACCTGACCCTGATCCACCGTGACTTCTTGCTGCCACCGTGCAACCCACCCTGAAATGGCTTTGGGGCGCATAACCTGAACCGCACCCGGCTCTTTCGAAATTAAACACAAACCGCAGTTGGTTTAGGTATGTTTGGTTATTGATCACGTTATCTACACAGTGAAATGCGGACAACACATAGGGTGTGCAATCTTCGGCTGTGTTATTGATCAGTGAACCGCTGCACATATAAGTAGCCCCCCCGGAGGCCGAAACCCGCAGGTACACCACTCCCCTTTTTTCGTCTTGCCAATCTTCACCTTCATCGCAATTCACATCCACCTGACAGTCTTCTGCTCTGGCATCGCGCGGGAAATCGAGGAAACGGTGTCCCACATCCTGAATACCCATTCGTCCCTGACCAGCTACTGCTGCGGGCTCATAATACTCGATAATGGTGGTTTCTCCGTCAATCATTCCGGTGGAGTAATATCCGGATTCAGTGTTATTTGCTGCGGTATACGCGCCAAGGTGTGCGCTGCGATCGGGGTTGTATAGATGCATTTCAGCACCTTGAGGAAGGTAAAAGTCATCGTAAAAGAATTCAAGAGAAAGGGCACCGGGCGAATGAACTCGAAGTTTCCAAATTCGGTCGCCATTCTCAAGATCGAACCACTGACCGTGGTTATTCATATTCAACCCCGCAGGAATTCGCCATCCATCAATCTGGGGCAGTCCCTCGCGTTCGTGGCGTTCCACTTCACTATTTACCATCGCCATATCGAGCGGCTGTGCGGTATAAGCCTCTTCTAGGGCATCATCATTGATGTTGAGATCCATTCTATAACTTATCGGATCTGAATACGTAATTTGAGCACTAAGGCCACTACTAAGGAGAAGAAAAAGAAATAGAACAGACTTAGACAAATTCATCATAAAAGTTTAAAGCGGATGTAAAAAAATGGGAGGGAGTCAAAAAGTATTATTCTGGCAAATATACAATCCTACGTTTCTCAGCGCTTACTTTTTATGCCAAATATTGTAAAGCAATAACAACAGTAACCCAGCTTAACGTTAATTAACTCAGCCCAAATAATCGATAGTTGTAAGAAAGGCTACTTTTGTAAAGACACGTTTTTACTATGAAAAGGACCCTCTTTATTTCACTCTTTGCTCTTTTCGCTCTGAATCTTGTTGCACAGACGGAGAGTAATCTTGCCCCCATTGAGAAGTTAAATGCCCTGATATTTCACATCCAGCGATCTTATGTCGATGAGGTGAATACCGAGGCAATGGTTGAAGACGCCATTGTGGCCATGTTGCGTGAACTTGATCCGCACTCCATGTATATTCCTGCCGACGAGTTGAAGGCCATGAACGAACCACTTCAGGGAAATTTCGAAGGCATTGGTGTTCAATTCAATATTCTGAAAGATACCATTTTGGTGGTCTCACCCATTTCTGGTGGACCATCTGAGAAACTGGGCATTATATCTGGCGACCGGATTGTGGAAATTGAAGGTGAAGTGGTGGCCGGGGTAGGCATCAAGAATTCTGACGTAATGACGAAGCTCAAAGGCCCTAAAGACACTAAGGTCAACATCTCCATACTACGTCACGGGGAAAAGGAACTCATTCCGTATGAAATTACACGGGACAAAATTCCGATTTATAGCGTAGATGCCCATTACATGGCTACTCCAGAAATTGGTTATATTAAAATCAACCGTTTTGCGGCCACCACACACAGCGAGTTTCTGAGTGCCCTGAACATGCTCAAGGAAAACGGCATGAAGGATCTCATCCTAGACCTACAGGGCAACGGTGGTGGTTTACTTAAGGCTGCTATCGACCTGGCCGATGAATTTCTGGCTTCGGGTCAGTTAATTGTTTACACCGAGGGCCGGGCCTATCCCAAGCGAGAAACCATGGCTAAATCGAAAGGTGCTTTTGAAACAGGCCGTTTGGTCATTCTAATAGATGAAGGATCTGCCTCTGCAAGCGAAATTGTTTCTGGGGCTGTTCAGGACTGGGATCGTGGATTGGTCATTGGACGGCGATCATTTGGAAAAGGTTTAGTGCAACGTCCGATCAACCTGCCCGATGGTTCGGCCGTTCGTCTTACCGTGCAGAAATATTACACCCCTTCGGGAAGATCAATCCAAAAGCCCTACGAAGATGGTGTGGAAGCCTATCAAAGAGAACGATTTAACCGGCTATACACTGGCGAGCTCACCAGTCTCGACAGTATCGACTTGCCTGATTCACTGAAATTCTACACCAACAAAAACAGGTTGGTTTATGGAGGCGGCGGAATTTTGCCAGACATTTTCGTTCCACTCGATACTACTGGTTTTACCTCTTTACACACCGAGCTGATTCGAAAAGGAATCTTTAATCAATTTAGCCTGAATTACGTGGAGCAACACCGTTCTGATCTCGTTCAGGAATACCGCACCATTACTGACTTCGCTGAGCGTTTTGCATCTGACGAAGAACTGATGTCCCAGTTTCGAAGCTATGCCGAAAACGAAGGGGTAGCATTTGAAGATGAAAAATACGTCAAATCGCGCGAGTTGATTGAGGCGCGACTCCGTTCACTCATCGCTCGAAACATCTGGAACACATCTGCTTATTATCAAGTCTTCAATCCATACTGGCCAGCCTACCAACAAGCGATAGATATTTTGGAGACCGATAAATACAACCAACTCGAACTGGTTATTCACTAAAATAAAGTCGCTCTATAGAAGCCGGCCAATTGTTAATAATTCGTTAATGGCCTTTCTGAATGAACACAATTGACCGGTATTTTTTAACTTTGTAATCAATTTCAAATAAACTAGCCATGAACAAAAATGTTAAATTTGGTCTGATGGGTGTGATCGCGGTAGGATTAATTGCCAACGCATACCTGATGATGACCGGTGCATATTCTGGAGGATCGGACCATTCTAATGCACAGTCGAGTATGGTTGCCAATACCAATGCACCCAGAGCCGAAGCTCCTCAAACAAGACCTGATGCCGACCGAAGTGTGCAAGCTAATCCTGTCAACGATGGTCCTACTACTCAAATTACATTTACCACCCCAACGCACGACTTTGGAAATATTCCACAAGACAGTGACAACCGACACATTTTCACCTTTACCAACACAGGTTCAGAGCCTTTGATTATAGAAAACGCTAAAGGATCATGCGGTTGTACTGTTCCACAATATCCAAAAGAGCCGATTGCACCAGGAGGAACTGGCGAAATTGAAGTAGTGTACAAGCCAGGAAAGCAAATGAATCGCCAGTCTAAAACGGTTACCATTACTGCAAACACAGAACCGCGAACTACTTCTCTTTCGGTTACTGCTTTTGTTGAAGGAGCTTAAACACTGACATAAAAAATAGCTTATTTCATAAAAAAACCCTTCGCCAATATTGGTGAAGGGTTTTTTCATGGCATCAAGCGCTTCATTTTTTGCCCGGCCCCTGTTGATAGATTTCGTCAATCAATCGGGCCAACTCTTCGTCCTTTTGAGTTACCGTGTGGCCTTGATCGTGCGTGGAAAGTGAAATACTCACTTTATTGTAGCTATTGCTCCAATCGGGATGATGTCCCATTTTTTCAGCTTCAAAAGCAACGCGGGTCATAAAGGCAAAGGCAGAAACAAAGTCTTTAAACTCAAAAGTGCGACTCAGGTTCGATGGGCTGCGATTCCACATGGTTTTATGATTTAATTTTCGGTGATTTTCATTTCATCCAACAACCACCCAGCACCGGCAAACTTGTCAACGATAAACAAAATATAGCGCACATCAACCGATATGTTTCGGCAGATATCCGGGTTGAACATGATATCACTCATGGTGCTCTCCCAACTTCGGTCAAAGTTGATGCCTATGAGTTGCCCACGATCATTTAGCACCGGACTACCGGAGTTTCCACCTGTAGTGTGATTAGATGCGAGAAAGTTCACCGCCAGGGTACCGTCTTCTGAAGCATACCGACCATAATCGTCCAATTCATACAGCTCAATGAGCTTTTCAGGAACATCGTATTCACGGTCGCCGGGAATATATTTATGCATAACGCCCTCCAGGGTGGTGGTCGATAAATAACTGAGGCCATCACGCGGAATAGAGCCTTCCACTTTTCCGTAGGTTACCCGCAACGTGCTGTTGGCTTCTGACCAATATGTTTTTTCTGGATTCAGCTCCATCAACCCTTTCATGTACACCCGCATATTGTCATCGATCTCGTCGGTTAACCGGCTGTATTCTGGAAGAATTTTGATGCGGTAATCCTCCATAAACGACAGGGCCAACGCGTGAATCGGATCGTTCTTTAATTTCAAGGTTCTCTTTTTATTTCTGGCCTGAATCATAGACAGCAAAGATGATTTGTCTTTATAAACAGATTTGCTAAACAAATGGTTTGAATAGCGCTTTGCATCGCCGTTAAATTTGTTGTGAAAGGGTTGTAAGGCATCGGGTTGAATATCTTCACGCACAGCCTGAGTATAGCTTGTAAGTAAGCGACTCAGAATGATTTCGTCGATAGCGGGATCGTAATTTTCGTAAAAATTATTTACTGCCTGAACAGCCTTCTCTTCCAATTCGTTAATCTTTTCCTGATCTTCTTCTTGTTCGATGGCGGCAATGAGCGGATCCAATCGTCTGGTGAAACTCAAAATCTGCGGACCGTAGAAGTAAACTTCTATAAACAGATCGCGGGCCAGTTGATAGGGACGAATTTGATGATGCAGCTCGTTGATTTTCGGAATCACCGACACATAGGCATCGTTTCCGACGGCCTCGGCTTTCTCGATAAATGCGGCTTCTGCCTCGCGCTTTTTATTGAGCGCATCAAAGCGATCCAGTCCCATATTCTGACCAATCCACTTTTTGTGGGCATTGCTGATCATGGCTTGACGGGCGGCAAACTGAATTCGCTTTTCATCACTCTCGGCCATCAACGCGTCGATAACCTCAAGACTTTGTTCGCGCATGCCTATTCGCAGCGGGTTGGCAATTTCGGTAACATACTGCACCCCTTCTGATGTCATGTACTGATCGGTAACACCCGGAAAACCATAAACCATCGTAAAATCGCCTTCTTTAACCCCAGCTATTGAAATTTCCAGGCTTCGTGCCGGCTCATACGGTTGATTGGTTTCGGCAAAGGCTACCGGCTGGTTATCTTCATCGGCATATATTCGGAAAAGGGCAAAGTCTCCGGTGTGTCGTGGCCAAACCCAGTTGTCGCTGTCGCCGCCAAACTTGCCGATTGATGAAGGAGGCGTTCCAACCAGTCGAACATCATCATAGGTTTTGGTAACAATCATAATATACTGGTTGCCGTAATAAAACGGTTTGATTTGGGCTTTGTAGGCCGGATGATCAACTGCAGCCTCAGTCAATTCTGCAATACGTTGCTTGATGGTCAATTGACGTTCTTCGGGCGGAGTGCTGTCATCAATACCTTCGAGCACCTGCTCGGTAACATCCTCAATACGGTCAACAAAAGAGGCCGTGAGGCCGGGACAGTGCAATTCTTCCTGCATACTTCCAGCCCAGAAACCCTCACCGAGATAGTCATTCTCGACACTGCTTAGGTTTTGAATGGCACTGTAACCACAATGGTGGTTGGTCAGGATTAATCCCTGATCGGAAATCGCTTCGGCTGTGCAGCCACCACCAAAATGCACTATGGCATCCTTGAGGCTGGCCTGGTTAATCGAATAAATATCTTCGGCGCTCAATTTAAGACCGTTTCGCTGCATATCGTCCATATCCAACAATATGGGCAACCACATTCCTTCGTGGCCCCGGACAAAAATCACACACAAAAGACTGACAATCAGTAGGCTAAATTTTTTAAACATAATCGCTGTTTTTGATTCCTGACAAAGATAACAGGACTCAGCAATTGCCATCACCGCATTTTGTGGGTTGAACGGCATATATAGCCGATGAAACAATAGCCCAAACCTACCGTAGAATGCCGACCTGAACCCAACCGAATAGCTGAGCTGTGTTGAAAAATTGGAAAAAAAATGTAAAGGTCTTTGTCACCATCTTCCTGTTGTGGGTCTTTGCGGGCTCCCTCAGTGCGCAATGTCCTACTATAGTTTCCTCTGTTGACATGCCACTATGTCCAGGAGAACCAGTAACCTTTTCTATTGTTCCCTCATCTTTCATTATTTCCGGGTGGAGCACAAACAGCGGCTTTCATATTGAACTGGGATCCACCATTACTTTTCCGAATGGATTTTCAGAAAATGATTACATCATTGCGCATATTATCGGTTGCAGCAATCCAGGCATGATCGTTCACGTGGCCCCGCACCACGGCAACAATACGATACACTTTCAAACTCCCGGCATTGCTACTTCCGGCTCAACAGGTGAAATCAATTGTGATCAGCTACCTGTTGTCATCGGTGGAAACATCAATGCGGACGTTAATAACAACGAGAACACCACTATTTGGGAAAGAAGCACCGATCAAGTCAATTGGGAAGCAGTGGCCGCAGTCAACAACACCACTTATATTATAGACGCGTTTCCCGAAGAAGAATTCTATCTGCGACGTGTGATTTACACCCCCTACTGCTCGCCAAATTACAGTAATATTCTGCACATTCAAACGCCCAATCGGCCACGCGGCGGATTTATAAGCGCGGATGAATCGGCCTGTGAAAATGAAATTGAAGGCCCACTGGTGCTTCACGACCATCTCGGACAGATTACTCAATGGGAAGTATCCATCGACAATGCGGAGTTTGTAGCAGTAGCCAACAGCGCAAACATCGTTTCCATTTTGCCGGTAAATGTTTCCGGCCAGCACACCTATCGCGTTTTAATCTCTCAGCCAGGCTGCGATTCGGTATACAGCGCCGAAGAGACCATCATCATCTATCCCGCAGTAGAAAATGAAATTATCACTGGCGATCAGACGGTTTGCGAAAACGAAATTCCGAGTACCATTATCGCCAACCAACTCAATGGCGGCACCGGAAATTATACTGCATTATGGCACTACAAAGTGGGAGCTGCACCTTGGTATCCTTTTGGTTCACCAACAAATTTGGTGGAATTTAACGATCCGCTTTCCAATACCACACAATACAGACGGATTGTGGCCTCGGGTCCATGTACTTCATACAGCAATACCGTTACGGTGAATGTTGTTCCTCCAAGCGATGCCGGAAATTTCACGAACACGAATCAGCACATTTGTCCGGAAACCGCTGCACAACCCATTACCGTACTGAATTATCATGGCGAATTGACCTGGCAACAATCTGCTTCACCAAACGGCCCGTGGACTGACTGCGGATCCAATTCAGCTACTTTCGATCCGGGGATAATCACTCAAGCCACCTTTTTTAGGGTAATAGCGCAAGCCGAATATTGTGAAGCAGATATTTCAGACGTCTATCCAATTACTACCTATCAAAGTATAGTCGGCAATACTATTGGTGACGATCAGGTTGTTTGCGGAATTTCAGCCGCCGATATCTACGGACCGGTGCCCAGCGGTGGAACGGGAGTGTATTCCTATCTGTGGGAAAGCAGCAGCAACCAAGTTGAATGGAATCCGGCAGAAGGAGTTAACAACGATCTCGTGTACAACCCAGCCGGTTATATTGGAACCCGCTATTTCCGCCGGATGGCATTTTCCGGAACCTGCTTTTCTGATACGAGCAACACGGTGATGGTTGACATAGCACCCGAAAGCGATGCCGGAAACTTTGCAGCAACGTTGACACAATCCATTTGCTACGGCGAAACGACTAATCAAATCGTTGTGGAAAACTTCACTGGCGAAATCATCGATTGGCTGCAAAGCAATTCCCCATCTGGACCGTGGACCTCGACCGGAGAAATGGATACCGTGTTTATTCCTCAGAATCTGACAGAAACCACTTATTTCTGCGTGGTGGTACAATCTTCACATTGCGATCCAGACACTTCGGTCAACTATACCGTTGAAGTCTTTTCGCAGATTGCCCATAACTTGATTGGAGAAGACCAAGACATTTGCATCAATGAGCCGGTCGAAAATTTAATCCCAGTTGATAGTCTTGCCGGAGGTAGCGGAAACAATTATACTTTTCTGTGGCAATTCCGCACCAGCGATACGGACTGGATGGATGCGCCAGGCGCGAACAACGCGTCAAATTATCACCCGGAAAACATTGAGCAAACCACCCAATTCCGAAGACTGGTTTCTGCTGAGGTCTGCGCTGCCGACACCAGCAACACCATAACCATAACCGCAATTGAGCCCAGTAATGCCGGCAGCTTCACTGTCGCTGATCAAACGCTTTGTCCCGGAGAAGAAGCTGACGCCATCACCTTAGCGGATTTTACCGGAACCTTAATCGACTGGCAAATGTCACCCTCGCCTTCAGGTCCGTGGGTTTCTACTAATGAAACAGGTTTCATCTACGAACCGGGTATTTTAACGGAAAGCACCTTTTTTCGTGCCATTGTGCAAAACGAAGGCTGTGTCGCCGATACATCATTCATTTATCCGATTGGTATTTTATCAGCACTCGATTCAAACATTATCAGTGAAGATCAGTTGCTGTGCGGGCATCAACCCCCTGAGCCTATCAACGGTTCAGTGCCTTCGGGTGGCGATGGAAACTATGCTTTTCAATGGCAATACCAGCCAGCACCCGAATGGAGTTGGGAATCCGCGCCGGGAATCAATACCGAATTGAACTATCAGCCCTTAGACCTCATCGGAGCACTGACCTATCGTCGCATCACCTATTCTGCCGGATGTTTTGCCGACACCAGCAATGTGGTCACCGTGGTAAAGTCGAATTCGGTGACTGCTGATATTTCGGGAGGCGGCACCTTTTGTCCGGGCGACATCATGCACATCTCCTTCAATTTTAACGGGGAAGCTCCTTTTGGCTTCAAATACACCGACGGCACCGAACTCAGTGTAATCGACAACATCACTTCTTCCTATTTCGAACTACCAATCGTGCTCACCGACTCTACCACTATTACCATTACGGCTATCAGCAATGGGAATTGCACCTCTGAGGATGAAGATTTTGAATCCACGCACATCACCTTTTTGCCTTTAACTTCCATTGACGTGGTTTCAGCGGGGACCGACACCTCGGTATGCGGATTATCGGTTCCTGTTGCGGGAACGCAGCCTCAGTCAACCGCTGTATCAACACTATGGACCTATCCGACAGGAGAAATCATTTCCAATTCGCCGGAGTTTATTTTTGAGGCATCACAGCCGGGCAGCTACACGTTGGTTTACACCCTCACTCATGATGTCTGCAACGTGTCGGATTCAGATACTATTGTCGTTACCCTTGATCTTCCCGAAACCGCAACCATCACCACTAACAGTATCCACATTTGTTCCTCCAGCATGATACTCGAAGCAGTTCCTCCAGTTTTTGGTTTCGGTTATTGGAATATTCCCTCGGAGACCATCATCAGCGATAGCTCTGACCCTACTGCAACGATTTCAGCATTGAACTTCGGCAGCGATTATCATCTGAAGTGGATCGTAAATTCGGCCTTGAATATTTGTCCGGCCGACACCGCCGATCTCTACATTAATGTTGATGCACTGTCGGATGCTGGTGAAGTGGATGCTTCCGCCCTCCAGATTTGTGCTGGCGATGCCGTAACTTTTACGGCCAATCCTATTTCCGGAGACTTACTTTACTGGCTAGAGCAAAACGAAAGCGGCACATTCGCCATTGCTGGAAACGCCAATCCTATCAGCACCGATATTGACGACAACACCGCAATTTCTGTGGTGGTTCAATCAGGAGTTTGTCCTGCCGACACCAGCAATTGGGTGTTTGTAACTGTTGACCAACCCACGCAAGCAGGTTTCATTTCGGAAGATCAGTCGGTTTGTGGTGACTCCAACAACGGAACCCTCACGCTCAACGATTATTACGGAGATGTCCTGTATTGGCAAAGCTCAACCGACGGTTTCATCACGTACGACAGTATTGCCTCCACCACACCTGAGATCGATTTTGAAAACCTTGCCATCACAACCGCTTTTCGAGCCAGTGTGCGTTCGGGTGTGTGCAACAGTATGTGGAGCGATATAGCCACCGTCAGTGTGATCGACGAGATTTACGTTCCCTTTTCGCTCAACGAAAGATACTGTGCCACTGAGGAAAGCATTGTGCTATCGACGCTGATTGATGAAGAATTTACCGGCGATTGGTACATCAATGGAACAGCCGCTGATGTTTTAAATCCTGCCATTCTGGAAGGAGAAACCGTGATTGTCACCTTCGATTATACCGGACACAGTTGCGGAAAAGTATCGGCTGATACTACGTTCATCGACATTTTGCCAGAAGTTGAAATTATTGCCGAGGCGGAGATTTGCGGAGCCCAAACTACCATCGCGGCCTCCACCACAGTAGGTAGCGGCTATTGGACCGCTGGGGAGATGCTTGTTTTTAGTGGTGAAACCACCGAACAATTTCTGGAAGTAATGGCATTGGACTACGGAGCACACGTCATCACTTGGACAGCTCAAAATCACACCTGCACCAACAGCGTTTCGCACGAGTTGTTCTTTTTTGAAGAACCCACTACTGCCGATGCGGGTGCTGATCAATTATTGCCTTTTACTTACCAGACTCAACTGACAGCCAACACGCCTGAATCGGGTAATGGAACATGGACCGCCGAATCGGCTGCGGTATATTTTGTCGATGCGCATCACCCGCAAACCACAGTGCACCACCTTGAAACCGGAAAAAATGAGCTCACCTGGACCATCACCAATGGCAATTGTCCGGTGTCGGAATCGCGGGTGGTGATAGAAGTGTTGCCCTTAAAAATTCCTGATGCTTTTTCTCCTAATGGCGACCAAATCAACGATCGATATGTGATTGAAGGTCTCAACGAAATCGGGCCCACATCTATTGAGGTCTGGAACCGCTGGGGACAGATCGTGTTCAAAAGCAATGATTACCAAAACGACTGGGAAGGACACAATCTAAACGGCATGGAACTGCCCGCCGACACCTATTTCTTTTTGCTGAAACCCCAACAACTCGAACAGGTTTTTAACGGATTTATAGTCATTCAACGATAAACCCATGCGCATTTTCATCACATATCTCTTTTTGATGACGGGCCTCGTTGCCGGTGCGCAACACGATCCGCTGGTGAGTCAATACCTGTTGAATGGTCTGGTGATTAATCCAGCCTACACCGGTAGTCGTGAGGTTTTTACCGTAAATGGATTGTACCGAAACCAGTGGGTGGGAATCGACGGAGCGCCCGTCACGCAGGTGATCAGTGCCCACACTCCGCTAAAAAATAAAAGCCTTGCACTTGGCATGCTGTTCAGCAACGAGAAAATCGGTGTCAGTAATT
Organism: uncultured Cryomorphaceae bacterium; assembly: GCA_964487545.1. GTDB lineage: Bacteria > Bacteroidota > Bacteroidia > Flavobacteriales_D > SKUL01 > SKUL01. The sequence continues at coordinate 39,433 of CAZARI010000014.1, forward strand.
CTACCTCCATCAATGCCAATGTGGCCTATCGGATTGCGATGAACAAGGCCACCTTGTCGTTTGGAGTTTCGGTGGGAATGAACCTGCTGTCGTCCAACTTCACCGAACTGGCCACAACCGAAGGAAATGACCTCGCGTTTGCCGGTGATCTGCGCAGCAATATTCAACCCGACTTCGGTGCGGGAATTTATTACCAATCTAAAAAGTATTTTGTTGGACTTTCCATTCCGCGTTTCATCAGCAGACAATACCACTATACCGACGGGCAACTCGATATTCAGTCGAAAGCCGGCGTGCACAACCTGATTCTGAACGGTGGAATGCTGGTGAAGCTTTCCAGCCAATTTAAACTCAAGCCCTCTACCCTGCTGCGCTACGCCCAGTCTGGTGATTATCAAATAGACCTGAACGCCAATCTGATTTACAATGACTTTTTGTGGCTCGGTATCTCCTACCGCCATGCCGAATCGGTGGTGGCATTGCTCGAGGTGCAAATCAACCAGCAATTCCGCGTAGCTTACGCTTATGACTATTCTTTGAGTATTTTCAGGAAATACACCTCCGGATCGCACGAAATTGGGTTGCAATACGAATTCGGTTACCGCGTAAAATCAATGGATCCGAGATTTTTTTAATGAGAAGATTGGTTTACATAGCGACTTTAGTGCTACTGAGCCCTTTGATGCAGGCACAAGCAGAATATGAGGTGTTGCCCGTTTCTAAAATCAACACCAGCTATAACGAGTTTGCACCGCGGATGCACAACAATGGGGTGCTTTTTTGCTCCAACAAAAAAGATGAGATTTTTATTTCCTACCTCAACCACGAAAGTGGTGACCCACTCACCCGGATTTACTTTGCGGAACAAAATAAAAACGGCCGATTTAGAACAGAAACACCGTTGCAGTTTGAAGAAAACCAACGAATCGACTTTGGACCTTTCGATATTTTTCAGGATTCACTGCTCGCTTTCACCAGAAGCTATGTGGAAGACAAAAAGCCGGCTTTGGGCATTTTCTTCTCTAACCCCACAGGCGATCGCTGGAGCGCACCACAGCCCTTTGAGCACAACCGCAACGGCTACATGGTGGGGCATCCGGCGTTTAGTCCCGACGGAAGAAGGATATATTTTTCGGCCAACTTTGAAGACTCGCACGGCAAAGCCGATTTATACTATTGCCAGCGAACAGGCACAGGTTGGAGCGAACCGATTAATCTTGGCTCACAAATCAACTCAGCCCACAGCGAGCTCTTTCCCTTTATCCATGCCGATGGCGCGTTGTACTTTTCATCCGACCGGCCTGATGGCTTTGGCGGATTTGATATTTACCGGATTGCCGACCCTTTTTTTCCTGAAGCACCTCAACTATTATCTGCACCATTCAATTCGACAGAGAACGATTTCAGCTATACCGCCAACGCCGATGACAGCCAGGGATTTTTCTCGTCGAACCGCAATGGTTCGGATGATATTTTTGAGTTTAAACTCACCCGTCCACACTTCGCATCGTGCGACACGCTTCAGATAAACGCGTACTGCTATGTTTTCAGCGATGAGGCAAATATTTATCTCGATACCCTTCCGCTGCGATACGAATGGGATTTCGGCGACGGCATCAAAATGCAGGGCATCGAAGCCGAGCATTGCTACCAGCAGCCCGGTGTTTATCACGTAGCGCTGAACATTATCGACACCCTCACCGGTGACTTGTTTTTTAGTCAAGCCCAGTATGAACTCGAAGTCAGTGATATTAAACAAGTTTATATCGAGTTGCCCGACACGGTAGGTGTTAATACACCGATATTTATGCACAGCCACAACACCTATTTACCTGGTTTTGAAATTGATTCCCATCACTGGTTTCTGCCTGGAAACCAATATGCTGAAGAAGCGGAGATTCATTTCACCTTTTCTGAAACCGGGCAATTCACTATCCAACTCGGTTTGCGTAGCCAACCCGATTCCCGTGAAATACGACAGCAGGCATGCGTAGTGCGCAGCGTGGTTGTGGTAGAAGAAGAATTGCTACCTGTGGCCTCTGCGCAAAATATTGCCCGGTCGGGCGGAGATCAAAATAATGACAAGGATATTTTTGGCTACCTGATGGCGCATAGCGATACCATTACATTGAACAACATCTTTCCCGATGAGACCTTGTTCAGGGTTGAAATCAAGAAAAGCAAACAGCGAATCTCTACGCTCGATCAGTTTTTTGATGAGGTAAGGGGGACCTACGAGGTGCACGAAAATTTCATACCAACCGACAGCACATTCAGCTATGCCGTAGGTGAGGAAAAGGAACTCGTCAACACGTATCCCATTTATTCGGATATCAAGTTGATGAAATACGATGAGGTGCGGGTTAAGGCCTATCTCTCCCAGTATGTGTATGATCTGGATTCGCTGGATCAAATCAGTGTGGAGGATATAGATAATGTCATTTTCCGAACGGGATCCATTTATTTTGAATCGGACGAGGTAGCACTGATGCCCGAAGCTCATACTACGCTTAACAAGATCGTTCATTTGCTGAATCAATTCCCCACATTGATCATCGAAGTAGGGGCACATACTGACAATGTAGGTGATGAAACCTACAATCAACACTTATCTAAAGAGCGCGCCACATCTGTAATCAATTATTTGGTTAGGCACAACATCCATGCGTCGAGACTCATCGGAGTTGGTTATGGTACCGCCTTTCCGATTGCCGACAACTCGAACGAAGAAGAACGCCAGCAAAACCGGCGCGTAGAATTTAAAGTAATCTCAACCCATTAATCATAAAAAAGCCGTGAAAACCTTCCTTAAATTATTGTTTATGATGGCTTTTATAAAAGCATTTTCCATCCAAGCCCAACCCGTACCTGCCGACGAGGAAAACATACCATTTCTGGTAACATTCGGATCGGAGAGTTTGACCAGTTGGGGTGATGACGACTTTTCGCAAACATTTTTCTTTGTGGTGCCCGAGGATAACATCACCCCGATATATATTCGTGTATTTGATCCAGATACCGGTGGCGAACACGACGAGCAAAAGTCAGACTGGAACACCCAATCGCGATTTTCGGTTTACGGCGGAAAAGAATGTATTACCCACCCCGACGCTACAGGCTCCGACCCGGTTGGGAATTACAAAAGCGGCAACTTACTCGCTTCACGTGTTTTTGGACAATCTGATAAATACGATAATAATTGGTACACTTTCGGACCGTTTAACCCAACCGAAGGAGAGCTCGTTCCAAAATATGGCGGCTATGTTTTTAAGGTCATTTGCGAAGGCGTTTCGGGAGATGACGGCAACCTATACCGCTACTTTCTGAGCAGTCAGCCCAATGCCAATGAGCCCATCGAGGGCGGCAATGCATTTACCTTTGAATATACCTTCAGGCTACATGATGATCCTGCACAAGTATCACACATCTATCCGTTTATTGACGATCGCGTCATTTCCATTAAACAATCCAACTTCGACTGGGACCATGACGGCGTGATTAAAATTGTATCAAAGGCAAAACCGGGACTTGAAATCACCCCTTCGGGCGACAATGAGTGGAGCACCAGCGAACATAAAATCGTTGAACGCGAACACAATTCATCACTCGACATACAATTTATCAAAAGCAGCAACACAATCAGAAACAACAACGTAGTAATTGCCGTAAGAAACCAATATGGTGAATTTCTACCCTTCTATACCGTTCCGATCGGAGGCATTCCGAAGTATCAGCCAAGCATTAAAGTAGTAAAGAAAAGATGACCATTCCAAAACACTTGTTGCTGATCGCCCTCGTACTGTGGAGTTTTGCCGCATTCAATCAATCATACATCTTTAACAACTTTAACGTTGAAGACGGCATTTCGCATCCCTTTATTTACGATATCACACAAGACGATCGCGGATATCTGTGGATTGCAACCGGAGAGGGGTTATCCAAATTCAATGGATTGCATTTCCGAAACTTCTTTACGGCAGATGGATTAACCGAAGACTTTGTCAGCACGCTATTCAAAGATTCGCAAAAAAGACTGTGGTTAGGCCACAACAAGGGCGGCGCCACCCTTTATGAAAACGACGGATTCACTACCATTGGCACGGCCAAACATTTCAATACTGTGATACGCGCCATCCGCGAAGACGATGACCACAATATCTGGTTTATTTCGCAGCACAGCGGAATGATCAGAATGGATAAAAACAACGATATGGCGGTATATAAAGAGCCATTCTCAGCGTTGTTGCTGTCCGATTTGCAGATCACCGATAAGGGACAGATGCTGGTAGGAACCCACGAAGGATTGTATTTCTACCTGCTCAATGAGAATTGGCAAGAGCCGGAATTTAAAATGGTGGTACCCGATATTCCGTTAACCAAAATCAATTCGATTACACCCGGAAAAATGCCCGGTGCTTATTATGTCGGTACCGAAGACGAAGGGCTGTACAAAATTCAGGTACGCAGCAACCACCGGGTAGTTGTTACGCCTATTGCACCAAATCTCTCTCTCGATCAATACCATATTCAGTCGGTGATTGAAGAGCCCGATCAAAGTCTGTGGATCGGAACTTTCGGAAACGGGTTGCTTCGTATTGCGTCTTCAGCAATTAAAGATCACTATACGATTATCAGCAAATTCAATGAAGCTAACGGACTCGGGTCAAATGACATCCGCACCGTTTTTAGTGACCGTGAAGCGAACATCTGGGTTGGGAAATTTGGTGGAGGACATGATGCCGGAGGCGTATCCAGCCTCAGCAACAATGCGTTTTTATTCTACGAAACGCCCGAGCTCTCCCCTGATGGATACTACTCGGTATATCAACGTGAAAATCAATTCTGGATGGGAATGAAAACCAGTGTGATGCTTGTTGATTCGGGAAATTTTACCACACCGCGTATTTTTTCTATTCAAAACGGATTGCCCCGAACCACTTGGTCGTCGATGTTCGTTGACAAGGACATGGGTGTTTGGACCGCCTCTTCTACCAAAGGCCTCTACTACAAACCGCCTGGTGACACGGTGTTCCGTTCACACCCCCTTTCGGGCGATCGGCTGAGCCTGGCCATCAACGACCTCACCGGAAACGATACCCATTTGTGGGCAGCAACAAAAAACGGCATCTACGAAATTCATCGAGAAACAGGAGAAATCACCTGGTATAATAAGCTTGATGGGCTGGAACACAACGTGATAAAAGCGCTCTTTTTGGACGAGAAAAATAACCTCTGGTATTGTACCGCTTCGTCCTATCTGAGCTACATCAAGAACGGCAACATTGTGAACATCATGATTTCGGAAGACCTGCGGGTTCACGATCAGGTTGCCATCACCAAAGACCTCAACGGAGATATCTGGCTGGCCACTAACGGCGGCGGCCTCTTTATTTTTGATTACGAAAGCATCAAAACCATTAACGCCCAAAGTCACGGGCTTAAATCAAACTTTTGTTACAGCATTGAAATTGACCATCAAAACAAGGTTTGGGTAGGGCATAAAGGCGGAATGAGCTGTTATAACCCAAAAAACAATCAGGTGCAGGTATTCGATCAGGCACAAGGTATGCTCTTTGATTTTCAGCCCAACGCGGTTTTTAAAGATGCAAATGGTGAAATCTGGTGGGGAACCAACAAAAATCTGGTGCGCTACAATCCGGCCAAAGACATTCAAAACAGCATTGCCCCAATCATCAATCTCGAAACCATCGCCATCGACGACGAACCCTATACCAGTCGCGATATCAGCCTGCCTTCAGGAGAATACAAGGTGAAATTTGAATTTCTCGGCCTCAGTTTTCGCAAGTCCAACGAAGTTACCTACCAATATATGCTTGAAGGTCACGACCGCGATTGGCAGGAAATTAGCCAAAACAACGAAGCATTTTACAGTAAAATCGACCCGGGACATTACACCTTTCGGGTGGTGGCTTTTAATAGTGACGGCATTCGATCGGCCATTCCGGCGGAGGTCAAAATTCACATTCAAAAACCCTACTGGCAGCAATCGTGGTTTATCGTGGTATCTGCAATATCCATTGTGCTGTTAATGGTGATGGGGCTCAAGCTGCACGACCGCCGACAAAAGCGAATCAGAAAATACCTGAAAAAGAACCTCGACATCAGAACGCGCGAAGTGCAGGCCAAAAGCCGAGAACTGGAGAGAAAGAACAAGGATATTACCGCCAGTATTCACTATGCTAAAAAAATTCAGGACGCCACCCTGCCCCATCAGTGGAAACTGCAACAATATTTTGCGGGATCATTCATTTTCTACAAACCACGCGACATCATCAGTGGCGATTTTTACTGGTATAAAGTAAAAGGCGATAAACTCATTGTGAGTGTTGCCGACTGCACGGGTCACGGTGTGCCGGGAGCGCTGCTCAGTATGATCGGTTCCACCAAAATGAATGACATTATCAGTAATGCAGATGTGGACGCTCCAGATCAAATGATGCGAAAACTCGACGAAGAACTGCGACAGGTACTTCAGCAGTCTGTGCAATCGAGCGGACCGCAAGACGGAATGGATGTGGTTATTTGCGAAATAGACCTCAACACCCATCACCTTCGCATCTGTTCGGCTTTGGGCAATGTTTATGTAGCACAAAACAACCGGGTGCACAAAATTTCCGGTGACCGCAATTCAATTGGTGGACATAACTTCGGAAAGGAAAAGAAATTTACCCTTCACGAGATGCAAATGAAACCGGGCGACACCCTGTATCTGGCCAGTGATGGTTATCAGGATCAGTTTGGCGGTTCAAATGGCAAAAAGCTTAAGCGCAGTGGTTTTATGGATCTATTGCTGCAAATCAGCACACTGCCAGCACAAGATCAGCATCATGCCATTGTGGAATATTTCGATCAGTGGAAAGGTGAGCTGGAACAGGTAGATGACGTATTGGTGTTGGGACTTAAGTTCTAACCCAACGGAACGGATTTCACAGACTCATAACCTGAGTAAAATCATATTTCTGCATTGCGAATCACTGTACATTTGCGTGGAATTAATGTTGATTTCATTTGCTATGAAAAAGCAGGAGCTAAAAGAAGAAATTGCACGGTTAAAATCGGAACTCAACGCTGTGATCCTCGCACATTACTATCAGGAGCCCGATATTCAGGAAGTGGCCGACTTTGTTGGCGACAGTCTGGCACTCTCTCAAAAAGCAGCACAAACCGATGCCGATGTGATCGTTTTTGCCGGTGTGCACTTTATGGCCGAAACCGCCAAAATTCTCAATCCCAATAAAAAAGTACTGCTGCCTGATATGGACGCAGGCTGTTCGCTCGCCGAATCGTGCCCGCCCGATCTGTTCGAGGATTTTGTAAAACAACACCCCGATCACGCAGTGGTGACCTATATCAATTGCAGTGCGGCCATCAAGGCATTGAGCGACATTGTCTGCACCTCATCCAACGCCGTTAAAGTCATCAACTCGATTCCAGAGAATCAACCGATCATTTTTGCACCAGACAAAAACCTCGGCAAATACCTTATAAAAACCACTGGCCGCAATATGGTTTTATGGGATGGAGCCTGCGTGGTTCACGAAGCCTTTTCTGCCAAGAAACTACTGCAACTGCACGCCAAGCACCCCGATGCGCAAATCATTGCACACCCCGAATCGGAAGAAGTTATTCTGAAAACGGCCACCTTTATCGGCTCTACGGCACAGATGATTCGATACGTAAAAGAAAGTCTGCATTCTACTTTTATTGTCGCCACTGAAGCCGGCATTTTGCACGAAATGGTGAAAGTAGCCCCTGAGAAAACACTCATTCCCGCGCCCGCCGAAGAGGACAACACCTGCGCCTGCAGCGAATGTGCTTTTATGAAGATGAACACCCTTCAAAAGTTATACAACTGCATGAAGTTTCAGCAGCCCGAAATTTTTGTTGAAGAAGCACTCCGAACGCGTGCCCTGCTGCCCATTGAGCGCATGCTTCAACTTTCTGCCGGAACTCCCATGCCCCAACCCGCATGAAACACACCGATTTTCTGGTGATCGGTTCGGGAGTGGCCGGGTTGACCTTTGCCCTTAAAACTGCACTCCGCTTTCCCGATCGGCGGATAACCATCGTCACCAAAACCATGGCAATCGAGTCGAATACGCGCTATGCACAAGGCGGAATTGCCGTTGTCTCTAATGATTCGCACGACTCTTTTGAAGAACACATCGCCGATACGATCAAAGCCGGCGACGGATTGTGCAATGAGCAAGTGGTTGAAATGGTCATCCGACAAGGACCCGAACGACTGGCTGAATTAATAAGCTGGGGAACAAAGTTCGACCGGGAATCAGCGCAATCATGGCATTTGGGAAAAGAAGGCGGACATTCGGCCAATCGCATACTTCACCGCGGTGATGCCACTGGACTGGAAATTGAACAATCATTGCTGCGGCGAGTCAAAGCTCAGCCCAATATCCAAATACGGCAACACCACCTGGTAGTCGATCTTCTTGTGCGCGATAATCTTTGTCATGGCGCCATATTACTCCACACCAAAAATGCAAAGCGGTTTTTGCTAAGAGCAAAATTCACGCTACTGGCTGCCGGAGGTGCCGGACAGGTTTATTTAACCACTACCAACCCGCTGGTGGCCACCGGCGACGGCATTGCCATGGCCGCGCGTGCCGGAGCGCAAATCGCCGATATGGAATTTGTGCAGTTTCACCCAACAGCACTTTACGAATCCGGAAAAAGTCCGGCTTTTCTCATTTCGGAAGCGGTGAGAGGTGCTGGAGCTATTCTGCGCAATTCAGCCGGCGTGGCTTTTATGCACCATTACGATCCCCACGCAGACCTTGCCTTTCGGGATATCGTGGCACGTGCCATTTTTAACGAAATGCGGTCAACCGGAGCTCAGCACGTGATGCTCGACTGTCGCCATATCGATCGGCATATTTTTAAACTTCAGTTTCCGAACATTCACCAAAAATGCGCGAAACTCGGCATTGACCTGTCGGTAGATATGATTCCGGTGATTCCCGCAGCCCACTACATTTGTGGCGGTGTGGTGGTGGACCATCACGGACGAACTTCCATTAACCGACTATACGCTTGCGGAGAGTGCTCGCGAACAGGACTACACGGTGCCAATCGGCTCGCCTCCAACTCGCTGCTTGAAGCGATCGTTTACGCTCATCGCAGTTTTAAAGAGGTGTCTCGATGGGTGGAGCAGTATCAGGAGCAGTATCAGGAGCAGTCGAATCCGACGTTTGAAACACCGACAACTTGTGCGTCGTGGAATAACAGCACAGATACTTCCGAATTGAAACTGCGCATCAACGAAACCATGGAACGCTATGCGGGCATCGAACGCAAAACAGACGATTTGCACGTTGCGGCGAAAACCATTGCACAGATTCTGGACGAACTGCAGCAGCCAAAATATTTCAATCCCGACTCACCGCAGTGGAATCAAACCCGCAATCTTGCAGAAACCGCACGACTCATTATCGAACAATCGATTGCGAGAAAGGAAAATCGGGGAACTTTCTTCAACACTGACCTCAAACCGTCTGCACCAAATCTACCACTTCCCTCACTGGTTCGGTAAAGGCATCTTTTCAAATTAGCTGAAACACCGGCCAAATTTGTAATTTGGTCGAATGCGAGCACTGGTTCTGATCATTCTTATTGGTTTCAACCTGGCGGGATATACGCAGCAAGGTGGTGTCCGGTTTATCGAAAACAAAGGACAATGGGAAGAACAGGTGCTTTTGAGGGCCGATATTCCTGGCGGCAGTATGTATCTCGAAAACGACCGTTTTACCTTTAATTTTCTCGACAGCGAACAACTTTACCGAAGGCAACAGGCTCATGCTGGCGAACCCATTGAAAAACCCCTCGAAGATTTTATTCGCGGTCACGCCTATCAGGTTCTATTCAAAAACAGCCAGTCGCCAACCCTTGAAAAGAGCAAACCCTCTAGCGATTACTTCAACTATTTTATCGGGAACGATCCGGCCAGATGGGCTTCGCATGCCAGGGCTTACGAATCGATCACGCTAAAATCGATTTATCACCACACCGACTTAAAGGTGTATACGAGCGATGGCAAGGTTAAATACGATTTGGTGGTTTTTCCGGGCGGAAGTGCCGACAGCATTCAATTGGAATACCGCGGGATAGATCAACTTAACATCAGAAAAGGAAGACTGGTTGTAGTCACCAGTATAAATGAAGTGATTGAAGCCAAACCATTTGCCTATCAGCTCGTCGACAATCAGATCAAACAAGTGAAGTGCGATTATGTGTTGGAGGAAAATATCGTTCGTTTTATCGTTGGCAGTCACGACCCCTCCCTACCCCTGATCATCGATCCGGAACTCAAATTTTCGACCTACTCTGGTAGTACCGCCGACAACTTCGGTTTTACAGCCACCTACGATCAGGAGGGCTTTCTGTATTCGGGAAGTTCGGTATTCGGAAACGGCTACCCTGTCACGCTCGGGGCTTATCAAGCTTCGTGGGCTGGCGGAACCGGAGCTGGAACGCTGATGGGAACGGATATCGGTATCACCAAATTCGACACCAGCGGAACCGCTCTGGTGTACTCTACCTACATCGGCGGTTCGAGCGATGAATTGCCCCACAGTTTAATCGTGAACAATCAAGGCGAGTTGTATCTCTACGGCACCACCAGTTCACCGAATTTTCCAACCACACCGGGTGCCTTTCAGAATTCGTTCGCCGGCGGAACTTCATTTGCTCCGGTGGGTGTAGGGGTTCACTACGTCAATGGTTCGGATATAATTGTTGCTAAACTTTCTGCCTCAGGTGCTGATTTGATGGCGGCAACGTATGTCGGCGGTTCGGGAAACGATGGAATTAGTTCGGGTGCCGGACTCAAATTCAACTATGCCGATGAGATGCGTGGTGAAGTGTTGTTTGATAACGACGGCAATGTGATTATTGCCAGCTCCACCTACAGCGCTGACTTCCCGGTGACTCCAGACGCCTTTCAAACCAGCATCGGCGGCAGCCAGGACGGTTGCTTGCTGAAGCTCGATCCCGATCTGCAAAACCTGCTACACAGCACTTACCTCGGCGGATCTCAGCCCGATGCCACCTATGCCGTGGCGGTGGATAGCGACGATCATCTAATTGTGTCCGGTGGCACTGCTTCATCCAATTTCCCAACCACTTCGGGTGTGATATCATCAACCTACAACGGTGGAACTGCCGATGGATATATCGCCAAACTATCGCCCGACTTATCGCAGTTGGTGCATTCCACTTATTACGGCACCGATCAATACGATCAGCTCTATTTTGTGCAATTGGACAGCGAAGGAAGTATATACGTCTTTGGACAAACGCGCGGTTCGGCGGGCCTACTTATTGAAAATGCGGAATACCATGTGGACAACGGTGGAATGCTTGTAGCCAAATTCCAACCGGATTTATCGAATATCATCTGGTCTACCCGCTTTGGAAGTGGAGTAAGTGTTAACCCCAACCTTTCTCCAGCGGCATTTCTGGTGGATGTATGCCACAAAATTTACCTGAGTGGCTGGGGCGGCCAGACCAATGTTTCGTCGAATTCATTGACCGGATACACCACCGGCTTGCCCGTTACCCCCGACGCTTACCAAAGCACCACCGACGGCAGCGATTTTTATATTATGGTACTCGAAGAAGACGCTACGGCCATTACCTACGCCACTTTTTTCGGCGGAAACCAAAGCAATGAACACGTTGATGGCGGGACTTGTCGGTTTGACCGTAGCGGTAAAATCTATCAATCGCTATGTGCCGGCTGCGGAAACAACGACGACTTTCCCATCCATCCACCCGATGCATGGTCGCCCACCAACGAAAGCTTCAACTGCAACCTTGGCGTTTTTAAGTTTGACTTTGCGCTGCCCATAACCATTGCACAATTTTCAGCAACCGACGTTTGCCTTCCCGACCAAATATCCGTCAGCAACTTCAGCAGTGGTGCAACTGCATATACATGGTATGTGAATGGAACAGCAGTGAGTACCCAAAGCAACCCCGACCTAAACCTCACCGAACCGGGCAGCTATACCATTTCGCTGACATCGTTTAATCCCGAAACATGCAACCTATCCGACAGTGTTTCTCAGGTGGTGAATATCTATTCTGAAATTATGCTGGAATCCTTGGTCGACATCAACCTGTGCCATCCGGATTCGACAACCCTCACCGCCAATTCATGGGGTTCTGCAACAACGTTTCACTGGTCAACGCAGCCCAATTTCAGCAATCAGCTCAACGAAAATTTGACCGACAGTGTCATTACCGTTTTTCCCGACCAAACCACCACCTATTACATTAAAGTGAGCAATGGCTTCTGCGAAAAGCAGGAAAGCATCACCGTGACTCCGGCTCCGCATGTTGAGATCAGCCTGCCCGAAATTTCAGGTTGCGACGGCGATACGGTTCACGTTGAACTGATTAACCTTACACCTGAAATTGCATTTGATCAAATCGTGTGGCAACCCGAGGACATCCTCATTTCAGGTCAAGGCACCCCGAATGTAACTTTGGAAACCAACGGTGATTTTTATTTGCACGTAGCCATTCTCACCGAAAACAATTGCACCCTTTTGGATTCGGTATTGATCGAAACCGACGCGCTTTTACTTTCTGTTTCGTCCGATACTACCATCTGCAACAGCGATCAGGTGGCGGTGTTGACGGCCTTCCCATCAATCGATGCCGCCTCAATCATCTGGTCACAAAATCCCGATTTTTCAGATCCGCTCAATCCCGAAGGTTCGGCTGAGATCACCGTCTCGCCCGATGAAACCACCACTTATTTTGTGCAGGCCCAGCACGGCAATTGCACCCGCATCGAACAGGTAACTGTTTTTGTTGTGGAAGGCGGCGCTTATCTCGCTCCCGAATTCACCATCTGCCTGCACGACACCATTCAGATTGAAGCAATGAATATGCTACCGTCGGTTGAGCTCATCTACAGTTGGAGTCCACAAGATGAAATCATTTCCGGGGCACAAAGCTCCACCATCACCGTCAGTCCAAACGAAACGACCGTGTATGAAGTGCAAATCACTACCGAAGATGGTTGCTCTTTTTCCATAACCACAGTGGTTTATGTTTCAAATTTGGGTGCAGATATCATCAGCGCCACCGCTGACCCGCACACCATTCCGGCCGGAACAACCACCGAATTGAACGCCGTTCCTAATCATCCCGATTACTTGTATGTATGGAGTCCGCCAGAAGGACTGGAAAATCCAAATTCGGCGACAACCATAGCTTCGCCCGAGGAAACCACCACATACACCGTTACCATTTATGATTCTTCGGCAGGGGGAACCAGTTTTTGCCAGAAATCGGCTTCCGTATTGGTCAAAGTGTATGATTTTGTTTGTGGTCCGCCGAATGTATTTCTGCCCAATGCCTTTACTCCCAACGGCGACGGCAACAACGACGTGCTCTACCTGCGCGGCGACAATATTTCGCACATCCATCTGGCCATCTACAACCGCTGGGGAGAACTGGTTTTTGAAACCACCGATCAGTCGGTGGGTTGGGATGGAACTTTCAGGGGAAAAGAGGTGGATCCCGCAGTGTTTGTTTATCACCTAGAAGTTGATTGCGGCGATGGCCAGCGATTTATCGATAAAGGAAATATAACGGTGATCCGCTGATGCTAAACTTTCGGCTATTCATATTGCTGCTTTTGTGGATGCCGGCTGTGATGGCTCAGGACATACACTTTTCGCAGTTTTATGCCTCACCCATGAATCTCAATCCCGGATTGGCCGGCCAGTTTAATGGCGATTACCGCTTGGCAGCCAATCACCGCACCCAATGGCGATCGGTTACCAAACCATATAGCACCACAGGTGGATCGGCCGATGCGCGACAGCCCCTCGACCTTAAAAACCTCGGAGCCGGGCTGTCGATGTACAACGATAAAGCCGGCGATTCCAAACTCAACACGCTGCAAATGAATCTGGCGGTGAGCTACCTGAAGCACGTTTCAAAGGACTCGCTGCACAGCCTATCATTTGGCATTCAAACCGGACTCACCCATCGAAACATCAGATACGACGAGCTGAGCTTCGATGCGCAATTCAACAACGGAATATACAGTCCGGCAGCAGCTACCGGTGAAAACTTTGTTCGCGACAGTCGCACCTATCTCAATCTAAATGTTGGCCTTGCTTGGTTTTGGCAAATCGACGACCGCAAAACGATCAGTGCGGGCGTTGCTGCACATAACCTATCACGCCCTAAACAAAGCTTCTACAACGATCCCGAAACGATGCTCGATATGCGCTGGACCGCTCACGCCACTGCCGAATGGCCCATTTCGGAAAAGATCGATATCATGCCCGCCATCCTGTTTATGGCTCAGGGGCCACACCAGCAATTTACACTTGGAGGAGTGGGACGCTATACGCTCAAAAACTTTCCGGGAATCTACCGTGCGGTATATCTGGGATGGCACGGACGCACGCAAGATGCTGGATTTCTAACCGCTGGGGTAGAAATCGACAACTGGAATATAGGCGTGAGCTACGACATCAATTTTTCGACATTAAACGTTGCGAGCAACTACCGCGGCGGGTTTGAAATTTCTGCTGTGTACATCTTCAGGCAATACAAACCCCGCCGGATCATCCATAAAATGTGTCCTGACTTCTTATGAAACCATTGATCATATCGTTACTTATGGTGCTGGTTTGCAATCTGTGCGCTGTTGCTCAAAACCAAAAGGAATTTGAGAAATGGGGTGACATGGCTGTTGAAATCGACGATCATTACGGCGCGGCACTGTATTACAAAAAAGCCCTTGATCTGGATTCATCAGTGAGTAGAATCACCTATAAATACGCCGAGGCACTGCGCGGATACAACGATTACGAAAAAGCAGAATTCTATTACAACAAAATATACCGCAAAGACCGCGGGCGATTATATCCCGAAGGCCCATTTTGGCTGGCTTCCATGATGATGTACAATGGCAAATATCAGGACGCCAAAAAAATGTGGCGACAGGTACATAACACCCATCGCCGTGATAAATCTTCGTTCGCATACCAAAAAGCGGTGCAGGCCATGAAATCATGCGACTCGGCGATGGTATTTATCCAGCAGCGACGACAGCTCGAAATCAATAACATCGGCGAACCGGTCAATTCGTACGATGCAGAATTCAGTCCTATTCTCGATCAACAGGGCAATTTGTATTTCGGTGCGCTTAAAGGGGAGCTCGGTAAAAACAACGAGGTCATCAGCAGGCAATATCACATCAATATTTTCAAGTCTACTGCCAGCGGAGACCAATGGAGCACGCCTCAACCCATCGACACAATAATCAACCTGCCGATGAAGCATACGGGAAATCCGGCAATGGATAACAGCGGCACTTTAATGGTTTTTACGCAATGTACCGACAGCATGCAGTGTGTGCTGAAAGGAGCAGAAATTAATAAGGAAGAATTTATTGCTCCGCGAACCCTTGCTGGTGAGATTAATGTGCGCGGCCACCGGACCACCCATCCGTCGTTTGCAACGATAAACGGACAGGAGCTTTTGTTTTTCTCCTCCGACCGACCCGGCGGCTATGGAAATTTCGATTTGTATTTCGCACCGCATCTCGGTAATCTTGAGTTTGGAGCCATCCGCAATCTGGGTCCGGTAATCAACACCGTGGGTAACGAAATTACGCCGTGGTTTCAGCCCGATTCGATGATTCTTTGGTTCAGCTCCGACTGGCATGAGGGGCTGGGCGGCTACGATGTTTTTTACAGCGAGGGTCAAGACGTTACCTGGAGCCAACCCGTAAATGCGCGCCCTCCGCTGAACAGTTCTGCCAACGACATGCACTACCAGTATTTTCCGGCGCACAACAAAGGCTTTTTGGTATCTAACCGCGCGGGGTCGCTGGCTGCAAAGGGAGAAACCTGCTGCAACGATATTTACGTATTTGCATATCCCCACCGTATCGACACCTTGCCCGAAATAGAAACACTTGAACAGTTGAGCGACTATCTGCCTGTCACGCTCTACTTCCATAATGATGAGCCCAATCCCCGCTCGTGGGACACCACCACTACCCGCAATTACTTAGACACCTACACTGCCTACCGCTCCATGCTGCCTGTGTATCAACAGGAATACAGCGAAGGATTGAAGAAAAATGAAAAGGAAGAAGCCATAGCCAACATCACGTCGTTTTTTGAGCAAAAGGCCGATCTTGGCGTTCAGCACCTCGAGCTCTTTACCAAATTACTACTGCGCGAACTAGAAAAAGGAACCCAAATCGATCTCACCATTAAAGGCTATGCCAGTCCGTTGGCACGTTCGGATTATAACGTCAACCTGACCCAACGCAGAATTCAATCACTGATTAATTATCTCAGTGCGTATGACATGGGTGTTTTTCTACCTTATATAACCGGCGTTGCCAAAAATGGCGGTAAGCTCAATTTTAACCACATCCCTTTTGGTGCCTACCGCGCCGAAAAATCGGTGAGCGACAACCTGCACGATCAGCGAAACTCGGTATACTCGCGCAGTGCAGCGCTGGAAAGAAAAATTGAAATCCTATCCATTGAGCGTGCAGCAGGCGACAGCGCAACGGCCGTTATCGATTTTAGCGCTACCCTACACAATTTCGGCATGAAGACTACTACTGATACGTTGATTCACCAGTTTACTTTTGTCAACAGCGGTGAAAAGCCCTTGCAAATTATGGACATCACCGCCGACTGCGACTGTGCTGATATTCACTACCCAACGGCGGAAGTAAACCCCGGTCAGGAAGGTGTAGTGCACATTCGTTTTAACGGCATGGCCGAAACAGGAAAAGTGGCCAAAACATTTATCGTTCACACCAACGGAATTCCGCAAGAGGTGGAGTTGGTGATTACCGCTGAAATCCGATCCGGCACAGCGGCACCAACCGAATGATAATGCCCGCTGACTTGACACCGAATGAAAAGCTACTTTTCTGTCATTTCATAACCGGTAGATTATGATACAGAAATACAACTGATTTCCGAGGGATATCCGTACCTTCATCTATTCATTTCTAACGCAGTTCTGCACCTGCAAAAGCTCTTTAATCACCTGTGAAAGAAGATAAAAACAACTACCACCGGGGACGCGGCGCACAAATCAACCCACACAACCGGTTTGCGACTCAGCACAATGCTATTGAGCACATAGAGGGCATTGATGAAGACGTGGAATCTGAGGCTCGCAGAACCAAATACATCGAGATTTTTCCGAAGACCATTGTCACAAAAGTCAACAGCCCCGACCTGGGTTTTAGCTGGTCTATGAACCCCTATCAGGGATGCGAACACGGCTGCATATACTGCTATGCCCGCGGCAGCCACGAGTATTATGGCTACAGCTCCGGCAGAGACTTTGAAGAGAAAGTATTGTATAAAAAGAATGCGGCACAACTGCTCGAGGCGACTTTTAAAAAGAAAAGCTGGCAACCCGATTTGATTGTATTATCGGGCAATACCGACTGCTACCAACCCGCAGAGCAACAATTAAAAATTACCCGACAACTGCTCGAAACTTGCCTTAAATACCGGCACCCAGTGGGAATCATCACCAAAAACAGCCTGATTATCCGCGACCTCGACCTGCTCACTAAACTCAATGACTTGAACTTACTGCGCGTCACCCTTTCAATTACCACGTTGCAAGAAGATGTTCGGCGCAAAATGGAGCCACGCACAGCCGCTGTTAATCAGCGCTTAAAAACACTCGAAACACTCAGCAACAACGGCATTCTGGTGAATGTGAATATGGCGCCCATCATTCCCGGTCTCACCAGCCACGAAGTTTTCGATCTGCTAAAAACCGTTGGTGAGCACGGAGCCAACAGCGCCAGCTATATCCTTGTTCGGCTCAATGGGCACAACGGCGAATTATTCACCGACTGGGTGCGCAAAAACTTTCCCGATCGTGCCGACAAGGTACTGAACCTGATTCGCGAAACCCACCAAGGAACGCTTTCGGAAAACCGGTGGAAAGTGCGGATGACTGGAAAAGGAACTTATGCCAATCAAGTTAGGGATATGTTTTCGCTGGCCCGAAACCGGTTTTTGCCCAATCGAGCGCGCGAACCGGTAAATACAGCACTATTTACGCAAAGCGACCAGCTTTCAATGGATTTTTGATCTCGAAATCAGCTTTTCCATATCGCTGAAAAATGTGGCTGGGCAAGGTTGGGCACCCTGCTGCATCAGCAGATACATTTCTGCCTCCCGATCGCCTTTTAGCACCTTTTTTCCGGTTTCCAACTGCGGCTCCAATGCAGATAAAGTAAGTGTACCGGAAGACAGTGCCTCCATCGTTTCCCGATCAGAAAAGCGGTGTGGCACGCCCTGCCCAATTTGGAGGTGAATTACCTGCGCTTCTTCTTTGTCAAATCTGAAAACAAAAAGCGCATCATCCGAAACCATTCGCAATACCGAAGTATTTTCTAACGCACTTTGAATAATCATATCGCTAAATTGATCGAGCAACCGGTCGACCTGATCGGGATCTGTGGTCTTCATTTGCTCCCATTGTGCTGCTACGATGGATTGAGCAGCAAGAAAAGTGACAAACTCCCCGCGCAGTTCTTCCAGATCTTCATTCGACAACCGGTGATACTTCATACACTGATTTTATAATACCGGCAAACTTCGTGAAATCAATTCGAATTCGGCTCGGTAGTGTGCGCGAAATCCTATTTTTGCAACGGCTCAAATACCAAATGATGAAAATTATTTCTTTTAATGTCAATGGCGTCAGGGCTTCTGTAAAAAAGGGTCTGGTGAACAGTTTACGGACGCTTAATGCAGATATCGTTTGCCTTCAGGAAACCAAAGCCACGGTGACGCAGGTAAAAGAAGCGCTGAACGAAATGACAGAATATGAGATTCATGCCAACGAAGCCCTTCGTCCAGGCTATTCGGGTACCGCAGTGCTGACAAAAGTTAAACCGCTAAACGTAACTTACGGCATCGACATGGACGAACACGACGGCGAGGGAAGAGTGATTGCCGTGGAATACGAACATTTTTTTCTGGTTAATATTTATGTACCCAATTCTGGCAACGGATTGGTTCGGCTTGACTACCGCGAGCAATGGGACGCCCTATTGCTCACCTATTTAAAAAAGTTAGAAGCATTAAAACCGGTTGTATTTTGCGGCGACCTGAATGTAGCCCATCGGCCTATTGACATCAAAAATGACAAAGCCAATTACAATAAAACAGCGGGATATACGCAAACTGAAATCGACGGAATGAACAATTATCTGAACAGCGGTTTGGTAGACACCTTTCGGCAACTTCATCCCAACACGGTAAAATATTCATGGTGGAGTTATAGAGCCAACGCCCGGGCCCGAAACATTGGCTGGAGAATCGACTATATTCTGATTAGCGAATCACTCGTGCCACAACTCAAAGACGCATTTATACTCAACGATATTCACGGCTCCGACCATTGTCCGGTGGGCATTGAAATTAATTTGTAGAACCATCCACATTTTTTGACACACTTATAACTTTTCTATGCAAACACACCAAAATGGAACAGGCATCGGATCACAGATTCTGCTTGATCGGGGTTTACCACAATTGCCTTTTGGCACCCTCCGCGAAGACGTCCTTGCGCTGCTCGGTCAGCCCGATGATGTTGACCGCTATTCTGACGAGGACGATTTCGCTTCCGAAACCTGGCACTACGACGACCTGGAGTTATCACTGGTGATAGAAGAGATTGAAGATTGGCGTCTGACCACCTTTACGGTGAGTTCGGCCAATTTCACGCTCAACAATACCCACCTGATCGGCCTTACCCGAGAAGAACTTGAGGAACAGATCGAGCTACTGGAATTGGGAGAAGTCTATTTCGATGACTGGTCGGACGAAGAAGAAGGCGAAAACCTGACTATGCTGAGCCTCCCCGATAATAACTTAAATTTCTGGCTGTTTGATGGGCTCCTTTCTGAGATCCAATGGGGCGTGCCATATAATGATGACGATGAGGCGATTTGGCCTGGGTAAAGCGCATTGTGCGTGAAGTGATTACCGAATTTTACCGGCAATTCCTTTTTTATCTATTCCATAAATTAGGTCAAGCATCGAATTTCGTTCGGCCTGATAGCGTATGTACTAACCCTACTGTTTTGGTATTTTATTCGTCAAACACGAAGCCGATAAGGAGCGCGACAGACTGATCATCACTGTCGTCTAAAGTGGATAGATACGGGCGGGCCATCACAAATAAAAACCAAAGTTTCATAAAACAATTGCATTTTTTAAGTGTATACTTGTGGTAATCTTATGAAAAGATTTCTGGCCATATCACTAGCACTTATCTTGTTTTCAAGCAATATAGGGCTTACTATGGCCACTCATTTCTGTGGAGGTCAAGCGGTAATAAGCGAACTGATGCTCGGTCACAACCATTTGGACTGCGGTATGCACGAGATGGAACTGCCCGCTGAACAACCTGAAAAAGGAACGTCCCTGATCAAAGGAACCAGTTGCTGCGAAAACGCCTACCTGACTTTAGAAATTGACGGAGACCTTCAAATCACAAAGGCCCAAACATCCCTCGACTTTAACTTTGTCGCAGCTTTTGTTCATTCCTTTTTGGACACAGCGCCACTTCTTCCGGAACTCGAAAAACCTTCTTACTCACAGTATTCCCCTCCCCTACTGTTTCGGGATATTCCTGTCCTGAATCAGGTATTTATTATTTGATTTTTTACTTTTCTCATGGATAAGCCGCTTCGATAGACCTTAAAAGTCTGTCTCTGAGCTGGGCATTTCATTTATGATCGAATTGTAAAAAATTTCAAATAATGTTCAACAGAATAATTAAATATTTTCTTCACAATAGATTGATTACCATTCTATTGTTGGTGTCGCTTACCACCTGGGGATTGGTCACCTCCCCATTCGACTGGAACATAGGATTTCTCCCCAGTGATCCTGTTCCCGTAGACGCCATCCCCGATATTGGAGAAAACCAGCAAATCGTTTTTACCGACTGGCCGGGCCGGTCTCCACAGGACATTGAAGACCAAATCACCTATCCGCTCACCTCGTCATTGCTGGGCGTTTCGGGTGTAAAATCCATCCGCAGCACCTCCATGTTCGGATTCTCCAGTATCGCCGTCATTTTTGAAGAGAATGTCGATTTCTACTGGTCCCGAAGTCGGATATTGGAAAAGCTGAATTCCCTTCCGCCGGAACTGCTGCCCGATGAAGTAAGACCCACCCTGGGACCCGACGGCACGGGACTGGGACAGGTTTTCTGGTACACGCTTGAAGGAAGGGACCCGGACGGAAACGTAACCGGTGGCTGGGACCTCCACGAGATCAGGACGGTTCAGGATTACTATGTAAAACTGGGTCTCAGCGCCGTTGAAGGCGTTTCGGAAGTGGCCTCAGCCGGAGGGTATGTTCAGGAATACCAAATTGACGTCAACCCCGATGCCCTGAGAGCTTACCATATTGGGATCGACCAAGTGGTGATGGCCGTCAAAAACTCCAACCGGGATATTGGCGCCAAAACTTTGGAAATCAACAAGGTTGAATATCTGGTGCGCGGACTCGGCTTTATTCAATCCATTGAGGATATTGAAAATACCGTGGTGGCCGAAGTGGACAATGTTCCCATTCTGATCAGAGACTTGGCCGTGGTAACGCTTGGTCCGGCAGAAAGACCTGGAATGCTGGACAAAGGTGGCGCCGAAGTAGTGGGCGGTGTGGTACTGGCACGATACGGCTCCAACCCCAAAGAGGTCATCGAAAACGTCAAAGACAAGATAAGGGATATCTCACCCGGACTGCCCCAAAAGACCTTGGCGGATGGAACCGTCAGCCAATTGACCGTGGTTCCCTTCTACGACCGCACGGGACTTATCAACGAAACACTGGAAACCCTGGAGGTGGCCCTCTCCCACGAAATTCTCATCAGCATTATCGTGATCATCGTGTTGGTGCTCAATTTAAGGGCTTCGATATTGATTTCGGTTTTACTGCCCATCGCGGTGCTGATGACTTTTATCGCCATGAGGTATTTTGGCGTGGATGCCAATGTGGTGGCGCTTTCCGGAATTGCAATTTCCATCGGGGTAATGATCGATGTGGGGATTGTATTCGTGGAAAATACCATCCGGCATTTGGAGATGGATGAAAACAAAGGGTCAAGAGGAAATAAGTTATTGTCCGTTATCTACAAGGCGACCGTAGAAGTGAGTCCCGCGGTATTAACCGCACTCGCTACCACCATAGTCAGTTTCCTTCCCATTTTCTTTATGGAAAACGCCGAAGGAAAATTATTCCGCCCGCTGGCCTTTACCAAAACCTTTGCGATTTCAGCATCTTTCATCCTGGCATTTGCGGTGCTTCCCACCCTGAGCTATTTCATTTTCTCACTGAGAACGGACAGAGGGAAAAGGGCAAAAATCTGGAACATTACTTTAATTATTACGGGCTTATTTCTGGCCATTTACTTCAATTTTTGGCTCGCCCTGGCACTTACGCTGATCGGCGCTTTGAAACTGGTCGAAGATCGGAATCCCCGATTTCTGGGGAAGTACTCCAACGAGATCATGTTGTTTATTATTCTGGCCGTGAGTGTTTTTCTGCTGGCTGAAGAATGGCTGCCTCTGGGATATAGAAACTCATTGTTTTCCAATTACATCTTTGTGATTGTCCTGCTTGCCATCGTTTTAATTGCCTTGATGTCGATGGTAAAATTCTATGAACCCATTTTGAAATGGTGCCTTGCCAACAAGGGGAAATTCTTCATTCTTCCTATTGTAACCGTATTCTTCGGAATTATGATCTGGCTGGGATTTGCCAATGTTTTCGGGTT
Organism: uncultured Cryomorphaceae bacterium; assembly: GCA_964487545.1. Classification (GTDB taxonomy): domain Bacteria; phylum Bacteroidota; class Bacteroidia; order Flavobacteriales_D; family SKUL01; genus SKUL01. Next base: position 62,302 of record CAZARI010000014.1, read on the forward strand.
CGTGGCCAATGGATTTGACAAAGTGGGCGTGAATATCCGGACTACTTCCGCATGGTCTAGCCTCCACCACGGTTTTCCCGGTGTGGGCAAAGAATTTATGCCTTCGCTCAATGAGGGCAGCTTTCTGCTGATGCCCACTTCTATGCCGCACATTGGCTTTGACGAAAGCAAAAAAATCCTACAGAAACTCGACATGGCCGTTGCCGCTATTCCGGAAATTGAAATGGTGGTAGGAAAAATGGGAAGGGCCGAAAGTGCCATCGACCCGGCGCCCATTTCCATGTATGAGAATATCATCAACTACCGGTCAGAATACGCAGTTTCAGAAAGTGGAAAACGACAGCGATTCAGGGTGGATGGCAACAAAAATTTCATCTTGAAAACCGGTGACGTCCTGACCAATGAAGAGGTGTTGCAGCAAGGATATACTGCCGAAGATCTCGTGCCGGATGAGGATGGGATTTACTTCAGAAATTGGAGAGAAAAAATTAAAAGTCCAGATGATATTTGGACGGAAATCATCAATGTCAGCCGACTTCCGGGAGTGACCTCCGCCCCTAAATTACAGCCCATTGAAACGCGGCTAGTGATGCTTCAAACGGGGATGAGAGCTCCGATGGGCGTCAAGGTTTACGGTCCCGATTTGCAGACCATTCAGGAATTCGGATTGGAACTGGAAACCATCCTCAAAACGGTTCCTTCCGTGAAAACCGAAGCCGTGTTTGCCGACAGAATCGTTGGAAAACCCTATCTGGAAATAGACATTGATCGAGCAGCCATTGCCCGATATGGACTGAGCATAGAAGACGTGCAACAGACCATTGAAACCGCCGTCGGAGGTATGCAGATCACCTCAACCGTTGAGGGCAGGCAGCGCTTTCCTGTGAGGGTGCGGTATCCACGAGAACTCCGCGATGACCCCGACGCCATTAAAAACATTTTGGTGCCTACGAGCAGCGGAGCGCAAATTCCCCTCGGCCATCTGGCGGAAATCAATTATGTACGCGGACCGCAAATGATCCTGAGTGAAGAGACTTTCCTCACCGGATATGTGCTTTTTGACAAAAAACCCGACAGAGCCGAAGTGGATGTGGTCAATGAAGCTCAAGAGACGATCGAAGAGAAAATACACAGCGGAGAATTGACCGTGCCTGCGGGAGTGAGTTTCAAATTCTCAGGCGATTATGAAAATCAGGTGCGGGCCACCAAACGCCTGGCCATCATCATTCCCATTGCGCTGGTGATCATTTTTATGCTGCTGTATTTTCAGTTTAAAACGGTTATCGCCGCTTCCATTCACTTCTCCGGCGTTTTCGTGGCACTTGCCGGCGGATTTATGATGATCTGGCTGTACGGTCAGTCTTGGTTTATGGATTTTGCCATAGGCGGAATCAATATGCGCGATCTTTTCCAGATGGGAACCGTCAATTTGAGTGTGGCCGTCTGGGTTGGTTTCATCGCCCTGTTTGGAATTGCCACCGACGACGGGTTGTTGATGGGAACTTATATTCACCAGATTTTTGAAGAAAAAGACCCGAAAACCGTTCCCGCGGTTCGTGCCGCCGTTTTGGAAGCAGGTCTGAAAAGGGTTCGTCCGGCCATGATGACCACGGCCGTGACGGTGATCGCCTTCTTCCCGGTGCTCACCTCCACAGGAAAGGGATCCGATATCATGGTTCCCATGGCCATACCCATTGTGGGCGGAATGGTGATACAAATCATGACCATTTTCGTGGTGCCGGTGTTACAAGCCTACTGGCGCGAAACCGTGGTGAAAAGGAATCCTCAATAATTGAAAGAAAAAAAAATTACAATGGAAATAAAAATAAAATACAAACTGCTCCTTCTGTTGCTCGGCTTATTAAGCTTTCAGGCAACGGCTCAGGAAAAGCTGGAGGATTACCTTCAGATGGCAGCGAAAAACAATCCCGGGGTTCAGGCGGCTTATGCGCAATTTGAAGCGGCATTGCAAAAATCGCCGCAGGTCGCTACCCTGCCCGACCCAACGCTTACTGTCAGCGCCTTTGGAACCAGAATGGAGACCATTATGGGTGCTCAGGAAGCGCGGTTTACCCTTATGCAGATGTTCCCTTGGTTTGGTACGCTCGGTGCCCGAAAGGATGTGGCCAATTTAATGGCCGAAGCCCAATTCAGGAATTATCTGGACGTGCGCAACAAGTTGTTTTTTGAAGTTAAATCTGCATACGCCCAACTTTACGAGGTGGAAAAAACCATCGAACTGCAAAGGGAAAATCTCGCGATTCTCGATTCATACAAAGACCTTACCTTGAGTAGGTTCAGCAGCGGAAGCGGTCAAATGGCAGACGTGGTGCGGATCGACATTCAAAAGGACGGCGCGCTTATCGCCATTGAGGTTCTACAAAATCAGTTGAAGCCTTTGCATGTGGATTTTAACCTTATGCTCAACCGAAATATCGAGGCGCCCATACAGATAGCAGATACACTGGTGTTTTCACCGCTCAGCACCGAAATCACTCCCGATTTACAAGAACATCCTGCTGTACAGCAGTTTGAAAGTCAAAAAAGAGCTTATGAAGCGCAGCAGGAATTGGCAAAAAAAGAAGGAATGCCCATGCTCGGCCTGGGGCTGGATTACACCGTGATGTCGAAAACGCCAATGGGGATGTCTGAAATGAACGGTCAGAATGCCATCATGCCCATGTTGTCGGTGAGCCTGCCCATCTTCCGAAAAAAGTACAAAGCCATGAGGAAAGAAGCGGAATTAATGACCACGGCCCTTGAATTTCAAGGCCAACAACAAGAAAACGACCTCCTTTCAGAATACGCGATGACGCAATTTGAACTGAAAAAAAGCGGGATGTTAATTGACCTCTATACCCGGCAAATTGAAAGCTCGGATCAAGCCCGAAGCCTTTTGGTTTCCTCATACGGCAGCGCTACCGGAAATTTCGATGAAGTGCTGAGAATGAATCAAGATGTAATCATGCTCAAAACCCAGCGGCTCAACGCCATTAAAAACGGGGTGACGGCACAAGCAAAAATGGATTATTTATCCTCCAAAACAGAGTAAAAATGAACGCAAAAAACAAAAATATACTGAAAATTATAGGAATCCTTGTCCTTGGATTCCTTCTCGGATGGTTGGTTTTTGGTGGCAACAATAACAACGGATCAAATGATCGACACGTCCATTCCGAAATGGTGAAAGATCAGATTTGGACCTGTTCGATGCATCCGCAGATTCGACAAAATGAACCCGGAGACTGCCCGATATGCGGAATGGAATTGATTCCCGCCGCGAGTGATGAGGGCCAATCCGATAATCCCGCCACCTTTGTCATGAGCGAAAACGCCATGAAACTGGCCAATGTAATGACCATGGAGGTGGGCAAAACGGAGGCGGCAAGAACGCTGCGGCTAAATGGAAAAGTGGAATTGAACGAAACCAATACCGTTACGCAGGCCAGTCACATTCCCGGACGGATCGAAAGCCTCGAAGTGAATTTCACCGGTGAGCAGGTACGGCGTGGACAAACCCTGGCTACCGTTTATTCGCCCGAATTGGCAACGGCTCAGACGGAGCTTCTCCAGGCGGCCAGGATTGCGGAAACACAACCCGAACTATTTGAAGCCGCCAAAGAAAGGCTCCGAAACTGGCGGATTGGCGAAGCACAAATTGACCAAATCATTAACAGTGGAAAACCCCTGGAGCACTTTTCCATCACGGCGGACGTCAGCGGAATTGTAACCGAAAAACTGGTCAGCTTGGGCGATTATGTGCAGCGCGGTATGCCGATTTACCAAATTTCCGACCTCTCCAAGGTCTGGGTGCTGTTCGATCTTTACGAAGGACAAGTAGGCTGGGTAAACGAAGGCAGCAAAGTTGAATTCACCGTTAGGGCCCTTCCCGGCGAAACCTTTGAAGGAGAGGTCACATTTATCGATCCCCTGCTGAGTTCGCAGTCCAGAGTGGCCAAGGCCCGGGTAGAAGTGGACAACCGCGAAGGCAAATTGAAACCGCAGATGTTTGTGTCGGGAACGGTACAGACGGCACTGGGCGAGGCGGAATCGGATGAGTTGATCGTCCCCAAATCTGCGGTGCTGTGGACGGGAACCCGCTCGGTGGTTTATGTGAAGGAAGCGCTCGACGACAAGCTCGGATTTACCCTACGGGAAATAGTACTCGGGCCCGCACTGGCCGACGCCTATATCGTAAAAGAAGGTTTGGAACCGGGAGAAGAAATTGTGGTCAACGGAACATTCACCGTAGATGCGGCAGCTCAATTGGCCGGCAAACCGAGCATGATGAGTCCGGACGGCAGCCCTTCAGCGACAGGTCACGACCATGGAACGACCGCCACATCTTCTGAACCAATAACACAACTTGCGATAAGCGACGAAGCCAAAAACGCCATCCAACCATTGGTGCGCGGATATTTGGAGCTAAAAGATGCCTTGGTCAATGATGATTTTGCAGAAGCCAAAAAATCTGCCGAAACTTTCCGCAACGAATTGTCCGCCGTCGATATGTCCCTTTTTACCGGGGAATCGCACGACGTATGGATGGAATACGAGAATCGTTTGAAGCAATCCATTAATCGACTAACCGAAGACGAAAATATAGAAGCCGCCAGAAATACTTTTATAGCTTTATCCGAGGCGATGATCGGCTTGGTGGAAACCTTCCATCCGATGGAAGAAAGTCTTTACATTCAGCATTGTCCCATGGCCAATAATGATCACGGCGCCGACTGGCTGAGCCTGTCCCAAGAGATTAGAAATCCATATTTCGGAGCGTCGATGTTGCGGTGTGGAGAGGTGACCGGGGAGGTTGAGTAGT
>CAZARI010000015.1:0-63153 GCA_964487545.1 uncultured Cryomorphaceae bacterium
TTTTGAATATTTTCTTCTACATCAAGCTGCTGGCTCAAATCGTTAAGCAGCGATAGGTTGAGTGCGCGCTTGGTCAACCCCAGACCTTTGGTGGGCATAATGGCCAGTTGTGCACTGATTTTTTCGATGGTAGCTTCAAATTCGTCGTTGGCGACTGCCCGGTAAATCATTCCCATTTTTTCGGCATCTTCAGCGCTCACTTTATCACCGAGCATCATCAATGCACTGGCTTTTTGGAATCCAATAAGCCGAGGCAGGGTATAGGTACCTCCACTATCGGGGATTAAACCAATTTTGCTGAAAGCCTGAATAAACGACACCGCTTCTGCTGCAACAACGATGTCACAGGCCAGTGCGATATTGGCTCCAGCGCCTGCAGCAACACCGTTTACTGCGGCTACAATGGGCTTTTCGATGCCGCGTAATTTGAGTATGATGGGATTGTAATGATCTTTTACAATGGATTCGAGCGAAGGACCATCAGCGGCAATGGCTTCCTGTAGATCTTGTCCGGCGCAGAACGCCCGACCGGCACCGGTGAGGACGATGCAACGCACTTCGGGATTTTCGGCACAATGGTCGAGTGCATCCTGCACAGCCAGCGCCATTTCTTTGTTAAAACTATTTAGCAAATCAGGCCGGTTGAGGGTGATTTTTCCTACACCTGATTTGATCTCAAAAATGATGGTGTTCATGTGATCCTTTAATTGAACCTCAAATTTAAAAACTTAATCGTGGCCGCCCAATGGATGATGTGTACCGCCAAGATGTGTCGTTTTAAGATCGAGGTTACCAAAATTTGAATTTGTAATCAAGATTACGCGTTGTGCTATTAAATTTGTTAATTAAAAATTACAAAAAAGACCGGGCATGATTGGGATTGCCATACATTTAAGGTGTTAATCTTTGTAAAACCGTCTCGTCATCACGATATCAGCACCGGTATTCCGATCAAGGTCTTATTTTGAAGAAACCGATGTCCTTAAAGTCAGGTGACTTTGAGGGAAAATTAATCTGGATTTTGATTTGACTACAGCGGGAGATCGGAAAACCGGAAGGGTAGCGGACGACACGCTTAATGGTGGCTCAATACCCCGGCAGAACAACTTTCATAATCCGGATTTTCATAAATCCCTACATTTCACACTTAAATAATTTGAACGATATGATAAAAATCTGGCTGATGGCTCAATTCACCGTTTTATTTTTAGGAGCAGAGGTCTATGCGCAATCCCACCATATAGGGCCTAGCGGAGGAATTAATTATTCCACACTAAATAATGATGAATTTGATCTGTGGAAGACAGGTCCATCCTTTGGATTTAACTTTGATTGGCGGTTTACAAAACATTTCTTTTTAGAAGCTGGCCTGATGTATAATGAACGAGGAGTAGTACAATCCGTTAATCACTTTAATGGTAATGGCACTACCGGCGACAAAAGAGTGGCCGTCGAATTTTATAACCACTATCTCAGCTTGCCGATTTCAATTGGAATGCGAACCGGCAATAAGGTTGCTCCATTTGGACAGTTCGGTACGGTGTTTTCAAGAATTCTCAGCTCTAGGATTGTTTATCCACCTGGCGGACTGGCTGGCCAAGAGGGTTTAATCATTGATCGGATAAATTTGCACTCGGCTTTTGATCTGACTGTGATGCTTCGGGTTGGGGTAATTGCAGAAGTAACCAATCGCTTTGAAACTTTTGTGAGCGGAACCTTTGAGCACGGCATTTTTGGATTGAATGCAGCCGTTGGCCAGCACATGGGGTTTCTGGGACACATTGGAATTAAATATCGTGTAGGTAAAGCACAAGAGTAGATGGCAGTATGATTGCAAACAGAACTTATACGATCAATGCCCCACATATTGTGAAGGAGCTTGTAGTGGTACTTGTACGCATACACTGAGTGCAATACTTGGAGGTGGTGATGAATTAGATTATTATCAGGCTATAAGTTATAAATTTTAAAAGCAGAAGGTATCAAGACACAAGTAATAATATCAGCCATTTTGAATATTTTATTCATAATTTTATTTCCTTCTTGTCAAAATATTGAGAAATCAATTGTTGGAAAATGGGAAATTGAAGGTATAGGAGCGTTCAATTCAAAAGATATAGATATATTACCTATTACAATACTCAACATGGTGTCCGTGGGTGGAACTTTTGAGTTTACAGATCAAGGTGAGTTTAAAACCCAAACTACGGAAGGTAAGTATTCAATTTCAACTGATGGCAGAAGTATTATTTTGAAAGATTCTGATTCAGAACAAACTTTTGAAATAAAAAAGGTTTCAGGAAATAAGATTCATTTAAAACAAATGGAAGGAGATACTCCAATAGTAATCACTTTAGTGAAAGAAGATTTAGATTAAACTATCTACCGTAAACATCTCTGAGTACGGCGTGAGCGTTCGCTTAGGGCCACATAAATTTATCATCAACTTAGCTCAAATACACTTAAACCGATCGAACGGTTCTTTGCATTCGTTGCAAACATACAAAGCTTTGCAAGGTGTAGATCCAAACTGGCTTTGTAATCGGGTGTTGGCAGAGCGGCACTGGGGACAAATGACTTCTTTGGGCTGGCCTGTGAGGACATTTTTATCAGAAGAATGCTCGGGGGGAGAAATGCCGTAGGCCATTAGTTTTTGCTTTCCGGCTTCAGACATCCAATCGGTGGTCCACGCAGGATGGAGAACGGTGTTGACCTTTACCGCGTCAAATCCCGCATTTTGGAGTGCTTCCTTGATTTCTTGTTCGATGACTTCGAGTGCAGGACAGCCGGTGTAGGTTGGGGAGACATCGACCTGAAGTGTTCCCTCTTCAAAAGCCGCTTTGCGGATAATACCCAAATCAACAACAGATAGCACAGGTATTTCAGGGTCGCTCACTTGTTCGAGTACCTTCCATACCTGCTTGATATCTTGCGTTGATGTTACCATGTTGCTCCGGGGTGTGCGCGTGTCACTGACTGCATTTCGGTTAGGATGTAGCTCAGGTGTTCGGTGTGAATTCCTTGTTGGCTACCTTCGTGCATGTACATTTCGAAATCCGGTTCGGGCAATGTTGCTTTTTCAAAGGTTTTTGCAATTCTTCCTTGGATTTCGGTCCGCAATGCGTTCATATCGGGAACGATTTGCATTTCTATTAGGATGTCTTCGCCGGGGCTTTGGGCAAACAAATCGCCAAAATAGTTCCAAATCTGATCAAGTCCTTGCAGCAGTCGTTCGCGACTTTCTTCGGTACCGTCGCCCAAACGCGGCATCCACTCGCGTGAATAGCGCAGGTGATAGGTCGTTTCCTTTAACGACTTCACGGCAATGGCCTTGAGTTGTTCATCGGCTGAATGGCTCAATCCGGTATAGAGCGTATGCTGAAATTCATCAAACAGGTATTGTCTGGCGATGGTTTGTGCAAAATCACCGTTGGGCAGTTCGCACAACAATGCATTTCGGAATTCGGCCGATTCGCGCCAGTAGGCCAAATCATCCTCAGTTTTCCCTTTTCCTTCGAGCTGCCCGGCATAGGTGAGCAAAAGCCGAGCTTGCCCCAGGTGGTCGAGTGCAATATTGGTCAGCGCGATATCTTGTTCGAGAACGGGTCCGTGACCGGTCCATTCCGAAAGTCGGTGGCCATTAATCAGGCTGGAATCGCCCACTTTCAGGCAGTAGGCAAAAAGTGCTTCTTCGCGGCTCATGAATTATAAATATTTTACGCCTTCGGGCACGGTATAAAAAGTAGGGTGACGATAGACCTTGTCGTGGGCTGGGTCGAAGAATGCATCGCTGTCTTCACCGGCCGATGCGGTTATCAAACTTGCCGGAATTACCCAAATGCTGATTCCTTCGCTGCGCCGCGTGTACACGTCGCGTGCATTGGTCAATGCAGTTTCGGCATCGTGGGCATGTACATTGCCTGCGTGCTTGTGGGGTATGCCGGGTTTGGTTTGTATAAAAACCTCCCAAACCATTCCGTGGGCGTTCTCTTTAATTGGTTTCATTGCTGTTGATTATGGGGTCAAAGTGAGTTGTTTCTTTCCTTGTTTTTCGGCGTAAGCGCGGGCTGACTCTAGCACCCATTGGCCTTCTTTTTCGGCTTTTCTACGCGATTCGATGCGGTTTTTATTGCACGGGCCGTTGCCTTTTACCACCCGCCAGAATTCGTCCCAATCGATTGGTCCGATTTCCCAGTGGTCGGTTGCTTCGTTAAATTTCAAGTCTTTGTCGGGAATGGTGAGTCCAGCGGCGTGCGCCTGTGGCACCGTGCGATCGATAAAGCGTTGTCGCACCACATCGTTGCTCTCCACTTTAATTTTCCAGTTCATGGTTTCGGCAGAGTTGGGTGAGTTGTCATCGGGCGGTCCCAGCATTTGCATGGCCGGACCCCACCAGCGGTTCAGCGCATCCTGAGCCATTTTTTTCTGGGCTTCGGTGCCGTGCGCCAACGAATAGATGATTTCGTATCCCTGGCGGTTGTGAAAGCTTTCTTCTTTGCAGATTCTAACCATGGCGCGAGAGTAGGGGCCGTAAGAGCCTCTGGCCAGCATGGTTTGGTTGATAATCGCGGCTCCGTCAACGAGCCAGCCAATGGCACCAATATCAGCCCAAGTCAGGGTAGGATAGTTAAATATGGACGAATACTTGGCCTTGCCTTCCAGGTATTGGTTGATCACTTCTTCACGACTCACACCCAAGGTTTCTACGGCGCTGTATAAATACAAACCGTGGCCGGCCTCATCCTGTACTTTGGCCAGTAGGGCAACTTTTCTCCTCAAGCTCGGAGCACGTGTTATCCAGTTGCCCTCGGGCAGCATGCCCACAATTTCGGAATGCGCGTGTTGCGAAATCATCCGTATTAACTGCTTCCGGTATCGCTCAGGAATCCAGTCCTTGGGCTCGATTTTAAGACCGTCGTCGATTTTTTGCTGAAAACTTTCTAATTTCTCCTTCTCGTCCATCATAAAAGATTTGTGCGCTAAAGTTACGATTTTAAGAAGTTATAGAAAGAGAAGCGCCCGTGGTAGCAGCGGATTTTGCCTTTTTTTGAGGGAATTGAAACTGTTGCTTCCGAAGCAATCCAAGGGTTTCGGTTTTTGAGCTATCGACAAACCTTGACTATGACTTGATGAATGGCTATTTTTGGAGGATTAAATTTGGAAAACATGACAGCACTCGAATACAACATTCTGAATTTTAACGAGAAATTGCGTTTAGTGAAGGAATATGGTTTGCTCATCGACGAGAAAATTAAAGGCGCACAGAAGTTTCGCGTTTATTCGATGGGCGATTTTTTTGTAGAAGAGTGTCTTCGCTTCGATAACAACCCGGAGTTTATTCGTGCCCTCGAAAGTATGCTCGACAGTGAGCACTATATGGATCCGCTGCATGTATTTTATTTGAATTAATTTCCAAATCTTTTCGATTACCCTCAACGTTTTCGTTCCAGTTCAATTGTTGATGAAAGGCGTTTGCTCATCTTGTTTGGCGTCGAATAATCAGCCTTATCCCAGCGGCATAATGTACCTTTGATGGTACGTGAATACCAACTCCAGCAATATATTTGACGTGGCCATCATCGGCGGAGGACTCGCTGGGTTAGCAACTGCCATCCAACTCGCCCTACACGGTCATCGGGTGGTTTTGTTCGAAAAAAAGGATTTCCCGCGGCATAAGGTGTGTGGAGAATACGTGTCGAACGAGGTATTGCCCATTCTCGAATCATTTGGGATTGATCCGTTTAGAACAGGAGCAACCCGCATCAGCAGGCTTGAGTTAAGTGCTCCGTCGGGTAAGTGCGTGCAAACCAAACTTCCACTCGGAGCCTTTGGTCTCAGCAGGTACCGCTTCGATGAGCTGATGGCAGAAAAAGCAAAGTCACTCGGTGTGCATTTACATACACGAACTGTTGTAAATGATGTTGCGTTTGACGGTGATCTATTTGAAATAACCACCCAGAATAATTCCTATCACGCCCGGTTTGTTGTCGGCGCTTTTGGCAAACACAGCAACCTGAATCGCATTGCAAATGCTGCAAATAATGGCGTTTCGGGAAAATTTATAGGCGTAAAGCGGCACGTGGCACTCGACTTTCCTGTTGATCTGGTGGCCCTGCACAATTTTAATGGTGGTTATTGTGGCGTTTCGATGGTAGAACGCCGGCAAGTGAATGTCTGTTATCTGGCCCGTGCGGCTGATATCAAAAGAGCAGGAGGAATCGATGCATTCGAGAAACAGGTGATGTTTCGCAATTATAAACTTCGGGAGATTTTCGAACAAGCCGAACCGCTTTTTGAACGGCCGCTAACCATCGCAAACTTTTCTTTCGGTGCCAAAAAATCTGTGGTAAATCACGTGCTGCATGCAGGAGATGCCGCAGGCATGATTACACCACTATGCGGAAATGGCATGGCCATGGCGATTTTTTCGGGATATTTTCTAGCTGATTTACTTCATCAGGCTTGTTCAGGAACCCTGTCTAGACAAGAACTGGAAATGGTTTATTCAAACGAATGGAAATCCCGGTTTTTGCGAAGGTTGTGGTGGGGAAATCGTTTGCAGTGGTGGTTTGGCAAACCGCTCATTTCGAATTCCGCCCTTAATCTGCTGTCGGTTATTCCTACTATCCTGCCATTGGTCATTCGAAAAACGCATGGAGTTCCGGCTGCTTTTTCAAAAGAGCGACCTTAATGACCTCAGTTGGGCGGGAAGTGCTATCTTTAATATATGGCTGACTTCAGGATTCGCTCCGCCCAGAAAGAGCTAATGGATGATCCACTTGCTGATTCAACAGCGGTGCGAGATGCATTGCGATATGTTCATTTTGTGAATCGATATTTGGGCGGCTACCAGGCTTTGTGCAGCGGACTTTCTCAATTGGTCAGGCACAATCCCCAAAAGAAGCACTGGAATATTCTGGATCTGGGATGTGGGTCGGGGCAGGAGCTGCAGGTAATGATGCGCTGGGCCGATAAAAATAATATTTCGGCCACTTTCACCGGATTGGACATTAATCCAGAAGTTGTTGATTTGGCCAAAAGCAATCGGGATCTGCAAAACCTATCTTTTGTCTGTGCCGACGCTCTCGATCCTTTCTTTGATTATCAGCCCTATGACATCGTTACCGGAACCCTTTTTTTTCATCACCTGACCTGTGAGCAAATCAAACGACTTTTCCAAAAATGCAATGAGCAGGGCGTTGCCGTATTGGTGAATGACTTGCACCGATCGCCTGTTGCATGGATATTATTTAACATATTTGCACGTGTTACCGCAGCACCAAATATGGCGTTGCACGACGGAGCACTGTCTATTCAGCGGGCATTCAGCAAGAGTGAGTTAACCCACTTCGCCACCGAAGGTGGTTACCGTCATTTTTCTGTACAGTGGAAATGGGCATTCCGATACCTGTTACTTTTATGGCATGAGCAAAAATTCGATTAAGATTCTGTCAACGGCAATTCAGTTGCCTCAGTACAGCAGAACTACAAATGATATTTTACCTTATATTGATAACTGGCTCCAAGGTCAGCCGCAGCGGTTGAAGGATAAGGTATTGCGGATTTTTAAATATGCCGAGGTAGATCGCCGCTTTTCAATAATGGATATAGAAGCCGTTTTCACGGAAACTTCATTCGAAGAAAAGAACGATTTCTTCATTGAAAAAAGCATTGAACTTGCTGAAGGCGCTCTGCGGAAGGCATTGCAGCGTGCAAAATTGAAACCCAACGAGCTGGATATTATCATTACCGTGAGCTGCACCGGCTTTATGATTCCTTCTGTTGATGCGCACCTGATTAACCGGATGAAGCTCCGCCAGAATATTCTACGGCTTCCGGTAACCGAAATGGGCTGCGCCGCCGGAGTATCTGGAATTATTTATGCCCATCAATTTCTAAAAGCCAATCCCGATAAAAAAGCGGCAGTCATAGCTGTTGAATCGCCCACCAGCACTTTTCAGCACCGCGATTTCAGCATGACCAATATGGTAAGTGCAGCCATCTTTGGTGATGGCGCCGCATGTGCTATTCTGGGATCATCCGACGAACTAAAGCCAGCCATTGTTGATGCCGAAATGTATCATTTCTACGACGAGATCGATATGATGGGATTCCGCCTGCGCAACAGTGGGCTGCAAATGGTGCTCGATCCACACGTGCCCGAAAAAATAGAAGAGCATTTCGATCAGATTTTGTTGCCCTTTCTTCAAAGGAATAATTGCGCTATCGACAATCTCGATCACTTTATATTTCACCCCGGGGGAAAGAAAATTGTAAAAATTACGGAGGAGTTGCTACACGCCATGGGCAAAAACATTGATCACACGCGCGCTGTTTTGCGTGAATACGGAAATATGAGCAGCGCCACCGTGCTTTATGTACTAGATCGTTATATGCAACAGCAAATGAAATCAGGTGAGAATGGACTAATGCTGAGTTTCGGGCCAGGATTCAGTGCACAGCGGGTTTTATTAAATTGGCAGGCGTAATGCAAAAACCATATCAAAATACCGGATTCTGGGCAGTTATCCTTGGAGGTTCCAGTGGAATGGGATTGGCATCGGCCAAGCAACTGGCCAGCTCGGGCATGAATCTTTGTCTCGTTTTTCGTGAGCGTCGATCGCGATTGCGACTGTTAGAAGCAGAACTAGAAGAGATGAAAGCAGCCGGCGCAAAAGTGCTGACCTTTAATCTTGATGTCAGCAAAGAAGAAAATGTTCAGCACATTTTAAATGAACTGAAAGTGGAAATGTCTCCCGATGACTCCGTTCGTTTGCTGCTGCATTCGGTGGCCAGGGGAAACCTGAAGCCGATGGTTTCTACTTTGGATGGTGAATCTGTGCTAACTAATCAGGATATGGAACTGACGATTGATGCCATGGCACTCAACTGGTATCGGTGGACAAAGGCAATACTGAACGCCAAAATATTTGCCACAGATGCCCGCTTGCTTGCATTCACCAGCGAGGGATCGAAAATGGCGTGGAAATCATACGGAGCAGTATCGGTAGCAAAAGCAGCCCTCGAAGCCATTGCGCGGAGCATGGCTGCAGAATTTGCTTCGTTGGGAATTCGGTGCAATGTGCTTCAGCCCGGAGTGACTGATACCCCTTCACTGAGAATGATTCCAGGCAATGATAAGCTGATAGAAAAAAGCATACAGCGAAATCCCTTTAAACGATTAACCACCCCTGTAGATGTTGCCCGCGTGGTGGACTTGATGTGCCGCGAAGAATCGGCATGGATAAACGGAGCGGTCATTCCGGTGGACGGAGGAGAAAGTATCAGCGGATGATGGCCGAAGAAATCATAGCAAAGCTGCCCTATTCCAAACCCTTTTTGTTTGTTGATGAAATTGAACAGGTGAACGCGTCCGAAATCAGCGGCTATTATCGATTCACCGAGGACGAGTATTTCTATCGCGGACACTTCAGTAATTTTGCCGTTACCCCCGGAGTAATCCTAGTGGAGTGTATGGCGCAGATAGGCTTGGTGAGTCACGGCATTTATCTGCTTCACCAACAGCAAAAACCCTTACCTTCGATAGTGGCGTTCTCGCAGGCCGATGTTCAATTTCTGATGCCGGTTTTTCCAGGCGAACGTGTGCGGGTAGTCAGCAACCTGATCTATTTCAGAATGGGAAAAATAAAGAGCAATATCTCACTTTATACACCGTCTGGTGAGGTGGCCTGCCGGGGCGAATTAAGCGGGTTGATGCGAGCATGAAACGTATTGTTGTCACCGGACTTGGTGTGGTTGCGCCTAATGGCGTTGGGCTCGATGCATTTGAACAAGCCATTCGCAATGGCACTTCCGGAGTGCGTTTTCTGCCCGAATTAAAAGCACTCAATTTTGCCTGCCAAGTGGGAGGCGTTCCCGATTTGACCGGGGTGAATTTTGATGATTATTTCTCTCCGCTTCAGCAAAAGCAAATTAAAGCCAGTGGAATTATCTACGGTTGTATCGCAGCCATTGACGCTTGGAGAAATGCCGGACTTGAAATAGCTGGCAGCGATGCTGAACCCGACTGGAACACGGGTTGTATTTTCGGCGCCGGATTGGCCGGTATCGATGTTATCCGCGATGGGATCTATAAAACCGATGCCGGAAAGGTAAAGCGACTGGGCAGCACACTTATAGAACAGACCATGAGCAGTGGTATTTCGGCACATCTCGGCGGAATTTTAGGTCTTGGAAATTGGGTTTCCACCAATTCTTCGGCGTGCAGTACAGGAACAGAAGCGGTGATTGTGGGCGCTGAACGAATTCGCAGGGGAGAGGCGGTGAGAATGGTGGTTGGTGGATGCGATGCTTCCGGTCCCTATGTTTGGGGTGGCTTTGACTCCATGCGTGTATTGAACCGAACTTCTAACGACCAACCCGAAAAGGCATCCTGTCCGATGAGTGCCCATGCAGCAGGGTTTGTTCCCGGAAGTGGAGCAGGAGCACTGATTCTCGAAGAAAGGGAAACCGCCCTGGCACGACATGCAACCATTTATGCCGAAGTGATCGGCGGCCATGTCAACTCGGGTGGTCAGCGACAGGGGGGAACCATGACGGCGCCCAATGCTGTGGCCATTCAACGCTGTATCACTGCCGCCCTGAACAATGCACAAATTCACGCCAACGAGGTGGATGCCATCAGCGGACACCTGACCTCCACCATGGGCGATGTGCCCGAAGTGAAGAACTGGTGCGCCGCGCTCAACCGAAAGGGAAAGGATTTTCCGTATATCAACGCCTTGAAGTCGCTCACGGGGCATTGCCTGAGTGCCGCCGGAGCCATCGAGTTGGTTGCTGCCGCACTGCAACTCCACAAGGGTTTTTTGCAGCCCAATATCAATTTAGAAGAGCCGCATCCGGAAATTTCGGCAATTGTGGCGCACCAAAAAACACATATTTCTAAAAATAATACTATTGAAGTTCAGGTTATTGCAAAATCCAGCTTCGGTTTTGGCGACGTCAATGCCTGCTTGATACTGAAAAAGCCTTAAATTCAAACAATGGTTACCGATCGCGAAATAATAATTGAAAAATTAAAATCCATTATTGAACCGTATGTTCAGGATAAGGAGGCATTTGCTAATGTTAACGAAAATACTGACTTACTGAGCGATTTGAAAATCAACTCCGCGCATTTAGTCGATATTATTCTCGATACGGAAGAGGCCTTTGACATTGAAATAGACGACGACAGTGCCGAAGATATGCTCACGATAAAAGATGCCGTTCGTATTATCAACGAGCAGGTAAGTCATGATCGGAAATGACGTCATATCGTTAATAGCCTCCAGCAACAGCCCTAAATCGCGCTCTCAGCGGTTTATGAATAAAATATTCACCATCAATGAATTGGGTTCCCTCAAAGCCTTAGACGATAGCGATCGCGAACAGTGGATTTGGCTTTTCTGGTCGATGAAAGAGAGCAGTTACAAATCGTTTTACAAACAGTTTCGAAAGCGGCTCTTTGCACCTAAAATGTTTGATTGCTACATAATTGATTCGCCCGAAACAATGGATTGCGGTTTTGTTCCAGGAACAGTAAAAACACTTTTTCAGGATTTTTGCACGCAGTCCTACTTACTCGAAGATTGTATTCACACCATTGCTTTTATCAACGAACGTCAGGTTATTCACGACCATTGTTTTCCGATAGATTCTGACGAATATGTCATTCAAGCTCGCACGGTGCGAAATCGGCTATGTGATGAAATTGCCGATTTGGAAGGTTGTTCTTCCGAAATGGTAAAAATTCAAAAGGATGCACGCGGAATTCCTCGGGCATACATCGATGGAAAAGTGATGGATTTTGACATATCTTTGAGCCATCACGGAACATTTGGCGCCTACGCCATCAGCCATGGGTTGGACTAACACAAAGCAATTTCTGATCTCATCCTTTAAAATTAACATCAGGCTCTGGCTGGTGTACATTGTGGTATTCCTGATTGTAGGGTTAATCATGAGCGAGTTGGGTAAATGGGCCGAAATCGCTCGGTTCACGCAATGGTGGCAAGTGATTACAGTGTATATCCTGTACATGGTGCCCATTTCGATTGTTATGCGAAACCTGCCATGGCACATGCAATACGCATACGGATTGATTGCAATGGGTGTTTTGGAATTTGTGGGATACGCCCTCGAAACCTCTGTAGCTTATCCCGACAATATCCTTGACCAGTGGTTTAATGTCCGAAATTTTAGTTTGGCAATGTCCCTGTTCTTCGGTTTTTACTTCCCCATACTCAACGTTGTAGTCCGAAAGATTGCACGATTGATTTTTGGCGAAAAAGTGGCTTCCGGCAGCTTGACTTAGTGTTGTTGAGAAAACCCCAACATTAATCATTTGTCCTTCGGCATCTGTTATTTTTGCACGAAATTTACCGGCATGTTAAAAAAGGCTGTTTCTGTTTTCTTTTTGATGACTTTACTTGTGGCGCAAGGTTGCAATGAATCTTCCAAACCAAAGCAGGATGAAAAGAGTTTTGTGCTTCGCGGAGAAGCTCAGGGTACTTCATATTTGATTAAGTACCGCGGCGCCGGATTGGCCGATTATCAGCAAAGCGTGGACTCTATTTTTGGCGTCATCGATCAGTCTCTTTCTACTTATGTTGAACAATCTACAATTTCGAAGTTTAACCGCCAGGATAAAACCGTAACCAACGACGAACACTTTATCCGGATGTTGTTTGAATCAAAAGACATTCGCGATATTACTGAGGGAGCATTCGACCCGGCGGTGATGCCACTAGTAAAAGCCTGGGGATTTGGTCCCGACGGTCCGCAGCTACAAGAAGATGTTCCAGTAGATTCATTGCTAGAAATGGTTCACTGGGATTTTGAGGTTAAAATTTCCAACCAAACCGAGGCTGCAGGTCGCTCTCAAACGCTTCAACTGATAAAAAACAAACCGGTGGAGTTCGACTTTAACGCCATCGGCAAAGGATATACGGTAGATGTAATCTTTGATTTCCTCGTATCAAAAGGAGCGGAAAACCTGCTCGTTGAGATCGGCGGTGAGGTGCGTGCGCGGGGAACGAACGATAAGAACGAGCAGTGGCTGGTGGGAATTGATCAGCCGGATGAATTCAGCGAACGCGGCACACAGGCATTGTTGCGGGTGAACAACCGTGGGGTGGCCACTTCAGGAAGTTATCGCAAATATTATGAAAAGGAGGGCAAACGTTATTCCCACACCATCGACCCCAAAACAGGATACCCGGTGACACACAGTTTGCTGAGTGTAACAGTAACCGCCTCCACCTGCGCGCACGCCGACGCATTTGCAACCGCCTTTATGGTACTCGGGCCGGAAGCGTCAATCGCATTTTTGCAGTCGGACAAAGGTCAGGGTCTGGCGGCTTATTTGATTTTTGAAGATGAAAACGGAGTGTTGCAAACTTACGTCACACTTGGCTTGCAGGAGCAATTGAGCGAAATTTAACCACTTGCCCAAACCAATTTTTCGCTGAAGTGATGGTGGTGAATAGATTATCTTTACATTAGTTGCTGATACCAAATACTTAACCAATGAAAAGAATTTTACTCTCTGCCTTTACTTTTGCCGCTATTTCAATTCAGGCTCAGGTCACCATAACTTCAGCCGATATGTTCCAAAACGGACAGACTTATCTAACTGTTCAGGCTTTCGAAACAGACCTTGAAGACCCAGCCCTTTCGGCTGGCGAAGATGTATTGTGGGATTTCAGCGAACTCACCGGCAGCGCTGACATTTTTCTACCCTACGTTTCCGTTAGTAGCGTTCCCTTTACCTATCAACTGGTTTATAACAATCCCAACAATCCGAGCTATGCCAACCGCGCCATGCCGATCTCCAACCTTGGAGTAGGGGTGGAAGTGCCGGTTAACGACGGTTACCAGTTTTTCCGGGTTGATGAAACCGGTTTGTACGATTGCGGTTTGGCGGGTAACGTTGAAGGAATTCCGCTTATCGGCAACCGAAATCCAACAGACCGGATTTTCAAGTTTCCGTTGGAATACGGTATGGACGCTGACTCGAGCTATAGCTTCGCACAGGTAGTCATACCCGAGCTGGGCTATGGCAATATTCAGGTGTGGAGAGAGAATATGGTGGATGCCTGGGGAACGGTTATTACACCCAACGGAAATTATGACGCCATTCGCGTTCGGTCGGTGGTGAATCGAACAGACACCATCGTAGCCGAGGCTTTTAATATTAACCAGGTAATTGTACACCCCGAAGTAATAGAGTATAAGTGGATGGCGCTGGATCAGGGCATACCGGTTTTACAAATCAATTACTCCGAAGGAGCGGTTACCCAAGTACTTTATCGCAGCGATGATGATCTGAGTGATGTCGTACAGCAAGTCGTTCAGCAGGTTGCTACCTATCCCAATCCCGCACGTGAATACACCACCGTGCGCCTGCCCGATCAAGCCCAGATCAACGGCGTTTATCTGAGCACGGTCAGCGGTCAGGTTATACAACCGGAATATCGCGTTAACGGAAACGAATTGACCGTTCAACTCAACGACCTCAGTGCCGGCATGTATCGGTTAAATATTAAACTGAATGACAGTAGTTTATCCAGTGGGTGGATAGTGGTGCAACCCTAGGGGTGGAAGTAGCGGAAAAACTATTTCTGGCACTGTTCTTCAGGTCGTGCACCGCATACGCCGCAGGCAACGCCTTCTTCGCGCAGCATTGGATTTTTGCTCGCACAAGTTCCGCTGAATTCACCGTCTTTTTTGACCAGAATTTTAATGGCAATACCCGCAAATGCAAGTCCCAGAAGGGTGATGGCTATTAAGATTTCAAACATAATGTGATCCTTTCTGCAAAGATACGGATAAGAATTTCCCCCACAGGGTATTTTAACGGAGTTTATAACGGCAGCAAGTTGCCTTCTCCATTTCCCGAACGAATAATGGTTGATGGACTCCCCAAATAGTACACATCACCCACATTTTCTATTTGGGCCTCGAGCAATTCGCTCACGTGAATATAAATGTTGCCCGTTCCTTTGCTCCAGATAAACGCTTCGTTGGCTTTGATTTGTTGCAGGTCAAGGATTCCGGCGCTGCTGTTGTAGGCATAGAGAAAATTAGTTTTACCGCTGCATTCGTAGTCAGCCGGCCCTGTGTGCGATTTAATATAAACCTCTTCGGTGGCAAGCAGCAATTTCACCACACCACTGGCCAACCACTGCTCGGCATAAAACTTTTGCTGCCGGATGGTGTCGAGTGTTTGAACTGTGCCGTACCCCCGTGCAATGAGTTCATGTAGCTGATTGCACCAAATGGTCACGTTGATCGGTTTCTTAAAATCGCGAACCCAGTTGCAGGTGTTATTGTTCCGGATGAATAAAGTACCCTCGCGCACCTCGGTTTCTATCATCGATAACAAATGCTCTCCCGCTTCTATTTCTACCTTGTGTGCATCGCCAAATCGGATAAAAACGTTGATATTGTCTTCGGTCTCTAACCGGGAAAAAGCTTCGAGGGTTCTCAATTCTATTTGAACACTTCCGGTAGATTTAAAGCAATCGCCCATATTTTCTTTTTGGCAGCCAGAAAGAAATAGCGCGGCAATCAGCAGGAGAATAGGGTAGCGGGATTTCATAAAACACTCAATCGGTAAACCAAACCCAGTTCAAAATGATCGGCTTTGGCGTAGTGGGTGCGTAGGGTCAGGTTGAGTTTCATTCTTCGTGTAATCTGATGCCGTATTCCGAACCGGTTAAAAAACCGACCATCGATCAATCCCGGATCGAGAACATATCCACCCATTTGAGCCAGAATTTCCATATTTCCAAAATGGAAGGCGCCGCTCACCAGCAGTCCGCCGCGAAGTGCCGCTGCGTTGTCGGGCACCAGGTCCTTAGCTTCATAGGCCAGTGGAAGCGCGTGATTATAGTTAAATTCTGCTCCTGCACCAAGGGTGAATTTCTTGCTCAGTCTTTTTTCGCCTAGCAATTGCAGCGATACAGCCGGCAAAACATTGCCTTGTTTCACTTGCGATTGTTTCACTCCGGCCCCGGCAAAAAGGCTCCACCGAATAACCGGGTTGAAGAAATAATCTGTTTTGCTGACCGCGGTTTCTGCTTCCGGTCCAAAGCGATAGGAAAAACCACTGCTTAAAGTGACGAAATTCAGGCCGAGGTTGGGCATTCGCACGGCGCCATTAGAAAAATGAGTAATGAACAAACCGCTGTTCCAGTCGAGCCGAGGAATGATATTTACGCTAAGATCAACCCCAAGCTGAATCGCGGCATTCATTCTCGTACTGATGGCAATGTTCTTATTGTTGTTTTCGCGGTCAAAAGGATTGGTTAGCACACCAAGACCAGCACCCAGTTTTAGGTTTAAATTAATGCGCTGCCCGTGAGTAAGCGGAAGATAGAAATAGGGAAGAGCTGTATAGGCAGCGCCGATATGACTGTCAACCACCGGCATAGCCATTAGCGTAATTCCCCACGAGGGGAGCCGGTAGTGGTGCTGCCAGTCTTTATCGCCCGAAAATCGCCGTTGGTAATTGACTTCCCAGGCGTTAAAATGTTGCGAAACCAGGTGACGCATATCGGGGTGATGGGCAAACAAAAAGCCACCGTGCCAACGCACTCCGACGCCATCGCGGTGAACGATGCTTTGTCCTTTTACAGAAAAAGCACTGGCCAGAAAAAGCAGAAGAAAATTCAGTACAAAGCGGTTCATGCAGCGAAAGTAGTAAAAAGCGCGTTTTAAGCGGTCGTGCTGAACCCCGCTGCTTTCGTTATTTTTGCGATAAACACAGAAAATATGGATCCGCGGTTAAATGCTTTTGAACGATTACTGAATATCATGGATGAATTGCGTGAAAAATGTCCGTGGGACAGAAAACAAACCATGGAATCGTTGCGCCACCTGAGCATTGAAGAGGTGTATGAATTATCGGATGCTATTCTCGATAACGATCTGAACGAAGTGAAAAAGGAATTGGGCGACTTGATGCTGCATCTGGTGTTTTATGCCAAAATCGGATCAGAAAAGGGAACGTTTGATATTTCCGATGTGCTGAACGGCGTTTGTGATAAGCTCATTGAACGCCATCCGCATATATACGGTGATGTGCAAGTTCAGAACGAAGAAGAGGTAAAGGCCAATTGGGAAAAGATCAAACTCAAAACCGGAAATAAATCGGTGTTGGCTGGTGTGCCGCGGTCACTGCCATCGATGGTAAAAGCCGAGCGCATTCAGGACAAAGCCCGGGGTGTGGGTTTTGACTGGGATCACCGCGATCAGGTGTGGGAAAAAGTGAACGAAGAACTGGCCGAATTAAAAGCTGAAGTGGATGCGGACAGCGATAAAATAGAAGATGAATTGGGCGACGTCCTTTTCTCCATTATTAATTACGCCCGATTTATCGGCATCTCACCCGATCAGGCCCTGGAACGAACCAACCGAAAATTCATCAAGCGGTTTGAGTACCTCGAACAAGCGTCTAAAGAAGACGGCAAAGTGATGGGCGAAATGACCCTCGACGAAATGGACGAATACTGGAACCGCGCCAAGAAATTGTAGCGCTTATCGTTGACCAAGAGCAGTCATCCCAACTTCGCGGAGGTCGTCGCCACTCGGTGCTTCAAATACTTTCAAGTCAAATGCGGGAACAGCAGCCAGTAGATGATCGAAAATATCCGACATCACCCCTTCATGCACCACCCACCTCACATCTGCCGTAAAACAATAGATCTCGATGGGCAAGCCTTTTTCGGTGGGTTGCAACTGCCGCACCATAATAGACATGTTTTGGTTAATGTTGGGATTGGCTTTCAGTAAATTAAGTGCGTAGTTTCGAAATGCCCCCACGTTGGTCATGTGCCGCCCGTTGATCAGCACGCTTTTATCAACAGCATGGACCTTGTTGTACTCATCGATTTCATTTTCGCGCTGCTCGATATACTCTTTAATGAGGTGAAACTTTTTGAAGCGATTCACCATTTCCTTATCGCAAAATTTGATGCTGCTGATGTTGAGGTTGATCGATCGCTTGATTCTTCGTCCACCAGATTCTTGCATTCCTCGCCAGTTCTTAAATGAATCTGAAATGAAGGCATAGGCAGGAACAGTGGTGATGGTTTTGTCCCAGTTCTGTACCTGCACGGTGGTCAAGTTAATTTGGATCACATCGCCGTCGGCATCGTACTTGGGCATCGAAACCCAGTCGCCAACGCGAATCATATTATAAGCCGACATCTGGATGCTGGCCACAAAGCCGAGAATGGCATCTTTAAAGATCAACATCAGAATGGCTGTTGCTGCTCCCATTGCGCTTAAAAATGCGATGGGACTCTGACCCAGCAGCAGAGAAAAAATCAGCACCCCACCGATAAGGAAGATAATGATCTTCACCAATTGGGAATAGCTGCCAAGCGGTTTGTCTTTAAATGCCGGAACTTGTGATAATATGGTAGCCGACGAGGAAACCACTGAGTTGATGCTCCACACAATGATACCGATAATGTACAGATCGGTGATGGTCATAACGGCCGGAATCCATTGGGGGAAATCACCAAAAACGTAGGGAGCACCGATATTAACAATGATGGCCGGAACAATATGTGCGAGCTTGATGAAAACGCCTTCCTTCACAAATACATCGTCCCAGGTGACTTTTGTACGCAGAAAAAAGCCGTGAACTACACGGGTTATCAGGCGCTTGGAGAAATACCATGCTCCCATGGAAATAATGGTTAACGCAACAGCCAGAATCAGCAGTTTGAGGTAAATTGCTGCCTGTTCGCTCAGGGGCAACCGATTAACCAACCATTCATCCAACCAGTAAACAAAATCGTATTTAGACATCTCAAAAATAATTTTAGCGCAAAGGTATAAAACTGCGCTTAAGACCCGAAAATCTCGGTTTTGACCCGAAATGAGTAATGAACAATTTGTCGTTTAAAAAAAAATGTCGGGTAGCCGACAATTGCGAAATCCAACGTTCATGCGGGATGTAGACTTTTTCGTTCGATTAAAGCCACGTATCGAGGGACTAAAGACTTGTTTCTTTCGTTAAATGTCTCTAAAATTGTACTGAAATTGCCACAGTGGCTGTTTCAAAAACCAATTAATTCATTATTTAACTCAACAAACATCATTATGAAAAAACCATTACTAATCATTCATCGGGCTATCGTTAGTTCGGTGACGTTTGCATTAGCATTTTTTCTTTGTTTGCCGACGGTACAAGCCCAGGAAGATGACTGGTCTATGGCGCGCACATGGAACGAAGAAATGCTTTTCGCAATTTCTGTGGATTTGGGCCGACCAACCATTCATGCCCGAAACCTGTATCATACCAGTCTGGCAATGTATGAAGCTTGGGCGGCGTATGATCAATCGCATGACAACAAACTATTAGGTAAAACGCTGGGTACTTATGTTTGCCCATTCGACGGAGCTCCGATTCCTTCGAATCCGGAAGAGCTGAAAGCAGCACGCGAAGAGGCACTTTCGTTTGCAATGTACCGTATGATGGCTCACCGGTTTGCTACCTCTCCTGGTCACAGTCAGATTATGCCGCGCATCAATAACCTGATGGAAACACTGGGTTATGATCGGTTCAATACTTCTATGAACTACGCTACTGGAGGTCCGGCTGAACTGGGTAACTACATTGCCGAGCAGATCAAGTTCTATGGCTTTATTGATGGTGCCAACGAAATCGGTGCCTATGCCAACCAGAAGTATCATCCGCGCAATGGAATTATCTATCCGCAGCAACAAGGAAACAATGAGCTTACAGATCCTAATCTCTGGCAGCCCATTAGTGTTACCGGACAAATTTCGCAGGACGGCAGCCCGCTGTTGAGCACACCAGGCTTTCTTAGCGCTGAATGGGGTGATCTGGTTCCATTTGCATATACACCAGATGACATCATTACGCACCAGCGTGATGGTCTTGATTGGAAAATGTATCACGATCCCGGACATCCACCTTATCTGGACACCACTCAGGCAACAGGCTGGGATGACATGTTCAAATGGTCATTTATGATGGTTTCTATCTGGGGAGCGCAGCTCGATCCCGATGAGGAGACCATGTGGGATGTTTCACCCGCCTCAATCGGTGATATTCCTTATTATCCAACCACTTTTGAGGAGTTTCCTGAATTTTACAATATGATGGAAGGCGGGGTTTATTCTTCAACAGGAAGAGACGTCAACCCCAAAACCGGTCTGCCTTATGAGGAGCAATGGGTGAGAAGAGGGGACTTTGTTCGGGTGGTTGCCGAATTCTGGGCCGACGGACCACAATCGTTCACCCCTCCAGGACACTGGTACGAAATCATCAACCATACTATTTTGAGTCACCCAGATTTTGAAAGAAGATGGATGGGCGAAGGTGAGATTATGGACGACCTGGAGTATGACGTAAAACTATACTTTACCATTGGTGGAGCCATGTATGACGTTGCTGTTTCTGTATGGGGTATGAAAGGCTACTATGATTATATTCGACCTGTTTCAGCCATCAGATATCTTTGTCAATTGGGGCAGTCAAGCGACTCAACGCTTGCTAATTATCATCCAGGAGGAACTCCACTGATGGATGGATATATTGAAGTAGTGGAAGAAGGCGACCCGCTTGCAGGTTCAAACAACGAAAACGTTGGTAAAATCAAACTCTACACCTGGAAAGGTCCGGACCACATTGACTACGCTGATACCGTATTGCTTCAGCACCCCGCCGATCACGCAGGTGTAGGTTGGATTCTTGGTGAAAACTGGTGGCCATGGCAGCGTCCGAAGTTTGTAACGCCTCCATTTGCGGGTTACATCTCTGGACACTCTACTTTCTCCAGCACCGCAGCAACTGTTTTGGAAACCGTTACCGGAGATCCATTCTTCCCCGGTGGTATGGGTGAGTTCTTTGCCGGTCAAAATGAGTTCCTCCACTTTGA
This sequence comes from uncultured Cryomorphaceae bacterium, assembly GCA_964487545.1. GTDB lineage: Bacteria > Bacteroidota > Bacteroidia > Flavobacteriales_D > SKUL01 > SKUL01. The sequence continues at coordinate 20,925 of CAZARI010000015.1, forward strand.
GGTTGGACCATCAACTGATATTAAATTGCAGTGGGCCACTTATCGAGATGCTTCCGACCAGTGTAGCTTGTCGCGAATCTGGGGAGGAATCCATCCACCAATCGACGACTTGGTTGGTCGCCACATCGGTATGGAAATCGGTGAAGACGGTGTAAATTACGCCAACAATCTCTTTAATGGTGAGCGTCCATTTGTTATGGAAGTCGTAGCCAGCGATCCTGTGATCAATATTGATGATATTGGAGGTACTTTCTCGCTTCACATATACTTCAACCAAGACATGGATACTAATGTGGATCCTACCATTAACTTTATCTCTCAAGATCCAAACATTAGCTCACTTCAGTATGTTTCTGAAGAATGGGTTAGCAGCACCGAATACGTATTTAATTACAACGTATTGAACGGTGACGAAAAACTTGAGAACGTTTACGTTCAGGTTGTAGGTGCTTTTGACACCGATGGTCGTAACCAACATAAGTACGTATCAGCTCCTCCAATGTTGATCGATACCGAGCGTCCTGAAATTACCGCTATCAACTATAACGAAACACTGTTGAACGATGCTGTTGCTGAATCAAGCTGGTTGCTGATGACTATTGAATTGGACGAAAAAGCAGACACTTCTTCGGTGCCGGCTATTTCTTTTGATGGCGCTGCTGACTTAAGCAACACACTGTTTTTCCTTCCTGAAAACAGTATGTGGATCGATGCCATGACCTATCAGGCCACTTTCTCAGTTGTTGATAATGATGAAGAAGTAGCGAATATCGGTGTTGCCATTGTTGAGTTTATGGACAGAGCTGGAAACGAGCAGACCGCATACCAAGGTGAAAACCAATTCAGCATCGATACCAGAAACCCTGAGTTTGTTGAAGTAGGGGTGAACAATGACGTGTTGAATGTTCAAGCCATTGGCAACAATTCTTTGCAGGTTGCACTTGAGTTTGATGAAGCCATGGATATGGATCTGACACCTTCGTTTAACTTCGTAAACGACAACCCCCTCGGAAGTGCTTTAACGCTGAACACCGTTTCTAGCGGATGGGCCGATGAATTCACCTACAACATGAACTTCAACCTGAGCAGCACGCCAGTTGATATGTCTGACATTGTTATCGAGTTGAGTGACTTTACCGATGCGGCCGGAAACGTTCCTGCAGAAACCACCATCATCGATCTGTTTATCATCGATACCCAAAAACCATTGGTGGCAGATATGACGCCGTCTACAGTGGTGATTTCCGACAATGAAGTAGGAACCGGATCGTTTGAAGTGTTGATTCAGTATGAAGAAGCCATGAACCAGACACAAAAGCCAGTTGTAGTGGTTTCTGCATCTGAAGACGTTTCAGGATCTATTCAATACAACATTTTCTCGAGCGAGTGGAACGACGATCACACTTTTGCCGCTGTGTTCAATATTGTCGATGAGAATATTGAAGTGGATGACCTGACCTTTGAAGTTACTTTCGGTCAGGATGTGGCGATGAACTTTCAGGATGAGCATATCTTAGCAAACTGGATTGATCTCGACACCCGCAATCCGCAAGTGTTGATGATGACCGCCAATGCGTATGAAATCGTTCCTGGCCATATCGGTTCCGAAGGGTTCCATCTTATTGCCTTGTTCGACGAGCAAATGGACGTGATGGAACACCCATCTTTCATTTTCGACGGACCTGAAGGTGTGAATGATGTACTTACGCCAAATACTTTGGCTTCTGTTTGGTTAAACAACAGCACCTACAAAATGGTGTTTGATGTTGCCAACGTGGAATTCGTTGCCGAAGATATTTCCATTCTGCTGAGCGGCGCTTATGACGTGGCCGGAAACGAAGTATCGCCTGTTGGCTTTGATGAATTCTTCGACATCAACATGCAAAGCGTTGGTATCGACGATCTGGCCAAGCGTTTGGGAATTACTTTCTTCCCCAACCCAATTAAGAGCGGAAACGTGCTGAAGTTTGAAGTAACTGAGCCGCTAATGGATGCTGAACTGAGAATTGTATCGGCCAATGGTCAGACAATCGTTCAGAAACGCTACCAACGACTGGATGCCGGAATGCATGACGTTGAATTGCGAAATGTATTGGCTGGTTCTTACATTATCCATATAACAAGTAAATCGGGAACACAAACTCAACAACTCGTAGTACTCGAGTAGTTGTTAACTGATCCTTGCTTAGAAATCTCCTCCAAATTTTTGGGGGAGATTTTTTTTTATCTTGCCCACAGCGTTAATGAAATGATGTGCCTGTAATTATTACCGCAAATCAGGTTCGATGCTATGAATTCTTTTTTCGCCGGCTTCAATGGAGGCCAGCGTTTTTTTTTGGAATTGATCAATCTATACTATTCATAAGGAATTGACGGAATCCACTATTATTGATGGAAAAGTGGCGCGAAATCTGAAAATTTAGATTTTTTTTGAAAATGAGTTCTTCACCAGTAAGGGGAGAGTTTTATTTTTGGTGCCGAAAAAAATAAGAAACACTTAAAATCGACCGATGAAAACACTGAGCAAAGAAGAACAATCCAAAATTACACCGGCCGAAGCCATTGAATTATTAAAGAATGGACATCAGCGATTTCTTAACAAATCAATGGAGAAAAGGGCATTTAAAGCCGAGATTTTGGCAACCGCTTCTGGTCAGTTTCCGCTGGCTTGTGTCTTAAGTTGTATCGACTCCCGGGTTCCGGTAGAAATCATTTTTGATCAGGGACTTGGAGATGTATTTAGTTGCCGAGTGGCGGGTAATATCATTAATGAAGACATTTTGGGCAGCATGGAATTTGCCTGCAAGGTGGCAGGAGCCAAGGCCATTGTGGTGCTCGGTCATACCCGCTGCGGTGCGATTATGGGAGCCTGCGATCAGGTTGAGGTAGGTAATTTAACCGGTCTGCTTAGTAAAATTAAACCCGCCATCGATTCAGAAAATTCAGAAGAGAACCGCAACTCGCAAAACCCTGCTTTTGTGCGGAAAGTTACCGAGCAAAACGTTCACAATGCCATTGACGAGATAACCGATAGAAGCCCGGTGTTGGCTGACATGGTCGAAAACCATCAGATTGCTATTATCGGCGGTTTGTACGAGGTAGAAACGGGTGCCATTCATTTTTTTGAGGATACGCTGATCATTAATTAAACGCTTCCTGTGACGTAGCGATAAATGAGGTAGAGGATCAACGCAGTGAAAATGGGGATATAACCTATGGTAGCGTATTTGCGCATGGCATTATTGCCGAATATCAGACAAAGCACATACTTGAGTAGCGTATTGGAAAAGGCCGCCAGCAGAATGGCTATGGAAGCCACATCTATTCCGAGATTATTCGCATAACCCGCCATGGAAATCGTGATGGCGTCGATCGTGGTCAATCCTGAAATTCCTGCGGCAAAGAACACCCCGTGACTGCCCAGCTTGTCTTCCGAAAAGCCCACCAACAGCAGTATGACAACATACAGCCCAACAAATACAAAAGCATCCTTAATGTTAATGGGGTTGGCAATAGATTGCCCTTTTAGTTTTTCAGCTCCGAGCGCCTTTTTGCTGTAATAATATCCCGCAGAAAACCCGATCAGTCCCATCACCAATACGGGCAGCCAAAGCGTAGATAACAATTCGGGACTTAGCACTGAAAGCCAAATCAGTAGACGGGGAAACATAATAGAGGAGGCAAGTAAAATTGCGCCGACATAAGCCATTCCACCATTTTTCATCCGTCCGCCGAGCCGCGAAAAATACCAAGCTGTGGCCGTGCTCGAAATAAATCCACCCAGCACACCGGTGGTAACGACTGAGTATTTGCTACCCAGGAATTTGTGTAGAAAATAACCGAAAAAGTTTAGCGCCATGTAGAGCGACACGATGACCCATATTTTAAATGGGTTGAATGCGCCGTAGGGGCCAATATCGATATTCGGAAGCAGCGGCAGAATCAGTGCGGTGATGGCGGCAAACAACAGAATCGAAAGGATGTCGCGCCGCGATAGCTTGGCTACGGCTTGGTGCATGGTAACTTTAAAGGCGAGCAATCCGGTGATGATCAATCCAAGAAAAGCAGCCAATAAATATTCCTGCTGATAGACAATTCCGCTGGTCAAAAAAACGGCCAGCAATGCAAATTGGGTAGTAGATCCCACCTCGTTTCTTTGACTGATCAGGTAGTATGACGAGATTGAAAACAACGCCACTGCCAGAAATGCAACCGGAAAAATCCATGGAAAGGCAAACTGGTCGCTGATCAAGAAACTCAGGTATCCCAAAAGCCCCACCAGCGGAAAAGTGCGAACACCGGCAAAAAGAGCCGCAGGCACGGCACCTTCTCGCTCGCCCCGTTCCAAGCCGGCATATTCGCGTTCTAAACCCATAATCAGCCCAATGGCCAATACAATCACCACTTCCAACATAACCTGCAGGGTGTATTGAGAAATGTTCAGATTTTCGGTAATGTCAAATTCCATATTCGTTTTGCTGTATATTAAAATTACAGAAAACCTGTTTCTTCCGACGAATACCCATCAATTAATCTGTTTGATGAATACCCTTATCTGATCCGGCGTCAAACCCTACCTTTGCAACAACGTATCAGGCACGATGAAACATGTTTTTACCTATCTGTTCCTTGTGTTCACAACTCCTGTGTTTACGCAGGAAATTGTGAAGGTAGTGACCTTATCAGAGTTTATAGTGATGTCAGAGCCTGATCTGAATCACGAGGATTTCATCATGCGCGTGGTTACCGACAGCTCCTTTTATCAATCTTATCTCAATATGCGATTCTACCCGCACGATTTTTCGAGCGAACTCGTCGTTTTTAACAAAGGAGAAAAAGTGCAGGGAGAATTAAACCGCGAAGCTACCTTGCGTCGGTACGACCGCATGGCATGGGTCACGATCAGCGAAGAACACCACAATGGCAAGTTGTTTAACCGAAAAGGCGAACACCGCTACCTAACGGCCGAAATGTTTGACGATGTGTTTTTTCCGAAGGAGAAATTTTATCCGACCACAGAAATTCAAAATATGGAGCAGGAAGTGGTCACCGGCTCGCGCATTGACAGGTACAAAAGTCAGCTCAAAAAAATGCTCTTTAATCCCGGGCAGGAAATTGCACACATTCCGCTAATTGGAAAGAAGGTGGAAATTTTTGGCGATGACATGATTCAGTATTACGATTTTCATATTTATCACCTGGAGTATGAAGGCCGCGAAGTGTACGCTTTTGATATTGCTGAAAAAGAAGGGAATAAACCCAACGATACGGTAATTAAATCCATGTTATCGTATTTCGACAAAGAGACCATGAATGTGGTGATGCGCGAGTATGTGTTGAAAAATAATGTGCTGGTTTTTGATTTTGATATTAAAATTCAGGTCTTTAACCAGATCATCAACGGCATAACCGTGCCCAAAAAAATGGTTTACGATGGCAATTGGAATATGATCTTTAAAAAACCTGAAACGATCCGGTTTCAACTGGATTTTATGAATTATGGAATCGGTCAGTAAACCGCACCGTTCACCGTTCACCTCTCCACCGTTCACCGCTTCCCCGTTCACCGACTACATTTCAAATCCCCCCAAACTTCACACTCTCTCCCAGCCGAACACCTTTTTCCGTATGTTTTAAAGTGCAGCACTCGTTTTGGGAATCGTGTTCCAGAAAAAGAATATATTCTTCATCCGCAGCACGTTTCAGGAATTTTTCTTTCTCCGTTAAAGTCAGCAGCGGCCTGGTGTCGTAACCCATGACGTAGGGCAGTGGAATATGTCCGACACTTGGCAACAGGTCGGCAACAAAGACCAGTTTTTTTCCTTTGTAGTTGATCATGGGCAGCATTTGTGCATCGGTGTGGCCATTGACCAAAAACACATCAAACCCGAGTGGGGTAGAAGTGAGGAAATCGTCTTCATTCACCGGAATGAATTTCAGTTGACCGCTTTCTTCCATTGGCAGAATGTTCTCCTTCAGAAATGAAGCCTTTTCGCGTGCGTTAGGTTCGGTGGCCCATTTCCAGTGCCGGGCGTTGCTCCAGTAGGTGGCATTTTTAAAAACGGGTTGCAGGCGTTCTTTGCTATTATCCCATTCTACAGCGCCTCCACAATGGTCAAAATGCAGATGGGTAAGAAACACATCGGTGATGTCATCTCGCGAGAAACCGAGTTTTTGCAGTGAGCTATCGAGCGAATCATCGCCGTGTAGGTAATAGTGGCTGAAAAATTTTTCGCTTTGTTTGTTGCCAATCCCGGTGTCTATCAGGATCAATTTTTTACCATCTTCAATCAGCATACAGCGCATGCTCCAGGTACACATATTATTCTCGTCGGCGGGGTTGGTGCGGCTCCAAAGCGATTTCGGCACCACACCAAACATGGCACCTCCATCGAGTTTAAAATTGCCGGTTTCTATGGGGTAGATGGTCATTTTCTTTGCGTTTTCGGTGAGCTGCGCTAAGGTAATGAACCGAATAATAATGACCATCCAAATTTTTATGGGTGAATTATTCCCTTTGCGTTCTCCGCGCCTCTGCGTAAAAAATTTAACCGCAAGGTGCGCAATGCCCGCCTGCCGGACTAACAGGGAGGCGCAAGGATTTCAACGAATTTTGAGTCGAGTGGATAATTGTATTCCTCAATTCTCAAAACTCAAACTGTTGCTCAATATCCTGTGAAGGATTGAGGTATTCCTGGCTTAAAAGCAGAAAAAAAACGGGGAGTGGTAATTAAACAGACTGATTCGTTGACTTTACTATAAACTATTGCTCTATTTTAAGTTTATAAATGGTTCGTTAATAGATGCTAAGATCGTGCTTTGATGCTCAATTAACTAAAGTTATCAACCATTTACTTGAGCTGTTGAAAACTATTTAACTCTACAGTTGGCGGGATATAATATCATACGTAAGTTTTAAAAATAGCGCGTTATGAACACTTTATTAAGCTAATTAATACGGAAATAATTTTGCGAATTCGGTTTTTATTTTTTGTTTTGAAGTGCCCAATCAAATCAACCGGTTGTATACGAATGGGTCCGGGTCGCCGAAAACGGTATAGAGTAGGTTTTTTTTGAAAAAATGAAGTTATGAAAAAATAAAAGACAGTGGAGTAATCCTATTAGTTGTGTCAATACTTAGTTTCAGCTGCACTAAAGAAAAACTGAGAAATGATAAAGCTGATCTTTCAAGTTCGTTAACCAATACAGAGACGTTCACCAATACAGAGAGAAGTATAACTTCTTTTGGAAGCGAATTTGTTCAGGCACTTGGATATGTAAATAATTACGAACAACAAATCTTCGACACGACTCAATATTGTCCATTTGAGTTTACGAAAAGTGGACGGAAAATTTATGATTCAAACATTAAACTAAAGAACAGAGTCATAAATTATTATGATAGTATTGGTTACGATGTAAATGGACGTCTTTATGATCAATTCATTTTGAATGTTGAAGAATATGAATATGCTGATTTGCCGAGGTTGGGTATTTCTAGTGAGGAAATTGTATATATGGATGAGGTAAATAGGTTATTTACAGAAGTATCTACATTGACTGAGTTGAGAGATAGTATTTCAGTTGTCAAAACTCAAATAATTAATGATCAGCGGTTGAGTGAAGATGCATCTTTTCGATTATTGAGCTCCATAGATATTTTTGACAATACTTTATCTTATGGCATTGGTCAGGGAATAACAGATTTGCAGGATTTGGATGGAGATATTATATTATCAATGCCCTGTGGGGTTGCGGTTGCTTGCTATGCTGCAGCTTTCATCGGTATATGTGCTGCGACCGGAGGAGTAGCAGTTGTAGCTGCCGCAGTTGGCTTTGGAGGATCCGTTTGGGGTGTATTTGATAGTTGCTGAGAAACTTGGAGTAGTCATTAAAAAAGGCGCTGTCATTAAATGAAAAATTAAATGCCCATAAAGAGGATATATTATGTTAGTTAAGCCATTACCAAATAGACATATTAAGTTGTATTTGTTGCTAATAATAAGTGTTCTTTGTAGCGCACTGATTATCAGAGATGGTAAACTAATGGGGTTGCAGCTTGTTAATGATGTTGAATATGGCAATATGGGCTTTTTTGCGGTTATCGCCATATTCAACATTATTATAGCATACTTAACTTCTATGGTCTTTGTCAATTCTGTTGGTGAGGTGTTTTTTAAATTGCATAGAATTCTCTCTGAGTTTATTGTACCATTTCTAATCAATCCTTTTACGATTATGTTTTTTATTGTTTGTGGAATCTGGGTAAATGCAGCACTTGAATCATTTTATCCATACACAAAAGTGATTTTGGCGATAGTGCTTCTGTTTTTACAGCTCCTTGGTACAATTACCGTATTTATATACCTAAAATGGGTTTCACAAAATTATCATTGGATATCACCGTTTGTTCTTAAATACAACTATGGAGTTATATTGACTGTATTTTTGTCTTTGTCATCAACATTTTATGACTACACATTTCTGGCTGCTGCATCATTCAATTATAGTCCTTTTATTGGTTTGCCATACGAATTGTTTTTATTTTGAAGGGTTCTCTCCCCGCTACCGAACAAAATATATTCGACATAATCAATCCCCTTCGAGTGGTAATGTAGAATTATTTTTAGTACACGACAAAAAATATAATCATTTAAAAACCAGTAAAATATGTGTTAAAAAATTTGTTTAAAAAGCTGATGTTCAGTATATTAAAGGGTTGTTTCTTACGTAATGCCTTTAAAAAAGAACACCAGCCCATCCCCCCAAACTTCACACTCTCTCCCAGCCGAACACCTTTTTCCGTATGTTTTAAAGTGCAGCACTCGTTTTGGGAATCGTGTTCCAGAAAAAGAATATATTCTTCATCCGCAGCACGTTTCAGGAATTTTTCTTTCTCCGTTAAAGTCAGCAGCGGCCTGGTGTCGTAACCCATGACGTAGGGCAGTGGAATATGTCCGACACTTGGCAACAGGTCGGCAACAAAGACCAGTTTTTTTCCTTTGTAGTTGATCATGGGCAGCATTTGTGCATCGGTGTGGCCATTGACCAAAAACACATCAAACCCGAGTGGGGTAGAAGTGAGGAAATCGTCTTCATTCACCGGAATGAATTTCAGTTGACCGCTTTCTTCCATTGGCAGAATGTTCTCCTTCAGAAATGAAGCCTTTTCGCGTGCGTTAGGTTCGGTGGCCCATTTCCAGTGCCGGGCGTTGCTCCAGTAGGTGGCATTTTTAAAAACGGGTTGCAGGCGTTCTTTGCTATTATCCCATTCTACAGCGCCTCCACAATGGTCAAAATGCAGATGGGTAAGAAACACATCGGTGATGTCATCTCGCGAGAAACCGAGTTTTTGCAGTGAGCTATCGAGCGAATCATCGCCGTGTAGGTAATAGTGGCTGAAAAATTTTTCGCTTTGTTTGTTGCCAATCCCGGTGTCTATCAGGATCAATTTTTTACCATCTTCAATCAGCATACAGCGCATGCTCCAGGTACACATATTATTCTCGTCGGCGGGGTTGGTGCGGCTCCAAAGCGATTTCGGCACCACACCAAACATGGCACCTCCATCGAGTTTAAAATTGCCGGTTTCTATGGGGTAGATGGTCATGTTGCGTAGGGTTATAGTGTACAGGTAAAAATACGGCCAAAAAGATAAGATCGAAATAATAATAAAAGAAGATTTGGTACAATAAAACAAAAACTTATTTTAGCAAAATAAAATTTATTATCAACCAATATATCTTCGTTAATCATGAAACTTAATGTTATACTATTTTTGGCCCTTGTGTTCCTGGGCTCTTGTGCAAAAAATGAAATAGAAAGCAATTTAAAAAACCGAAATTCATCAGCAACAGTGATGAAAAAATCAGGTTATTCAGATCTTTTATATTTTCCTAATGATTCTTTATTTAATGAAACTCTCGAATATTTAGCTAATAAAGACGCGGATTTTATATTGAGATGGAGTGCAGATAAAAACTTTAAACCAATGAGACAGATAATTGAAAAAATTGTTCAAGAGGAATTGGAAATTGCCCGAAAATATGAAAATATGACAGAAGTCGAACTAGACTCTGTAAGATTACTTCCTATTGAACATTCTCCTTTAATTGCTGAATATCAAAATTTAATTTTAGAACGTCAAACTGGAGATGGTGGAAATTATTTTGATTGGAATATTCATGACTTTAGGTTTGCCAATGTTCTTAATCCAGACGGGCTGGTGATAATAGATTCAACCATTGTACATTATGATTACAATTATAAACGTATAATTACAGATGGTGATTTTAATAAAATCCCCGGTATATCCGAAAAAGAAGAAAGTGACCCAGCGAATAATATAATCGTAAAAAAGCTACGCGATAATGGTAGTTTCACGAGGTCGTGTGAAGCTAAAACACAGAATAATAAAATTAAGTTATTGGTATATGAAGACTTTGTACAAAACGAAAATGATTTTCCTGGTTCAGGTACAGTTACTACAACTACATATACCATAAAGCTTCGATCCCTTAAACGTCGTTTTTGGGGGTTATGGTGGGATAATCATCAAACTGATATGAAAGTTAGTGGTTATATTGAAGGGAATTACGGTTACGGATGGGCTCCTTGGGGTGGGGGAGTAGAAGTGTATTTTGATCTAGTTGGTAATTCGTATGTTTACCCATATCCTATGGATCAACATCATACATTAGTCTACCCTATCGGTCTAGCCGGTGAAGGCATTGGTACAGAAAATGAGGCTCCAACAGTATATACGAGCACACATACTGCTTTCCTTGTAAAATCAGGCCAGAATCCGAGCCAGAGTTGTAACTGTACCACTAATTATCCTTAGTGTCATGAGCAAAACTTGTTTCAGTATTTTTTTAATGCTATTTTCATTTGGGTGGTTATCAGCGATTCAGGCGCAGGAGGGTCAGTCGCAATTTAATTTGGGAATTGAGTTCAGCGCTTTGTGGGATTCCGATTGGAATGAAGGTTTTTCGGCCTTACACACAAGAACCGGAGCCAAAAGAATGTCTATGGCTGTTCCCATAACTTTCGGAATAAGACCCGAGTATCGTTTTGAGAAGTGGGCTGCTTTTGCAAAATTGCAAATATTAAATCGCAGAATGCAAATGATTCGCGAACCTCATATCCCTACTAATTTAGTTCACAATACGATCGGGTTGGATTTGGGCCTTGCCTATTATTATCCACTGAACCCCACTTTGAGAATCTTTTTTTCTATTGCAGGTGGCATGGATTACGTAGCTACAAGATGGAGCAAATTAAGTGGAACTTACCAAACCACCCCGGAATGGACCCTCCCAACCGGTGAGGTGATATCGGCGCGAACCGCCCGATTTTCAATTGTACATCCTTTCGGGTTTGTTTGGTCTGCTACTCCTCGAATAGGAGTTGAAAATTATTTGAGAAATTGGGGTAACTTACAATTGTGGATTGAATTGCATCTTCAAATTGAAAAGAGTTACGCCTATCGACTGGATAATGAGTTTGGAACAACCGTTACCGGTGGATATCGGGCAAATTATGGTGCAGCGGGTATCTCCTGGTTATTCTCATTTAGGAAAAAATGAATAACTTTTATAGGTCAATTAAATAGCCGCAAATTTTTGCATTCACATTCTGTCGCCTTCCCGATGTCTTAATGTACGTCTGTTTCTTGATCAGGAAGTAGAAACACCCCCCTGTGAAAAAGTCTGCGCTGTAACGGTAAAAGCCGATCAAAAGTCCGGTTACTTTTACCCAAACTTCAACTGTGAAAAAAGTCCACTTCATCGCCATCGGCGGAAGCGCCATGCACAACCTCGCCATTGCGCTGCACCGCAAAGGTTACCATGTCACCGGATCGGACGACCAGATTTTTGAACCTTCACGCAGCCGGTTGGCTAAAGCAGGAATTTTGCCGGAAAGTGATGGTTGGTTTCCGGAGAAAATCACCGGTAATCTCGACGCGGTAATTCTCGGTATGCACGCGCGAGCCGATAACCCGGAACTCGAAAAAGCAGAAGAACTTGGCCTGAAAATTTTCAGTTACCCGGAATTTCTCTACGAACAGGCCAAAGACAAAAAGCGCGTGGTTATCGGCGGAAGTCATGGAAAGACATCCATCACGGCCATGATCCTGCATGTGATGAACAAACTGAAAATGGACACCGACTATATGGTGGGGGCACAACTCGAAGGTTTCGACTGTATGGTTCGACTAACCGAATCGGCTCCGGTGGCCGTTTTTGAAGGAGACGAATATCTCTCTTCGCCGATTGACCGCCGTCCGAAGTTTCATCTTTACCGCCCACACATTGCGGTTTTGAGCGGAATCGCCTGGGACCATATCAATGTTTTTCCGACCTATGAAAATTATGTGGATCAGTTCCGGCAATTCGTTGATCTGATTGAACCCGGTGGTACATTAATCTATTGCAGCGAAGACGACGCGTTGAATACACTGGTTGAAGGAAATAAGCGACTCAACCTGAAACCATACGGCATTCATCCGCATCGAATTGAAAACGGAATTAGCCATCTCATCACAGGAATGGATGAAAATCTTCCGGTGGCTGTTTTTGGCGATCACAACCTAATGAACCTCAATGCGGCGCGTTTGGTTTGTGAAAGTTTGGGCGTTCAGAGCAGTAGCTTTTACACGGCCATTGCCGATTTCACCGGGGCTTCAAAACGTCTCGAGAAAATTGCGTCGACCGACAATGCAGCGGTATTTAAGGATTTTGCCCATTCGCCGTCAAAACTGGTGGCCACAGTGCAGGCTGTACAGAAACAATTTCCGGATCGTAAGTTAGTGGCTTGCATGGAGTTGCATACTTTTAGTAGTCTCAACAAAGCGTTTTTACAACAGTATGCCGGCACCATGAATCACTGCGATTATGCCGTCGTCTATTTCAATCCGCAAACCATTGCACACAAAAAGCTGGCGCCTATTTCGGTAGCTGAAGTGAAAAAGGCCTTTGCACGTGAAGACCTGATAGTGCTCAACGAAACGTCAGAAGTGTTGAACTGGCTCGGGGACTTTTCGTGGCCCGGACACAACCTGCTATTGATGACTTCGGGAAATTTTGACGGTGTAGACCTGGATCAACTGGGCAAATCGCTGCTCGAAACTTAACGGCGCACCTTTCGCAACGTTTTCATAAACAGCGCCATCAGTAGCGAATAAACAATCGCCATGGCCAGGTAACCGGTCATCGTGGCCAATGTCCAGTTGCTGAGATTAAAAAACGACTCGATTTTTTCGCGTTGCTCCTCTTCGGTGAGGTCTGTTTCCTGTCCGGCAGCGTTTTCGTAAATGCGCTGTTGCATTTCAGGAAAAAAAGCCGAGTCAACTAGGTTGTAGTAAACCACCACCAATAAAGTGGCCAGCAAGGCATACATGGCACCGGCTTTAAAACCGTCTTTGGCGTCGTCAATAAAGGTAGCGGGGCGGTCGGGTTGTTTTTCGAGGACTTGCAGGGTGAAGAATATCGATAGGATAATCAACGCCATGTGGATTAAAATCTGGTGATTCGACGAGGTTTGGATGTCCACACCCATTAAAAAATAGGTAATTTTCACTCCTGCCATTATTCCGACAGCAATCAGCGGAAAGCGAAACCAGGGGGGAAGGGTTGAGAATTGTGCTTGGCTCATGCCAGTTTTTTAACCATTCGCAATTTCACTTCCAAACCTTCAATTTCTTGCCGTGCGCGCTCAATTTTTTGCTCCACGTCTTTTTTCAATGCATCGGCACCTTTGGAGTTGGCAAAAAATCCAAGGTTGTTTTCGAGTTGAATTACTTCGGCTTTTAGTTTGGCCATGCGGTCGCGTATTTGACGGGTTTCGCGATCGAGCATCCGCTCTGCATCACCGTCCTTCAGCGATTCGATCTTCACCTTAAACTGCTCGGCTTCGCGCTGGCGGCGATCCATTTTCAAGCCTTTGTATTTTTCATCAAGAGCGGCTGTGTAGGCTTGGTGGATGCGGTCTTTATCTTTGAACGGAACGTGATCGATGGCATTGAATTGCTGCGAAAAATTTTTCAATGCTTCGAGGTCTGCAATCTGTTCTCCGCTGAGTTGATACGCTTCGATTTCCTTAATCAAGCCTTCTTTTTTCTTCAGGTTGTCTGCCTGCCGATCGTCGATTGTGGCAAAGAATTCTTTTTTCTTGTTAAAGAAGTGATCACAGGCCGATCGGAATTGACGCCACAGTTTTTGTTCGGAACGCTGATGCGCAGGGCCGATTTCTTTCCACTGTTTTTGCAGGGTAATCAACTCGCGGGTGGTGTTTTTCCAATCGGTGTTGTCTTTCAGCTTTTCGGCTTTATCAATCAATTCTTGCTTTTTGGCGGCATGCTGATCTTGTTCATTACGCAGGGATTTATAGAAGGCCCGTTTGCCTTCAAAGAATTTATCGCAAGCCGTGCGAAATGCTTTCCAGACCTCTTCGTTTTTTTCGCGACTGGCAAACCCGATGGTTTTCCATTCTTCTTGCAGTGCGATAATTTCATTGGTTTTTTCCTGCCACTTATTCAGGTGTTTGAGGTCAAGTTCTGCAATTTCGTTGACCTTTGTCACCAATGCCTCTTTTTGTTCGAGGTTTTTCTTTTGGTCTTCTCGACGATCTTTGTGCAGCTCGCGAATGGTGTTGTAGGTTTCCTTCACCAACGACCAGAACTCTTCTTTTAGCTTTTCCCATTCATCGCGGCTGGTTGGGCCGATATCGTTCCACCGGTCGATGCACAGGTTCACGCCTTCTTCGAGTTTACGAAGATCGCGGTTTTGCTGCAACTCCTTCAACTGTTCAAGCACTTCCTGCTTCAGTTCAAGATTGCGCTTCAGGTCATGGTCTTTTAGCTGCTTATAGATGTTGATGTTGTAATAGAACAACTCCATCAGGTTGCTGTACTCGTGGTGCAGCGATTGCTTCTTCTTTTCGGCCACCGAGCCGGTAGCATTCCACTCGTCGCGAATGTGGTTGAACTCCTTAAATGCCTTGCCGATGTTTTCTTCCTCTTCGATCAGTTTGCGAAGGTCATTGAGTAATTCTTTTTTGCGCAGGAAGTTTTTTTCTTCTTCGGCTAGAATGCGGTCGAGCAATTGTCCGCGCTTTTCGTTGTACTGATCAATCAACTCAATCATTCTGGCGTGCACCGGATCAACGGGCAATGGCTCTTCCTTTTCGGCATCTCCGGAAACGTTATCCGTGTCAACGCTTGATTGGCTTTCTTGTTCCTCATCATCCGATTCCTCCTGACGGGCATCGGGTTCTTCAGACATTTCTTCAATCCAGCCATTTTCTACCTGTTCGTTCAGGTCGAGCAGCAGGAATTGCTCAATCAGCGAAGAGCAGCTTTTGATATTATCTTCAAAATTCGGGGCTTGCAACAACGATTCCAGTTGCTGTACAATTTCTTCTTTCGGGCTAAGCATTATTCGATCAGTAGTTTGTATAGAAAGCTTCCGTGGCAAATGTAATTTAATTCGTTGTCAGTTTCAAACGCATGGCGCATTGAAGCCAATTTTTGTTGAGCGCGTGCGAAGATAAGGTTTCAGAAAGATGAATTGATAAATCGAATTTCACCGGAAATGATTATATTCAAAGTCTGTTATACCAAATAGTTAACCATGAATCGTATTGGATGTGTCTTGATCTCACTGCTTTTTTCCTTTCCTGTTTTTTCCCAATTCACCGCTGAGCTTGCAGTCAGTACTGGGTTGTCTTTTGCCGAGCCCGATAAACAATTGGGTTTAGAACGAATTTCGGGGGCTTTGTTTTATCGATGCAGTCAATCGCCGTTTAGCATGGGAGTGGAAGTGGGGCAGCGCCTGTTAGATCATCATGTTTACGGCAGCACCATTGTTCACGAAAATTACGGGTTGGTATCAGCCGAGATCAACGAGAAATCCTATGCCCCGGGAGTTGACTTTGTTTTGCGATACGACTTAATTTCCGAATCGGTCATTACGCCTTATGCGGAAGTACGCGCAGGCACCGTTTCGTGGGTTACCACAAGAAAAGTCAGTGAGGGCAGGGCATTGAATTCTGGAGAAGTGGTTTTGCCGGTTGGTGAAATGCGAAATTATTATCCATCGCTAGAACACCACCGCACGTCTTTTCGGGCAGGACTGGGTGCTGGCGTTGTGCTTCATCTAAAACAAATGCTCTGCGCAACCGAGGAGGATTTTGGTTTTGAAATGAGTGTGCATACTGGCCTGGTTTATTATCCTGGATTCTCTTCTCGAAGCGCTAACAGTCTATCTTCAGAAAACCATTCTTCGCATCCAGTTTCATCAGCCGAAAATGATGTGCTCATCCGCTGCGGCTTGGTGCTGGCGTTTTAAATTTTATGCGTCAAATAGGGGTGCGTGGTTTTCGATTTCCAATTGGTGTTACTTTTCTTCCTTTCGATAAGCCCGGTGAAAAATCTGCGGCAATACGGTCAACGACAGTATCATGCAGATCAACAAACCACCCACAATCATAATGGCCAGCGGTTTTTGAATTTCCGATCCCATGCCGGTTGAAAGTGCGGCAGGCAACAATCCGAGCGATCCCATCAGCGCAATCATGACTATGGGTCGAATGCGGTCGTAAACGCCTTGTGAAATGGCCTCCTTCAAGTTCATTTTACGCAAGTTGTCTTTCATCACGGCAATCAGAATGATGCTGTTGATGGTGTTAACCCCAAACAAAATGATGAAGCCGATTCCGGCCGAGATGCCAAACACCGTTCCGGTGATCCACAGGGATATAAATCCACCGATAAATGCAAATGGAATGGTGCTGGCCGCAATCAGGGTGTCTTTGACAGTGCTGAAGTTGAAATAAAGTAGGAATAAAATCAGCAACAAAACCGCTGGCACAATCACAGCCAGTTGTGCCGTTGCTCGTTCCTTGCTTTCAAATTCGCCGGCCCACACCACTTTCGTTTCTGCGGGAATATCGGTCTTTTCGGCAACCCGTTCTTTGGCTTCGGCAATGGTGCTTCCCAAGTCACGGCCTTCGATGCTGAAACCAACCGCAATAAACCGGCTGCTTCCTTCTCGGTAAATGAATGCCGGGCCAGTAATGTAGCTGATGGTGGCAATTTCGCGCAGCGGTATTTTTTTGCCCGACCCAGTAGGAATAAGAATGTCGCCGATTTTTTCTTCGTCATCGCGATATTCTTTTTCAAATCGAATGCGCACGTCAAATATGCGGTCTTCTTCATAGAATTTGGTTGCAGCTCTTCCGCCAATGGCCATTTCTACTACCGCCTGAGCGTTGGCCATGTCCACTCCGTAACGCGCCATTTTGTGGTCGTGCAGTTGGATGCGCAGTTCGGGCAACCCGATGTTTCGGTACACATTCAGATCCTCAATTCCATCCACATCGCGAATGGCGTCAGCAACGTCGTCGGCATAATCTTCGAGTTTGAATAGATCGTTTCCGTAAATTTTAACCACCAGTGCGCTTTTCACTCCGGCCACGTATTCTTCTACATTATCCTGAATGGGTTGGCTAAATCCAAAGACAATTCCCGGATAGGTTTGCAGATCTTCACGCAAAGCATCGGTGAGTTCATCTTTTGAAATCTTTCGGGTCCATTCTTTTTCCGGGTGAAGTTGAATGTGAAATTCGATATTGAAAAACCCTGTTGGGTCGCTTCCGTCATTGGGTCGTCCCACTTGGTTCAGCACAAACTTCACCTCGTCAAACTCCCTGATCTTGTCTTTCATCTCTTTGGCCAGCCGTGTCGATTCGTGCAGGTTTACACTGTTGGGTAGGGTGGCGCGCACGTACAAGGCTCCTTCGTTGAGCTTGGGAATGAATTCGGTTCCGTAGTTCTTGAATCCTATCGCGCAAATGACGGTCAGTCCAACGTATCCGGCAATGGCGGTTTTTCGGTTTCTTTCGCTCCATAAAAAAAGCTGGTGCATTGATCGTTTAAACATCCGCGAAAACCAGTTTTCTCTTTCCACGATGTTGCGACGCAATAGCACTTTGCACATGACGGGCACGTAAGTGATGCTCAGAATCAGTGAACCGAGTAGGGCATATCCCAGGGTAAAAGCCAGTGGCGAAAACATTTTTCCTTCTACCTTTTGGAATGAGAAAATGGGTATAAGTGCAACAATAAGAATGATTTGTGCCAGGACGATATAGCTAGCCACGCTTCCGGCGCTCTTTTTAATCAAACCGGATTTCGACATTTTATTGAACACCGTCATACCCACCTTTTTGGCCCTTTTATCCATGGCTACAAACACGCTCTCTACAATTACGAGCGTTCCTTCGAGCAACAAACCAAAGTCGATGGCACCCATGGAAATCAGGTTGGCCGGAAGTCCCTGAATGCGCAGCATTATGATGGCAAACAGAAAGGATAATGGGATTACCGAGGCCACAATGACGGTGGTGCGCCAGTTGAATAAAAACACAAATACAATGACCGAAACAAGAAAAATGCCTTCGGTAATATTTCGGGCCACGGTTTTAACGGTAGCGTTTACCAGTTCGGTGCGGTCAATAAATGGTTCAATCTTAACATCCTTGGGCAGAATGGTGGTGTTGAGCTCTGCAATTTTATCCTTGAGCCGCGGAATGACCTCATCGGGATTTTCTCCGCGAAGCATAATCACCACGCCTTGCACCAGGTCATCTTCATCTTGCAGTCCGACTTGTCCCAGACGGGGTTTGGCAGAAATCTCGACCTTGGCCACGTGTTTCACTAAAATGGGGGTGTCGCCGCGAACTTCGATAAGGATGTTTTCGATATCCTCAATTTTTTCCAACAATCCCACGCCACGCACCACATAAGCCTGCGATCCGCGTTTAATCACATCTCCACCAACGTTAATATTGCTTTTTGAAACGGCTTCAAACACATCGAGTGGCGATAGGTCGTAATTGGCCAGTTCAGTGGGGTTGATTTTGATTTCATAGATTTTCTCTTCACCACCAAAGCTCACAATATCGGCGATTCCCGGAACAGCAACCAGCTCGCGTTCAATGACCCAGTCTTGAATGGCCGTGATCTCTTTAATGGGGCGATTACTCCGGATCACGTAACGAAAAATTTCACCGGTTGCACCATAAGGCGGTTCGATTTCAGCATCGGCACCATCTGGAAAATCAATTCCCTGCAGGCGGTTGGAGGCGTATTGTTGTGCGTAAAAATCGTCTACATCATCGTCAAAAATGACCGTCACCACCGAAAGTCCGAATAGCGAAATAGAGCGCACTTCGGATTTTTTGGGAATGGTGTTCATTTCCTTCATTACCGGAAGGGTGATGAATTTTTCAATCTCTTCGGCGCTTCTTCCGGGCCATTGGGTAATGATTCTCGCTCTGGTGTTGGTGACGTCAGGAAAGGCTTCGATCGGGGTGTTTTTCAGGCTGATCACTCCAAGTACCACTAAAATTCCCGTGAGAAAGAAAATGATAATTGGGTTTCGCAACGACAACGCAACAATATTTTGAACGAGTTTTTGCATGTTGCTTTTTTAATGATTTATGGGTTGGGGTTTTCGTGAACGATGAAAAGGTGAACGCCCAGCTATGGGTTGGCCGCACTTGGATTCTGGAATGAGTTTTAAGTTCAGGCCTTGATTAACTTTCTATTGCCGAGTGCTTCAAAAATGAGCAACTGATTTTTTGTGATGATTTTTTCAGTTTCTTCCAATCCGCTTTCGATGTAGGTATATCCATTGCCTTTAAACAGCAGTGTCACTTCACGGGCTTCTATTTGACAATCGTCCTTATAGACCAATACATAGTTTTTATTGTTGAAAAAGACCAGACCGTCGGTAGGTACGGTGACGCTGGTGCGATCTGTTTTTCTAATCGCTATGATATCGGCGATCATTCCGGGTTTTAGTTTATAATCTTCGTTTTCGAGTACAATGCGGGCTTTGAGTACCTTCACTTCGTGGTCGAGCACCTGTGAAATGACCTCAATTTTTCCATTGAACGTTTCGTCGGGGTAGGAAAGGGTTTTAATCTCAACATCCATTCCTTCACTAATGCTGGCAATATCGGTAGCGTAGATATTGGCCAATGCCCACACCTCTTTCAGGTTTGAAATAGAGAATAGGGGTTCGCCACTTTCGGTGACGGTGGTTCCGGAGGTTATGTTTTTTGCAGTGATAATTCCGGAAGCGGGCGCTTTGATCTGAAAAACATTTCTTGAAGGGTCTGCGCTGAAAAAACTCAGGGTGCGTTGAATCCGGTTTTTTTCTGATTCAAGCACTACCAGATTGCTTCGGGCTTCTATCAAATCTCTGTTCGATGCAATGCCGTCTTCAAACATCTGCTCCTTTGCCTTGAGTGCGGTTTTTGAAATCTCGATTCGTGCGTTGAGTGTAGCGAGTTCTGATTGAAGACCAGTTAGTTCGGTGCTCTGCATCTCGGCCAAAACCTGACCTTTTGATACTTCATCACCGAGCGAAAAAAAAGTGCTGGAAATAACGCCGTTAACCAAGCTTACAAAGTGAACTACTTTGTCGGGATTCGATACAATACTACCGGTGAGGTTCAGCCGCTCGGAAACTTCCTGCACCTTGAGATTAGAAATTTCGGTGATGCTTCTGGTTTTTTCGTCCAGACAAAACGGCTCAATGCGCACCGCTTTTAGATTGTCTTGACCTTCACACCCCAAAAGTAAAATGGAAGATAAAGCCGGTAGGATGTATTTTTTCATGGTCTGATTCAGATTAAAGGTCTTTTCCCAAGGCGTGATGAAGCACTTCCGCTTTCTGATTGATTTCCTTGCGCGCATTCAGAATGATGTTTTTGTTGTTGAGATAAGCGTCCATAAAGTCAAAATACTCAAGCATACTGATGTTTCTGTCAGCAAAATTTGTGGTGTGGTTTTCCAGCAGCAAATCGAGTTCAGATTCGTAATCGGGTTCGATATTTTTCAAAAAGTCAATGGACTCTTGAAGTGACCAAAGCGCAAGTCGGATTTCATTTTCAATCGTTTGGGCAATTTGTTGGCGTTGTATCCGGGCATGTTCAATGCCGATATGGGCTTTTTGAATATTGCCCCTGTTGCGGTTGAAAAACGGCAACTCGAATGAAACACCAAAACCCACAAAGTCGAGCATCGTCCCACCGTTTCTGTCGTAGTGGGCTCCAAATGTTAAATCGGGTACGCGCTGTGATTTTTCGTAAGCCAACAGATGATCAGAATATTCCTCTTGGAGTAGCGCCAGTTTGAAGTCGGGACGGTTTTGGCGAGCATCTTCAATCAGCAGTTCAATGGAAACTGCGCGATAGGGTTCGGGATCAATTATAAAGTCAACATCGGATATTTGAAGCGTTATCGCAGGATCGAGTTGGAGCAACAACTTCAGCTCTTTTTGAATTTGCATCGATTGCCGGTTGAGCTCAAGAATTTCCTGATTGATTTCAAGTTCCTGTGCTTTGAGTCGGATGTATTCTGATTTAGAAATGTTTCCGTTTTCGAGTTGGTTTTTATAGGCATTGGTCAATAGCGAAATGTTGGCAACCAATTGCTCATGTACGGCCCTGGCCTGTTGTATGTATTGCAACTCAGTGAGTTGATTGCGCAATTCAAGCTGAAGCGCACGAAGCAGATCTTCGAAATACTGCGCTGCTTTTGAAACATCAAGCTGCTCTAACGCGATCAGTTTCTTTCGTTTTCCGGCGGTTTGAATGAGTTGATTGATTTCAAATGAAACCTGTTGGTTTCTGCCGAAATCATTCCAAAATGGGGGAGATACCTCTTGTCCTCCGGTTTGGCGATCGGTGGCCCACAGGTTGACCTCACTAATCGAAAACTCGGGATTGGGCCAAACTCTTGCCTGAATAACCGCTGCCTCTTGGCGTTTGATGTTGAGCTTTTCAGAAATAAGCAGCAGGTTGTTTTGCAGAAAAATAGTTTCTGCTTCCTGACGCGACAGCGTGAAGGGTTCCTGTGCTTGCGATAAAAAGCTGATAACAATACCCACTCCAATAAGAATTAATCGACTCATTCTGCCTCCTTTGGTGTGGCAAAAGTGCCGGTATTCACCTTAAAAAAAGCTTAAAACGTATAAAATTTTGCTTAAGGTAAAGGGTTAGCATTTTTGCAGACGGCACACGGTATAGCGTGAACAATTGGTGTAACTGTTATAGATATAAAAACTGTTTCGAGACTTTTGTATTCCACGCAGAGCTTGCAGAGGTCAAATCTTAAACACTTGGTGCCTTGGCGAGAAATTTCAGGGTTGGCTTTTCGTTTTCTTCGGGCTGTGTCAGTGCATTTACGGTTTCACCCCCAAACCACCCTAAATTCATTCTCCGATTGGCCATCGGTGTGATAGGTAATACGGGCATTGTGAATAGCGAAGATTCTTTGAGAAAGCACCAGTCCAAGGCCAAAGCCCTGTTTTTTCTGTGCGTTATGGCCTCTAAAAAAATGAGAGAAGAGAAATTTTTGCTCTTCTTCTGAAAGTGTTTTTCCGTTGTTGGAAAGGGTGATTTCGAGCTGGTTGGCGGCGCCATTAAAGGTGATTTTTGCTTTTTGATTTTCGGAATACTGTACCGAGTTAATTAGCAAATTTGTAAATGCCTGTTTCAATAGGGCCTCATGTCCGCTCAGGGTGAGTACGCTTTCATTGAAATTTTCGGGGGTGAAATGCACTTCGAAATTAAACCCAGGATAGCGCTTATTAATTTCAGAAATACAATCAAAAACAATCTCGTCGATTCGCGTTTCTTGTTTGGTAATGCGCTGCCCGGATTCAATCTTTGAAATCTGAAGCATCACATTTACAATGTTTCCGAGTGATTTGGCTTTTTGCTTTTGCCTTTTTATTTCGGGCTTGATTTGCCGAATATCGTTCAACTCTTCAATCTTCTCAAGTTCTGATACCAGCACGGCTATCGGTGTTTTTAGCTCATGCGAAATGTGTTGAATGCTGTATTTCTGAAAGATAAACGACTCATTGGTGCGGTTGAGTAGTTCATTAAATTTATCGGCCAGATTAATCAATTCTGAAGTAGTGGTTTTAATTTGTAGCAGCGGGTTAACCTCTGCGCTCAGGTCGTATTTTGATATTTTGTCGGTCAATTCAGAAATGGGCAGGGCGATGATGCTTGATAAATAAAAGGTGAGCACCAGCACAATGACCACAACGGCCAGAAAAATGCCGATCAGCACTTTTTGCAAAAAATCCCTTTTTGAATAGCCGAAATAATCGTGGGCTTTGCTAATGCCGTAGTAGCCTTTTTCATTGTGTTCGAGATAGACGCCAATTAAATCGTAACTGCCTTCTTTGGTCTCGATCCAATGGTTCGACACCGAAAGGTTGTGTAGAATAGCGTCCGATTTTTCAATATCCAAACTGTCAATACTCGAAAATATCAGGGTTTTGTTGTGGTCGAAAATGAGCATCTTTTCATCGTAGAAGTCGTGAATGTCTTGCTTGTCAAGCAAAAGCGAGACTTCTTCACTAATTCGTTCAAACTCCTCAATGAGACCAACGGTGTACTTTATTTTTGAATATTGCTGCTGCTGAAACTCTTCTTCCCGATGTGCCGCAAACAACACGAAAGCGATAATTAACGACACGGCCGACAATCCGATTACCGTCGATGAGAAATAGAGCAATATCTTGTTTCTGATTTTCACGTGGGAGATAGGTTATCGGTTTAATGGTTCCTCCACGGTTTCTATATAATATCCATAACCGATTTTTGTTTTTATCGAATTTTTGCCAAAGGGTTTGTCAATTTTGTTTCGCAGAAAGTTGACATAAACTTCAATGGTATTGGTGTTTACATCCAGTGATGTACCCCATATTTCCTTAATGAGCTCATTTTTTGAAACAATCTCTCCGGGATTTTCACACAATTTCATTAGAATCTGGTACTCTCGCGGAGTGAGCTTAATTTTGCGGTTTTGCCGCGACACTTCTTTGCGCGCAAAATTGATGGTGATGTCAGCGGCAACAATTTGTTGTTTTTTATGGTCAGAGGTGCTTCTTTTTCGCTTACCAAGTGCATTCACGCGCATCAGCAACTCTTTCATAAAAAACGGCTTGATCAGGTAGTCGTCGCCGCCGCTGTCAAAGCCACGCACTTTGTCTTCTAATTCGTCAAATGCGGTAAGAAAAAGTACTGGGGTTTCGGTGTTGTACTTTCTAAAGTTTTTGCACAAGTCAAATCCGTTTTTATTGGGCAAATTCACATCCAACACGATACAGTCAAATGTTTCCTTTTGCAATAGTCTTTCACCGGTAAACCCGTCAAATGCACTCTCCACAATGTGACTGTCGGCCAGTAGCGCCTCGCGAATATTGCGGTTCAAAGTCGTTTCGTCTTCAATTACTAAAATCTTCATAATCACAAATCTAATATTTATAAATTGTGATTTGTCGGCGGCAGGATAGACTTATGAATTTTTAGGAAATAGGATACTTGTGCCCGTGAAAAAGAGCCTGCCATCCAAATTTTCATTTGCAGATTGAAAAATGGAATTCAGTACTTTACCTTGCCCGATGCTATTTCGACTGTTCTTCTGCACAAGTAGGACAGCCAGAAATGGTGGCTTCTTTGATGGTGATTCCATCAATTTTGTTTTTCATGAAATCCTGAATAACCATATAGCTGTCTTTGTGGTTGTTGACGTCTATTTGTTTGTCCTTTAGCAGGGTCCTTATTTTACCGTCATATTGCTGGTGTCCCCAGCAAACGGGGCAGGTTCCTTCTGGTGCATCTGATTTCTTTCCGTCGTCATTATCCTTAAAATAGCGAATGATATTTTGTATTAAGTCCATGGCTTACAAAGTTTTTATTTGTTGGTAATTCATCTCATTTTGATTCTGCATATCAAAGGAAATCGATATCACGTAATATTCCAAAAATATATGTTGATAATGAACGGCTAAGGTTTACAAAACTGAATTTGATACTTCAGGTGTCTGCACCCGATAAATCGGTTAAAATGGACTTGCTGTGAAACCTGATTAATCTCATAGAATTTCCTGAGCAGCGTCATCGAATTCGGCGTTTTTTGGACGTATCTTTGAGCTGAATAAAAAAAGCGCAATGTTACATCAAATACAGATTGATTAAGCTAAACACTAAAACCCCACAAATATGAAAAACATTCGCACCCTTGCACTGGTACTTTTGGTTGGTTTTTCGTTGCCAGCCATTGCCCAGCAAAACTTTCAGCTCAGTTCAAAACAAGAATTTACTGTGGCAGGAACATCGAGTTTGCACGACTGGGAAATGACATCTTACGATGGCACCGGTAAGGCTATAATTGAGCTTGACGGACCAAGCATCAAAGCCATTACATTGCTAAAGGTTCAGCTTCCGGCCAACAGCCTTAAAAGTGGAAAAAGTGCCATGGATAAAAATGCCTACGAAGCGCTCAACGCAGGCAAACATCCCAACCTGATTTTTGAGTTGACCGAAGTGGTGTCCATCAGCGGTCAAAGCATTCGGGCCAATGGAAAGCTTACCATAGCCGGAACGAGCAAAACGATAACCCTTAATGTAAACTACCGATCTACAACGAATTCAATTGTATTCAGCGGTGAGTTTCCGATCAGTTTTAGCCAATTTGATCTGAAGGCGCCCACCGCAGTTTTCGGTACCATTAAAACCGGCAACGACCTAAATATCTCTTTCGAAACAACTTTTAGTAAAAATTAAAACCATAAATTATGAAATCTATCCCCCACATGATCAAAGGTGCGTTTTTATTGCTAACCATGGCCTTTTCGATGGTAGCAGTTGCACAACAGCCCGCTTTGCAATTCTACCGGCAGAACAATAAAAACGGGCTAAACATATTTGAGCCGGCCAAGGCAGATACCGTTCCTTACGATGGATTAAAGGTGAGAGTAGGCGGAGACTTTGCCATGCAGTTTCAGGCAATCGATCAGAAAAACCACGCCGATAATTTGGTCGATTTGGGCTATAACCTGAACCTTCCGACGGCCAACCTAAACCTGGACGTTCAACTTCTAAACGGAATGCGTTTGCATCTGCGAACCTACCTCTCATCACGCCATCACAATGAGGCGTGGATTAAGGGAGGACATATTCAGATCGATCGGCTGGACTTTATTAAAGAGGGATTCCTGTCTGATTTGATGGATTACACCACCATCACCATCGGATTGGACGAGTTTAACTACGGCGACGCTCACTTTAGACGAACCGATAACGCACGCGCAATCTTCAACCCATTTGTTGGAAACTACATTATGGATGCGTTTTCTACGGAAGCATTCGGTGAAATAACGGTACAACACAGCGGGTTTCTGTTGGTGGCTGGATTGACCAACGGAATGCTCAATCAAACCACAAGGGTAACCGACGCCACCGACAACCAGCCATCAATCTATGGTAAGATCGGTTTTGACAAGCAGCTTTCCGACGATTTGCGCGTGCGACTCACTGGCTCGGTGTACACCAACCAAGGCGAGACTTCCGGAACCTGGTTGTATGGCGGAGACCGAGCCGGATCGAGATACTACAACGTTTTGCACACCAATCCCGATGCCGCCGGAGTGGTGCAAGCAGGAGACTTTGACGGCCGTTACAACCCGCGATTTACCAAGCTCACCGCATTTCAGATCAACCCGTTTGTGAAGTTTCACGGACTCGAGTTCTTTGGCGTGTATGAAATGGCCATGGGCGGCAACACGATCAGACTAGACATTGCCGCACCCGATGGCGGCGTAGTAACGCTGGAGGAAAAGGAAGGGGCTTTTACGCAGATTGGTGCTGAACTACTATACCGCATCGGATCAAAAGAACGGTTTTATGTGGGAGGTCGGTACAACACCGTGTTCGGCAAAATGCTCAAAAGCCATCAGGACGATTTGGTGATCAATCGATTGAATTTTGGAGCCGGTTGGTTCTTGACCCGAAACGTGGTGGTAAAAGCCGAATATGTAATGCAGACCTACGAAGGAAACGGATGGACAGGCAGGTTTCAAGATGCTGAATTTAGTGGAGTAGTGCTGGAAGCAGCCATAAGTTTTTAAAGTATTATCAACGTCAGTAACTTTGCACAATGCGTATTGATTTAAACCGAAAATTACCATGACCGCATTTGTTCTCCTACTTCAGTTGATTGCGGCGCTACTTTATACCACTCCGGAGGTCGAAGCTAAGTGGATGATTTCGGGAAGCAGCCGGATGGAAATCACCGGAGCAACCAATGTCAATACGTTTCAGTGCCTATCTGTTAATTACGACGGAAAAGATGTCATGTTAGAAAGATCTCACCGTGGGGGCAATCGCAGCCTTCACGGTGAGATTATTATGAAGGCCACCAGTTTTGAATGCAACAACGCGGTCATGACAAAAGACTTTGCCAAAACGGTAAAGGCAAGCGATTTTCCAGAAATCATCATCCGCTTTGTCAACCTGTCTGAAGAAGCTTTTAGCTCAGAAGCACGGGTACTTACGGGCAAGGTAGAAATTACGCTGGCTGGAAACAGCAGCCGATACCCTGTGACTTGTACCATTCGCTCGATTTCAGAAAACGTGAATCACCTTGAAGGTCGTCGCCAGTTTAAATTTTCGGATTTCGGACTCGAGCCACCACAAAAACTATTCGGTGCTGTACAAGTAAAGGATGAAGTATGGGTTGATTTTCACCTTCAGCTTGTCAGGCTCTGAAAATTCAAAAAAACATCTAAAATCTCTGTAGCGTTGTATTTAATGTCTTATCTTGCAACGATAAAGATTACAGATGGATCAGCACAAAATAAGAGTCGCACTAAGCATTTTCTCAGCGGTTTCTTTCGCCTTGATTCTTTATTTTGTTGATTACAGCGATATGAGCTGGGTCAATAATCAGGGCGTATATCTCACGCTCATTCTTTATGGTTTTTTAGCGACTGCCATGGTGGGTCACTACAAGAACCAAAAAGAGCAACAGGAAGATCACGAAGATCGGTTTTACCGCTCCGAAAACAACGAATAGTTCTATCTACCACCGGATTTAAATGCAGCGATTGCATTTTTTGTGAAATCCGATAACACCAATTTCCCGCTCATTGCCGCACGCTCGGTCAGCATAGAGTCCCAGTTTTCTGTTCCTTCCCAAAAAATTCGTTTGAGCAGCAACATGGCTTCCGGGTTGCTCTTTGCCAGTTTATTTGCCAATTCATTTA
Source organism: uncultured Cryomorphaceae bacterium (assembly GCA_964487545.1). Taxonomy (GTDB): domain Bacteria; phylum Bacteroidota; class Bacteroidia; order Flavobacteriales_D; family SKUL01; genus SKUL01. The sequence continues at coordinate 49,064 of CAZARI010000015.1, forward strand.
CGGCCATATCCATGTCTTCGGCAGTGTCAAAAATCTCTGCATACAATCCTTTCTCGCGCGCCCATTCTGCGCTTTTCCAACCCGTGGCATCGATTGCAAGCTGACTCATGGCAGCATTGCCAATTTTTCGCGCCACTGCCGGCCCAACTACAAATGGTCCAATTCCCACGGCCAGTTCGCTGAGCTTGATGGAGGCGTGTTTAGTAGCAAAGCAATAATCAACAGCCGAGGCTACGCCAACACCACCACCCACAGCTTTTCCCTGCACGCGGCCAATAATCAACTTGTGGCTTTTGCGACAGGCGTTGATCACATTGGCAAATCCAGAGAAAAACGTCTTTCCGGTTCCTAGATCTTCAATGGATGCGAGCTCATCGAAACTGGCTCCGGCACAAAAGGCACGATCGCCACCCGACCGAAGCACAATCACCTTAATTTCGTGGTTATCGTTAAACGAGCTGATCGTGTCGGCCAACTTGTTAAGCAGTTCTCCGGGTAGCGAGTTGCTCATCGGGTGAAAAAATTCGATGGTGGCAATGCCGCCATCAGTGTGCAGGCTCACATGGCCCAGATTTTTTGCGTCGTTACTCATTCATTTATAGTATTTAATTCAAAATGTGGATGGAGAAGCTATTCATCCTTCAGTTTCTTTACCATCGTGAGAATAGTAGCGAGGGCAACACTTTCTCCGGTTTCGTCATACACATCCACCAGATAGCGTACAATGCCTTTGGCAATATCATCTTCCGATCGTTTTTCTTGATGGATTTTTTCCTTCACGGTGAGCTTCACACCGATAGTCATGCCGGGATAAACGGGCTTTAGAAAACGGCACTCGTCAATTCCATAGTTGAGTAAAACCGGTCCTTTTCGCGGTTCAACAAACATTCCCGCTGCTTTTGAAAGCACGTAGTAACCATGTGCAACGCGCTTTTCGAAAATGGTTCCGTCTAGTGAGGTGGCATCAACGTGTGCGTAGAAATTGTCTCCGCTGACGTTGGCAAAATTCACAATATCAGCATCTGTTACGGTGTGCTTGTGTGTGGTGATGGTATCGCCGATTTCCAGTTCTTCGAAATGCTTTCTGAACAGGTGAATTTCACTTTCCTTGCGCTCACCGCCTGCCTGATACACTTGCGTGATGTGGCTCAACGTGGTAGGCGATCCCTGAATGGCCGTGCGCTGTAGGTAGTGCATCACGCCGCGTTTTCCGCCCATTTCTTCGCCGCCTCCGGCTCGCCCCGGGCCTCCGTGTACCAACAATGGCATCGGAGAACCATGACCGGTTGATTCCTTGGCACAGTGGCGGTTCAGTATAAGGATTCTACCGTGATGGGTAGCTGCGCTGATGGTGTAATCGCGGGCAATATTATCGTCGGCAGTGGTGATGGAGCTCACCAGTGAACCTTTGCCGAGTTTGGTCAGTTGAATGGCGTCGTGCAGATCGCGATAAGGCATAATCGTAGACACTGGTCCGAAGGCTTCCAGCTCGTGGGTTCCTGTATTTTCAAAAGGCAACTTGTTGAGTAGTAGCACTGGCGACATAAATGCACCCTGGTTCACATCGGCACCCATCACTTCCTTTAGCGCGTCTTCACCATACACCACCTCACTGTGTTCTTTAAGCATAGCGACTTTTTCGGTTACCTCTTTGAGCTGCTCTTTTCCGGCAAGTGCACCCATGCGCACCCCTTCAACACGTGGATCGCCGATGGTGGTTTTTTGCAGTGCAGCAGACAGCGCGAGCTGAACATCTTCTACCAGATTTTCGGGAACGATGATGCGTCGGATGGCGGTGCATTTCTGGCCGCACTTAACGGTCATTTCCTTTCGAACTTCCTTGATGAACAAGTCAAATTCATCTGTTCCCGGAGTGGCGTCGGCACCCAATACGGCAGCGTTCAACGAATCGGCTTCCATGTTAAACGACACCGCTTCTTCAATCACACGCGGATGCGACTTTAGTTTTCGTCCTGTGCTTGCCGATCCGGTAAAGGTGACCACATCCTGCGATTGTACGTGGTCGAGAATGCCGCTTGCTGATCCGCAAATCAGTTGCAAAGCACCTTCGGGAAGGATCTTTGATTCGATGATATCGTGCACCATCAGCTCAGTGAGATAGGAAGTGATGGTGGCAGGTTTCACTACAGCAGGCATTCCAGCCAGCAAATTGACCGCAATTTTTTCGAGCATTCCCCAAATCGGGAAGTTGTAGGCATTGATGTGAACCGCAACACCTTCACGCGGAACCATAATGTGGTGCCCGATGAATGAGCCGCCTTTTGACAACGGAGCAGCTTCGCCGTCGACGTAAAAGGTCTGGTCGGGAAATTGTCGCCGCAAACTGGCATTGGCAAAAAGGTTTCCGATACCGCCTTCAATGTCTATCCAGCTATCAATTCGGGTTGCTCCGGTGGCGTAACTCAGTTCGTAATAACGTTCTTTTTTGGTAAGCAGATGCAACGCCAGCGCTTTCAGCATTCGGCCGCGCTCGTGAAAGGTCATTTTACGCAGGGCTGGATTACCGACCGATCGGCCGTAGTTCAACATCTCTTCGAATGATATTCCGTCGGAACTGGCCCGTGCTATTTCTTCTCCGGTGATGGCGTTGTATAGCGGCTTTCCTTCGCCGTCACCTTCCATCCAATTGCCGGCTACATAGTTCTTTAGTTTCATTTTGTGTTTTGTTTAAAATCAATGTTTGGCAGCTTCCCCTAGTTGGCGATTTCTTTTGGTCAACACCTCGGGTATTTTAATTTTTTAACGGGTGAGGGGTGTACTTGAATTATACTCACTTTAATTTTATTTTCAAAGTGTTTGTGAATACTTCGAATTTCTTTTGCGTGGAAGCGGTAAACATAGTCCTGAAAGGGTGTAATCTCCCAGCGAGACGGTAACTCTCCTCGCTATTACGGCAAGCCCACGAAAGCAAGCCCTGAAAGGGCGATATAGCATAAGTATGTTGTGTAGGTAATCCAAGGTGTTCGGGTCAATGTCTTTGATGTTTACCGTCCAAGAATTATCGCTTGGCTATTTTAGCGAAAAATTCGGATTTTCCTCGGCGCTGACATCTGCGTAGGGCGTGAGGGTGTCTTCCATTTTTTCTATTTGTGTTTTGGCGGTATCCAGTAGTTGCTGAATATTTTTTTCTTGCTGTTTTTTCTGAAGTACCATCCATACCCGCTTAAAGTTGGAAGGCGATGCAGCGCGGTCGATCCAAACAACGCGCGTGCTGTTTCGCGACAGTCGGTAAAATGAGAGTTGTATTTTCCGTTTTTTTGCAGGGTTCAACAGCACTGCAGACACCCGGTAATTGGGAATAAAGTCGGCAATCTCAAATGGATATTGGGCATTTCCGGTGATGAGCTTGCCGCGGTCGCCCATTTGCTTCACCTGGCCATCGCTGAGTTCTATTTGCACACCCGGAATCGTTTTGGTGATTATCAAACCATTGCAGGCAAAGGCAAAGCACTGTTCAATGGGGCGGTTGACTTCAGTCAGGCAAATGGTGGTTTGATGCGGCATAAAACTTCCGGCAAAATACACCAGTACCATTAGCAACAATAAAATAGCGATTATCCAGATCATGATAGACAGCGTTGGGCGTTGCGAAATTAACGTTTCCGCGGTAAACTGGTGTCGATTGAGCTTCAACTCCTGATTTGGAAAACACTATTTTAGCCGCCTCATCAGTGCTTTGTGAAAACCTTCATTCCAAAACCGTTTGGTTTCTATTGGCAGATCGGCCTGGTCGTGTTGCTGCTGGCTACATTTGCCGCTTCTCCTGTTTTTGCGCAGCCTGCTGATTCGGCGATATATTATCCCGACCGCACCTTGTTGGTGGGTGGCGCAGGAGCCGTTATCGGGGTGGGTACGCTCACCGGATTAACGGTTTTGTGGTACAAAGATCACGAAAAAGCACCCTTTCATTTTTTCAACGACAACAACGACTGGTTGCAAATGGACAAAGCCGGTCACGCGATGACGGCTTATTACATGGGGCGAATGGGAATACGGGCCTTGCAGTGGACCGGTACTGATTTTAAAAAATCGGTTTGGATTGGCGGGTTGTACGGCTTTGCGTACTTGAGTGCCATTGAGGTGTTGGATGGGTTTTCTGCAGGTTACGGGTTTTCTACTGGCGATGTTTTGGCCAATGCTGCGGGTTCGGCACTGGTCATTGGGCAGGAGCTGGCATGGGCTGATCAGCGGGCACAGCTAAAGTTTTCGGCACATTTATCAGGCTATGCGAAATACCGTCCTGAGTTGTTAGGAAGCAACACCATTGAACGATTTTTAAAAGACTACAACGGACAAACTTATTGGTTGTCAGTGAACGGGGCGGCGTGGTTTGATGAAAAACCCACGTGGCTGCCCACATGGCTCAATTTGGCCTTGGGATATGGTGCAGATGGAATGACGGGCGGCTCTGTCAATCCCCCGTTTAATTCGAGTGGAATTCCAATTCCCCATTTTGAGCGAAATAGGCAGTTTTACCTGAGTCTGGATGTTGATTTAACGCGGATTCAAACCCGTTCAAAAGTGCTTAAAACCGTGTTTGAACTATTCAGCTTTGTGAAGATTCCTGCACCTGCACTCGAAATCCGATCGGATGGCGCGGTGCGAGGACATTGGTTGTATTTTTAATGTTGTGGCCTCAGCGGATAAACTCCATAATGGAATACACAGGAAGGTGATCGGAATATCCGCCGTAGTAATTCGGCCCACCGTAGGTTCTGTTCGGATACTCCACACCTTCGCGGTTGGTGTATATCATCCACGGCTCGCGCAGGATACCGCCTGACGTTCCGGAGCAATAAAGTCCGCTTGCCGCATCGCGTATTGACCAGCTCACCAGTATTTGATCAAGCATGCTCCAGGTTCCGCGGTAGTTATATGTTCCTTCGTTTCTTGAATAAGCCGCAGCGTGAAGATTAAACAAAGGCTTGTCAGATTCTTCAGGATTGGTGGCAGCACCCAAAATTTGCAGAACGCTCTCATTGTCGGGGTTGTCATTGAAATCGCCCATTACAATGATTTTTGCATTGGGGTGGATATGGTTGATGGAATCGACTTTGTGACGTACCAATTCTGCTATTTTGTTGCGATTGGGAGCCGTAACATCAACGCCGCCATATCGCGATGGCCAGTGATTGACAAATAGGTGAATCGTGTCGGTTTTGAAAACCACCCCTTTTACATACAGCACATGGCGGGTGGGGTTTCCACTGGTGGCGAGTGGTGCAGTAAAGGTTTCCTCGTGCAAAACCTTGAATTTTTTGGGTTTATACAGTAGCGCCACATCTATTCCGCGCAAATCGGGGCTGTCGGTATGCACCGCGTGATAACCTGCGCCACTGAGTTGTTTCTGCTTGACCAGATCGAGCACTACCATTTCGTTTTCTACTTCGCAAATGCCAAGGATATCTGGTGCTTCGGATCCTGGAATGGCGGAAATGACGCGCGCCAGATTCTGTAATTTTTTCTGGTATCTTTTCTCGGTCCACTGTTTCTCGGCGTCGGGCAAAAAATCCGTGTCGTTGATGTTGGGATCGTTGATCGTGTCAAATAGATTTTCAACGTTGTAAAAGGCTACGACAAAGGTATCGGCCTGAAAGGTTTGTGCTTGCACGGCAGCGGAACAAAAAAATGCAGTGCATGCCAACCAAAACAGCAGTTGAATTTTGCGAAGGATGATGTTGGTAGTCATCGGCTGTTTAATTTATTCGTGTGAATTTCAGCTCTTCAAAATAAAAATCGGGATTTGGAACGACAATTTCTACTTTATGGGCTTTATTCTTGTCGTCTACGATAAAAGCTGCCGTTCCAATCGGTAACATGTGGGTCTGATCCCAATGCAAGATAAAGGTATCATTCTCTAGCGGTTCTAACCAACCGCTGAAAAGCGGAGTAGGAACCAATTGAAAGCGCAGCGAGTCGTTTTGCAGCGTTACTTCTAGATTTCCGTACATCGGCCCACCGTAAGTTCCAATATATTCTTTCAGCGGCAATTTGTGGTTGGGCGGATCCGCGCGCCGTTCCATAACCTCTGCAACCCGCACTTTTTCGCGCTCTTGCCGAGATTGAATCAACGGTAAAAAATGGGCACTCCAGTCTTTGTCACTGCCTTCTCCGCCAATGATGAAATCGAGCAGGGTGAGGTGAACGATAAAGGGAAGTGAGGTGATGTTGTTGGTAAGGACCATAAAACCGGTGTTTTTTCCGGGAATCCAGGTCAGGTTGCTGATCATGGCATCGTAGCCTCCGCCATGGCTCACAATTTTCTCTCCCCGATAGCTCTTCACATTCCAGCCGAGACCATAGCCGTCAAAGTGCATTCCCGGATAAGTGTTTTCGGCAAATTCGCTGATCGGAATGGAATTGTGCAGTGCGGTCATCTCGCGCCATCGGTCCTCAGAAAATAAGGTATCACCGTTATATACTCCGCGGTTTAATTGCAGCGTAATCCACTTGGTCAGATCTTCGGTGTTTGAAACCAGCGCACCGGCCGGAGCCATGTTGTCCCAGTTGATGTAAGGAATGGGAATATTTTGTCCGGGCTGTCCCGAATGTGGAATGGCCACATTATCGTAACCTTCAATTTGAATGGTGCTGGTAAGGGTTCGGTTCATTTCGAGCGGGTCGAGAATGCGCTCTTTAACAAATTCTGCCCAGGTTTTTCCACTCACTTTTTCGAGAATTAAGCCGGCAGCGATATACATGATGTTCTGATAGCCGAATCCATCCCTGAATCCAAATTCGGGCTTCAGGTATTTTGCGCGTTTCACCACTTCTTCCATGCTGTGGGTAGAGGCGTGCCAAAGCAAATCGCCGCTAAAGGTCTTAAGTCCACTGCGGTGAACCAGCAAATCTTCGATGGTTATGTTCAATGTTACCCACGGATCATACAGTTCAAAGTAGGGCAGGTACTCTACCACTTTGTCGTCCCACTTAATTTTTCCTTCGTCAACGAGCATGGCCAGCGAAGTAGCCGTAAAGGCTTTTGAGATTGACGCAATGGCATAAAGCGACTCTCCGTTGGGCTGCTCCGCTTTGTTTTTTTCGAGCGCTCCGAATCCCCGGTTAAAAACGATTTCGCCGTCTTCAACAATCGCGATGGACATACCCGGCACATCCCAGTTTTGTCGCATTTGTTCCAGCTTTTGTTCAAGTTGGGCAAAGTCGCGCTGCTGGGCGAATGCACCGAGGCAGCTTATTAAAATGAACAGGGTAGCCAATAAACGAAAGATGGATTTCATTGCAGTATTTTTTTGATTGATGTCAAAAATAACCCAATAAAGAGAATTGTTGCCCATTCTGACGCAATGGAAATGCAGCAGACAGCGATTTATTTTAAATTGAAAACCGACTTTTTTTCGGCTTCATCAAGTTTGAGGTGCTGCGCTGCCTTTAGCGGAATGGGTCGCGAAAAGGCCAACATGGCCATGCCGATCAGTGCAATGCCCATGAAGTAACGGTGATGGTACATCAAAAGCCATATACTTGAAAACAAGATGGGTACTTCAAGAATGGCCCAGCGTACAATACAGGCCGTGCGGTAGCCTTCGAGTTTTTTTGTGAGTGAATCTTCTGCTGCGGCTGGTTGAATCATTCTTTTAAAGATGATTTCGCTGAGTGCGATTCCTCCGACCATTACACCAATGGGAAGATACAGCGTAAAGTGATCAGGAAACGCTGCCTGGTCAATATCTGTTGGCTGTAGAAAGGCAAACCGAACCACACCGAGAACCAGCAAAGCTCCACCGAGAATGGCTGCGTGAATAATTCTTAGTGGGTGAAAAAATGGTTGTTCGGGCGAGATCATTTCGTTTAATTTTCCTTAAAAATAAAATAAACCGCCAGCACCAGAAAAAAGAAGCCGATGAGATGATTCATTTTGAAAGTTTCGTTTTTGAAGAAGATCACCGAGAAAATTACAAATACCACCAGGGTGATCACTTCCTGAATGACCTTGAGCTGTACGAGCGAAAAAGGCCCGCCGTTTTCATGAAAACCCATGCGGTTGGCTGGCACCTGAAAGATATATTCAAAGAGCGCAATTCCCCAGCTAATGAGTACAATGGAGATCAGTCCCAGGTTTTCGAACCATTTCAGGTCTTTGAATTTTAGGTGACCGTACCACGCCATGGTCATAAATGCGTTGGACAGAATCAGCAAGAGAATGGTGTAGATTGATTTCATTGCCATGTTTTCATCGTATTGGGTTAAACAGCGCGAAATTACTTCAAATCCATACGCGTTGCGATATTTCATATCATTGGCGAATCACTAAATTTACACCATGAAAAACAGTTTAGTAGTTGTTCTCCTGGGGTTAATCTTACCCCTTTTGCTGGTGCAGGGCTGCGAAACCAATGGGTCGGATTCTAACAACGACCCGTCAGAAGTAGCGTCTAAACTAGTAATGGCCGACGATAGCGAACTGGCAGTGCTGATGCGCGATTTAACTACCGAAACAGCAGCCATCAAATCGGCATTAGAAAATGGAGAACAGCATCCGGTGTGGAATAGGGTAGCGGAATTACATACAGCCAATCCAACCGATGCCGGCAGCTCTGGCCCTGCATTTGAAGGGTTTTCGGACGCGTTTATTTATGCGGTAAAGAAGTTCGAAGCTTCGGATTCGCTTAAGGTTAAGCATTTTAATGCGGTGGTCAATCGCTGCATGGACTGTCACTTTACGTTTTGTCCGGGGCCCATTAAGCGGATAGAAAAACTTCTGATCAATCAATAATTATTAGATCTTGCTAAATCGGATTGATTTGGCGCCAGCCCTCAAAACGTAATTTCCCTTTTCTAAATGTCGGGTGATGAGAATGAGCTGGTGGTTTCCCGAACCCAGCACTTCGGTATAATTCGTCACATCTCTACCCATGATCGAGTATACACGGATATTGCTGATTACAAATTCGCTTCCTTCGATAAACAATATGTCATTTGTAGGGTTGGGAAATACCCTCGGCGGCAGATTTGAATCCAATTCAAGCGTAATCACCTTAATTTCAGAAAACGACACCTCGCCGTTAAAGTCGGTCTGTTTTAGCCTGTAATACGCGATTCCAGACACAGGCTGGGAGTCCGTAGCGTAATAGTGCTGGGGAACAGACGAGTTTCCAGCACCGTTTTGGTGCAATAGGTTTTTCCAGTTTTGTCCATCGGTGGATCGTTGAACGGTGAAGAAATCGTTGTTGGTTTCCGATGCCGTTGTCCACGAGATCGCCACTTCATCGTTTAATTCCATCACATGAAAGGACTGAAGCTCGATGGGCAGCGGTCCAAATGCCAGACATTCAATTTCCTGATAAGGCAATCCCGGTCCTTGAATAATGACTTTTGCAGTAAAGCATTCCAAATCGGCGGGAATCACTGAGTTACAGTCTGTTCTGGGGGTCCATGCAGTGGAGGTGAAGGTTATACCCTCACCTCCGGCATTGTTCATATCAAAAAAAGTTTGGGTGTCTCCGCACTTTAAAAAGCCTTGAAGGGTATAGAGCGACGACGGAATATTCTGACCTACCAGTTTCACATCATAAGCTACTTCAACATTATAGTTGTATCCCCATTCGCAACTCGACTGGGAGACTACTTGGTTGAGATATAAACTGACGTGAACTTCATACCCGTCATTCGAGGTAATGATACATTGCGAAAATGCAGAAGAGGTGTAGGGAATTGAGAAAAATGAAATGAAGAGTGAGGTAAGCTGAATTCGTGTAATCAATGGATAAAAGTTTTCTGGCTATACGGAGGGAAGCGATATTAGTTCGGCAAAAATCGATATTCATCTATCCAATATCCAGTTTTATCTATATAATTGATAAGCTCATCGTCGAAATCTATGGGTTGTTTTTGTTGTCTACTGAACCTTTAGGAGGGTATTCGATTTTGTTTTCTATTTCCCGAATTTTATCGGGGTCGAAACGAGGGATTTGCAAGTCATTTTCTTCTGTCCACTGCCTAACACGCGCTTTCACTTTTTCAAGCTTTTCATCCGACATTCCACTATCACCGGCAAAGTAGATGGTTTGTGATGGAAATGCAAAATCAGTTCCGCTGGCGTCCACCACATCCATAATGCGAAGCAATACATCTTCCTGTACTTCAAGGAATTCGTCAAAGTTGCCGACAATGACATACGAAAAAATCTCCATGTCAAGCGAATCCGGCCCGAGTTCGGTGAATCGAATTCTGGCCGGGTCGGGACTGACTTTGGGGTGGGCGTACAATATTTGCCGGATTTCTACCAGCAAAAAACGAAGTTGGTCGGGGGTGGACTCAAACCGGAAACGCAGTTTGGGGTTGAACAAGAATCGGTCGCGGTGCGCAAAATTTTCGATTCGCGATGAGGAAAACTCACCGTTGGGAATGGTGATGACGGTTCGTGCCAAGGTCCGGATTTGGGTGGATCGCATGCCTATTTTTTCAACCGTTCCAACAACATCGCCCACCACACAAAAATCTCCTACACGCACCGGTTGATCGACCACAACTGCAACGCCGCCAATAAAGTTTTCGATGGTTTTTTGTGCGCCAAAGGCCAGTGCCAAGCCACCGATGCCGAGTGCAGCCAAACCGGCGGTGACATTAATTCCCAATACATCGAGGACAATGATTGCTCCCAATACGGCGATTACAAAGCGCGCTGCACGTTGCAGGAAAAGTACAATCGAAGTGCCCGATGCATTTCCGCGTTGGGCCATGCGTTTGCTGGTGAACCGGCCAATGAATCCGCTGAGTTGCCACAGAAAGATAAAAATGGCCACTACTGCCGTGATGAGGGTTAGTGCACTAAACCGTTGTCGCAACACAATCGAAACTCCAGCTTGTTGCGATAATAGCACAAAAAGCCAAACGGCGAGATATAAGCTCACCGGCAGGGCCAACGATGCGATTACGCCTTTGGTGGGGTCGATGGTGGAGCCTTTCCAGATCTTATTGAGAATGAATCGCACCAGCCAGGTAACTCCCCAGGCCAGTATGAATGCGGCAATCAATAGCACCAGAATAACCAGCCAGTGACTGGCAGGAGCACCAAACCACAATGTTTCCGAAAGTGTGTCGGGGAGTTGCTGATCAATCCATACTTCTTCCAACTCGGCGCGACTGATTTGATTTAAAGTAGTGGCAGAAAACAACCACACCTCAGTGCCTTCGGGAGTAATTGTTTTTTCGAGCAAAACTTCTACCGTTTCTCCGTTGGCGGTAATGGTTCCCACGCGTTCCATTCCCAGTGATAAACCGTCGTCTATGATACCACCGGGATTATTGGATAAACGTGCAGTGGGGATCAACGATCCCTGATCGAGCAGCCGCTGAAGTACCATTGATAGTTCTTTGCCGGAAGTGTCATTCTGCAGACTGTCCGTAATGTTCAGGTAAACACTCGCTTCTTCATAATCCTGATTGGCTACTGCCGATAAAAACCCGCGTACGGTTCCGCGAGGAGTTTCCCGATCGTAAATATCGGGAACGGCTTGTTCTGCCGGAATTTCGGTTTCTTCTTCCTGCTGGTTGACTTGGGGTGCAAATTGTGCCGATCCTGAGGCGGTCATCAACACGAAAGCTGCTAAAAATGAGGTCAAAAATGAAATCTGTTGGCGTATAATGCTATCCATAATCTGAATTTTACTTTAAGTTAAGGACTTATCGGTAAAAGAGAAAATGTGCGACGATACGTTCTGATGGCTTCCGATAGCCGAAAATTGCGAAAAACAGATTACCGAAACTAATGCGTTTCTAACCATTCGCTGTCATTCGCTTTTGAGGTATAATTCCACAGCAGATCCCAGTCACTCGCCAGTTCTTTGGTTATTAAAATAACATTGTCATTTTCGGTTTTAAATGCTTCACCATAAAAGGTGAGGACGTGTTGTGTGTTGGCAAATTCAGTCGAATCAAGTTCCGCATCTCCATAGTATTTCTGATCGCTTGTCGGATTGAAGTAATGCGGTTTGTATTCAACGAATTTATTTCCTTCACAGGCAACAATTGCCACCATGGCAAAAACGAGTAGAAGGGGTGTCTTGATTGTGGTATTCATTGGTTCATTCGATACAGAAGAAGAATAAAGCTATTAAAATTATTCTTGGTCACGATGCGAATTTCTCTGGTAGTTTCTCATGGTCGTTTAAATTTTGAGGCAGCGAAGGTAAAAGTGGATTCTTGTGAAATCTATGGATTGCTGTCGCGATCCAGATTCCGGGTGCCCTTGTACCCAACCCAAACCCACATGCGCTAACGCACATGGATGGGTTTTTTCATTCCCCAAAGCTCGGACAAGTCCGGCTTTGGGGAATGAAAAAACCCAGTATCCGCTTTGGCGGATACTGGGTTTGTGTTGTGGGCGATACTGGATTCGAACCAGTGACCCCCTGCTTGTAAGGCAGGTGCTCTGAACCAACTGAGCTAATCGCCCCAAATCGGGATGCAAATATAGACGCTTTTCGGTAATTCCAGCAAAGTTTTTTGAGAAGTTTTTTTTCAGGTCTTTTTGCCCGAATTACCCTGTTCCTAACCTTCGTTTTTTCAATGAAATAGGCTGCTATTCGTGGATGTCCATCAAGCCAAACCACAAAACTATTTTCCGAAGCCTCTTTTATTTCCTCAGCTTCGAGCCATTTGTAGGGTTGCTATCCACACAGGAATTAGAAAAATGTAAGGTGCCTTATATTGCATTTTCAACATCTCCCTGCGGTCGCATGATCTGCCACTCCTTGGGCCACTTATTTTTGAATTTCCCGTTGATGTTTTTGGCCCATCCGATCGGAATTTCCCGGTATTCGCACAACAGCAGTCCGTGGGAACAATCATCTATATTTAATGAGGTCCGGGTGAGGTAAGCCAGCACCTGCTGATCGGTGAATGAAATGCGCTGAAAGTTTTCTTTATTTAAATCGAGACTTAAAGCGAGCTCGGCTGCAGGAGCCAACTCACCGCGAATCAGTTTTCCGGCAAACTGACCAATGCTGAGAACATGAATTTGTGGAATAAGCGGATTCACAAAATCTTCCGCTTCCTTTGGGTAGAAAAACAATCTGCCACGATGCTCGATGGTGGTGAACCGATCGGCATGCTTAAGCCAACGGCCCAAATCAGCGACCGGCTTTGAGGGTTTGTTGTTCTTGGATGCTGTTTTCTTTTTGGTCGAGGAATCCGATTTTTCTCCAGGCATTTTCAGCACACTGATAAAAAACCCTTCGCTTCGGGTGAGGTGAGGATAACAATGGTATCCGTAGCCATTTCCTTCTTTTGAGGTTATGTGCCATTCTTCAGCTAAATCGAGCGGAACAGATTTCGCACCGGAGTTTTCAACAAATCGCGCAATAACCTCTTCGTTTTCATGTCGATTGTAGGTGCAGGTGGAGTAAATCAGATAACCACCGGGGCGCAGACATTGCACCGCTTTATCCAATATTTCGTTTTGCCGTTGACTACAGGTTTTTACGGTTTCCTCGCTCCACATCTGCAGCGCGTTGGGTTCTTTGCGAAACATACCCTCGCCCGAACACGGTGCATCGACTAGCACCAGATCGAACGTGATGTCGGCTTTTGCTAACTGTGTTGGACTGCTGTTGCTGACCATGCGGTTGCAGTATCCCCATTTGTCGAGGTTATCCTCCAGAATGCACGCCCGTTTATGGATGATTTCGTTGCTCACCAAAAAACCTTCTCCGTCCAGCCAGTCCATTATTATAGTGGATTTACCTCCCGGCGCGGCACACATGTCGAGTACTTTTAACCCTTGGCGCTCAATAGGCAATTGTCTTAACGCAAGATCCAGTAACATCGACCCGGCTTCTTGTGGATAATATACACCGGCATAAAACCAAGGATCCATATAATATCGTGGACGATGGGGGAGATAAGCACCGTTTTTACACCACGGAACAGGGGTTAGAAGGGGCGACTTCGGTGCTTTTTTCGGATGGAGCCGAATACTGGCCGGAGGCGTTAATTCATGAGCTGCGCAAAACGCTTCCCAATCGGGTATTTGCGATTGGACGAGCTGTTTAAATGTATCCCCCCGACCAACTACACTTCCCAAAACCACTTGAAGTTTTCCAATTTTT
>CAZARI010000016.1:0-3390 GCA_964487545.1 uncultured Cryomorphaceae bacterium
CGCCAAAATCGCCATGGCAATCTGCTTCGCAGGCCGTTTCGCCAGTATTTCCTTCTACGCAATTATCACAGTTATCGATGAAGGCCGTGCCACCAAAATCACCGTTACAATCGGCCACACATGCTGGTTGACCAGTATTTCCTTCGACGCAATCTCCGCAGTTATCGGTAAAGGCCGTTCCACCGTAAACTCCGTTACAGTCTTGTTCGCAGGGTTCTAAACCGGTTGCTCCACCTACACAGTTATTGCAATTGTCGAGGAATGCTGTTCCGCCAAAATCGCCATGGCAATCCTGATACAGACACTCGCAGTTGACGACTATTCCGGGGATGCCTCCGGTAACACAATTATCACCGTTGTTGGCTTCGAGTTCGGGGCAATCATAAATGGGCGTACCCAAACATTCGCAATCGATAGTGTACACATCATTTTCGGTTAGCGGATCTCCATCATCACAAGGCTGACCAACAGCGCAGTTAAGGCTAGAAAGCGCACAAACGGCATCGATATCCGCTCCGGGCGTTGACGCAGGACAACTTCCGGGACCATCCACAATTTTAATCGCGTCGAACTGAATGGAGTTGGGTGGAAGCGGTTCGGCGAAAAATGCATCGACGTCCAGCCCTGCCGTTGATCCGCCGATGCCCCCAAATTCATAGTATCCATCACCATCTTCATCCGGAATACCCGCAGCGATGAGCAAGTTTTCGGTTGCTTCATTTGCCGGACGCAGTTCGATAAACGATGGTTCAACCTGCGGGCCCACCTCGAATACGAACAAGTCGTCCTCAGCATCTCCCGAATTAATCAGCGTATTGTTGGTGAAGCCCAGTTTGACATATCCCCGGCCGAGTGATACAAAATCATTGTTAGAGCCAGAGTAGTCAGGCATACCCAACGCATTCTCCGGATTGGTCGAAACATTGTTCGAACAATTATTGACATATTCCAAAACGACATCGGCAAACGATAGACCATCCCAAAAACAGGTGATGCATCCCAGATTATTGTATAGTTCTTGGCATTTTGGATCGTCGCAGTCGATCAATCCATCACCATCGTTGTCAATTCCGTCGGAGCAGGTCATGGCCGTTCCTTCTAGTGCTTGACAAGCTTCTGCGCCGGTTTCCCCACCTACACAATCGTTACAGCTATCGAGAAAAGCCGTTCCACCCCAATCGCCGTTGCAATCCTGAACGCATGCCGACAGGCCGGTGTTTCCGCCTACGCATTCGCCACAATTATCAAGGAAGGCCCATCCACCATATACTTCGTTACAGTCTTGTTCGCAGGGTTCCAATCCCGTATCACCGCCAACGCAGGTATTACAATGGTCTAAGTAGGCAGTTCCGCCAAAGTCTCCATTGCAATCACCTTCAACGATACTTAATTCAAAGACTCCACCAAATGCATTGTTCTGGACGTATGAACGCAGATAAACCGTATCGCCTGCCCAATCGGGTTGGTCGTAAACGGCAGCCTGTGGTGTGGCTGGACAATCGAGCTCGGTGAAATCGCCGCAGGTTCCGCTGTATAATGCGTATCTAGTGTTGGCGTGAATGTTATTACGTTGAATCAGGAATTTTCCAGAGGCAGGAACTACAAAGCTAAACCACACGTCGCCGCCCTGATAAAAACCACAAGATGGATTAGCTGCTATGGCCGATTCGTGCGTAGCATTATAACTGCTAAACTGTTCGAAATTAACAGCGGTTGACACTTCGAGGTGATGCGCTTCTGCACAGTTGTCGTTTTCTGGTACCGCGGTGTCGGTGATACAGAGTGAGAACTTTCCGCCATTGGCATTGTTCACCCCATATACCCGCAGATAAAGCGTTTCACCCGCCAGTGTGGGATCATTGTAGTTTTTCTGGCTGGTATTATAAAGACAATCCATTTCAACGAAATCGCCACACGACCCGGAATACAACACCAGGTTTGCACTGGCTCCTTCAACATTGGTTCGGGAGATTTGAAACTGTCCGGACTGCGGAGCCACAAACGTAAACCAAACATCGCCGCCCTGGTAAAAGCCACATGACGGAGCAGGCGCGGCCTCATCTTCGAATGCAAAAGCATTGGAAAATGTTTGCATCTGGCATTCTCCGATTACAGGCAGATGAATGGCATCGATACAAAGGTCATTCTCGGGCTGGGGAACTTCCCAAACGCACAATTCATACGTTCCACCATTAACATTGTTGTTATTGAACACCCGGAGGTAAATAGTATCTCCAATCTGTTCAGGAAGCTGATAATTTTGCCAGGCATTCAATTGTGAACAGGCCAGTTGTTCGAATTCGCCACATGATCCGGTATAGAGCGTCCAGTTGGCATTCATTCCAGTATAGTTTGCCCTTTCGATACGGAACAATCCGGTTGACGGAACTACAAATTTAAACCATACGTCGCCGCCCTGATAAAAGCCGCAGGTAGGATTCGGTGCAATACCAACGGGTGATGAGGTTGCAGAAGCATTGGAGAAATACTGCATATTACACTGATCGCCTACTTGCAATTCGATGGCGTATTCGCAGTCGTTGTTCTCGGGTAATACAAGATCATAAATGCAGATACCGAAATCCATTCCCTGAGCGCTAAATTGGCGGAAAACACGCAAAGTAAGGGTCTGACCGATCCAAGCGGGTTCAGTGAAATTAACACCACCACTGGCACAGTGCAGCGGAACGAAAGCACCACAACTGCCATTGTACAACATCCAGAAGGCGTTTCCGGATGATTGATTGGAAACTTCCACCCTAAAATCACCGGAGGCTGGAACAATGAAATTGAACCAAACATCTCCGCCCGAATAGAATCCACAAGTAGGATTTGGTGCCACCTCAACTCCTTCGGCGGTTGAAAAGAAAGTGGAATGAAACTGCGGATTACAGAAATCCGAAACCGGGAGCATCAACGGATTGGCGCAATCGTTATTTACCGGCGGCTCGATTTCGTAGATACACAAGCTAAAATCATTACCGTGTGGATTTATCTGTCGAAACACCCGCAGGTACATGGTTTCTCCTCCCCACTGCGCTTCGGTGAAATTGACTTGGCTACCGGAACATCCAATGGGTTGAAAGTTGCCGCAAGAACCGCTATACATTTGCCAGTAGGCTGATCCGGTGGTAATATTATGTACTTCGACCCTGAAATTACCCGACTGTGGCACTTCAAACGTGAACCAGACATCTCCGCCAGAATAGTTTCCGCAGGTAGGATTCGGTGCAATACCTACAGGCTCGGCCGTGGCCCAAACACTCGAAAACTCAAGCGACTCACACCCCCCTCCAATCGCGCCTACAGGGAGGGCAATGGCATCGGCACACAAATTATTTACCGGCGGCTCGATTTCGTAGATACACAAGCTAAAATCATTACCGTGTG
>CAZARI010000016.1:3490-62686 GCA_964487545.1 uncultured Cryomorphaceae bacterium
TCACACCCCCCTCCAATCGCGCCTACAGGGAGGGCAATGGCATCGGCACACAAATCGTTAACCTGAGGGGTGAATTCATGGATACAAAGAGAAAAATCAATACCCAATGAACTGTTCCATCTCCAGGAACGAAGGTAAAGTGTTTCACCAGCAAAATCGGGCAATACAAAATTCTGATACAGTTGGTTTCCATTGGAGGCACACGTTAATTGCTCAAATTCACCGCAAACTCCAGAATATAATTGCCATTGAGAGTTGTTGGCGGCCCCATCCATTTGAATTCTGAAATTTCCAGATGCGGGAACTTCGAAGGTGAACCACACGTCGCCCCCTTGATAAAGCCCGCAGGTAGGATTTGGAACTACAGAAACCGGCTCAGACCCAGCAAAAATACTGGTGAAATCCTGCATCACGCACTCTTGTCCTACTGATAAGACAATGGCATCCGCACACAGATCATTTGCAGGTGGAAAGGTTTCTGAAACGCACAATGAAAAATCAATTCCGTCTGAACTATTCCACCGCCACGATCGGATATAAAGCGTTTCACTGGCCAGTTCCGGGTTGGAAAAATTTCTGATCAGATTACCGGTATTGGTGCCACACCAGATGGGCTCAAATGAACCACACGAACCCGAATACATCTGCCATTGTGCATTGTTTCCGGCACCAGCCATCTCTACCCTGAAATTTCCTGATGCGGGAACCTCAAAGGTGAACCACACATCACCGCCCTGATAAGCTCCGCACGAAGGATTCGGAGCGATGGAATCGGGTTGGGAAGTAGCGCCAATACTGGTATAATTTTGTGGCTCACATTGCTGGCCCATCACGAGCTGCATGGCATTTTCGCAGTTGTCATTTACAGGTTGTTGGCCAAAGACAGTCGCAGCGAAAAAGCTAAATAAAAGACTTAAAATCAGACAAGTTGTTTTCATCATGTATGGAATTTGGTTAATGACCATACAAAGGTGCGGCAACCGCATCGGCCATGGTTCACCCTTCTGGGTGATTTTGACTTGACATGATGCGGCTTATACCCTGAAAGATGATTTTAATCGAAAAAAGATGCAGATTGGTAAATAAGCGTTTTGCGACCTTTATTCAGGCGCGGACGCCTAGCAATTCCGAGCGCAGTGGGACGCTACGCTCAACAATCTAATTCATGCTCAAGCAATAAAAGGACGGTGTTCGGCGGAGCGTCTTGCTCGCCGTGGGTTACGAGATTTCCCTGCCTCTAACTCTATTTCCACCAACAAGAATAAAAATCAACTATCAAGCAATTTGCTAATCCGAAACATAGCCTGAGTGCGATTGTGAACATCAAGTTTTTCAAACAAATTCTGAAGGTGTGTTTTCACCGTATTGACAGAAATAAACAATTCTTCGGCAATTTCGCGGTTGGTTTTTCCGGTCTGTAATAACTTCATCAACTCAAATTCACGCTGGCTGAGCGGATTGGGCAGTTTTTGATTCAGATCTTCGAGATAAAGGCCGTTGGATTGTGTTGCATTCTGATTAAAATGATTGTACAACGCCACTTCGAGAGAGGTCATTAAATCGAAACCGTCGAATGGTTTGAGCAGATAACCCGCTGGAAAAGTAGTTTTTGCGCGCTCGAGCGTGGCTTTGTCACCATGGCTGGTCAGGAAAACAAATGGAAGGTTATAATGCTGCCGTATCATTTCAGCAAGTTCGATTCCATCTGGTGGGGTGCCCAGATTAATATCGAGCAAAACCGCATCCGGTTTCACGGTCTTTAATAATTGCATGGCCTGTTTTCCGTCGTTGGCCACACCAGCTACGATAAAACCACTTTCCTCGAGATAACCTGCAATATCCTCGGCAATCAACGGTTCGTCTTCCACAACCAAAATGCTGTATTTGCTCATGCTGTTTTATATTTGCGAATGTGATAATGAACGGCCAGTCCGTTTGAGCTTTTGATTTCGTAGTCAGAATCCAACTTGTTTTTGAATGCATTCAACAGCTTCATTCCGAAAGATGATGATTTTAATTCTCCTGAAACTCCAACGCCATCATCCCGCACGAGTAGCTCGAGTTGTGCATTTTTTTCTTTGAGCGAAACATATAGATTTCCGGCCCGTCCGTCGGGAAAGGCATATTTAAGTGAGTTGGTAATGAGTTCGTTTAAAATCAGACCCACCGGGATGGCGGTATCTACATCCAACATAATATACTCAACCTCAACATGAAGCGCCACCTGATCATGATCAACACGGTAGCTATTGAACAGGCTCTTGGCGAGTTGATGTACATAATCCTGCATATTAATGCTGCTGAGATGGTCTTCCCCATACAAAAACTGGTGAATGAGTGCCATAGACTGTACGCGGCTTCGACTTTCATTGACCGCACGCAACGCCTGATCATCGGTAATTTCACGTCCTTGAATACTCAGCAAACTGCTGACCACTTGCAGGTTATTTTTTACCCGGTGATGTATTTCGCGCAGCAGGGTTTCACGGTCTTTCAATGCCGCTTCGGTTATCGCTTTCTGATCTTTTAGCCGTTTGTTATCGCGTATTTTGGAGAACGAAAACCCAACAGCACCGGTGAGCAACACGAGGACAAAAGCCACACTGACAAATAAGGTCTGCTTTTCTTTTTCGGCATTTTCAAGATGAAGTTCCTGCAATCGGATGGTGTTTTCCTTTTCGCGTGTTTCGAAACGTGTTTCCATCTCCTTGGCGAGGCGTTCGCGACTTTCACTGGCCGATTCGCTGAACAGTTTTTGGTATTCGCTTTGGTGGTGATAGGCCTTGGGGTAATCGGCTGCTTCGGCATAACAAAGTGCAAGTTGTTCTTCGAATGCCAAGCGCGAATCGAGTCGGTTCCATTCCGTCACCGCGTCGTAATACTTCAGCAGGCGTTTGATTGCGAAACCCGGTTTTCCCTGATGCCGATCTATTGTGGCCAACGCGATTTCAGTTGAAAGCAGTTCCATGCTCATCTTTTCACCCAAAACAGTCTGTGCACGGAGCAAATAATCGCGTGCTTCGTCAAGCTCTCCGAAATCAAGCAAAGTCAGTCCGATATTGGAACGGGCGGTGGCCATATCAGATTCAAGCTTGAGTTGCTCAAATAAATCGAGGGCTAATTTGTAGTATTTCAGGCTTTTTTCCCGATCATCGATATAGTAGAAGGCCCGGCCCAAGTTATTGTATGAATGCGCCAGTCCGAGGGAATCGCCAAGCTGCTTTTTGATATCGATGGACCGTCGATAAGTAATAATGGCTTTGTCGTATTGCCGGCGGACGCGATAAACAATGGCCATATTGTTCAGACCCTTGCTTTGTTTCTCCAGATTTTTGGTTTGATCCCAATAGGTCAATGCCTGATCATAATACTTAATGGCTTCGGCAAAATTGTTTTGGTAATAATGGGCTGCGCCTTTTGAAAAGATAAAATCAGCTTTGGTTTCCTGGTCGTCTTTTGCTTCGGCTAGTGCGATGGCAAGGTTGTAATAATGCAATGCAGAATCCAGTTCATTCTTGTAATCGAACGCAATTCCAAGTGCATAAAGGTTGAGGGAAATAACCGAATCGCTCTGTAATTGCTGCGCCAGATTGTGGCCTTTGTGGGCATAATAGAGTGCACTGTCGGGATTGATTTCCAGCCACTGCATAGCCAACTGTCGTATGGCCAATGACTTTTCTACGGTTTTCGGCATCCTTTCGGTTGCCATCCGCAGGCTGTCGGTGTTTGCGCAACAGATGGCTCCCAACCCAGTGAGAATAATGCTTAAAAACAGGCGAAACATTGGTTCTGGTTTGTTGGTTGAAAATAGAAAGATTTAGAATTAAAAATGTCATGTCCTTTTTGGAATACTCGAAGAAAATTGTTTGTATATTTGCCGCCCCGAAAGGGAAAAGAGAGGCTCCGTAGCTTAACTGGATAGAGCACCGCACTACGGATGCGGAGGTTCGGGGTTCGAATCCCTGCGGAGTCACAGAAAAAAAGCCGTTGTACACGATACAGCGGCTTTTTTTATGGTTCCAATCGGCCTTTCAGAAAATTAACCAGTTTTCGAATTGCCCTTCCGCGATGAGAGATGCTGTTTTTTTCCTCACTGGTCATTTCTGCAAAGGATCGGCCGATTCCCTCAGGTTGGAAAATGGGATCGTAACCGAAACCACCCAGCCCCGTTTGAACCCATTGAATTTCTCCTTCTACAATTCCCTCAAATAGGTATTCTTCGCCATCGATAATGAGAGCGATTACGGTTCGAAATCGAGCATTTCGGTTGAGCTGGTCTTTCATTTCCCGTAACAGTTTATCCATATTCTCTTCCGAATTGTGGTGATCACCGGCATAGCGTGCTGAGTACACACCGGGAGCCCCACCGAGCGCTTCTACCTCCAATCCGGTATCATCAGCAAATACGTTCAATCCATAACGGTCGTACACAAACTGTGATTTTAAAAGCGCATTGCCTTCAATGGTGGCTGCCGTTTCGGGAATGTCCTCGGTGCAACCCATATCGGTGAGGGATTTAAGTTCGAAAACATTGCCCAGTAGTTGCTGAACCTCGCCCAGTTTATTATGGTTGTGGGTGGCAAAAATCAGTGTCATCATCATTCATTTCGATTACTTACCATTAATTTTTTGTGATGCATGTGGCCGTTCCATTTTAATTGAATAATATAAATTCCCGGAGCGAAATTGCCGGTTTGCATTCGAACCTGATGCAGCCCCTTAGGATAGTGCGCTTGTGTTTCGAACAATATTTTTCCGGAGGTACTCACCATGCGAATGGCAATTTCTGAGGGCTGATCTACATAAAACCACTGTTCGGTGTATTCTTTAGCCGGATTCGGAAACGGCTTAAACATCTCGAACGACTCACTACCGATGGCCGTGCATTTGCGGTTATTTTCCGGATTGAAATCGCTGACGTCGGGCTGGCGGATTTCTACGCACACATAGCTGTCGTTAATTTCATCATCCACATTAAGCAAACTACTGAATGTGAATTCAGTAAGTTGATTTCGATCGAGTGAGCCGCTCCACGGTTCCGAAACCAGTGTTCCGTTGCCCAGTTTCACGGTCAGCAAAGCGGAGCGCAACGTGTGGTTGTTGTAGTTGGCAATGATACACGAAACCGAAAGCAGGCTGTTTTGCTTCACAACCGAAACCTGCTCTACCGCCACATCAAAATAGGGAGCCCTGACATCTACTGTTGTTGTGGCAAATCCGGTGCAGCCTGCCTCGTCTTCTACCGTCACCTGAACTTCGTATTGGCCGGTATCAAGATAGGTGTGCTGCGGAGATTCTTCGGTACTAAAGCCGCCGTCGCCAAAATCCCAGAGGTGGAACTGTCCGTAGCTTGTTTCATTGAAAAAGGAAACAGCAAGTGGCGGCAATCCGATTTCGGGCGTGTGAGAAATAACAGGTGGAATTCCCTCACCGACGATGATGGCATCAGTAGCTACAGCCGCACATCCGGATTGGGTAGCGATGGCCAGCGTCAACAAATAGACGCCCGACTCGTTAAACTGCCACATAAACGAAGGCAAGGTATCCAGCGGAAGTCCCGCGGCGCTCCACTGCCACGAAACCACCTCGTCGGCCAAGTCGGGAATGGTGGCGTCGGCAATGATCACCTCCTCTCCTACGCATGCCGGTGTGTGAACGAACTGCACTTCGGGCACCGCAGTGACGATCACGGTTTGTGTTTGCTGATTAAAACATCCGGCAGCACCTTCAATTGTTGTCCACACTTCGTGCTGCACTTGATACTGACCCGGTGTAGAGAAAGTATAATTTACCGAAGGTCCGGTATTCACCATTCCGCTGATGTTCCATGCGTAATGGACGCTTCCGGTAAGTGAAGTATCGGTGGTGCTGACCAAATTCATCGGCGTTTCTTGGCAGGTGGGTTCCCAGACAAAATTGGCTATCGGAGTTGGATAAACCCCAATTTCTGCAAGTATTGCGTCGGTGCAACCCTGGTTAGATGTCACTTGAAGCGAAATGTTGTGCACCCCGGGATTGTCGAAAAAAGCCAACGCAATGGGTGTGTCGGCCGTGTTGTCTGAGCCGAAATCCCAATACCACGCAGTCAGGTCTCCGGAAGCGATGGTACTTTCATCTTCGAAAAGTGTGGGGCTATTCGTACACGGCAAGGCGTGATTAAAATTGATTTCGGGTTTGGGGTGGATTATCAAGGAATCATTCAGCAGCGCACTGCAGCCCGCCGATGTGGTGACCCAAAGCTGAAGGCTATAAGATTCATTTTCAGGAAAAAAAAAGTCCACTTCGGCTCCCTCCATGTATTCCCCATTGATCAGCCACTCGGTGAGCACAATTTCTGAATCATCTGCCGATTCACTTTGGCTGACAAATGAAATGGTTTCCTGCTCGCAAAGTAAGTCAGAACTGTAATTGGCCAGCGGGGCTAATCCGGCAAAAATAACGGTGACCGAATCCGATGCAACGCAACCATTTTCGTTCTGGACTTCCACCCAGTACAACCCCTCGCCGTCCGGAACAATTGATGTGCTTTGGCTGCCTGTGCTCCACAGGATAGAAACGCCGTCCACCTCGTTCAGTTGCAAGGGATTTCCGGCGCAGAATGGTTCGGTAAACCCAATTTCAGCAACTGTCGCTATATCCGTCACTTCAATGGAATATGCTATCGAACAGCCATTGGGCTGTGAAATCACCATCGAAAAAATACCGGGTTCCGAAATGCTGACAACGGATCCCATTAAGGAAGAATCACTCCATTGTATGGTGATATCAGCATCGATGATATTCAAGTCCAAAGAGAAAGGTTGCCCCTCGCAGACAGTTGCGCTGAGAACAGGTGGTTCGATCTCGATTATGGATACGGTATCGCGAAATAGGTCGCCAAACATCGACAGGGTTTCCAATATGTATTCACCCGGTTGCGTGACTTCGAGTTGGGATTCGTTATTTCCCAATTCTTCATCTCCCGTTTCAGTGATTCGAAACCAGGTATAGCTTTTAAAGCGGTCATCTACCGAGAGCGTGCGGGAACAGTCGGGCAAAATATTGATCTGTGCAGGCAAAACGGGCGGTGGAGCGTATTTTGCTTTTAAGGAATCGAACACGATAAGCATTTCCGCTTCGCTTAGGGCAGTGTCATAAATAATCAATTCAGCCACTTTCCCCACCAACAAACGATCGTTGAAAGCAGACATCCCGACGTGCATGGTACCATTGATTATTCGGGGCTCTGTTCCTTCGCTTTTCAGTTCTGCATTTTCATAAAACCTTGCCTCTCCCTCTTCAACGACGTGTGTAGTGATGATGAAATGATCTTTTGGAATGGGAGTTGGAAATGACGGAATACTGGCTGGAATTATTCCATTTTGCGGATGGCAGAGCAAGAATAAACGCGATGTCATATCGTACAGGAACATCGGTGCGTTTCCGGTGGGACGAAAAACCGATATTATCGTATTGGGTTGTGGAATGGACACCGGCATACTCAGAAATTGATCCCCATTAAACTGAATGGCGTTGTGACCAGCCAGTTGGATATCATTTTCAATTAAAAATGGCCGACTACCTGAGCTGGGTTGGTTGAGCGCTGACAGACTGTCAATTGAATGCCAGCTTATGACGGTATCGGCAGAAAGTTCAACGCCCGATTCGGGTGAAAACCAATATACCGGAGTCGTTTCGCTATACTGTCCAAGCAGCGGATTTACAAAATAAAACAAGGCGACAAGGAGCATGACCCCGAACCAAACGCTGGCTCTAATTTCAGGTTTAAAAAGTGAATTTCGGGTCATCTCAGTTACAGAATGAGGTGTTTTGCTAAAACCTGCTAAATTAAAACACAAGGTAACGATTTAGCAACATTAGTTAAATTGCACCTCCCAAACAAATTTCACAACAAGCAACAACCAAAACACACTCGGTAAAACATTCGCCCGATAAAACACTGAGCTAACCATTAATTTAAACTGCCATTGATTTGGATCAACACTCACCATTTTACCGCGAAAAAGTGACATGAATAAACCCGTCATTTCAATAGTCACCCCGTCTTACAACCAAGGTCATTTTTTGGAACAAACCATTGATTCTGTGCTATCGCAGCAATATCCTCATCTGGAGTACATCATCATTGACGGCGGAAGTACCGACAACAGCGCAGAAATCATAAAAAAGTATGAAAAGCATCTGCATTACTGGGTAAGCGAATCGGACGGCGGGCAAAGCCATGCCATAAACAAAGGGCTTCGTGTGGCTCGTGGCGAAGTGTTTAATTGGCTCAATTCGGATGACTTTTATCAGCCCGGCACCTTACAAAAAGTGGGCGCTGCTTTTCAAAACAAGGCGACGAATGTTTTTGCTGGCAGAAGCCGGATTTTTTTTCCCGATGGCGATGCATATACCTCGCGGGGAACTGATGTCTATTCTGATAATCTGGCCAAAACGATTGGTTTGGCACGTATCGATCAACCGGAAACATTTTTTCGAAAAACCTGCATCGATGAAATTGGTGGCGTCAATGAACATTTACATTACCTGATGGATCGCGATATGTGGATTCGTTTTGTGCTCCGATTTGGACTTAAAGGTATTGAACAACAAGATGAAATTCTGGTCAACTTCCGGATGCATGAAAATTCAAAAACTATTGCTCAGGCCGGTGAGTTCAATGTGGAGCGCGCCAACTATTATTACTCCATTGCACTGGATGGTTCATTGACAAAAATTGCCGCAACCATCAACCACACAAACGCTTGCAACCAAATGGATGTTCCTGATTTTGATAACGAACAGCTAAGAATAAAAGCACTCAACTTTTATTTGATGCTGCAAGCCGAAGAGTGGTATCAACGCGACGAAAAAGAAAAAACAAAGCTCTTTCTCAGCCAGATCTCCCCCAATTTGTTGGATTCGGCCACCCGAAAGCTATACCATAAAATCCGCTTCAGAAATCAGTATCTACCTTTGTGGTTCATCCATCAATTCAGAAAAGTAAATCAGCGACCATGAATGCGGCTGTGATTATTCCAAGTTTCAATGGCGCACAAAGATTGCCACATGTTTTTCGGGCGCTCGAAAATCAAACCAACAAAAACTTTGTGGTTATTGTAGTGATTGACGGATCGGAAGATGATAGTGAAGAAGTGGTAGAAGACTGGAGCTCAAAGCTCAATATTCGGACAATTGTGCAACCAAACATGGGACGATCAGGAGCGCGAAATGCAGGAGCCCGTGCACGTAGCGAATCGCTCTTCATTTTTCTGGATGATGATATGCGACCAGTTCCACAGTGGTTGCAAATGCATCTTGATCATCACCGGCAATATCCCAACACAGCTTTAACCGGACGTCAGCAGTCTGACCCGTTGATGGCGCAAAACGATTTTCAGCAGTTTCTGGCCTATCAGTCGTTAGGTTGGATGAAAAACTTAGCAACAGATAAAAAACGACTCAGTGCGGCTGATCTATTTTTCACAAGTGCCAACTGCAGTATTCCAAGCGATATTTTTGAACAGCACAAAGGTTTTGACGAATCGCTGAGCGATACCGAAGATTTTGAACTCGCCACCCGAATGTTGGAATCGGGCGTGGAAATTTATTTCGATTACAATTGTCTGGCGTGGCACGATGATCTGGTTTCACTTAAAAGGTATATTGAACGCAAACGCGAATATCGGGCATCGTGGATGCAGATTAGTAAAACTAAGCCCCATTTGGTGACCAATTACAATCGCTTCAACCCCCAGATTCCACAAGGAATAAAAGGATGGATATTCAGCAAACTGGCCCACCACCGCATGATTCATTTTACAGATCGCAAGGCATTTATGCTGCTACCCCAGCCAATCAGGTATCGGTATTACGCTTATGTCATTGCCGCTTTGGGTAGTTACTTCACGGAAACTAATCTTGATTAGCGTGAAATCAAAAGTGCTGTACATCATTTCAGATATTGCGTATGCCCTGGTTTTTGAATGGCTTGCTAAAAACCATAATCGCGAGCTGTTCGATCTGGAAACAGTGGTCATCAAAAGCTCGCCGGATGTTACCGATCTGGAACAAATGCTGGCTGCGCATCAGATACCGGTTCACGCTGTGGTTGTTGGTTCTACCGGGCGAGCAAAGCAGTGGCTGCAAGTGTTAAAGTTGATTAGAAAAATTAAACCGGCTGCAGTGCATTGCCACATGCGACGCGCCAATATGCTGGGCATTACCGCTTCATGGATTGCGGGTGTGCCGAAAAGAATTTTCACCCGACATTACAGCACTTACAATCATCAACACTTTCCACGATCTGTTTTTATTGATCGACTCATTAACCAGCTTGCAACCAAAATTGTAGCACCCTCTATTGTCGTCAAAAACACCCTGATTCATCTCGAAAAAGTACCCGCAAAAAAGGTGGTGCTCATTCACCATGGTTTTGATTTGGATTATTTATCAAACCCAGATGCCTTAACCGTGGCTCAATTGCGACAAAAATATAACCTGCATTCTGATCAACCCGTGGTGGGTGTGATTTCGCGACTACTGGAACTCAAGGGATGGGATTACATTATTCCGGCATTTGGTGCTTTTCTACAAACAGCGCCCAACGCGGTTTTGCTTATGGCCAATGCCAGTGGACCCTACGAAAAGCAAGTCAATGAGCTATTGAAACAGTTGCCGGACAAATCGTTTCGTGTGGTGCGATTTGAAAAAGAACTGGCCTCATTATATGCGTGTATGAACTATTTTATCCATGTACCCAACGATCAGGATATTGAAGCCTTCGGGCAGATTTATATCGAGGCACTGGCATGTGGGGTTCCGGCGGTTTTCACGTTGTCGGGAGTGGCTAATGAATTTATAGAACACCACGTCAACGCGCTGGTGGTTTCGCATCAAAACACCACCGAAATTACCAACGCGCTGATTCAATTACACACTGACGAGCCATTGCGCAGTCGTTTAATTAAAAACGGGAAGCAGGCTGTTGATTCATTTAATTTCGGGCATTTCCTTCAAAAAACTGAACAATTGTATGTCTGAGTCGCCATTTTTTTCTGTGATTATTCCAACGTACAATCGCGCCGATCGCATCGGAGAGACCATTCAGTCCGTACTGAGTCAAACCGAATCCGACTTTGAAGTGATTGTGGTGGATGATGGCAGCACAGATCAAACGGCTGATCTGGTGCGAGAAATTTCGGATCATCGGGTAAAGTATGTTTATCAATCGAACGCCGAAAGGGCGGCTGCAAGAAATCTGGGCGTTTCCATATCGAGCGGCCAATACATCACCTTTCTGGATTCTGACGATGTGTTTTTCAAAGAGCACTTGTCAACGGTAAAAGCTGCCTTGCACGACCAGGACATGGCGCTTTACTTTCAACCGTATTGTTTGTTAAATCCATCCAATGGTCAACGTGTTTCGTTGCCCAAACTTTGGGCAGACCTGAATCTGATGATCGTGAAAAAAGGAAATGTGTTCAGTTGCCATGGGGTGTTTTTGAAACGACAAATCGCCCTCGAAAACCCCTTTAATTCAGACCGCGATTTATCTGGTAGTGAAGACTATGAGTTGTGGCTTCGTCTGGCCGCGAGCGTTAAATTCCACGCTGGAAAAGAAGTTACTTCTGCGCTGATCATTCATCCTGGCCGAAGCGTGTATTCGTTTTCGCCCGATAAACTGATCCGCAGAAAAGAGCTCATGATAAATTACATTCAATCGGATAATGCATTTATGAACAAATACGGCCAGTGGATGAATTTATTGAAGGCCAGAAGCTATTCATATATTGCGCTCCATCTGCCGTTTACTCAGGAAGGGCAGCAGCTTAGGTTAAAATACCTGCGCCAATCCATTGGGCAACATTTCCCTGAGATTTTTAGCAAACGAATAGCCGTTATCATTCGGCAACTATTACTGCGCCGCTAATTGCATCGATTTGTTGGATTTTTTCATGATGGTCCGCTGCCGCTCCATTCTGTTTTGTTTGATTTCCATCACCTTATCACGTAAAATCATCAGCGAGGCAATATAGAAAGGAATGCATGGAATTTTATATCGTGCCAAAGCACCAAAATTGTAACTGGTGAACCCCACGGCAAATGCAAAGAAAATAGCAAACGAAAAAGCCATCATCAAAAATGAATCTTTCAGCAACAACGGAATAACCCTTCTTACGCCCAGCACCAAAAAGATGTACAGCGTGAAGATCATAATGACAAAGCTCTCTAAGGCCGAAGCCACCATCATGATGTTTTTCACTTCCCAGAAATAGGGACGGAACAAGGTAACATTAACCGATGCCGGAAACATTTTAATTATCCCTGCTAAATCGGGATCATAATCGCCCAGTGTATAACTCGATCCCCGGCCGTGATTATCGCTAAAGTTTTCTCCTTCAACATAATGCCAAGTTTGGACACTTTGAGCAGTTTCAGCAAATCGCTCAAGACTATATCGCGAGTTATACAGGCTCAAAAGCTGTAATGTAGCGGCAATTCCCACAACAGAAAATATCAATAGCACCGGAATAACCAGCGACCGCAAAAACTTGTTTCTGATTCTATCCTTTCCATTCATGACAACCCAAACCAATAAAGCCGGTGCAAGCGCCATAATGATGTAGGCCTTTATTGAAAAGATGATGGCGCCTGAAAGAAAGGTCACTCCCAGCCAAAACCACTTAGAAAATCCATCTCGTAGAAAACGATCAATGGCATATACACACACGCCTAAAAAGCCAAGTACAATACTGTCTTTCATTATTCCAGACCCCCAAAAAAACACAGAAGGAATAAATAACACCGCAATGGCGAGTTGTTTGTATATCCTGGGATATCGCCGTGCAAAAACCAAATAAAACTGCCACACTCCGATATAGGACAAAGCCGCAAATAAAAGTGTGGCTGAATAATAACTATTCAAGGCTAAGATATTGGTCACAATTGCAAAACGAACCACCGAAAATTCATTGGTATCAATACCGAAACGCAAACGATTTTTAATATCCAAGACCGCTGTTGCGTCGCCTGTCGGATTAAAAAACAAGCTCAACATCCGATTGGGATCGTTAAAAAACATGACGGTAAAAGTCTCGGCGTCTTCGTAATAGGCCATGGTGTCGCCACCATAGGTATAGAAGTAAGTATATACCAATGAGAAACAAAAACCACCGACCAACTTTGCTGTCAACCCTTTAATAAAATACTTTCGATAGAGCAGGTTGTCCGCATAAAACGAACGAATCACAAACGCAATGCAATAGATGAGCACTGCATAAAAAACCGTCACTATGATGTCGTAAATTTCCATCGAAGGTTCCAAAGTTATCATTTTGATTGTTCATCTTAGCGGCTTCAATCACAATGCGAATACTTTATCTATCATACGACGGCCTGACCGATCCGCTGGGGCAATCGCAGATTCTGCCCTACCTGAGCGCACTGGCTAAAAAGGGCCATGAAATTGATATTATTTCGTTTGAAAAACCCCACATTTTCCAAACACTCGGCCACGAAATTGCCGCGGTGTGCCGGCAACACAACATCGGATATTATCCGCAGCGCTACCGTAAAAATCCACCGGTTATTTCCTCGCTGCTGGACATCCGCAAAATGAAAAAAACGGCTTTTGAACTGCACCGCAAAAAACCATACCAAGTGGTGCATTGCCGCAGCTACATTGCCGGAATGGTGGGGCTTCAACTCAAAAAGCAATTGGGCATTCGGTTTCTTTTTGATATGCGTGGATTCTATGCCGACGAACGCGTTGATGGCAAGCTCTGGCCACAGTCCAATCCGTTATACCGAATGATTTACCGTTTTTTCAAGCAAAAAGAACGCGAAATGATCGCAGCGGCAGATCAAGTCGTATCCCTTACCCACGCAGCCAAAACCGAAATACTGAGCTGGAATCTCGTTTCATCACCCCAACGCATTGTGGTGATTCCTTGCTGCACGGATATGTTCCTATTCAACCCTGCCAATGTTTCACCACAACAAACAGATCAACTGCGAAATGAACTGAATTTAAACGGTCAGCACCCAGTAGTTGGCTACGTCGGATCTACCGGTACCTGGTATTTGCTCGATGATATGCTGCGCTACTTTCATTTGCTACTGCAAACCTACCCCAAAGCCGTTTTTCTGTTGCTGACTTTTGATGACCCCGAAGCCATTTTACAACGGGCAGCACAACAAGGAGTTCCGGCAACCGCCATGCGCATGTTGGGCGTGCAACGAAAAAACCTACCGGCCTATCTCACTTTGTTCAACTGGTCGGTGTTTTTCATTCAGCCCCTGTTTTCCAAAATAGCTTCTTCACCCACCAAGCAGGGAGAACTGATGAGCATGGGAATTCCGGTGGTGTGCAATGCCGACGTAGGCGACACCGAAGCGATTGTGAACCGATACCACGCCGGAATCTGCCTGACGGATACATCAGAAAAATCGTTGAATGAAGCGGTAAAAAAATCAGCGCAACTGCTCAATACTGATCGCGGTGGGATAAAGTCAGGAGCAAAAGCGTATTTTTCGTTGCAATTAGGAGTAGAAATTTATCACCGAATATATTCGGAAATAGCGCAATGAAGATTTTAATTCTCGCTCCATACCCAAAGCAACAATCACCCAATCAGCGTTTCAGATTTGAACAGTATCTGAGTGCTTTTGACGATGCCGGAATCGACTACGACTACCGGCCTTTCTGGACCAACGATGTCTGGAAAGTGTTTTACCAGCGGGGGCATCTTCGCACAAAAACCCACGGACTGTTGAAAGGTATTGGCCAGCGCCTTGCACTGTTGCCCAACCTGAATAAATATGACTATGTGTTTATTCACCGCGAGGGTTTACCCGTGGGACCACCGGTTTTGGAATTGCTTATTGCGGCCGTGTGGCGAAAAAAAATCATCTACGATTTTGACGATGCCATCTGGATTCGCAATTATTCTGAGGCCAACAAAGGCATTGCCCGTTTTCTAAAATTTCACCGAAAAGTAAAGGTCATTTGCAGGTTGAGTCATCGCATTTCGACCGGAAACGATTTCCTGGCCAATTACGCCCAAAGGTATAACCGCGATGTGGTGGTCATTCCCACCACCATCGATACCGAAAACCACCACAACCAACTCAAACACACTTCCAACGCGGGCAAGCTGATTGTCGGTTGGACGGGTACGCACTCTACATTGGCGCAGTTGCGTGAGGTAGAAGTGCAGATGCGGGCCGTTCAGCAGGAAATCGATTTTGAACTTCAGGTGATTTGTAATGAAGATCCGCAATTTGAATTGCTCCAATACCGGTATATACCCTGGCGCGCCGAAACCGAAATTAACGACCTGCTCCAATTCGATATCGGCATCATGCCGCTAAAAAATACCGATTGGGAGCGTGGCAAGTGCGGTTTCAAAGCCCTTCAATACATGTCGCTCGGCATTCCGGTAATCGCCTCATTGGTGGGAGCAAACAGCCAGATCATTGAACACGAAAAAAGCGGAATTCTCATTGCACCTGAGAATTCCGAGGCCTGGGTTTTATGGCTTAAAAAACTACTGAATCAACCGGAGCTCAGGGAACGACTTGGAAAAAGGGGTCGACAACGTGTTGTGGAGCACTATTCTGTACAATCCAATAAAGAGAAGTATATTCGACTATTCAGTTGACCAACATCTGTTGCTAATTAATGAAGCTACTTTTCATCATACCATCCATCACCAATTACTTCACTTTTCTTGAAGATCTGATTGAGGAGTTGATAGACAGCGGCAATGAAGTGATGTTGGCTACCAGCACCCAGCACATTAGCGAAATTGAATGTTATCAACGCGGCTTGCGATGCACGTTGCACGATATTGCCTTTCCACGCGGATTTTCCTTTCGGGCACACTTAAAAGCGGCACGGGCACTAAATCAATTGGTGCAACAATCCCAGCCCGACCTCATTAATATTCATTTTTCTGCGGCTATTTTCACTGCGGCCCTGGCCAAAAAAAGCAACTGGCCCATTTGCGTGGCCACTTTTCACGGGCTGTCCTTTCCGATTATCACCGGCTGGCAAAAAATTATTTTAGGCATGGCCGAAAGATGGGCAGCCAGCAGAATGGATGTATGCTATGTAC
Source organism: uncultured Cryomorphaceae bacterium (assembly GCA_964487545.1). Classification (GTDB taxonomy): domain Bacteria; phylum Bacteroidota; class Bacteroidia; order Flavobacteriales_D; family SKUL01; genus SKUL01. Next base: position 19,594 of record CAZARI010000016.1, read on the forward strand.
TGACCGAAGACGACCGCGAGACTTTATCTCGAAGCATGATTGATGTGCGCACCTTTCGCTCGTACGGACTGGGCTGTAATCTCAGCGGGTTTGATAAATCGAAAATTGATACAGGCGCTGCACTGGCATTAAAAAATGAATTTAATATCAAGCCATCTGATTTTGTGCTCATCTTTATCGGCAGGCAGGTGCACTTTAAAGGATTCGACAAAATTGTACGCGCCTTTATATCGCTCTATTCCGAACACAATAACTTTAAACTCATCCTGGTCGGTGCGCCCGACAACATTCATTCAAACAATCTTTCTGCCGAAGAAGAGCGTGAAATGAAGGATTGTCGGGGAATTATCTCTGTGGGTTGGAAAGAGAATGTGAACGAATACCTCAACATTTCTGACGTGAATGTTTTTCCGAGCAACCGCGAGGGAATGCCTGTAAATTTGATGGAGTCGTTGGCTATGGGTGTACCGGTGGTTACCGTTAATACCCGTGGCTGCCGCGATATTGTCATTCACGAAATTGACGGAATAGTATTGGAAGAAAACACCGTTGACGCACTGAAATCAGCTATTCTCAACCTGTATCATCACCGCGAAAATCTGGAGCGATATTCCCGAAATGCACTGCGGGCCAGATTCCGCTTCGACAGAAAGAACTTTATTAAAGAACAGTTTGGTATTTTCGAAGAACTCACCGGACTGCCTGCTGGCATTAGTCGTGGTGATAAGGTTCATTCCGAAGTATGGTCATAGCACGATAAAGCTGTTCGGCTGCGATCAATCGCACCATTTGATGCGAAAAAGTCATCGGCGACAGTGATAATTTTTCATTGGCCCGCTGCTGCACTTCCTCAGAAAATCCGTAGGGCCCTCCAATCACAAAGATTACCGATTTCCCGCCGCTGTTAAACCGCTTTTGCAGATGTTCAGCAAATGTAACCGAAGAAAATGCCTTTCCTTTATCATCCAGCAAAATCACATGACTGCCGGGTTCTAACAGTTTGAGCAGCGCCCCCCCTTCTATCTGTTTTACCTGTTGCTCGTTCATCCCTTTGGTCACTTTCACATCGGGAATTTCGATGTACTCGAAACGCAGATAGTGTTTTAAACGATGTGTATATTCAGCAATCCCTTCGGCCAGATAGGACGAGGTGGTTTTTCCGATTACCAGCAATTGAATGATCATGCGTGCGAAACTACACCAAAATTTTAAGCGACCCGGAGGTTATTTGGTGGTGCAAAATGGTGGTTCTCCGCTAAAAATTGCTAAATTCGGTAGCTTAAGTGGCTCGGTATTTGCTTCCGTCCAAACCAAATTTCAACCACATGAAAAGCTTTGTATCTCTGGTCATGCTTGTGTTTGCATTTACCTTTAATGCATTCGGTCAGGCTACTGAAGCCGATAATATTGCAGATCTACTCAAATCAGGCAATGTCAATGGCCTTTCCAATTATTTCATGAACAACATAGACCTTACCATACTCAGTTCCAGCGATGTGTACAGTAAAGCTCAGGCCACTCAAGTTACCCGACGATTTTTCGATGAGAATCCACCCAATGGATTTGAAGTGAAACACCAAGGTAAATCCAAAATGGAAGATTACTTCCGCATTGGCCTGCTCAGTACTTCCAAAGGAAATTACCGCGTCACCTATTTCCTTAAAAATCACGATGGTCGCCACCTGATCAAGAAATTGCGCATTGAGGCCAACGACCGCAATTTTTAACTCCTGCTTGCGCTTTACTTTTAACTTTGTCAGTAGCAATTGAACAATTGGTATGGACAACGAACTGGAAAAACTAATCGATCGCGCACTTGAAGAAGACCTTGGTGACGGTGATCACACCACCTTAGCGTGTGTAGCTCCCACCGATCGAAACACCGCTCAACTTCTAATAAAAGAACCGGGCGTCATAGCCGGCCTTCAGGTGGCCCAACGAATTTTCGCAAAAGTAGACCCACAACTTTCTATTGAAATCCTGAAAAGCGATGGTGATTCGGTACAAGCCGGCGATATTGCTTTTCGCGTTTCGGGAAGTGCCCGCTCCATTCTTTCGGCCGAGCGGCTTGTTCTCAATTGTATGCAGCGCATGAGTGGAATTGCGACTTACACCGCATCGATGTGCAAGCTCATTGAAGGAACCGGTGTTACTTTGCTCGACAGCAGAAAAACCGGACCAGGTATGCGCGTCATTGAAAAAATGGCCGTAAAAATTGGTGGAGGAGAAAATCACCGGTTTGGACTGTACGATATGATGATGATTAAGGACAACCACATAGATTTTGCCGGTGGCGTTAAAAATGCCATTTACAGGGCCAATCAGTATTTGAAAGACCGCAACCGCAATCTGAAAATTGAAATTGAAGCGCGATCACTCACCGAGCTGGAGGAGATTCTGGATATCGGCATGGTAGATCGGATCATGCTTGATAACTTTAATTTTGACGATCTGCGGACCGCTGTTGACCGTATCGGTGGTAAATACGAATCGGAAGCCAGCGGAGGTATCACCGAAAAAACCATCCGCCAATACGCCGAATGTGGGGTGGATTACATTTCGGTAGGTGCACTAACCCACAGCGTTAGAAGCATTGACATGAGTTTAAAAGCCATTTCATAAGGTGATTAAAAGGTTTAAACTGCGTATTTATCGCTCGGAATTTGTGCAATCCGGAATCGCACTTTCCAAAAAGATAGTGCTGCCAGGATTCGATCAACAGAATATTTTTCACGTATCGCGCTTTTTTTACGAAGCCATCACGCGCACATCTATCCCCAACCGAGCAGCGGCCATTGCGTTTAAATTCCTGCTGGCGGTTTTTCCCGCATTAATCGTTATTCTGACTTTGATACCGTATATCCCCATTGAAAATTTTCAGGATTCCGTGCTGCAATTTTTCGCGATGCTCATGCCCGCCGACGCATACAACCTAATTGCAGAAACGCTCGACAGTTTGGTCAACCGAAAACATTCTACCCTGCTCTCGGTGGGTTTCTTGCTTGGGTTATACTTCGGATCAAACACGGTGCAGGCCATTCTCGACGGATTGCATGCATCGCACCACATTGAGCAGGCCTATAGCCCACTGAAACAACGGCTTTTTTCCCTTGCACTGGTCATTATTTTGCCCATTCTTACCGCTTTTGCGCTGATCGTAATGACATTGAGCGGATTTGTACTTGAATACCTGCACATAACAGATCTAATCGGAAGCCAGCGCACCGTAACCTTTCTCAATATACTGAAGTGGATTATCAGCGCGTTTTTAATCATGCTCGCCATTTCTTTTCTCTACAATGTGGCCGATGTGAAGCGAAAACGCTGGAAAATGTTCTCTGCCGGAGCCACGGTGAGCACCATCGGAATCATTGTTGTGTCGATTGGATTCGCTTTTTTCGTCAACAATTTTGGCACTTATAATAAACTGTATGGATCACTCGGGGGGGTAATGGTGACGCTGATGTGGATCTATTTTAACTTTATCACCATGCTGGTGGGGTTTGAACTCAACACAAGCATTTCCAAAGCCCGAAAACACGGACAGGAATTGTATCAAGAATAACCTATTTGCAGATGAAGTATTTTCTGATTTTAATTTTCAGTCTTATCAGTTGGGTTTCCTTCGGCCAGCAAACCGACATTTTTGGAAAATGGAAAACAATTGACGATAAAACCGGCAAGACAAAATCCATCGTTGAAATTACCGAGCGCAACGGAAAGGCCTACGGAAAAATCATACAACTATTTCGACCACCAAACGAAGATCAGGATCCGGTTTGCATGGAATGTACCGACCACCGCAAGGGCCAAAAAGTAATTGGCATGGAAATCATCTCCGGATTGCAACGCGATGGCAAGGAATGGTCGGGTGGTAAAATCCTTGATCCCGAAAACGGAAAGGAATACACGTGCAAACTATGGGTTGAGCAAGGTACGCTCAAAGTTCGCGGTTATATTGCTTTTATTTACCGCACGCAAATCTGGCTTCCAGCCGAATAGACTGTTCTCTTTATTTATTAAAATGACGTTTACTGCCGCCACGCCTTGAGCACCCTGAAAGACACCGCCAAACACAGCGCCATTTACAGCCTTGGCAACATGGCCGTAAAGCTCGCGGGACTGTTGTTACTGCCCATCATCACCGACAATCTCGACATTTCGGAGTACGGTAGCTATACGCTCATCGAATCGGTGAATCAGATTTTGGTGAGCGTGTTGTCGATTAAATTGCCGGTAGCCGCGCTTCGCTTTGCCAGTGCTCAATCCGAAGCGCACCAGCAAAAGGCAGTATTCACCCATGCTTTGTTGATATTGCTTTGTGTTTCGGCCGCGATTTCGGCACTGGCTTGGGTATTAAAAACGCCGCTGAGTATTTTACTCACCGATCAGCCCGACAGGCATGTACTGATTGCCATGATCGCCGCTTCAGTCACCGTTGAGATTCTCGGACTGGTGCCGGTGCAATACCTGCGGCTCAAAGACCGATCAACAACTTTTGTAACCCTGTCGGTTATTAAACTCGTGGTGCTGATTGGCGTAATATACTGGCAGCTCGAAATATTGAACAACGGAATTGAGGGAGTTGTAGCGGGATTTTTAGCCGCTCACACCGCTTTTCTGCTCGCTGCGCTTTTGATGCTTTATCGGCAACGCAGCCCATACCGCATCGATATTCCGCAGATGAAGGGGATGATAAACTACGGTTATCCATTGGTTTTCACCTCGGTCATCACCATTCTACTTGCCACCAGCGACCGATTTATCATTCGCTATTTCCATGATTTTGCCGATATCGGAATTTACGGCATATCGGCCAAGCTCGCCGGCATTGTGAATTTCATGATCCTGAATGCCTTTTTTATGGGCTACACCTCCATCGCTTTTCGCCGGCATAAGGATCGCGAATTCATGCGCCTTCAACCCACCATTATCCGATTTGTGAGTTTGTTGGTGATGACCTCCATCTGGTTTCTGAGCCTTTTTAGCGAAACCATTCTCGAACTGCTCACCAAAGACGACGACTATGTGCAAGCCTATTTATACATTCCTTATTTTGGTGTGATCATCGGCTTATCGGGGATTCAGAATTTTTTGACGATGGCCTTTCACTTTACGCATCAAACCAAAAAGAACATTCCGATTGTGGTGGTGGCGCTGTTTATTAACATCGTGTTGGCACTGCTTCTGGTTCCCATTCACCCGATATACGGTGCGCTCGTCTCGTCGGTTTTATCCATGCTGGCTATGGTCATCATGACCTATCGAAACAGCGTTAAGGTGTTTCATGATTTTGCTGAATTAAGGAATTTGCTTCGGATTGTGTTTGTGATTTTTGCCGGAGCAGCCCTTTGCGTGGTGGCTATTCATTGGTCGGTTTTTGAATCGTTGGCCATCCGGGCGGTTCTGTTTGGTGCAATGGTTTTCGGTGCTTTGGGAATTTTGCGCATCAACAGCAAAATGGTAATCCGTACCTTGCGATCATGGTTTTAAAAGAGATTAAAGCAAAAATTTTCGGAGCCAAACCAGCTCCCGAATCCCTCCGCGAATACCTGGCTTCCGAAAAATTCAAGCCCGTTTTCTTCCTATCTACCGGACGTTCTGGCACTCGTTGGTTTACAGAACTGCTCGAAAAAAGCAAAAACCTTTCGGTTCATCACAACACCGCTCCCCAGTTGTATGAGCAAAGCTTGCTGGCTTATCAACTGCAGAAAAGCGATCTGGCCGCCAACAAAACCGTTGAGCAACTGCTTGCTGAAATCGTTTACACCGCGCGACAAGACATGATGGTAGAAACTGCGGCCAGAAATAAACGGTTGGTAGAAACCAACAACCGCATCACTTTTTTTGCACCGATTTTGGCCAAATGTTTTCCACATGCCCAATTTGTGCACCTCTATCGCGATCCGGCGGCGTTTGTAAAATCGGGAATGAACCGCGGATGGTACGACGATCACATTTACGATTATGCCCGTCTTTTTCCGGTGACTGAACCCGAGGCCGCGCGTTGGCAAGATTTCTCTCGCGTTGCAAAGATATCCTGGTTGTGGCGCGAAACCAATCAAATGATCGATGGTTATTTATCGGCGCTGCCCGCCGAGCGATACCGCAGATTTAACTTTTCAAAACTCAATACCGACGAGGTTTCTTCCTTGCTTCACTGGCTCGATATCGACATTAAACCCAATGTCATTTCCGCTCAGATTAAACAAAAAGTTAATGTTCAGACATCGGGCAATTTCCCTTCCTGGCCAGATTGGGCTGAGGCCGACCGTCAGGATTTTCTGCAAAATGTAGGCGACTTGTCCGCTTATCTTGGATTCCAATACAAACGGTAACTTTCGAACCCACAATCAAAAGTTTTGGCACTACAATTACAGGTAGAAATTTCGCAAAACGCAATCATTCCCACAGGCCAAAAATCCGGTTTCCTGTTCGACGCTACTATGGCCTTGCACCTGTATCCGTCGAGCAACGAGTTGCATTTTCTAAATATCGAAACACCGCAGGTTAAACACGCCATTCCAATTATTATGAAAGGTGGTTTGCCCGGAAAACGCATCGTTATGCCGCAGTATATGCCTTACTTTTCGCTCGATCATTTGGTGGGCACCACGGAGTCGCAAGCCAGAAAAATCTCCATTGCGCGGCATATTTCCACTGCCATTGCCGAATGTCTTTCGGCAGAAAAGCCCGCCCTGGTAGAGTTGAACTTTTTGCCTTTCTACTGGTTGCCGTTTCACTGGAAAAACTTTGAAGTGAATCCGAGAATAACCTACCGACTCGAAACCCAAAACGTCCACTTGCAGGAAATTTTCGGTGCATTCAGAGAAAACATCCGCCGTCAGATTAAAAAATCTGAAAAACAACATGCCGTAGTTGGTGCCAACAACAGCCAAGTGCTTTTTGAGCTCAACCGCGATTCCTATCAACGCACCGGAGACCCGCACCCGTTTAATCCGGAAATACTCCAATCGCTACACCGCTATTTAAGCAAAAACCACTGTGGAGAGCTCTTTGAAATTCGCAACCACGCCGAAGAGCCCATTGCTGCCGCCCTGTTTGGTTGGGATTCTGAGCGATTATATTACCTCACCGGTGGCGTTAGAGAAGCAGAAAAAAGCACTGGTGCCATGGCCCACGTGCTTTGGAAAGGCATTCAGTTGGCACACGAAAAAGGGTTGTGTTTTGACTTTGAAGGCAGCATGAACCGCGGTATTGAAAAATTCTTTTCCGCTTTCGGCGGAACGCTCTTCACCTATTTTCAGGTGAGGCAAATGAACTCGAAGCTATATCATCTCTACCAAAACATCCGGTCATGAAGCACATCGGAATGATTTTGGACAATCCGTATACGGGTGACAATAGGGTGATTAACGAAGCGCGGGCACTTACCCGTGCCGGGTTTGAGGTGTATATCCTGGCATTGAACTATGGCCAGCATTCACCAATCGAGGATATCGACGGTGTGCGTATTCGTAGGATTCCGATTCCGCAAAAACTAAAAAACTACCTTTTTGCCTTTCAGCTTCGACTGCCGTTTTACGACCAGTTTTGGGAAAAGGAAATCTGCTCTTTTATCGAGGATTTTGGTATCGAGGTGATTCATGCCCACGATTTGTACATGGCACCGGCAGCGATACAAGCTGCGCGCAAAAAGAATGTGCCGCTCGTGATCGACCTGCACGAAAACTATCCCGCAGCGGTGATGAACTATGAATGGACGCAGACCTTTTCCGGCAAAATTGTGGCCCGTGCGCAACACTGGAAAAAACTGGAAGGAAAACTGCTCGGGCAAGCCGATGGCATTGTGGTGCTGAGTGAATTTTATCAAAAACAACTTTGCTTGGAATATCCCGCACTCAACGAGAAAAAATTTGCTGTTTATCCAAACGTTCCCGATCACGAAAACCTGCTGAAATACACCATCGCGCCAAACCCACTGCCCCACCCCGAAAGCCATTGGTTGTTTTATTTTGGAGTAATAGCACGGCGACGTGGAGTTTATACAGCAATTGAAGCCGTGCAAACGCTGCGCAATCAGGGAATGGACGTTAGGCTGCTGCTTGCAGGAAGTGTGAACAACGCCGAACAAAACGAGTTTCAGCAACGCATCTCCGACCCACAGGTAGCCGAATTTATTCTGCATAAGCCCTGGATTGATATGGCCGAATTTCCGACCTATGCCAGCGCCTGCACAATTGGATTATCCCCTATTTTCAGTGGTGCACAACACGACATTGGCGTGGCCAACAAAGTGTTTCAATACATGTTATTTGAGCTGCCGGTGGTGGTTTCGGATTCGGTAGCGCAGGCCAACGTGGTGAAGGAAAATAACTGTGGTGCAGTGTTTAAAAGTCAGAATTCCGATGATTTGACCAGTAAGCTACAGTCATTACTAAACAATAATTACGAGCGCAAACAACTGGGTATCAACGGTAAAAAAGCTGTACTGGAAAAATATAATGTTGCAAACGGCAGTCGAGAGCTCATCCGGCTTTATCGATCGTAAAATCCCACATAGTTTTATTTTACCGTTGGTTTTTGGCAACCTCATCAATAATGGCAGCGTATTTTTGCGCCAGATTCCGGCGGGTAAACTTTTGAATAAACAAGGGATCGGGCCGAGGTGTGTGCGTTTCGAGAAACACACTTTCAATAAATTTTTTAATTTCGGTACCGTTTTGGCGATCAAACATTTGTCCACAGCCGGATTGGGTAAGCAAAGTAGCCGCATCACTTTCGGTGAGACCAGTAGCCAAGATGGGGCGCTCTGCCGCTAAATATTCAAAAATCTTTCCGGGCAGTCTGCCAGCCGCACTGCTATTGTTGTTTACCATCAGCAACAACAAGTGTGCGGAGCGCATCCGTATGACCGCCTTGCTATGTTCGGTGTAGGCAAGGTAACGCAGTTTGTCTTTAAGCACCCCCGACTGAATGTAGTTGAGTGTGGCTCCATCGGTCGGACCAACAAGTTCGATAACCAGCTTTTTGTCAAAGTCATGATTTTCCGCACAAAACGCAGCCACGGCATCCCACAGCGCCGGAGCAAAACGGTCGGCACCGAGCGTTCCATAATGACCGATGATAAATTCACTATGGCTTTGGATGACTGTTTCGGAGAAATCAGCTTCGTCATATCCATTGGTCACCACCACGGCAGGTTTTTCGCTCATGCTGCTGTAAAACGCTGACATAGTTGGCGTTACCACCACCATCTGATCTGCCAAACGTGCCACACGTCGCTCAAATTCGGCGTGCTTCTTTTGAGCGCGGTTGCCCATTTGGAAAAGCTCTGAATGATCCATATCGGTCCAATAATCGCGAAAATCGGCAATCCATCGGACATTGGTTTTCTTCTTCAATCCCGCACCAATCAGATGCACACTGTGGGGCGGACCGGTTGTGATAACCACATCAACCGGGTGCTGTTTTAAGTACTTTTCAAGTCGTTTAATAGTGGGGCGCACCCAAAACCTTCGTGCATCCGGAATAAAAAAATTTCCACGGATGTATCCCATCAATCGTACAGCAGTGCTCGTTTTTCTTTCGGAGATAAACCCAGCAGCAATCGATTTTTGTTCCTTCTGACCGAGCAGTTTTCGCGCCACCCTAAATGGTTCAAACACAGGAACGGTTATGGTTTCTAATGTTGGTGACACTTCACTCACAAATGACTCATCTTTGACCGGGTAATCCGCATTTTTGGGGTGGCAAACGATGGGTGTAACACCAAACTCGGGCAAGAAACGCGTCATTTTTAGCCAACGTTGAACACCACCTCCACCAGAAGGAGGCCAATAGTACGTAATGACCAGCACCCGAAGCATTAATCTTCTTTTGGTGATCTCATCTCGCGAATACTCCGAAAGCCAACGAACCCAAAAAGCAACAACAGTAAGATAGCGCTGACCGACGCTACCGTTGAAACAGTGGCAAAAACCATCGGCTCAAACTTAAACACAATGGTGTGATTTCCGGGCGGAACTTTCATCCCCCGCAGTAGGTAGTTTACCCGCACGTGATCTACCGGTTCGTTGTTGAGATAGGCCTGCCACCCGGCGTCATAGTGAATTTCTGAAAACACCACAAACTGCGTTTCTGAAGATCGGAAATCGTAGGTCAGCTCATTGGGTTTGTAACTCATAATCCGAACGGAAGCGAGTGAGTCATAAGCAAATGTAGTTTGACTTCCAAAATAGTCTGCAAAGCGCTTATCGGCAATCGCCTCGGTTGAAGGATTGATTTCGCCGGTGGCCAGAATTTCGGCATCGGCATTCTCTACAAGCGCTACTTCATCCACCACCCAGGCACTTCCGAGGGCTGCGCTATTAACCAACGGCGGTGCATCTGGACTATAGATTAAATATCGAGTATTCAGCATATTGAGCATGGACGAAGCGCGCAATGCACCGTATATCTGTTCTTGGGTGGGTTGTTGTCCAAACAAGCCCATCAGGTTACTCACTTCGGCTCCGAGGTGAAAATCGATGAGCTCTTGATAGCGCTTGAGCTTGGCACCGTGATAGCCGCCTATCGACTTGTGCAGATATGGGGTGCGCCCATCGTTAAAGGGGTTGTTGAGATTCAACACGCGGAAATTGCTCTGGAAATTGAGCGCTGACAATCGGGCAATGTTACTTTCATCGTCGGTTAGCGGACGCGTACCTGCACCATTATCCGCCTTCATTTTCTTCATGATGGCTTTATGCTGCTCCACCTGTTCTTCAAAGGTGCTGCGATTGGAATAATCTTCACCGGCCATGCGCAGCAATCCGGTTCGGTTGTTTGTTTCGTTTTGAAGCACGCCGATGTCGGCAGCTGCAGGAGGAAATGGAAACAGATAATCTGCGGGATCTTCCCACTGTACATATCGTCCGCGGTCTTTCTCGTTGCTGAGATAGCGTTTGTTCACCGCCCACATATCGCCCAATACCAAAACCATCAGACCACCGATCAGCACATATTGTGATATGGTTTGACGCATAAACAGAAAAATCAGCGCTACTCCGGCCGCAATAAAGGCCAACGATCGAAAGGCGTCGGCACGGAAAATACTTTGACGCACGGTTTCAAGCTCTTCCATAAAAGCACCGATCATTGCGGCTTGTTGTCCTGACTGCTGGGTAATCTGCCCTTCGAATTGCTGCAGCTCCATATCGCTCAGAAAGCTGAGAAACATCCCAGGCGACAGTGCCAAAAGCAGCACTCCTCCGGCCGAAATTCCAGAAGCGATATAGAATTTTTTCTTCTGTTCGAGAATTTGCTCAGGATGGCGAATGAGATGGTTAAGAAATAAAACGGCGAGTAGCGGAATGGCGAGTTCAGTAATGGCCAAAATGATTGTAACCGCCCGGAATTTATTGTAGCCCGGAACATAGTCGAGGAAAAGGTCGGTCAGCGGCATAAAATTCTTTCCCCAAGAAAGCATGATGGTGAGTATCACTGTTGCCAAAATAGCCCACCTAAAGTTTCCTTTCAGCAGCACCATTCCAAGGATAAAGAGATAAAAAACCAGTGCTCCGACGTAAACCGGCCCCGATGTAAATGGTTGATTCCCCCAATAGTGATTGCTTCCGGCGATGTTTTGCCGAAACCCCGGACTGGCTTTACTGAGGTGTTTGTTGCGTTCGCCGATAACGCCACTTGCTCCACCCTTGGCATTTGGGATGACCAGCGAAAGTGTTTCGCTGATTCCGTAACTCCATCGGGTGATGTAATCGCGATCAAGTCCGCTGGTGGCAATGGCTTCATTGCTTTGTCCGCTGGGAAGAATTGTCAGTTCAGATGGTCCGCGGGTTGTAAATTGGCCATATTCGTAGGTATTCCAGAGGTTGGCAATGTTGCACATCACGCCAATGAAAACGGCGCCCAGAAGTACGGCTGAAGGTTTTAGCCAACTCGCAATTTGCTTGTTTCGAAGGGCATCGATCAGCTTAACGAGCGCGATAATGCCCACCATCATCCCAAAGTAATAGGTTACCTGCACATGATTGGCCTGAATTTGCAGCGCCATAAAAAGAGCTGTTAGCGCTCCTCCGAGGATAATTTTTCCGCGATAGGCCATCAGAATTCCAGCCAGTGCCGGGGCCATGTACGCAATTGCGTGTGCTTTGGTGTTGTGTCCAGCCTCGATAATGATGAAAAAATAGGATGAAAATGCAAACGCCACCGACCCGAGCACTGCCAGCCAGGAGTTGATGCGCAACGACATCATCAGGATGTAAAAACCTATCATGTAAAGCAACACGTAGTTCATTGGTCGTGGCGTCCAGAGCTGCAAGGCTTTATCCACATGCTTGAGTACGGCTCCGGGATATTTTACGGCAATTTGATAGGCTGGCATACCGCCAAACATGCTGTTGGTCCACAGGGGTTCATCATCAAAAACCTCGCGGTGATCGCGGATTTCCTTGGCCATTCCAAGAAAATTTCTGGTATCACCTTGACTGAGTCGTTTACCTTCGAGTAAGGGCGAAAAGTAGGTCAGCCCGATCAGCACAAAAACCGCAATAGCAATTACATGTGGCAACCAGGACTTCAGCGTTTCATTCATTTGGGGGCTATTTAGTCGATCTCTTCGAAGTCCACATCGTCGGCAATAACGCGTGGACGTTTTTTGGGCGGTTTGTGATATTCAATGATGACATCGCCTTGTTGGTGCTTTTTATGAAACCGGCCGTTTGGTTGTGCTTTGCGGTTGGTTTTTCGCGATCCTCCAAGGCCAAACAGCCGCAATATAATACGTATAGATACATATACGAGAATGGCTATGGCGATAATTCTTAACAATACACTGTGTTTTGCCTGCAAAGGTAATGGTTTTGTGCGCAAGCAATGAAGCAGAAGTCGGAGAGATTTGCGCAGCGCAAAAGACGAAGCCGGGCAATTCTGTCAGGCACAACCAAAAAATTAGGCAAGAAAATTAGCAAACGATCGAGCGATACGTTGCCCAGATTGTGGGGTTAATGTTTGGTTTGCGCCAAGATAATTTTGTCAAAAAAACAAAACAGTGCAGTGGATACCATCAACAAAACCGCCAATGATATAAGAATGTAGAGCAATGTGCTTTCAACGTAATCTTCAAGTTGGAAAATAAGGTAAAGCGTCAAACCGATAATCACCGCGTTCAGCAACCGTCTTTTGCTGTCGAACTTAAGCGCAGTGCGACAGTCAATGCAAGGCCAGCTCTCGAATGTCCCTACAAAATACAAGTTTCGCAAGCTATACCAGGGACCATAGTGGTGCTTACAATTGGGGCATTTTCGGTTCTTCATGGTTGGAAATTAAGCATCCACAACGAATATAATTGGGTTGAAGATATAACAAAACTAAAAAACGTTTCTATTTGAAGAGGCACTGGGAGCGCCGGAGGATTTATTTCTAATACAGCATTCGTAATGGAAAATCCACTTTCTATTAGTTCGGAGCGCTTCACTTTTCGTCTTTTGTGTCACCGCTTCGGCCAAAATGACAAAAAAATAGGCTTGAAGAAATTCGGCTTCGAATGGCATTCGATTCCGCAAGGATTCTCCCGCTGCTTTCGCGATCACGCAACTTAAAATTAGCTGCGTAATGTTGCGTAACTTTGCGCAAAGAATCTTACCATGTCAATTATTCTCGACTCCATAGAAAGTGCGATTGAAGACATCAAGCAAGGCAAAATTATTATTGTTGTTGATGACGAAGACCGCGAAAACGAGGGAGATTTTGTTGCTGCCGCGCGCAGTGTTACTCCCGATATGATCAACTTTATGGCCACACACGGCCGCGGACTCATTTGTGCTCCACTGGTTGAAAGCCGCTGCGAAGAACTGGAGCTGGGTCTAATGGTGCCCAACAACACCGCTGTTTATGAAACGCCTTTTACCGTATCGGTCGATTTGATTGGCCACGGTTGCACTACGGGAATATCTGCCAGCGACAGGGCTAAAACCATTCAGGCCTTGGTCAACCCCGAAACCAAACCATCAGACCTCGGAAAACCTGGACATATTTTTCCGCTGCGCGCTAAAGAAGGCGGTGTACTGCGTCGCGCTGGGCATACCGAAGCCGCAATCGATCTGGCCCGTTTGGCTGGATTTGAGCCTGCGGGTGTAATTGTTGAAATCATGAATGAAGACGGCACCATGGCGCGATTGCCGCAACTTCAAAAAATCGCCGAAAAATTTGATCTAAAACTGATCTCCATCAAAGACCTGATTGCCTATCGCATGAAACACGAACGCCTCATCAAGCGCGAAGTAAGTGTTCGAATGCCCACAGAATACGGCGATTTTGATCTGGTGGCTTACAAGCAGCTCACCAACGACCAAAACCACCTGGCACTGGTAAAAGGATCGTGGAAACCCGACGAACCGGTACTGGTGCGCGTGCATTCGTCGTGTGTTACGGGCGATATTTTTGGATCGTGTCGCTGCGACTGTGGATCACAACTGCACAGCGCGCTTCAGATGATTGAAAAAGAAGGCAAGGGCGTGTTGGTGTACATGAATCAGGAAGGTCGGGGCATTGGACTGATTAACAAACTCAAAGCCTACAAACTGCAGGAAGAAGGATTAGACACGGTGGATGCCAACCTGAAACTCGGTTTCCAGATGGATTTGCGCGATTACGGCATTGGCGCACAAATTCTTCGTGACTTAAGTGTCACCAAAATGAAACTGCTCACCAACAACCCGCGAAAAAGAACCGGCTTGCTGGGCTATGGATTGGAGATTGTAGAAAACCTTCCAATTGAAATTATTCCCAATAAATACAACGAAAATTACCTGCGCACCAAACGCGAGCGCATGGGCCATTCACTCAAGTTCAATGCGGATAAATCAGTGAAGAGTAAATCAGATCAATAGAGGTCATTACAATCAACCTTCGCTCCTTTTTTTCTGAGCAGATTTCTGAGTTTACACGCCAAATCAGAAAAGGTGTCAAAATCTTCCTGATAGCTGATGCCTGCCCCCTGCACGGTTCCGGTGCGATACGACTGCAAAATATTGTAATCGGCCGACTCACTGAAAACCTTGAGTCGCAGTTTTCCCTCTTCGGTAATGAGGTATTCGGCAAGAAAGTCGCCGATGACCTGGTTGTTGGTTTCGGCGATATTCTGAGGTGTATTCGACACACCAAAACTTCCACTCAACAGCAGGCGGTTGTTGAGCAGTTGGGTAGACAAAGCCACGGCCAACTCTTCGTTGGTGATGTTATCGCCCGGTCGATAATTGACTCCCACATTAAAATCGTCGGAAATTTGCGACAACCAGTTGCTCAATTGGCTTGACAATACATCCGTAGTGGTGGCCGCGCCGATATTCATAGAAGCCACATTGGATGTTGCCGCACGGTTGGCCGGTGGTAGAAACCGGTTGAGCACCAACAGCGAAAAGGCCTGTTTGTTTTTCTCTTCTTCGGTACTGAGCACACTGTTCACCAAATTCTGCATGCTTTCGTCAGCACTGGGTAGGGTCACCGAAAAATCCACGTTTGGGTTGAGCAGTTTATTGGTCAGACTAAGATTGAGGTGCACCGGCACCCGGCTGGTATATCCTTCGGCAAACTCTCCCATCAGATCGGCCAATGAGGCCCGCGATTTATACACGGCATTTACATTGATATCTGCATTGTACGGATCGCCATACCAACCAATTACCCCTCCCTTTTCGATGGAAAAACGCTTGTTTATAATGTTCTGAAGCGTAAACAGATACTCTCCTTCCTCAATTTCGTATCGTCCAAACATGGCAAACTGCCCGTCGGGTGTAATTTCCATATTGATGGCTCCGGTTCCGCGGGCGCGCAACATATCACCAAGGCTCTCATCAAAAACCAACTCGATCTGCATATCGGGCGTCACCTGCAAATCCATGATCAGGGTAATTCCCGCCAAATCGAGCTCCGATTGGATCTGCTCGGTCTGGCCGTCTGAAACAAAGGTGACGAAGCGTTCGAGTGAAACTTCGGTGGGACCACCAAGCGGCAAATAGATAAATGTTCCCGGATCGGTAGCGGCCGTTACCTCAATCTGCACTTCCTGGCCATATCCCGAAACGTCTACCGTACCAGAAGAATAAGCTTTTCCGTAAAATAAATCGTTGTCGTGCAAGGTGGTATTAAGCACCACCATCTCCTTCATCTCCACGTAAAAGTTGTAGTTGAGGTTCCGGAAATTTTCGTGAAACAAAGTTCCGACGAGAAAGCCGTTATGGCCCTCCTGATCTTTTATTGGAATGTAGTCGAATCCAATATAATCTGGTGCCACCACCACCTTATCGTTCAGGTAATATTTCGTATTCAGGAAGTCGACTTTAACTCCGGCGTTGTTCATGTCCAGCTCACCCAAAAAAAGCGGTTCCTTAAAACTGCCCGTAACATCTACCGAACCCGTGAGTAGCCCTTCAAATTCGCTGACTCCCGCTTTGATAAAAACATCCAGCAGCGCCAGATCAAAATCGACAAAAGCAACGCGTGCATTCAGCGGCGATTCTTCCAACTGCGGATTATAAGTGCCAGCCAACACAATGGTTTCGGTATCGCGATAGAGCATATTTCCTTTGATATCCAGCAGCGATTCGCCAAAATTCCAACGTGCCTCAACCAATGCACGACCCAAAAACTGATTCTCGATTTGAAATGATCGGAGGTCAAGATCACATTCGATATAACGACTTTTTCTCGCTCCTTCCAGAAACCCATTGGCATTGAGTATTCCATAGAAACGTGGAAAATCGGGTGGAGAAATGGCATTGAGAAGCGCTACATCAAACTCCTGAATGTCGAACAGTAATTGTTCGGTCATATCCTCAGAAATCGTTCCGTCAATTCGGATTTGTCGCTCGCCGCTAACGAAGTTAAAATCGGTAAAGTGAAGTGAAGTTGTGTCCACTGCCAGCAAACTCAAGCTGTCATTATGCCAACGCTCACCAAGTAAATAAATCTCTGCCGAATCGATGGCAATTTCGAACCGCTGCTGGTTGTGCACCAGTGCCGTGATTGGAATGCGGCTTTCGTGATTATTGTTGTCGGTAAAAATAAGGTTGCCATCCATATTATCCTGGTAGGCCACCGCTCTAAAATCAATTTGATTAAAATAAAGACTGTCGGATAATGGCATGTGATCGACATAGAGCTGAAGCCCCATTACATCGGAGTTTTTCTCTGCTTCAACACGAACAGAATCAAACGCAAAGTTGGCCAGGCGAAAATAATCGGTTGAAAAGTTCAGGTCGAAAAACATCTTGTTCGAATTGAAGCTTCCGTTGATTTCAGTTCGGTTGCCAAAATCGATATTGGGCACAACCAGTTCATTGACCACCGTAAAATCCTTAACCTTAATGCGATAATCAAACCACTGATCGGCTTGAAGCGCTGGCCCCGAATCAGGAATCAACGAGGGCAACACCGACTGCACCGAAAGAAGAAATCCTTTGGGCAAAGCCGCGAGCTCGAAAAAGCCGGTCACCTCGGCATCTACCACGTCAGAAGTGAGCGTGATGATTCGTCCTTGTGGATCGCGGTAAGAAGTCAACACAATATCGCCAAATTCATACTCCAATTCGGTGTCCAGGCTATCGTTTTCGAGACAAAAAGCAGTGGCTTTAGCAACAACTTCACCTTTAAAATTGTCGATTGAGGTGGCCGTGCCATTTACTTCCACCCGTGAGGTCAGGCTCGAATAGCCCTCAAGCGGCAACAGGTTTAATGCACCGGGGTCGGCGTGAAAAATATTGGTAACAAAATCGAACTGCGCAGTATCAGAACGCATGTCAACCAATCCATCGAAGTCGATACTCAGGTTTTCGTCGTTCAGTTTTAGGTGGCCGTTAAACAAGTTTTTCTCGAGATTGGCACTCAGCTCGATTCCCTCGTAGGAATAATTTCTGAACACCAATTGTTCCACCGCGCCATCCACATCGGCGTTGATGGTTTCAAGCTCCAGTCCCCGACCGCTAATCGATACGTTTGAGGTGACTTGTTCCAATCCTTTGATCTGGAGAAATCGTCCAAAATTAAATTGGCTGGTTGCCAGCCGACCGGTGTATTGAGTTTCGCCTTCCTGATTTTTAAATCCGAGGTCAAGCCCGATGCGCCCGATGTCACTGCGCATGTTTCCATAGGCCACAAAGTCGTTGTAAAAACCAATAAACTGACCGTCAAACAGAATGCTTCCCAGTTGGCTAAACTGTTCGGGCAATTGCACATGATTTTTTTCCGTAAACGGCGGAAGTTGAATGTATTCCAGATCGGATGCAGAGGTGGACAATTGGCGAATATTCAGTTCGACAAAGGTGTTTTCTACATCTGGCAAGCCCGTCAGATGACAATCACCTAGAAAGTAAGAGTGCTCTCCAAATTCTACGTGCAGATCCCTGCCGCGCAAATCGCTCACCACGCCGCGCACGCGTCCGTCTATTTCAAGATATTGCGCAAAACCCTGTAAGTCGGGAGCAAAGTAGCTGATATCGGTAAAATTCAGATCGCTCTCGCGAAAATCGGAACGAATATTCACCGAGTCGATGAAGTTTTTGAAAGACTTGAAACTATCGTATTCAAAAATCAGATCGCTCCGAATACTGGAATTTTCAGTGACCAGTTGCAGATTATTGTACGTCATATCACCAGAAGAAAGCTGCATTTGGGCAGATAAGGAATCAATCCGAAATCCGCTTTGTTCCAGTAACTCGATATGCCGGATATCTGCATAGAGCGTGTCTTTCAACAACTCTACTTTTTCCATCGAGATATTGATGTCGGTTAGGTCGAGATCTTTAAAGTCCACCCCAAAAGGTTTGCGTTGCTCGCCCGATTTGCGGAATTTAAAATGTGCGTTGTTGATTCTCAGCGCATCAGAATACAGTGCCAGGGGCTTTTGATTGGCTGTGTCGGGATCGCTGGGTTTAAAATAGTGGACGATAAAATCGAGATTGGTTCCGCCTACCGAATCCGCAAATTGCTTGAGGTTAAAAAACGGGTTGTCGAATTGAATCAGGTCGAACTCAACCATGCGGTCGCGCAGACGCCAAAAGTGAAGGTTCACCTTAAGCTGGTCGGTATATAACAATGTATCGCCCTGTTGATCTCCAACATACAGTCCGCGCATTTGCAACCGATCGAAGAAGGTGTAATGCACTTCGTCGATTCTGATCTCGCTGTTGAGTTCATTGCTCAGAAATTCCGCCACCTTTGCCGTCACAAATGTTTGGACAACCGGCAGTCGAAGGATCATATTCAGCGAGAAGAAAAACAACATCAGGCCGATAAAAAACCAGAGCAATATTCTTAATAATCTAATGATAGGACTTCAGAAATGAGTACGTTCAACTTCGTTAACTTTGCGGCTGCAAGCAAATATAATGCTACACTTCGAGGGGCTATGCAAACTACCGAAAGAATCATTCTGGCCATAGAATCATCTTGTGACGACACGGCCGCTGCCGTGCTGAGAAATACCACCGTTTTATCCAATATTGTGGCCGGTCAAAAGGTGCACGAGCAATATGGTGGCGTGGTTCCTGAACTTGCCTCGCGGGCGCATCAGCAAAACATCGTTCCAACGGTGGATACCGCGCTAAAAACGGCCGGTGTTGAACTGAAAGAAGTGGACGGCATTGCGTTTACTGCCGGCCCCGGATTGATGGGCAGTTTGCATGTGGGGGTTTCTTTTGCGAAGTCACTCTCGCTGGCTGTAAAAATCCCACTGATTGAAGTGCATCACATGCGGGCCCATATTATGGCGCACTTTGTTGATGACCCGCGACAGTCCAAACCACAGTTTCCGTTTTTATGTCTTACCGTTTCTGGCGGACATACCCAAATTGTTCGGGTAGACAGCCCATACCAAATGGAAATTATTGGGCAAACCATTGACGATGCTGCCGGTGAGGCATTTGACAAAGCTGCTAAGGTACTCGGACTTCCCTATCCGGGCGGACCGCTGATCGATCGGCACGCGGCCAACGGCGATCCTTTCCGTTTTGAATTTCCGCATCCAAAAATTCCGGGGCTCGATTACAGCTTTAGCGGCCTGAAAACTTCGCTGCTCTATTTTTTGCGCGATGAAAAAGCCAAAAACGAAAGCTTCATTGCCGAAAACATGGATGATATTTGCGCCAGCTATCAACAAACCATCATTTCATTTTTGCTGAGCAAACTGAAAAGAGCTGCCCGCGAAACGGGAATAAAGGAGGTGGCCATTGCCGGTGGTGTTTCTGCCAACAGCCAGTTGCGGCGCGACCTGAAAATGCTTGAAGAAACGCTGGGCTGGAAAACGCATATCCCCGTTTTTGAATATTGCACCGACAATGCAGCGATGATTGGTGTGGTGGGCTATTACAAACTGCTCCGCAACGAGTGGGCCGATTTATCCGTGCAACCACAGCCTCGGCTCCGGTTTACGAACCTGTAAAATTGGGCCTGCAAATTGGTATCAACTTGAATTAATACCAAATAGAATGATATTTTTGTCACAACCAATCAACAGTTTATGAAATCCATTTTGATTATTGCCCTCACCTTTTCATCCATATTCGTTCTGGCACAGGATGAATCCCGCAAATATTTTCTAGAAGGAAGAAAGGAAGAAAGCCAGCAAAACTGGTCGAAAGCACAAAGCGCATACAGCAGGGCCATCAAGGCAGATCCCGAAAACGCCGACTACTATTATGCACGCGGAAAACTGCAGATGCTACTGGCACAGGATTCCAAGGCGCTGGCCGACATCGATAAAGCGGTAGAGCTCGCTCCGAATAACCCCGCAATGCACATTCTTAAAGCGCAGTACTTTGTGTATAACAACCTGCCCGATTCGGCAATGCTTTATGTTCAGAACGCGGCAGCACTCGAAATGACACCAAAACAGCAGGCCGAAAACGATTTGGCCAGGGGCGACGTGTTCCGGTTGTTGGGCAACCATCAAAAAGCGTTAGAGAATTACGAAAAAGGACTGGCCGTTGACACCGCCAATGTAGAAGGACTCGAAAACATAGCCTTGGTATTATACCATCTCGGCGACCAGAAGCAGGCGGCGCATTACCTGCAAGAACTGCTCAAGGTAAATCCCAACATCATGGACACATACATCAACGTGGGATACATCTATGCGCGCATCGGTATGTTTATCGAATCGCTTTCCTATTCAGACGAGGCGCTCAAGTTTGACCCTCACCAACCCATAGCCTTGGCCAACAAGGCCTACGCGCTATACAAACTCGAAGATTTCGACCAGGCGGAATCGGCCATTAACAGCTCGTTAAACAACCACCCCGACAATCCATTTGCACTAAAAACCCGCGCATTGATTAACCTGGCTACCAACCAAAACAATCGTCGGGTGTGCAACGATCTCAAAAAAGCCAATCGGCTCGGTTACGACGAATTATACGACGACGGCGAAGTGGATACCTTGCTCCGCGAGCACTGCGAATAAAATCAAAAACAATATCAGTAACCGTTTTCCGTGAAATTAACATGATTAATTTGTGGAACTAACCGTTATTCGATGCTCTGCTTGATTTTATGCGGAGGCCAACCCAGCTTGGCCTAAATCAGCTTTTTTTTCAAAAAAAAACTGGTACGCTGCTTGCTTTTGGGGTTGAACTTTTAATTTTATCCTCATCAACCTCAAACGCTTAAAAAAATGAAGACATTTACCCTTATTGCTACCGCAGCCTTGTTTTGTCTTGGTAGTTTCACCCTCTCAGCGCAGCAGGTAAACGAAAAAATTCAAGTCAATTCCAACGGCTCTTGGTACGACGCTACCATTTTGAAAGTAAATCCCAACGACGGCACCTACTTCATCACCTACGATGGTTGGAGCGACAGTTGGGACGAGTGGGTACCCCTCGACAGAATGAAGGGCTATGGTGCACAGGCAGCGCCTGAAAGCAAATCGTCACTCACCAAATTTAAAGTTGGCGACAAAGTTGAAGCCGAATATGGATTTATAATGGAGCCTGCCACCGTCATTGAAGTGGGAGAAAATAAATACCACGTACAGTACGACAATACATTGTTTAAAACCAAATGGCTTTCCGAATCACTGCTGCGCAAATTGTAGCATTGTTTTCGCTACGGCAAGAAAATCCCGGTCTTCGAACAAGGCCGGGATTTTTGTTGCCCCCTATTGGTAAAAAAGCGCGGGCAATCTCATTACCTTTGCATTTTGCCCATGACGAGAAAAATTCTATTTCTGGCTACCCTTACCCTATTGGGATTCCCACTGATTGGTTGGCTGTTGTGGTGGCTATTTACCGATGCGTCTTTCTCCTCCATTTGGCACTCCGATTACGACATTTTCATTCAAATCACCCTGGGCTCGGCAACGGGGTTTGTTGCGGGCTGGCTGGCCTGGGTGATGATTCGGAGCCAATTTATGGAACCGGTTCGCAACAAGTACAGCAACCTGATTGGATCGTTCGAGCTCAAGCCCGCCCACATCATCTACATTTCACTTTGCGCGGGCATTGGCGAAGAAATTCTATTTCGCGGTGTAATCCAACCCTTTCTCGGAATCTGGATCACCGCCATTCTTTTTGTGGCCATTCACGGCTACCTCAATCCAAAAAACTGGCGTTTGATAATTTATGGCGTCTATCTAACACTGGTGATTGTGGTGGTGGGCTGGCAAGCCAAACACTTTGGTCTGATTTCCGCCATTGCCGCGCACACCGTGATCGATATTGTGCTGTTGCAGCAAATGTCAAAGCCAGAGGAAAATGAAACCCACCGGTCTGAATTTCCGTTTACGGGAGATGAGTAGAGAATGCTCACTGCTAAAAAACGGAAACAATGAACTACTTTCAAACCAACCACGCCATCATTAAACTCGTTGAAGAACGGGAAACTTATCAGGAAGCGCTTCGTCTGTTTCACCGCATTTTCAAATGTCTGAAACAAAAATCAGAGCTCAGTGCCGATGAAAAGGAATGGATTGAAATTATGCAGCGCTACATCGATCCAAAAACCGCAGCGTAACCCTATTTTGCTGGTATCGTGAAGTTACCTTAAATAGCACCAGGCATGCCTCCGGTATGGCTTCCCCCAAAAAGCAGTGGTCTTGTAGCTCGCCATCGGAAAAACATCTGTGTGGTTCTGCCCTACGTTAATCAAGGCAACCAACACCTCACCGAAAAGCACGCCCCCAATCATTTCGACCCCCACAAGAAATCACATTCTAATCAATCTCCAAAACACCTCACCCAATTAGGAAAAATCGGGCTTATCTTTGACCGATGCCTACGCGGGGAATAGTATTGATGCTGGTTGCTGTGGTGTTTTTTGCCGGCATGAATGTCTGCATTAAATTTCTGAACCACCTGCCCACACACGAACTTGTATTTTTTCGGTCGGCAGTGCAACTGGTACTTTCGGCGGCATTTGTGGTCCGGTCGGGAATTCCGTTTTTTGGCAACAACAAACCCTGGCTCATTTTGCGCGGAATTTCGGGGATGACGGCACTGTTTCTGTTTTTTTATACCCTGCAAAATATTCCTTTTGCCAGCGCTACCACCATCCAGTATCTGTCGCCGGTGTTTACCGTTATGCTCGCCATTTTCATCAACCGCGAAAGGGTGCGGCCCGTGCAGTGGATCTATTTCAGCATTGCCTTTGCCGGAGTGATTATGATTAAAGGCTTCGATCCGCGCGTTTCAATGGGAATGCTGGTGGCGGGAATTGTTTCGGCTTTTCTTTCGGGCATTGCCTACAACGCCATCATGCGCTGCAAGCACACCGATCATCCGGTGACCATTGTGATGTATTTTCACCTCATTGCCTTTCCCGTGATGGGCATCTGGTGCCTGATTGACTGGCAAACGCCCCGAGCCACAGATTGGTTGCTGCTCTTGCTGATGGGACTGCTCTCGCAGGTTGCGCAGGTGTTTATGGCGCGAGCACTGCACGCCGATCAGGCATCGAAAATCACTCCGCTCAAATACATCGGATCGGTGTTTGCCGTGATTATCGGCTACACGGTTTTTGATGAGTCATTACATTGGCTCAGTTTGGTTGGAATTTTACTCGTCATTGCCGGGGTGATCTTCAATTCGCGCGTTAAGCCCATTCGTGAGATTTCCGCTACCGGCGCCTGATTATCCTTGACGGATATTTTCTACGGGAGGCTTAATCCAACCCAGGTGCGTGTGATGAAAACTGTCGCCAAACTTAAGTCCATAACCAAATATTCTGTCCATGGCGGCATGTCCAAATAGAATGATTCCAGCACATTCTACCCATGAGATTCCGAGGTAATGACCCACCAACCACACCATGATGGCTACTGCACGGTGGTGCGTCATATTGTAAGTTACAGCACCGAATTTGGCGCTAAAAGCATACCCGATCATGCCGAGATCAGGGATCAGAATTAACAAAGGAAACCACCACCACTGCAAGCCCAACAACGAAAACATATAGATAGAAAACCCAAACAGGGCGGCCTCTTCCAGTTTAATGAGGTTTTTCATTTTGGTTCATTTAAAAATCCAGCCAAAGTTAAATTTCCTGAGTTCTCAAAACGAGCAATCCAAAAAAATCATTTCGCCACCCAACGCTTCGCTTCTTCTTGATCATCAAACGAAAAAGATTTTAATTCAATTCCGGGAATAAATGCATACGAAGCCACAGCGATGGTTTTCACCCAAGACTCATCGGTGACGAGCGCAATCCGCGTTATTTTATTCATGACCTCACCGGCATTTTTCAAATAATACTTCAAATCTTTCCACACGACGTTGGCATCTACTCCATCCAGTGACTGCAATTCGATGTACAAGCTGAACTCCTGTCTATTGGCCAGCTCAGGTAAAAACTGCGACATGGCCTGATGAAATGCCGCCTCGGTAAACTTTCCACTCCAACTGAAGGCTACCACACTATCGTCGTCAAAAACTAACTTCTTTAACATCTTTATCGTTTTTCTGTTTCACCTTTTAAGATACGGATTATGAAGTAAATGATCGAAAGAACAGTCAAAAAAGCGAAATGATTACTCCATCAATGTTGCTGGAATATCGCGGTAATCCAGTTGTTCATCTTCGTGCAGTTTTTCGATGGCTTTGGTAATTCGCACCACTTCAGCGTCGTATAAATTACTCAGTGCAGCACTCTTTCTAAAGGAAATTCGTGAGGCGCTCAGGGTTTTACAGAAATGGGTTCGAAGCTCAATCTCGGTAGTGGTTTTTCCAGAATAGCGAATGTATTTATTGGTGAGCTTTAAAATGCGGCGGATTCCTTTTCTGGCCCAAAACAGGTTTCTGCTGTTAAGCTTTTGAAATTCATCGGCTACCTCCTCTTTAACCAAATCGATAAATCCGTTCTCATCACCCGATTGAAACAACAGGTAATGCAGCAACTCCTTATTGTCCTTTTTGTATTTGGCCAGACGATTCAGCAGCTCCAGCAATTCCTCGGCGGGCATCTGCTTTAATTCTTTTCGGATAGATGATAAAGAAGCGGTTTGCATACAGCAGGGGTTTCCTTCAAAATTATAAACTATTCATCAAGCTTTCAGAACAACGCGGGCAATGGCTAATTTTACGCAAACGACGCCACCGAAAATGCAATTCAGAACAGAAATTACAGTCCCCGAATTTCCATTTAAAATCGACCACCGGCAATACATTCTTCCACTGGGGTCGTGTTTCAGCGAACACATGGCTGAAAGATTGAAGAAGAATCTCCTTCACACGGTAGAAAATCCTTTTGGAACCAGTTACAATCCGGTTTCGCTTGCACAGCAAATCGACCACATTAGAACGGGTAAACCTTATACCAGCGCAGATTTAACGCGAATTGATCACCGGGTTTTCAGTTTTGACCACTACACTGCCTTTTCGGGTGTGAATGAAGAACTCACCCTTCGGCAAATGAATCACGCGCTTCAGTCAGCGCATCATGCCTTATACCAAACGGGCTTGCTGATGATTACACTGGGCACGGCACACGCCTGGAAATTAAAGAACGGTCGGATTGTGAATAACTGTCATCGGCTGCCCGCGGCACAGTTTAACCGGGTTTTACTTTCGACTGATGAAATCGTGTACAACCTTTCAGCAGCGCTGCAAAAACTGCTGGATGATTTCCCAAAGATCAGCGTGGTCGTTACCGTGAGTCCGGTTCGGCATTTGCGCGACGGAGCGGTGGCCAATCAACTCAGCAAATCTACCTTGCTGGTGGCCACTCACCAACTCATAAATTCCATCAATCGGGTGCACTATTTTCCAGCTTATGAGTTGATGGTGGACGATTTGCGCGACTATCGGTTTTACCAAAAAGACATGCTGCATCCAAATTCCCAAGCGGTGGATTATATCTGGGAGAAATTCAACTCCGCCATTTTTTCGGATCAAACGCAGCAGATGTTGAGAGAAATCAGAACGGTGGTGCACTATTGTAATCACCATCCGGTAAATCCCAACTCGGCAGAGAACATTGCCGGAGCGCAAAAAATGTTGGAAAAATTGCGCCAGATGGAACAAAAATGGCCCGATGCAAACTGGTTAAAGTGTGAAGGAATTTTACACGACCGAACCCAAGGAGCCTAAAGTCGTGCTTTTCTTCTGAAGTTGAATTCTTCGGTGCGTATCTCTCCGGATTCTGTGCCGCGAAGTTTCACCTGCAAAGCACCCGATCTGCGTAATTGATAACCGATTGCCGACGGGTAATCATGGTCGCGGTTCTCGAAAATATACAGCGAATCCTCTTGCAAAATATTGGTAAACACGATTTCTCTACCCTCGTTATGACCTTCAACAACGGTGGTATATACCCAAGAACTGTCGCGAAACTCCATGCGCATTTCTTCGCGCATCAGCGTATCTCCTTCCGATACTGCCAAACCTTTTCCCACCAATATTTGACCATCGGCCTTCCACTCTTCGGTAAAGGTGGTCTGACCGATGGTTTCGATCCAATCACCCTCAAGTGTCAAAAATGGATTAACCCTTTCTTGGGTCAGCTCGATTTTCTTCAAATCAGTTTCTGCTGTCGATGGCGATTCGGCGCACGATACCATTCCTATTAGAAGTAACAAAGAGCAAAAGGATTGAAAACGGAAACGAAAAGATGAAGTCATTTTGATTAGTTTTGACCGCTAAATTAACTATTTCTCCTACTGCAAACCTCAGTTTCAATGAAATCTCAAACAAAACCGGCAACGGGTAAGGTGAAGTTTTTTGATACCGAAAAATGCTTCGGATTTATCATCACTCCGGAAAACGAAGAATTATATGTTCACGCCGGCGATCTAATCGACTTGGTTCGCAAAAACGACAGCGTAAACTATGAGGTTCAGGAGGAAGATGGCAAAAGAAGTGCTTTTAATGTGCGGCTACTGAAAAGTAAAAATTGACCCGGCATTTCATACATATCGGAATGCCGCGCACAGCAACCACGTTTTTCCAAACCAAGGTTTTTCCGCAGTTACAAGGTATCTCCTACTTCGGATTGCCCTACACGCAAATTAATCCGGCGTTTAACCGGATGCTTTTTGAAGACGAAAGCACTTTTGATTCTGTCGCTTTTGAAAAGGAAGTTCGCGGTTTACCCGGCGATAACGTGTTGCTTTCGAATGAAAATTTTGTAGGGCAATCGCTTTATTGGAATTACGGCAATCGCAGCAGAATAGCCGATCGGTTGAAAGCTGCTCTTCCCAACGCCACGATTATTCTTTTTTTGCGCAATCAGCCCGACATGTTGCGTTCGCTGTATGAAATTTCACTGCAGGATAAAGAAACCGCTTGGCTTTCGGAGTTTGTGCACTTTACAAACCCCGAATACGACCTGAAAACATACCGCAACCAACAGGCCGTCGATCTTTTTGAATACGCACCTTTGGATACTTACCACGCCCGAGAGCATGCCCTGCTCTATCACTATTCACCGCTGATAGACATCTATAAATCGCGTTTTTCAAAGGTGGAAATACTGTTGTTTGAAGATTTCGTAAAGCAACCAGAAATTATCCTTCGGCGACTTATGGAGCTATTTGAAATACCTCAACCCGATGCGTTGATTGCAAATCTGATTTCGCTGCCACCGGTAAATCAAGGGGTGAACCAGCAGCAGGCCATTCGGCTGCAAAGGTTGAACCGATGGTATCATGTGCTGTATCAAACTTCGGTAGGCAGGGCTTTTTACGTCCGGGCCAAGCGAAGAATATTGCGCAATAAAAAATCGGGTGAGTCCATCAAATGGACACCGGATCAGTTCGAAAAATTACGGGAAATATATGCTGAAGACAACCGGCTGATTCACGAAAAGTATCCCGAAATAGGACTCGATAACTACGGCAAAAAGTACTTTCTCGAATAGATTCCTCCCCTGTTAAAATCCACCGATTTGCACAGACATTGAATTTACCCCGATTTTGACAAATGCCGAACTTTTACTTAAACAACTACTCATATTTTTGGATCTATCTTGTTTTAAATGCGCTACAACAATTAATACTGTGTTAGTTGCAAATTCACTATTTTCCTAATCTCATTTTGATATTCGGGTTTTCTACCCTGAGGGATAACTTTTCAACACCTTTCGCTCAACCCGTCAAATCGGTTATATTTGTTGATTAAATCGCAGCCGTTTCTAATGGAAAATTTCGTTGTATCCGCCAGAAAATACAGACCCCAAACCTTTGACACGGTAGTTGGCCAATCGGCCATTACCAGCACTTTGCGCAATGCAATCGAGAACAATCATCTGGGTCAGGCCTTCTTGTTTTGCGGTCCACGTGGGGTCGGAAAAACCTCATGTGCCCGGATTCTGGCACGCGAAATCAACAAGCACGCTGCAAAGAAAAAAGGCGAAGATGAAAACGCAGATTTCAGCCTGAACATTCTCGAGCTCGACGCGGCATCGAACAACTCTGTTGATGATATCCGAAACTTAACCGATCAGGTGCGATTTGCGCCTCAGGTAGGAAGCTTTAAAGTGTACATCATCGACGAGGTACACATGCTGTCGCTGCAGGCTTTTAACGCTTTTCTGAAAACCCTTGAAGAGCCGCCCCCCCATGCCATTTTTATTCTGGCCACCACCGAGAAACACAAAATTCTGCCCACCATTTTGTCGCGGTGTCAAATATTCGACTTCCAGCGCATCACCGTGGGCGACATTGCGCAGCACTTGGCTGGCATTGCCGAACAAGAAGGCGTTCAGGCCGATACCGAAGCACTGACCATTATTGCCGAAAAAGCAGATGGAGCCATGCGCGACGCCCTGTCGATGTTTGACCAGTTGGTCAGCTTTTCAGGAAATAGCCTCACCTACGAATCCGTAATTGAAAACCTCAATGTGCTCGATTACGACTATTACTTTCGGATGGTTGAGCACATTTCTGCACACCTGATTCCAGCCAGTATTTTAGTGTATGACGAAATCCAGAACAAAGGATTCGACGGGCACCATTTCATCATCGGACTCGCTCAGCATTTGCGCAACCTGATGATGTGCAAGAGCCCGAAAACACTCAACCTGATCGAAACCAGCGATGCGGTGAAGCAACGCTATCAAGAGCAAAGTGAATCTTTGAGCATACGCTTTATTTTTAAGGCTCTCGAGATTCTGAACGACTCAGATGTAAACTATAAAAGCAGTAAAAATCAACGGCTGCTCGTAGAGTTTGCGCTGATGCGGTTGTGTGCAATCACCGAAAAAAAAAGTGAAAGCGCCCCAAAGCCAATTGTAACTCCTACCAAATCAGCAGACAAGGCCAAATTAGACACCATTAATTCGGAAGTCTCACCAGAAACGGGTGCACAGATAAACCCGGTTGCGGCAGATCGTCCGCCAGCCATGCCAACGCCTGCTCCTGTCACTGCCGAACAGCCAAAGCCCACGGAATACTATTCCACTCCACCCATTCCGGACGATAAGGCCAAAGAAGAGAAACCAGAAATTATTGAACCGGCGGTTAATTATGAAAATGCAGCCCGACGAAAAAAGTTTCTGACCAAATTTCAAACGGCTTCGGTTTCCATAGCTGCCGGATTGAATGAAGATGAAGACCATTTAACCGAGACTGAAACGGCTGAAACATCAAACTCCACAGAATCCCGACCCCAGGAGGCATTCGATCAGGAAAAACTAATGGAGGTTTGGCAAGCTTATGCCCGAAATGTAAAAAAAACCGGACGAGAAAGCCTTTACTCTACACTCACGCTTTCAAAACCAGAAATTCACAAAGACTTTCGACTGCTGCTCCTCATAAAAAACTCCACACAAGCACTCGATCTGAATAAAGAAAAGCCCGATATGCTCGATTTTCTGCGTGAGCAACTCAACAACTATTACGTTGAAATTGATTTTGAAATTGAGGTTTCCGACCAACCAACAGCCCTGTATACCAATAGTCAAAAATTTGAGGCCATGGTGAAAAAAAATCCCAACCTTGGCAAACTTACCGGAAATTTGAATCTGGACATTTATTAATCATCAATTACAAATATGAAATTCAAACACTTAATGCTACTTGCCTTGTTGGTGAGCTTTTGGTCGTGCACTGATCATACCGCCGACAAGAAAAATGAATCGCGGTATGAATATCAAACCGTTTCATCCGATCCACTTGGCGCCCAAATTTACACCCTGAACAATGGATTAAAGGTTTACATCTCTGTAAATCGCGATGAGCCGCGGGTGGTTACTCAAATTGCTGTGCGCACGGGCAGCAAGCAAGATCCCGCTGATGCTACTGGTTTGGCGCATTATCTGGAGCACATGCTTTTTAAAGGCACGTCAAATTACGGCACCAAAGACTGGGAATCAGAAAAAGAAACCTTGCAGCAAATTTCTGATTTGTATGAAGCCCATCGCAACACAACAGATGCCGAGGAGCGGAGATTGATTTATGCCCAGATCGACAGTGTATCGGCTGTTGCTGCACAGTTTGCCATTGCCAACGAATACGACAAAATGATCGGTTCGCTTGGAGCACTCGGAACCAATGCCTATACGTGGTATGAGCAAACCGTATACATCAACGATATTCCGAGCAACGAGTTAGAAAAATGGGCCAAAATTGAATCCGAACGATTCAGAGAGCTGGTGCTTCGACTTTTTCACACCGAGCTAGAAGCGGTTTACGAAGAGTTTAACCGAACCCAAGACAGCGATAGCCGCAAAGCCTACTACACCATGATGGAATACCTGTTTCCGAATCATCAATACGGAACACAAACCACTATAGGCACAAGCGATCACCTGAAAAATCCATCGATGGAGAAAATCCACGCCTATTTTAATGAGCGCTACGTGCCCAACAACATGGCCATTGTGCTGAGCGGAGACATCGATCCGGATGACGCTGTAGAAACCATTGAAAAATACTTTGGCGATTATGAACCTGGCGAAATAAAGCCCTTTGAAGTGACTCAGGAAGAGCCCATCACCGAGCCTATCGTGAAAGACATCACCGGTGTTCAGCCCGAGTTTGTATCCATCGGTTTCCGTCTGCCCGGAGCATCTTCTGACGAGGCGCTGAAACTTCAGGTAATGGACGGCATCCTTTCAAACGGAAAAGCGGGTTTGATTGATTTGAATCTGGTGCAGCGGCAACGGGTGATTTCTGCCTACTCATCACCGACAATTTTCACCGATTACGCCATCTTCTCGCTGAATGGAACACCGCGTGAAAACCAAGACCTGAACGAAGTGGCCGAATTGCTGCTGGAACAAATCGAAATGATCAAAGCCGGGCAATTTGAAGACTGGATGGTTGACGCAGTTATTAAAGACATGAAACTCAACGAGCTTCGGCGCAGTGAATCGAACTGGGCGCGAGCGGGAAAAATGGTCAACAGCTTTGTGTATCACCGCGAATGGAACGATGTGGTAAATGAGTTTGACCAGATGGAACTGGTTTCCAAAGAAGACATCGTTGCATTTGCCAATGAGTGGTTTGGTGATAATTATGTGCAGGTGAACAAGCGATATGGAGAAAACACGGCCGTTAAGGTGGATAAACCGCAAATCACACCCATTGAAATTGACCGCGAGGCGAAATCTACTTTCTACACTGCTTGGGACTCTATTCAATCTGATCGTGTGCAGCCTGTTTTCGTTGACTATCAGAAGGAAATTGCCACAACTACTACCAACAGTGGACTTGAATTCAACAGCATCAAAAACAAGAACAACGAGCTTTTCAGCCTTTACTACATCTTGGATATGGGGTCAGATCACGACAAAGAAATGACGCTGGCCATCGATTATCTGCCCTATTTGGGAACTACAGAACTATCGCCCGAGGAGCTTCAGAAGGAATTGTTTAAACTGGGGGTTGACTTCGACGTATTTTCGAGCCGCGACCAGATTTACGTCACCCTTCGTGGACTGAACGAATCGCTCGAAGAAGGTTTGAAATTGTTTGAGAAAGTCCTTGCTAATGTTCAACCCAACGAAGAAGCGCTAAACAATATGATTGACGGCATTCTGAAAAGACGTCAGGATGATTTGCGCAACAAGAACCGAATTTTGAATGCTGCAATGGCCAGCTACGCGCAATATGGTGCTGAATCGCCTTTCCGAAATCAATTGTCGGAACAGGAGCTGCGCGAACTGACCCCTGAAGAATTAACCGACAAAATCAGGAATCTAACCTCATACAAGCACCGCATTTTCTATTACGGACCGCAAAATGAGCAAGACGTTGTTGCGATGATCGACCAGTACCATGCGGTTCCACAAGATTTTATCGAATATCCAGAGCCAAAGCAATACGCCGAACTGCCGCTGGATAAAAATCAGGTTTTCTTTGTCGATTACGACATGGTGCAAAGCGAAATGCTGATGATTGCCAAAGGACCGCAGTTTGATGTAACGCTGCTTCCTGCTGCCAATATGTTTAACCAGTATTTCGGAAGTGGATTGTCGTCTATTGTATTTCAGGAAATCAGGGAGTCAAAAGCGTTGGCCTATTCAGCTTACAGCTTTTTCACTTCTCCCACGCGTGACCATGAATCGCACTATATTCGAGCCTATATCGGTGCTCAGGTGGATAAACTCTCGGATGCTTCCGATGCCATGATGTCACTGATGACGGATATGCCAAGATCTGATATTCAATTTGAATCGGCCCGCGATGCTGCCATGAAGCAGATCGAAACCAACCGAACCACCCGCGAAAGCATTTTCTGGAGCTATGAAAGTGCACGTAAACTCGGGTTGGATTACGACCGGAACAAACCGATTTATGAAGCACTACAAACGCTCGACTTCAATGAGCTTCAGTTGTTTTTTGACGGGCATATCAAAGGAAACCACTATACCTACTGTGTTATCGGAAACCGGAATTTAGTGGATCACAAAGTTCTGAAGGAACTGGGCGAATACCGCGAATTAACCCTTGAAGAATTATTCGGCTACAGCAAAAAGCAAAGCGAAAAAACAAATATTCATGCTGCCTTTGCGAACTAAACCGGGCTGAAATTTTAGTTTATTAAAAACCGCTTCCATTTGGAGGCGGTTTTTTTGATGTTATTCTTGCTACAAGACCTGAAGGGTTTATTATTAGGGCTGATCACAAACAAATACTTCGCGTTCTGGTGCCTTATGGCTGATATATTTTGCCACCAAGAGCCGAAAACTCAAGGGTTGGGACAAATCACACGGAAATTCTTCGTGACATGGTGCTTTCGTGGCATTTTCTTCGCTACAAAGAATGATTGGGCTACATAAAAAAGAAAGCGAAAAAGAATATTCCCGCTCCTCTGAATGGGTTTTAAATCCAAATCTGTTCCATATAGCCGACAGTAAATCATTTCTTTTCTATTAAGTTCCTGAGAAAAAGGACCTCTTTTTCTAAATGGCTTATTTGGCGATCTCTATCTTTGAGAAGTTGTCTTCCATCAGCATAAAAATGTTCTACTTGATAGCCATCTTTACTATTAAATTGAAACATCGTTCCTTTTTGACTCGGTAAAAAATCACTGATAGGCACCTCTAAGAATTCGGAAAGAACAAGCAGACGATTTACGTCCAATGTTGTATGACCATTTTCAATTTTAGCGTATGCGCTTTGAGAAAGATTTAATTTATCTGCCATGTCTTGTTGATTAAGACCTCTCTTTTGGCGAATTTCTCTAATCCTTCTGCCAATTATATCATTTACTTCCATTTTTTTGATTTTAATTTTGAATAGTCAATTTTCGACTAAATTAAGTAAAAATTTGATTTGCAAATATTACTTCTTCTCCTATACATTTGGCATACAACATTCAGGGAGTAAACTAATTCGGTTTATCCAAATAAAAAATCAGACTGGGTTTTACAGTTTGGCCAGTGCTGTAATTTTTTGATGCCGCTTCATAACGGCATCAGGGTATCAGTGTCGGTTCATTCTAAGTCAATATAAGTAAAAATTAAAAAAAAGATTCCGCAATTTACTATAAGTGAAGGTTCTAAAATATTCTACATCAACCAATCCTAATTTTTAACCATGAATCCATCCCCCATTGTACTCTTTCTTTTCGGATTTTTACTATCCATCGGAGCCTATTGCCAACCTGAAACCATCCATTTTGGATACGATGCAGCAGGAAATCGAACCGCAAAATTTGTATTCCGCAATTTAAGTGTCGAAGAGACCCACAGCATCGTTCAGGTACAACCCCAACTGGCACCAATTTTAGCAGAAGAACCCCTGGAACCATCAACATCAGAAGCCAGTGACTTTATCCTATACCCGAACCCCACCAGAGAATACGTAATAATAGATAATCCTGCCTTGGCTAATTCGGGAAACTGGAATTACCAGATGTATAATACCGGTGGTGTGTTAATGTTGAAAGGATCATCAACTTCTTTCCCTCTGCAGATTGACTTCAGCAATATAGCACGCGGCAATTATTATTTAAGATTATCATCGGAGACCATCTCACAAACTTTTTCCATTATAAAAATGTAGCTCCCTGAGCGCGAACCACCTTTTTCATTAACCAACCAATTTTATTCTTATGAAAACCTTTGTACTAAATTTTCTGAGCATCATTTTGCTTGTATGCTCTACTACCATTGTTCTCGGCCAATCATACAGCATCAATGGCGATTTAGGAATTGACACCTTGCCGCAACACAAGCTTGATGTAAATGGCGACGGACGCTTTAAAGGTGAGTTGATACTTGATGATAAATTACGAATCCCTGATTTGGCTTCTAGTGACAGCTTAATTGAAAAACTGGTATATATAGACGAAAACGGAAGGATGCAACGTCTCGGAGGAGGAGGAGCCAGAAGCATTGAGCAATATTTACATGCGTTGCCATGTAAAGGCGGACCTTTGGAAGAAGATGTTCTTTTCTTTTGGAAAACGGCACCGGGAAAAATTACGGCTTATGATGAAGCTTGTGGAACGCCGAAGGTTGGAATAGGAACGGAATTTCCAGAAGCACGATTGCATGTACGCGGTACAAGCTATTTTTCAGGAGGAACGGGAATCGGGGTTTTGAACACAGGAGACGCCAGAATAATGGTGCGTACGACACAATCAAATAACGCATTGCTGATTCAAGGTAGTACAGTAGAAAGTGGCGAAGTGGTTCATAAAGATATTTTTAAAGTTCATGGAAATGGTGAGGTGCAAATTGATCGGGCCGCCGGTGGTGCTTGGGAATATGGAATCAAACTAACCGCCGGCCACAGTGATCTGAAGGCTTTTAGTTTAAGATTAACCGATGATTCTACGGATCGATTAACAATTTTCGGAGATGGCCGACTCAAAATTAATACAGATGAAAATAACATTAAAGCAATCTCTATTTATAATACGGTTGCCGAAAAAGATGCTTTCCAGATTTGGAGTAATGGTAATATTTGGGCAACAGCAGTACATGTTCGGGAGTTTGGTCATAATGATTTTCCAGATTACGTATTCGAACCCGATTACAAGTTAATGTCCTTTGCTGATTTAAGAACTTTCATTAAGGACAACCAACGGCTTCCGAATATGCCGTCAGCTGATGATGTAAAGCGCAACGGTGCTGATTTAGGTGAAATGAACCGCCTCTTAGTTGAAAAGGTTGAAGAGTTGACGTTGTATATTCTGGAGTTGGAAAAACGGCTGAATAAGATCGAATTAGAGTAGCATTAATCTGTTAGTAGCTTACTTGCTTCAAAATTTTAATTTCCAACGCTATGCCAACTAATCAAACTATTTTCAGCATACTTTTTATATGTACCAGTTCATTGATTACTGCTCAAAGTCTAGATCTGAATACCCCGGAAAATGATACTCCAGGTACAGGGCATTTAAACAGAATGCATTATCAAGCTGTTAATCTACTCCCGAATTATGAAGCAAATGTAGAAGACGAAAATCAGGGTTATGAATATGAAGGTAATGAGGATGCTAAACTGAATGTCACAATAAACCCAAAAATGTCAGGATCGGCAGTGTATGACGTGTTGCCAGTTGATCCAGTTCCTCTTCCTCCCATTGACACGGAGTTACCGGTTGGCGCAATAAACTACTCGACCAGCATAAGTCCTACAGGCGCGTATAGCATAAACATACCAATTCATATTCCCAAAGGAACTAATGGAATGGAACCTCCTGTTTCCCTTGTTTATAATAGCCAAGGCAATATGAATGGTATAGCAGGCGCGGGGTGGGGCATACAAGGCACATCAACGATATACAGAAGTTCAAAGACTCTCTATTTTGATCACAAAGTCACCGGTGTAAATTTCAGTTATTCCGATGCATTACATATTGATGGTACACGTCTCGTGCGGGATAACGCAAATCAAAACTGGCAAGAAAATGAAACTAACACTTATCACCCCGAAACAGGAAATGACATGCGGGTTATTTCTCATGGTATTACTAGCCCTGGTTCAGCTGAATGGTTCGAAGTTCAAACTAAGTCAGGATTAATACATGAATACGGAAGAACCGAAAATTCACGAATCGCAGATTCTTTTGGAAAAGTATATTCCTGGCATTTAAGCAAAACAACAGATCAATTTGGAAACTACATAATATATTCCTATAAAACTGAAAACAATCAAATTTTACTAGAAGAGATTTTATATACAGGCGGTAATGGTTTCGACCCTTACAATCGCATTGTATTTGGATATGATGAAAGGCAGGATCAGCAAAAAATTTACAAAAACGGAGTCGAGGTGTTCAATAAGCTGATATTACGTGAAGTAATATCGTTTAGTAAAGGAACCATGGTGCGAAAGCTAACATTGAATTATCAAATAGACAGCGAGGGTAACCATCCATTCTTCAAACGCAGCTTTTTGAAATCTATAGACGAATATGGCTATGGATTAACCCAAATCAATAGCATCATATTTCAGTATGGGCATGATAGTGAGATTAATGACATTTGCTCTACCAGTGAAACCACATGCTTTGAAATGGATGAGACAGTCCTGAATATGAATAACTGGAATTGGTGGCCTAACTCACATTACAGAACGGGTGATTTCAATGGTGACGGATTTACAGATGTAATCGGCTACGAGTGGCAACTACAGACTGACGGTTCCGTGGTTTATACAGCAATTAGTTTATATCTGAACAATCAGGCCGGGGTATTCGAACTCGCCTTTACTTCAACAGATCTTCCAGCAGGATTCCAATTAGACCCGGAAATATATTATGGACTAGAAGTACCGGACGGCTTTTCTCCTCTTTTTATAAGCAATACTCCAGATTACCGAATTAATTCACAAATAATGGACTTGAATGGAGATGGAATGCAAGATTTAGTGATCAAACATTCATCTGGAGGTTCCACATATTATACACCTTGGATTTCAACCGGTAATGGTTTTGTTAAAATGGAAAACAACGCAAACGTTTTGCAGGACGTACATGAATGGTCAATGACGTTTTGTGATTTGAACGGAGATGGAGTAACAGAAATGTTGGCAGTGAATCATTCCTATCCCGATCAACAATTTGTCAAATTTCACGTTTTTGATAGAGGTGATGGTCAAAGCTATACGCAGATGCCTTCGCACTATCCGTCTGGCCCTGCAGATAGAATAAATCCCAGATTAATTGCCGTGGATATGGATGGTGATGGTGCAGATGAAATTCTGAATTGGAAAGGGTCTTCTATGGAAATGCAGATAATAGAATTCATTTTTGGCAATCAGTACATTGATGAACAAGGAGTTTTCCATGTCGAAAATGCAATTGAATTTGAATTCAAAGGTTTAGATATTGAATTTGCTCCTGACATGCACATTTTTCCAACGGATTTAAATGGCGACGGGCGAGCCGATTTGTTAATCGGAAATCCCAACAATGGAAATTGGCACACTTATTTAAACAGGCATAGTCGAAACACCGACAATTTTGGTTCCTCATTTATTGAAATTGATCCACCGGCTAATTTAGCTGATCTCGATGATGATGATATAACGAAAGCGTGGGTAGTAGCTGATTTGGATGCAGACGGAGCTGCAGAAATAGTGTTCATTTCCTCTTACGTTGAAATATTTTCATTGAAAGGGGAATCATGGGAAAACAGAAAATTTCAACACAATATGGCTAGTAATATACTTTTGGACTACTCGAGTGATAACACCAATCCGTTCAGTTACTATAATTTTGGTGATGTGGATGGTGATGGGTTATTAGAGTTGCTTGTACAACCAGATGCTGAATTTGGATACTTATTTGCCTATCAACTATATAGCTCCCCTGAACAAAATTTAATTAACAGTTTCAGGAACAGTTTTGGTCATGTAACCAATATAAATTACAAACCGTTAACACACAGTCAAGTCTACTCTGAAACTGTTAATGAATTCGTACTACCTTATAAGAAACAAGTTTCAAGTCAAATCGTTGTTGAATCAGTAGAGTCGATAAATAATATTGGTGAAATAAGCAAAATGACATACGATTACCAGGATGCACTTTATCATACCTTAGGTAAAGGAATGTTGGGATTTTCAGTCCTACGCAACTTCGACCACACGACCGAAATCTTTAATGAAAAACATCAGTCAATTGATACCGAATTTGGGGCAATAATTCCAACTTACAGTAAAAGCTATAGAATGATTGAATTCGAAGGTGAGGTAATTGAACAGTTAATTGGCGAAAAAACCATGTCGTATGATTTCGTCGAGTTGCAATTTCGAAATGCAATCTATGGTAGCCAAACATTGAGATATCGAATTGATCATACAAACTTTTTCACAAAGAGTTTTGTCACCGGAGAAGAAAACACCACCGTTAATGTCTATGACACGCACGGAAACATTACTTCGACCTCTGAGGCAAGCCAAGCAGATCTGGATGAGACAACGACTACATACGAGCCTTACGGACAGATCGACGGATGGTGGATATCCTCACTACCTACTTCAAAAACGGTAACAACTACGAGATTAGGAGAACTTCCTTTGATCATCAATGAAGATTATGATTACTATTGGTCAACTGGGGCCATAAAATCTATTACTTCCAAACCCAATACAGATAGCTGGAGTAAAAATGAATTCGAATACAACTCTAAAGGGCTAAGAGAAGTTACAACCATTTCAGGGATGGGTGTCGAAACCATTACCGAAGAATTTGTTCACACACCCGATGGGCGAAACATTCAAGAATCTACCAACGGAATTGGATTAGTAACGACCTATACCCATTCCGACCTATGGGGAACGGTTAAAACCGCAACGGATGAATTTGGCCGACAAAAAGTAACGGAATTTGATCCTTTTGGAAAAGTTAAAAAAGAAGCAGATTTCCTTGAGAGATGGCATTCCTTTGAACATGTTTGGGCCGACAATGCTAATGGACAGTTTACGAGTTGCGACAATCTAGACGATGTTGTTTTCAAAACTATTGTTAGCTCTTACAATGACCGCATTAAAACAACGTCATTTAATAGATTAGGAAAACCACGTCTGATCGAAGAAACAGCGCAGTTTGGTATATTGAAAAAAGCCATCTGTTACGATGAATTGGGTAGAGTAGCTATTGAAGATATACCACATTTCGAAGACGACCTGACGGTAAACACCATTGAAACTACGTATGATATGCATAACCGGGTTGCACATGTTGGTTTGTCCTCCAAGTCTACAGATTACCTTTACGAATTGATCAATAACGAATATAAAACCACAGCTGAAAGCAATTTTGCTGGAATCAAAACCACATTTACAGATTTTTCCGGAGCCCTCGTAAAGAACTCAGATCCCGGCGGTTATCTTGAATACAAATACTTCAGTGGCGGGTTGACCAAAAATGTCAAGTATAATAATGAAATTATCATTGAACACACTTATGACGAATATGGGCGCAAAACCTCGATCGATGATGTAAACGCCGGAATTTTTACTTATGAATATGACTCCTATGACCGGTTAATTTTTGAAAAAGATGATGAAAACAATGAAACATCAACAACCTATAATAATCTGGGACAGGTAGATTTCAAATCGGTT
Source organism: uncultured Cryomorphaceae bacterium (assembly GCA_964487545.1). Lineage (GTDB taxonomy): Bacteria > Bacteroidota > Bacteroidia > Flavobacteriales_D > SKUL01 > SKUL01. Next base: position 60,008 of record CAZARI010000016.1, read on the forward strand.
GAAACACCAGAGAGTAATGGGCTGTATGATTACGAATATTACACTTCTGGAGCCCAAATCCATAAACTCAAAAAAGTAACAGCTCCGTCCGGTTGCTCCACCGAATATCAATATAACGAAAATGATCAAATGATTTCAGTTATAGAAAATATTGACGAAACCGACTATGAGAAGAATTTCGAATATGACGATTTCGGCCGGTTAATTAGAAAAGAATATCCCGGAGAGTCTGCATTTGCAATACGATATGTTTATGATGAAAAAGGGTATCTTGAAAAAATTACAAATGACTTAGGCGATATTGTGATTTGGGAAATAGGGACAAATGGAATAAACTCTCAGGGTCAGATGGTCAAATACCATTTAGGAAACGGTTTGACCGTTCAACAACAGTTTGACGGAGATAACTTTCCTGACCAGGTTACAGCCAGCAATAGTTCTGAAACATTGTTTATCTTCGACTATTCGTTTAACGGCATTACCGGCAATCTAATGAATAGAACTTTAGGAAGTATTCCGGAACACTTCGCTTATGATCAGGACGGTCTCATTTTAAACAGGTTGAGTGGAATGGGTTCTTCTGAATCAGAAATTGAAGAAGTTGTGGAATACAATACAGACGGAAATATTGCAACTAAAGAGGGTGTTGGCGAGTATTTTTACGATCCAGAAAAGAAAAATGCAGTAGCCAAAATTGATTTTGAAGGAGGAGTAGATGAAAACGAACTCTCTGAAATAGTGGGTATCCAAAGTATCACCTACAACCACTTCAACAGTGCCTCTGCCATTGTAAACATGGACGATCAGTTGCGTGTGAACTTAGAATACGGCCCCGATGACCAGAGAAGATTAGCGAAGTATTGGGATGATTCTGGTGCTCAGGAAGAGTTAATCAAAACCCGAGTTTATGCCGGTTCTTACGAAAAGCAAATCAATGCTGATCTGAGCGAAATAGAAATACATTACATTTCAGCAGGAGGGCAGCTCGTAGCCATGTACGTAATTGAAGACGGCGTGGGTGCTTATTATTACCCGCACCTGGATCACCTTGGTTCAATTATTCATGTTACAGATGAAACTGGAACCATAACTTACACGCAATCATTTGATGCCTGGGGAAGAACCCGAAACGCCGATGACCATAGTTATAGTAACATAGCTCCTCGTCCGGATTGGCTCTGGCGCGGCTACACAGGGCATGAGCACTTAGATGAGTTTGGATTGATCAATATGAATGGGCGGTTATACGATCCAGTTGTAGGCCAAATGCTTAGCCTGGATAACTACATCCAAAGTCCGGATTTCACTCAGAGCTATAATCGTTACAGTTATGTGTGGAATAACCCATTAAAATATACCGATCCGAGTGGGGAGTTTTTAGTTCTTGATTCATGGATAAATGGGTTTGTTCATGGTTTTTTCAGCAAAGGAAGTAACAGGTTTCAAAACGCCTGGAATACAGCGAACACCTGGGCGGCTAATGATGCAAAAATTTGGGGCGGGCTGTTTGCAAGTGACCCGAACAAAACTACTGGGGGAAGAATTTGGGAAGTTATTTCTCGATTCACCTGGCAAGCACCACAAACACTTGGTGGTTTCGTTACATCGCACTCGTACAATACTTTTGGATTTGGTGGAGGTGTGGAATCAGTTAATTATGCATATGGTGCTACGGTGGTTAAAACTAAGAACGAAGGCTGGGGGGCAATTGCACAAGGAAGTTATATAGTGGGAGACAATAGTATAGAAGCAGATGCTAATAATTCGCTCTTTCAACATGAATATGGCCATTATCTGCAAAGCCAAAGTATGGGGAATGCATATTATGCCAGAGTAGGGATACCAAGTGCACTTAGTACTGGAGATCATGAATTCCATCCCGTTGAACAGGATGCTAATCGACGGGCATTCATTTATTTCAATTCAAATGTTGATGGGTTTTATAAGTCTGAACAAGAATACATCCAAGAGTTTACTAGTGGTGAAGCAAATAAGGGATGGGACTTTAGAAGAAACCCTGTTGTTTCTCGTGATCAATATACTTCCGTCTCTGCATATACTGATTTTAACAATCCTTCCAACATGTTAGCGTTAGACAAATTAGCCGTGAGAGCAAAGTGGTATGATCATATCCATTGGGTCGTTCCAGTTGTAGGACCAATTGTTGTTGGCTGGATCAATGCAAATAATTATAACGACTAAACTCTGTTAGCGATGAAATCACTCGGAATCATTTTGACTTGTATTACTCTCATTGCTGCTGATTGCCGAAGATCCAGCGATGAATGTCATAAGATAATCACCCTAATGAACCAGAGTAATCAATCTGTTCATTTTTGTATACTACAGAAGAATACACAAAACCAAAGTTTATGTGGTTTAAAGTCAATTAGCGGAGTTGTTGCTCCGGGCTCAGAATGGAATGATGAAAGGCTGGGGTGTTGGGAAGCAGATCTTGAGTTTGCCCCTTATGAAGGGTACGTAGTAGATGCAGAGCAGTTTTCGCCTGAATTTGTCCCCTGCGATTCTTTAGAGTTTTATTATAACGTATTAGAACATTATTCGATTTCACTACCTGAAATGAGGGCCAAACAATTCATTGTCACGTATCCATAAAGGGAAATTCACTTCGCATACGCCTGTTTGGCTTTAGCATCTCTCAGGAAAGCATCGAGTAAT
>CAZARI010000017.1:0-58818 GCA_964487545.1 uncultured Cryomorphaceae bacterium
TGTGTAAAGTATTTCTGTTTCAAAATCGTTAGCATTGCGTTACTACCTTCTAAGTTAGCGAAACTTTAGCGCTGTAGTGTTGCATATTTTTTTGAAAAAAAAGCCGCTCCCCGTAGGAAGCGGCCAAATACCTTTAACACCGAGAGGCGGTTATTCAGCTAAAATGGTGAGTTTGTTGTTCAACATTTCAACCGTACCCCCTTTCACCTCGAATTCGAGTTCGGAGCCATCGTTGGCTTTCACCACAATTACTCCTTCTTTTAGCGTGGTAATGAGCGGAGCGTGATTATTGAGAATACCCAGCTTTCCGTCCAGTGCAGGCACGACTACTGAGGTAACTTCACCTTTGTAAACGTTCTTTTCGGGTTTGATGATTTCTAATACCATAATGGGAAATTATTCGGCCGCTGCCAGCATTTTTTCACCTTCTTCTATCACTTCATCGATCGATCCCTTCAGGTTAAAAGCAGCTTCAGGATACTGATCTACTTCACCGTCCAGAATCATGTTAAACCCTTTAATGCAATCTTCGATGGAAACCAACACACCTTTAAGTCCGGTAAACTGCTCTGCCACGTGGAAAGGCTGCGAAAGGAAACGCTGAACGCGCCGTGCCCGGTGCACGGTTTGTTTATCTTCTTCGCTTAATTCGTCCATTCCAAGAATGGCGATGATGTCCTGTAGCTCTTTATATCGTTGAAGCGTTTCTTTTACGCGCTGAGCCGTGTCGTAATGTTCGTCACCAACCACTTCGGGAGTAAGAATGCGCGAGGTGGAGTCCAATGGATCTACCGCAGGATAAATTCCGAGCTCCGCAATTTTACGACTCAATACCGTGGTGGCATCAAGGTGAGCAAAAGTAGTTGCAGGCGCTGGGTCTGTCAAGTCGTCAGCAGGTACATAAACCGCCTGAACCGAAGTGATCGAACCGCGTTTTGTAGAAGTAATTCGCTCTTGCATGGCGCCCATTTCAGATGCCAGCGTAGGCTGATAGCCTACCGCTGAAGGCATCCGTCCGAGCAGTGCAGATACCTCAGAGCCTGCCTGTGTAAAACGGAAAATGTTGTCGATAAAAAAGAGGATGTCACGTCCGCCACCTTCTTCATCGCCGTCGCGGAAATACTCTGCGAGTGTCAGTCCGGAAAGCGCAACACGTGCACGAGCCCCCGGAGGTTCGTTCATCTGGCCAAATACAAACGCTGCCTGTGACTGTTTTAATTCTTCGGTATCTACTTTGGACAGATCCCAACCACCGGCTTCCATCGACTTTTTGAATTCCTCGCCATAGCGGATAATTCCAGCTTCAATCATCTCGCGCAGCAGGTCGTTACCCTCACGGGTGCGCTCACCCACACCGGCAAAAACCGAAAGCCCTTCATATCCTTTTGCAATGTTGTTGATCAACTCCTGAATCAGTACGGTTTTACCCACACCTGCACCACCGAAAAGACCAATTTTGCCTCCTTTGGAGTATGGCTCAATCAGGTCGATCACTTTAATTCCGGTATAAAGAATTTCTTCACTGGTAGAAAGGTCTTCGAATTTGGGTGGATCGCGGTGAATAGAATAACCGCCGGTTTTATCTACATCGCCGATACCGTCAATGGTGTCGCCCACAACGTTAAATAATCGTCCTTTTACCTGCTCGCCGACGGGCATAGTAATTGGCTTTCCGGTGGCAACCACATCCATTCCGCGTTGCAATCCGTCGGTTGCGTCCATTGAGATGCTTCTTATCGTGTCCTCGCCAACGTGCTGCTGACACTCCAAAACGATAACTTGACCTTGTTGGTTGGTCACCTCTAATGCGTCGAGAATGTTCGGAATATCAGCCGAATTATTAAAGCGAACGTCCACTACTGGTCCGATGATTTGAATAATTTTCCCTTTTACCTGAGACATATTATAATGGTTTAATTTAAGGCTCTGAATTCGGGCGCAAAAATAATACTAATTGAGGCCATATCCAACCTGCGCGCGGTGATTTTGTTTTTCTAATTTTGAACCCCACTAAAGTGTGATGGAAAATTTCAAAACATCCGCTGTTTGATGAGTTAACTGGTGCAGATTTGAAGGTTTATAACAGCATTGATTCATTTCAAAAACTAAAAAGGGCGGTCGTGACTTCCGGCACCTTTGACGGGGTGCACAAAGGACACCGCAAAATACTGTCGCGGCTTACCGAAATTGCCGGGAGCAACGGAGGGGAGTCGGTCGTGCTTACCTTTCATCCGCACCCGCGACTGGTTCTTTATGGTGAAGATTCAAACCTTCGCTTATTGTCCTCGCTCGATGAAAAAACGGATCTGCTGCGCCAAGCTGGTGTCGATCATTTTATCATCCATCCTTTTACGCACGAATTTTCCAGAACCGATGTGGTGCACTATGTCCGGGATTTGCTCTGTGGAAAAATAGGCATGAAAAAGCTGGTGATTGGTTACGATCATCATTTTGGCCGAAACCGCGAAGGGAATCTGGAAAACCTGCTGGAGCTCGCTCCGCTATACGAGTTCGAGATTGAAGAGATTCCAGCCCAGGAGATTGACGATGTAAATGTAAGCTCCACCAAAATCCGAAAGGCCCTCGGCGTGGGAGATGTTGCCTTGGCTCATCAGTATCTGGGATATCCCTACCAGCTCAGCGGAGTTGTAAAAACCGGAAATCGTTTGGGCCGTGAGCTCGGATTTCCAACGGCCAATATACAGGTGTCCGATCGGTTCAAGATGATTCCGGCCATTGGGGTGTATGCCGTGCAAGTGATGATCAATGAGGAATGGTTTGGGGGCATGATGAATATTGGCGTGCGCCCAACTGTGCAAGATGCGGACGGTGATCAACGGATAGAAGTGCATGTCCTCAATTTTGAAGGCAATCTTTATCAGCAGCCGATAACCGTAGCTTTTATTCAGCGGCTGCGTGATGAAATGCATTTTGAAGGATTTCCTGAATTAAAGCAACAATTGGAAAAAGACAAGGAGCAGGTGATCAATATTTTTAATCAACGTTAATGCACCACCTGGCAATTATACTTTTGTTGTTGTTGCCATTGGGTATGCGTGCCCAGTTTTTGAGCGAAGCGCAGCTCGATACCGCCACGGTCTTTCGGTCGATCAATGAGGCGCTGAAAAATCCAGACGAGGTGTATGTGCTGCAGCTTAAGGTGAAAAGGGGCGAAATTCCACCAGAAATTTATCAGCTTTCTAATTTGCATGTGCTGGAGTTGAAGCGTGGCAAAATTACTGCACTGCCCAACGATTTTTCCAGACTCGATAATTTGGTAAAACTCGACTTGACGCGAAATGAGCTGAACCATTTTCCACCGGTGTTGTTTAACATGCCACAACTTAGAGAATTGAGAATCGGGAAAAACAAGATCACCAGGGTGTCAGAAGAGATCACCGCAATGAAGAAACTGGAAATACTCGATTTGTGGTCGAATCCGGTTCCAAGACTGCCACTGGCCATTGCCAAAATGAAGTCGCTTGAGGTGGTGGACATGCGAATGATTGAAATCAGTCAGGAAGATCAAGACTACCTGAAAGAACTGATGCCCGATGTTCAGTTTTATTTTTCTGTGCCGTGTAATTGCCGTTAAAACCAATATGAATTATGAAAGCAACCATTGAAATCAGCCTGTACCCGCTACGCGAAGATTACATCCCCCCGATCGACGACTTTATCCGGCGGATAGAACAACACAGCAACCTGAAAGTTAAGGTGAACCCTACCAGTACACATATTTCGGGCGATTATGACGAAGTGTTGGCTGCGGTGAACATCGAAATCAAAAACACCTTTATGCTCGAAGGAAAATTCGTGTTTGCGATGAAGGTGTTAAAAGGTGATTTGCTGAATTAATGCCCGAAGCATTTCAGGTGTGGCTACAGAATGAAGCAACCTTGCTGGAATGGATTGCTGTAGTGTTTTCGCTCATTTATGTTTTCCTGGCAGCCAGACAAAATATTTGGTGTTGGCTGTTTGGGGCCCTGAGTGCCGCAGTGAGCGTGGCTCTGTTCATTCACGTAAAGCTGTATGCCGAGTCAATTCTCTATTTGTATTATGTGGTCATTTCCATATACGGCTGGAGGCAATGGAATGCAGAGCGCAAAATTGCACGTCTGCCAGTCACAGAGTGGAAAATGGCCACCCATTTCCTGCTGATTTTGGGTGCTCTCCTCATCACAGCGGGCGCATACCTCTTCTTCACCACCTTTACCGATGCCAAAAACCCGTTGCTCGATTCGCTGATTACAGTCTTCAGTTTCATGGCTACTTATCTGGTGACTAAAAAAGTGCTCAGCAACTGGATATACTGGATTGCCATCGACGCACTTTCCGTTTATCTGTATTGGCAGCGCGATTTAAATATTTATGCGATATTAATGGTGTTTTACACTGGAATGGCAGTGTATGGATACCTGCAATGGAAAAAGGAATACGATTTTCAAATTAAATTAACCAAATCTTCTCGTGGCCTTGGCTAAACCCCGACTGATCGTTGTAACAGGTCCCGAGTGTGCTGGAAAGTCAACCCTGTCTGAAGCACTCGCACAAGCATTGAACGAACCCTGGGTTCCAGAATATGCAGTCCAATACTTGAATCAAAACCCCGGAGCATATCATTCGGATGACTTGATTGCCATTGCCCTCGGTCAACTTCAGGGAATTGAAAAAGCCATGCCGCACGCCGAAAAGTATCTAATCAGCGACACCGGTGTGGAGGTGATCGACATTTGGCACCGCGATAAGATCGGACCGTTACCCACCGAACTGATCCCAATGCGCAAAGAATGGAAGCCCGATTTGTATTTGCTTTGCCAGCCGGATATTCCCTATAAACCGCATCCCCTGCGCGAAGACGAACACCGTCGCGACGAACTATTTGTCTTGTATCAAGAAATGTTGCAGCACGAGCCTGTGCAAATTATTTCCGGACCACTGCCCCAACGCATACGAACCGCACTCCGGTCAATTGAGCAGCTTTAAATCGCTTCTTTATGACAAATTTGACCACAGCCACCGCCACACCCCTCGCAGAAATCGATCGGATATACACCGGTCAGCGTGTGCCTGAAAATCTGCAGCGTCTGAAAGAATCTACCGCCAAAGAACGCTTGACGCGCATTCAAAAAATTGAACAGTTTCTGCTGAATGAACAAAACCTGACTGCTTGTGCAGATGCCCTGTGGAACGACCTGCGCAAAAGCCGCGAAGAAACGATGGCTACTGAACTCGCCACGGTTTTCACGACCATCAGTCACGTTAATGGCCGTCTTAAAAGATGGATGATGGACGAACCGGTGGGCACAACGCTGGCTTTGACAGGCACCAGTAGCTACATTCGCAATGATCCAAAGGGACAAGTATTGGTTATCGCGCCTTGGAATTATCCGTTACAACTTTTGCTCAATCCGCTGATTTACGCCTTGGCAGCCGGAAATGCGGTGATGGCCAAACCTTCTGAAATGGCTCCAGCCACCTCGGCGTTTATCGCTCAAATGGTGGCGGATATTTTTCCCGAAAATGAAGTGGCGGTGATAGAAGGTGGCATTGCGGTTTCAACCGCGCTGTTGCAAAAACAATTTGACCATATTTTTTTTACCGGCAGTCCGCACATTGGGAAGATTGTGATGAAAGCCGCAGCCGAGCACCTCAGTTCGGTTACGTTGGAACTCGGTGGAAAATCGCCAGTATTTATTGATGAGCAGATGGATATGAAGTCTGCCGCCGAAAAAATTGCTTGGGGAAAATGTATCAACTCGGGTCAAACCTGCATTGCTCCAGATTATGTGTTACTTCCCGAAAACCGTGTTGATTCTTTTATCCATGCGTTTAGCGATACATTAAGTCAGTTTTATGGACCGGGTGACACCGCTGCTACCGAGTCCGATACTTACCCCAAAATGATTCATTCTGAGGCGGTCGTGCGCATGGAATCCTTGATTCAGGATGCAGTGGGTAAAGGTGCGAAAGTAGCATTGGGTGGCAACATCGATGAAAAAAACCAAAAAGTAGCGCCTACTTTGATAACGGGGGTGTCTGGCGATATGAAATTGATGCAGGAGGAAATCTTCGGGCCGGTGTTGCCCATTGTTACTTACAGCAATTGGAAGGATGTTCCCGAGATGATTAACCGATTGGGTAGTCCGTTGGCACTGTACATCATGAGCAACAATGCCCGTCAAACCGAATTTATGATCAATAACACACGCTCTGGCGGGGTGGGAATTAACGACCTGCTCATAACCGTAATCAATCCGAACCTGCCATTTGGCGGAGTGAACCACAGCGGGATTGGTAAAACCAACGGACGCTTCGGCTTTCTCGCCTTCACCAATCAGCGGGGCATCATTAAACGAAACTGGATGAGTTTTAAGATGGTGTATCCGCCTTATAACGCGGTTGTTTTTAAATGGCTGCTCCGGCTTTCTCGGTGGTAGATACTGCTGGCAAGAAAAGCTTTCTTTGCAGTCCAAAAATAGTTTCTACTTTTGCAGCGTCTCACAGGGGTGCCTTATCTCCAGAAAAGTTTTCAGGATGTCAGGCTGAGATTATACCCATATTACCTGATCCGGATAATGCCGGCGAAGGGAGAGGTTGTTAGCAATTAAATAAATTAATTCGCGGGAAAGTAGCCCCTGGTTTCTCCAATTGTCATTTAAAACAATTGTTTGATGAAATCATTTTTCTCTATTGTTCTTCTTTTTTCGACCATTAGCTTGTGGTCGCAAAATCAAATTTCCGGCACCATTTACAATCAGAATCAGGAACCACTGGCTGGTGCTACTATCGCCGTTGAAGACACCTATAAGGGAACATTTACCAACTCCGACGGAAGGTATGTTATGCGCAACCTGCAACCGGGAATGGTTTATCTGCGCGCCAGTTTTCTAGGATATCAGAGCGAGATAGACTCCATTGAAATTATTTCAGGACAGGATGCACAGCTCAATTTCACGCTAAATCCTTCGGCTTTTGTTTCGGATGAGGTGGTTATTTCGGCAACACGTGCCGGGGAACAAACGCCCACCACTTATTCCAATTTAAACAACCAGGAAATTGAAGCGGTGAATTACGGTCAGGATTTGCCTTACGTGTTGCAATTCACACCTTCCACTGTGGTCACTTCCGATGCGGGGGCCGGAATTGGTTACACCGGAATCCGGATTCGCGGAAGTGATCAAACCAGAATCAATACCACCATTAATGGCATACCGGTGAACGATGCAGAGTCGCACGGTGTGTTTTGGGTGAATATGCCTGATTTTGCCTCCTCGGCCGAAAACATCCAGATTCAACGGGGCGTGGGAACGTCAACCAATGGCGCTGCTGCTTTCGGTGCCACACTAAACATTCAAACCAATGCACTTCGTGAGAAAGCCTATGCCGAACTCGACAATGCTTACGGGTCGTTTAATACGCTCCGCAATACTGTAAAGGCCGGAACAGGTCTGATCGATAATCAGTTCAGTGTCGACGCCAGACTTTCGCGACTTTCTTCAGACGGATATATCGACCGCGCATCTTCTGATTTGCAGTCGTATTATCTGGCCGGAGCCTGGCACGGGAAAAACTCGCTGTTGCGCGCCAACATTTTCGGTGGACACGAAACCACCTATCAGGCGTGGAATGGTATTTCAGAAGACCAGCTTTCGGAAGATCGCACATTCAACAGCGCCGGAATGTACACAGATCAGGATGGAAACATCCAATTTTACGACCGTGAAGTTGATAATTACGACCAACACCATTATCACCTGCATTTTACGCACCGTTTTAGCAATCGGCTAAATGTAAATGTCTCCGGACATTACACACGAGGATACGGCTATTACGAGCAATTTCGTGAGGACGAAGATTTTGAAACCTACTCTTTGGAACCCCTGCACATCGGAGGAGACACCATCAATACCACCGACCTCATTCGCCGGCGCTGGCTGGACAATCACTTTTATGGCGGAATATTTTCGGCGAATTACAACAATGAGAAAGGGTTTAAACTGACCATTGGCGGAGCCATAAATCAGTATGTCGGCGATCACTTCGGAGAAATTACCTGGGCCGAATTCGCAGCACAGAGCCAGATCAGAGACCGGTATTATGAAAATACAGCCATTAAAACCGAAGCCAGTGCCTATGTAAAAGCTACGCAGCAATTTGGTCGTGCAGCGGTTTTTGCCGACCTACAGTACCGCACGGTTTCATATACTTTTGAAGGCATCAATGTGGTAAACAACGAAACCATCGTTACCGATCAAACGGTGGATTTTCACTTTTTTAACCCAAAAGCTGGGGTGATGTTCGACCTGAATGATCGCAACAACCTCTACGCATCATTCGCGGTATCTCACCGAGAACCTGTGCGAGATGATTTTACTGAAAGCTCACCGCAAAGCCGACCGATTCAGGAACAACTGCGAAACCTCGAAGTGGGTTATCGCCACAAAGGAAAAAACTTGTTCCTGAACGCCAATTATTACCTGATGGACTATAAGGACCAACTGGTGCTGACCGGTGAGATTAATGATGTAGGCGCCTATACCCGTGTGAATATCCCAAAGAGTTACCGCACAGGAATTGAGTTGGAAGGCGGATACCGGCTTTTTAAAAGGCTACATCTGGGCGCCAATGCAACTTTTAGCCACGATAAAATTCAGGCATTCACTGAATACATCGACGATTATGACACTTGGGAGCAGGTAGCCGTGGAGCACCGCAACACCGATATTGCATTTTCTCCGTCGGTGGTGGCTGCAGCTCAAATTAATTGGGAACCAATTGACAATCTATACCTGAGTTTGATGCCGAAGTATGTTGGAGAGCAATTTATGGACAACACTTCCAACCGCGATAAGATGCTGGATGCCTATTTCCTCACCAACCTGAATTTGCGCTATACCATATCTGAACTACTGTTTAGAGAGATAACAGTAGGCCTGATGGTGTACAATTTGTTTGACGCAACATACCAAAGCAATGGCTACACCTACAGTGGTTTTTCTGAAGGAGAACTAAACCACTACAACTATTACTATCCGCAGGCCGGAAGAAATTTTCTGGTGAGCCTTACCTTAAAAATGTAAATTTTCAAGAAAGTGATTTCAGGGCGTTTAGGCATTCCAAATAGTATTTGAACGGGGAATCGCTGCTCCAGATGTAGCCCAGTACAGCAACACCCGAAAACCCCAAGTCTGCCACTTCCTGAAAGTTTTCAGGACGCACACCTCCCATGGCGATGACGCGCATCGGGCTTTTTTCTAGGGTTGCGGAGAGGCCCCGTGGACTAAATCCCCCGGCAAAACTGTTGACCGCAACGCTTTCGAACACCGGACTCAAAAAAATGTAGGAATAAAATGGATAACGATGCGATAGATCGGCCAGTTTATGACACGATCGTGCAATGATAAATCGCGGGTTGCGCAAACGGTACCACGTAAGTCTTAAGCGAAGGTTAAACTTTTTTTTACGGTGCTTTTTAGAAATATGAATTCCACCAAGCTTGTATTTTATGGCGTAGCTGTGGTTGGAGTGAATGATGATTCGATTGTGGTATTTCACCGGTATTTGCTCGATAAATTCCTTGATATAGCTCTTGGATGCGCCGGGTTTGCGCAGGTGAAATCTTTCCAGTCCAGCTTCGAACATTCGGATGACCTCAATACTTTCGCCATCTCGAGCCTTTGGTGCAGAGACTACAATCAGCTCCATGTCAGAAACTTTCTTTAATGGCAACGGCCATATCCCGAAGAATGAACGGATCTTTTTCTGCTGCGGTTCCCACAACAGCTACATCTGCACCCGCCCGGAATCGCGATATTAATGCTTCTGCAGAGTTGATTCCACCACCCACCACCAGTGGAACAGAAATATGGTTGTTTACGGCCGAAATCATTGCGGTAGAAACAGCGTGGTCGGCACCGCTTCCGCTATCGAGGTACATCAATTTTAACCCGAGCATCTCTCCCGCAAGTGCAGTGGTGGCAGCAATTTCTGGCTTGTTGTAGGGGATAGGCCAGGTGTTGCTCACATAGCTCGCGGTTGTGGGTTTTCCGCTGTCGATCAGCATATACCCAGTAGGGATAACCTCGATGCCCGATGCTTTAATGGCAGGGGCTGCCAGCACTTGCTGACCAATTAAAAATTCAGGATTGCGGCCCGAAATCAAAGTGGTAAAAAGAATGGCATCTGCTGCTGCACTCACTTGCAAGGCACTTCCCGGAAACAGCACCACCGGCAGGTCGGTCATCGATTTGATCTTTTGTAGCGGCGCTTCAAACTGGTGGCCAGACAGAAGACTTCCACCGAAAAAAATCAAATCTACGCCTGTCGCTTCAGCAATGCCTATGGCTTTTTTGAGCGCTTGCTCGTCCATTAATTGGTCAGGATCGAGCAAGAGCGCCAGCAGTTTGCGTCCAGTGCGCTTGGCCAAAGCTATGTGTTGATAAACCAACATGCTCCAAAGTTAAAATTTTAACAAAGGTATGACAGAAAATAATCTCCAATGCGCTGCCACTCTAGCGACATGTAATGAGCGGTTTCGTGGTGATCCACCTCCGCTTCAATGGGTTCGTGCTGGTCAAGCGAAAACGGTTGAATAATAATTTGACGCTTAAACTCTACCGAGGTGCCAAAATTTTTGAAGATGGCCTCTTTCAATGTCCAGATCAAGTTGTAGTATTCATTGGCGCGGTCGGTAGGGATAAAAGCGGCTTCTTGTGCGTTGATAAATTTGGGTGCCAGTCGCGGCATTTTATCGGAAATACGCTGCACATCAATGCCGCAATAAGTGCCGTTGCTGATCTGAATAGCCGCCATGTCGCCCGAGTGACTGATGCTGATTTTTTGGTTACCGCCAATCTCAGGCTTTCCGTTGAGGTCGTAGCGAAGCGTGGCCGCGCCCCCGCGCAGTAGCTCGGCCAATAGGACGCGCACCGCCAACCATTGCATTTTGCGTTTAACGCTGGTGAAATTTTGGTACAACAATTTTTCCTGAGGTGTTAATGATACCTTATTATATAGGTCATCTTCTGATTCAGAAATAAACCACCAACCGACAATTGTGGTTGAACGATCGATAATTCCGGCTAAAGGCAATGGTAGTGTGTTAAATGGCGTTCGGGTTGGTAATCCGGTTGCTTCTTTCTAATTTTGCGCGTCTAAAATAAAGATATGAATACCGACTCAAAGAAATTACCGTACAAAGTTAAAGATATTGCATTGGCCGAATGGGGCCGCAAAGAAATTAAGTTGGCCGAAATTGAGATGCCTGGATTGATGGCATTGCGAAAAGAGTTTGGCCAAAGCAAGCCACTGAAAGGTGCCCGTGTTGCCGGCTGTTTACACATGACGATCCAAACCGCCGTTCTGATCGAAACACTGGTTGAGCTCGGAGCAAAAGTTCAATGGTCGTCGTGCAATATCTTCTCAACTCAAGATCATGCTGCTGCTGCCATTGCTGCCGCAGGAGTTCCCGTTTTTGCTTGGAAAGGATTAACTGAAGAGGAGTACGACTGGTGCATTGAGCAGACTTTGCACTTCGAGAGTGACGAACCTTTGAACATGATTCTTGACGATGGAGGCGACCTGACCAATATTGTACTGGACAAGTATCCAGAGCTGGCCAGTTCCGTTAGGGGGATTTCCGAAGAAACCACAACAGGTGTACACCGTTTGTATGAACGGCAGTTGAAAGGAACATTACCCGTCCCGGCCATCAACGTAAATGATTCAGTTACCAAATCAAAGTTTGACAATAAATACGGTTGTCAGGAGTCTTTGGTAGATGCCATTCGCCGCGCCACCGATCTGATGCTCGCTGGAAAAACCGCCGCTGTTGCCGGATATGGCGATGTGGGTAAAGGGTCGGCAGCTTCATTGCGCAGCGCAGGCGTTCGGGTAACAGTTGCCGAGATCGACCCGATCTGTGCCCTGCAGGCTTCAATGGACGGATTTGCCGTTAGGAAAATGATCAATGCCGTAAAAGACGCCGATATTGTTGTTACCGCCACCGGAAACAAAGACATCATTCGGGAAGAGCACTTTAAGGCCATGAAACCCCATGCAGTGTTGTGTAATATTGGTCACTTCGACAATGAAATCGATATGAAGTGGCTTAATGAGAATTATGGAAGCTCCAAAGACGAAATCAAACCACAGGTGGATAAGTACACCATCGATGACAAGGATATTATTGTGCTTGCCGAAGGCAGATTGGTGAACCTGGGTTGTGCCACTGGGCACCCCTCTTTTGTAATGTCAAACTCGTTTACGAATCAAACCTTGGCGCAAATTGAGTTGTGGAATAACGCAGGCGAGTACAAGAATGAAGTGTACGTTTTGCCCAAACACCTGGATGAGAAAGTGGCCCGCTTGCACCTCGATAAACTGGGTGTAGAACTGGAAACGCTTTCTGAAGAACAAGCCGCTTATATTGGTGTTCCGGTTGAGGGACCCTTTAAATCGGATCAGTATCGATACTGATAGCAACCACTAACATTTGAACAATTTTTTAACCCGGTGTGTACGACGCATCGGGTTTTTTATTTACTCAAACCTTAATTGAATATTCGCAGTTGATTGCTGGTTGCATTAAAACCCGTGCGGTATTGAACCAAATTGCGCGCTGCAGACCCGTCTACCGGAATCCCGTCGTAAATGGAGAATACGCTATCGCAACATTCGCACCCAGCCGTGAGGCCGGAGTCCTCATCAATATCCACCGCGCAACCGGCCAGCGGTTCAAAAGTACAGTGACGGTCAAAAGCAACAAAATCGGATTGATTGCGACGATACACAATAATTCCTCGTGAACCGCCGCTAAGAGCAAGAGATCCTCCGGGCACCGCGAGCGCGGAAAACTCGTTAAGATCAAGAAAAAGCGTAATGTCTACGAACACGTTGGGCACGCGGTCGTCTTTATCTCTACAGCCCGACCAACCCGAAACGAGAAAAACGACAAGAAGTATTCTAAGAAAATCTTTTAACATTGCAGGTGATGAAGAATTTTTCAATACATCGAAAAAACGAAGAAATGAGCACGAAGTTGTTTTGGGTTATAATTATCGCCGTTGCGCTATCGGCATCCACCACTTCATGTGCGCACCGACAAAAGTCGGTAAAAAAGATGCAGCAAGAGCATTTCGATCGTCAGGCGGAACAACAAAAGGCAGCTGATGATGCAAGAGAAAAGGGATTGGATCGACACAAAGACATCCAATCGAAGGAAACAAAAAAACGCATGAAGCGCTCCGAAAAAAAGTCAATCCGACACAAAGACAACAGAAAAGAGCCTTTCCTAAAACGGCTGTTCACGAAAAAGCGTCGGTAGACTTGTATATAAATGCGAAAATGTTTTGGAGTAATCCTTTCCACTTAGTTGGTTTTGAGTTATTTTTGGATATCACAAAATTTCATAAACCCACAATAATTGTTTTGGCAATGCTCGAAAGGCGAATTTTTATAGACGAATACACATATAGACGCGGGTTTCGGCTTTGTTAATCCAATAGTTTTTTCTCTATATTTACGCCTCATTGTTGCGAACTAAGATATTTAATCAAAATCTACACTTATGTTGAGAAAGTTTTGTCTGGTTGTCACCTGTATACTCTCTGCACAATTTCTTATGGCCCAAGTGGGTACAGGTAGCCTTCAAGGTACACTTACCGACAGAGAAACCGGAGAGCCATTGCCGTTTGTAAACGTTGTTGTGATGCGGGGTGATGCTCAAATTGGAGGTGGTTCTACCGATTTTGACGGAAGATTCAACATCCGGCCGCTTACGCCAGGTGAGTATAATGTCGTGGTTTCGGCTGTAGGGTACCAATCAGTGAGGGTAACGGGTGTTGTTGTTAACGTCAACAGAATTACTTTCGAAGATATATCGATGGAGCCATCCACCGTTCAGATGGATGAGTTTGAGGTAATCGAATACAGCATTCCGCTTATCGTTAAAGATGGTGGTCCTTCCGGAGGTACCGTAAACAGAGAGGATATCGCGCGTATGCCCGGTCGGTCTGCTGTTGCCGTTGCCGCCACAGTTGGAGGTGTTCAAACAGACTCCGATGGTGAATCGAGCATCCGCGGTGCGCGTGCCGAAAACACCTGGTACTATATAGATGGTGTAAAAGTGCGCGGAACCACCCGTCTTCCAAAAGCGGCCATTCAAGAAGTGAACGTATTGACCGGAGGTATCCCAGCCAGCTACGGTGACGTTACCGGAGGGGTTGTTTCTATTACCACCCGAGGAGCCACTAATACTTGGTTTGGTAGTGTCGATGTACTTTCATCCGGATTCCGCTATGGAGAAGATAGCCGTAATAATTTCGGACTCGACCCGTATGCGCAAACGCAAGTTGAAGGGGTGATCTCTGGGCCGCTCTTGTTTAGAAAAGACAGCCTCGGAAATCGCGACAGACCGATATTAGGCTTTTTCCTTTCGGCCAACTATCGAAACGAATACGATCCGCGACCATCGGCTGTTGGTAATCCATACATCACAGATGAAGTTAGAGAGCGACTTCTCAACGACCCCATTCGATTTAACTTTACTGACGAAATCGGTGAGGTCGGAACAGGAGTAATTATTCAGGACGGAGTGCCTGTTCTGGTTCCCCCAAACCCAGTGGTGAGCGGTATTTATAATGCCAGCTACCTGCGCGAAGGCGATTGGGTGATTGACAAAGCCCGTAGAAATGCGAGCATAGAAGGGATTAACCTTTCCAGTAGATTGGATATTGCCACCACCCCAAATGTGGATTTGGCAATCGGTGGTCGGTTCGACTACAACGATCAAAACCTGTATACTCAAACTGCCACCAACTACGCCAACTCCATGCTGAACTATCGCAATAATTCAGTAATTCAACGGTCGCAGTACTCTATTTGGGGTCGATTTACACAACGATTCAAAACAGACGAAAATTCAGGAATTAAAAACGCTTTCTATTCTATTCAGGCTGATTACAGTAATCGCACGGTTGATCAGTTTGACCGAAATCACAGAGACGATGTTTTCAGCTATGGATATGTCGGAAAGTTTATCGAGAATTTCACACCTAACTATCAGTTGAATCCCGACACGCTCAACGGTGCCTGGATACACGAAGGTTTCCGCGCCACAGGGGTAGATTTTATTCCAAGCGACGTGAATAGCGATCTGGCAGCAGTAAATTCACAGTTGTTCGATTTTTACGCAGCCAACGGGTTTAATATTAATAGCCTTAGCGAAATCAGGTCAGCCAACGGATTGTTGAATGGTGACCCGCTTCCAAACGTTTATAACATCTGGAACAACATCGGTCAACCATCAAATACTTATCTGAACTACCAGCAGTCGCAGTTCCGAGTGATGGCAACGGGTTCGGTGGATATCGGAAACCACGCGATTTCTCTTGGAGCGGAATACGAGCAGCTCACAGAGCGGGAGTACAACCTGGCACCTCGTGGGCTTTGGACCATTGCACGACAGCTCACCAACTTTCATATCGAAGAGGTGGATTACGCCAACCTGATTGGTACCGATTACTACCAGGGAGGAACTTACCTCACTTTTGGACGGAGAATTGGAGATGACCAAACTTACTTTGATGCCAGTTTGCGAGAAATGCTTGGATTGCCCGTTGATGGCGACGACTACATTAATCTCGATGGATTGGATCCGGAGTCGTTGTCATTGGATATGTTTAGTGCCGACGAATTGCTGAACCAAGGGAATAACTACGTGTCATATTATGGTTATGACCACACCGGAAAAAAGCTGTCAGGAAAACCAAGTTTCGAAGATTTCTTTAATCAGCGCGGAGAAGATGGACAACTTACCCGTGCCATCGGAGCTTTTCAGCCGAACTACATCGCTGGTTACATCATGGATAAATTTGCGTTCGACGATATCATCTTCAACGTTGGCGTTCGGGTTGACCGGTTTGACGCTAACCAATATGTGCTTAAAGACGAGTATATTGTTGGAGAGCACTATACGGTAGGTAATAACCCCACCTTTAGTGATATGGATCACCCTTCAAACATCGGAAACGATTTTGCCATCTATGTCGATCGCTTTGAAAATCCTACAGAGATTCTGGGTTATCGCGATGGCGACAACTGGTTCAACTCTCAGGGAGTACCGGTGGCCGAGCCTGCTATCCTTCGAACTTCAACCGGTATCACACCTTACCTTGTGAACAGAGCGGAGACAGGTGAGAACCTCAGCATAAATGCATTTGAGCGCTACAAACCACAAGTAAATGTAATGCCGCGAATTTCGTTCTCTTTCCCGATTTCTGATGAAGCGACGTTCTTTGCTCACTATGATATTTTGACGCAGCGCCCAGTAGGAAATAACCGATTGAACCCGATCGACTATCTCTACATGCAAAACCGAAGCAATGTGGTCACCAATCCAAATCTAAGACCGACCAAAACGACCGACTATGAGTTGGGCTTCCAGCAAGTTCTTTCCCCGTCTTCATCACTAAAAATCTCAGCCTTCTACCGTTCGGTGCAAGATGAGATTAACGTGCGTGCATTGGTAGAGGCGTGGCCACGTCAGTATATTACCTTCTCAAACCAAGACTTTGGTACAATCAAAGGTTTGACATTGACTTACGACCTACGTCGTACGGGTAATGTTTCGCTTCGAGCAAACTACACCCTTCAGTTTGCTTCGGCTACGGGATCTAACGCCAACTCAGGAATTAACCTGGCCAATAGTGGCGATCCAGCCCTGCGGGTAATCAGCCCTACCGATAGAGATCAAAGGCACGTGTTTATCGTTTCTCTCGACTACCGGTATCGTGAGGGAAGTGACTATAACGGCCCAATCATGTTTGGTAGACAAATTCTAGCTAATGCGGGTATGAACGTGGTGGGTAACCTCGGTTCAGGAACACCCTATAGCCAGCAATCTACCGCAAACGGAGCCGCAGGTATCACATCACTTGGTGGTGGAACCAGCTTGGAAGGTCAGATTAACGGATCCAGAATGGCTTCTCAGTTCACCCTGAACGTTCAGTTTGATAAGAGCTTTACATTAACACTTAAAAAGAAAGAAGGTGAGAAAGATCGCACGGCAAATCTCAATGTGTACCTTTTGATTAATAACCTGCTGAATACTAAAAACATCATTGATGTTTACCGGTTTACTGGAAACCCAGATGATGACGGCTTCCTGCAGGCCAATGAGTTTAGACAGTTAATCGAAAGCCAGATTGACCCAGAAAGCTTCCGTCAGTTGTATACTTTAAAATCCAATGACCCAGCTCACTTTGGTCTTGCCAGAACTATTCAACTCGGCGTGCGATTCGACTTTTAATTGAAATAAAATACAAGTTCAACTACCATGATAAAATCGTTTAAACTACTGTCAGTTTTTGTTTGTACAGCACTTGTTTGCAACGTTGTAGCTGCAAGAGAAAATGTAGGTAGTAAGAGTAATAACTCAGGTAATGAGGCACCTAAGGCTGCCGGTTGTGCTCCTGGAGTGGAAGTTCGAGAGATGGCATTCAATAACGTGAGAACGGTTATTGAAACGCCCGGAACCATGTGGCAGGATCGCGCAAGAGGTCGGGGTGCTTATTTTGTGCCTGCACCACCTCCCGGAGAAATCGGGCCTTCCTCTATTTTCGCTGGAGCCTTGTGGATGGGTGGGATTGACCCTGCAGGAAACCTGAAGCTTGCAGCCGTTCAGTTTCGCCAGAACGGAAACGACTTCTGGCCCGGACCGCTAACTACCGATGGCTCGGCCGAGGTGACTGCCGAAGTTTGTGCGCAGTACGATAAACACTTCTACATCACCCGCCAAATGGTAGAGCTCCACAGACTCTATTTCCAGCGACTTGCATTCGATGCCGAAAACGGAACCAATACCGTTTCCGACCCGCCGTTTGACCAAGAGCCATACAGTATTCCAGCAGAGATCAGAGAGTGGCCCGCACACGGTGACCCCGGTGCAGGACAGGATTTCTACCTCGCTCCTTTCCGCGATAATCCGGATGGAAGCGGAACCCCAGGAGTATATGAGCCGGAACTGGGTGACTACCCTTGGTATGATCTGGAACAAACCGAAGATGACTGTTTGAACCGAAATCGAGATGCGGCCATTCCATTGTTTGGTGACCAAACATTGTGGTGGGTATTCAACGACAAAGGAAATATTCACACTGAAACCCAAGGTCAGCCGATCGGAATGGAGGTGAAAGCCCAGGCTTTTGCTTTCAATACCCAAGATGAGATCAACTCGATGACCTTCTATAACTATACCCTGATCAACCGTGGAACACAAACCCTCAATAGCACTTATTTTGGACAATGGGTTGACCCTGATTTAGGTGGTTCACAGGATGACTACGTGGGATGTGATGTTCAGCGTGGTTTAGGATATGCCTATAACGGAGACAATAACGATGAGGACTACCAGGGAGCTATTGGATACGGCATCCAGCCGCCGGCAGTAGGAGTCGACTTCTTTGAAGGTCCTTATCAGGATGCCGACGGAATGGATAACCCAGGGCCCAACAAAGACAGCTTGGAAACTTTTATCAGCTATAACGAAGCGGCAGAAGGAAACGGAATTCCTTACGCCGGAATCGGTATTGGATACGGAGATGGTGTTGTTGACAACGAACGATTCGGAATGCGTCGTTTTGTGTACTATAATAACACGAACCACCCCGTTAACGGAAACCCTGTAAACGCGGAACACTATTACAACTTCTTGCGTGGTATCTGGAAAAACGGAGACGTCATGACTTATGGTGGTGAAGGAACCAGTCAAGGTGGAGGTGCTATTCCTGCCCAGTACATGTTTCCCGGTGATACCGATCCTGTGCATTGGGGAACTTATGGTGTAAACCCCGGATCTACGGACTGGAGCGAAACGGGCGTAAACAACCCTCCCGGAGACCGACGATTTGTACAATCAGCAGGTCCATTTACCCTGGCGCCGGGTGATTTCAATAACATTACTGTAGGTGTGGTTTGGGCGCGTGCTTCGAGCGGAGGCCCATTTGCATCGGTACAAGCACTGCGCTTGGTTGATGATAAAGCGCAAGCACTGTTTGATAACTGTTTCCGAATTCTTGATGGTCCTGACGCACCCGATCTGACCGTTCAGGAATTGGATAAAGAGATTATTCTGTATCTGAACAACGATAACCCGACTTCCAACAATTACAGAGAATTGTATGAGGAGTTGGACCCCACCATTCCACCTTTTACCATTATTTTAGACGAGGATGGTAATCAATCGGGTGCTGTCCCTAACGATCAGCACTACCGATTTGAAGGTTATAAAATTTATCAGGCAAGAGACGAAAATGTTGACGTTTCAAACATTAACGATGATTCTCAAGCCAGACTGGCATTTCAGGTTGACATTAGAAACGGAATAACAAAACTGATTAACTATGAATACGATCAGGAACTGGAGCTACCCGTGCCCGAACTAATGGTTAATGGCGCAGACGAAGGACTCAGACATTCATTTAGGGTAACAAGAGACCTTTTTGCCGAAGGCGATGACCGACTGATCAATTTTAAGCGATACTACTTTATTGCGGTTGCCTACGCTTCTAATCAATTCGATGAGTTTGACGTGGTAAGCGGTACCGGTCAGCAACGTGAATACCTTGCGGGTCGTAAAGGACCGGCCGGTGCTATCCGATCTGTAACTGCCATTCCTCATATTCCGATGCCCGAATTGGGTGGAACCGTTTACAATGCCACATTTGGACAGACCTTCTCTGTTACCAGAATAGAAGGACAGGGTAACGGCGGAAACGCACTCGATCTGACCCAAGGCAGTATTGATCAAATCATGTCTGGTCCACCATGGAGAGCAGACCGATTGACTTATAAGCGCGGAAATGCTCCGGTGAGAATTAAAGTGGTAGATCCGCTTAATGTGAAACCGGGTAACTTCGAGCTGCGCTTCTTTAACGAAGTGGAATCTATTGTGGATGGTGTACCGCAGTACATCGCCGATATCGATTCTGCCCAGTGGAAACTGATCAATATAGATAACGGAGAAACGATTTTCTCTGACCGTGCGATTAACTTCGGATTTGAAAAACTCCTTCCCGAATACGGTATTTCAATTGATATTGAGCAGTATCACTACAACGTAACCGAAGACAACGAACCGCGTGCCGAGCTGTTGTCATGGGAGGTCGTTTATAACGAGAATATACCTTGGTTGGGTGGAGTTGAAGATACCGATGATTTCACGCTGCAAAACTGGATTCAGTCGGGCCGATCGGGTGAAGATTATGACGATAACCTATACGGTGGCAGCCCTTGCTACACCTTGCTAGGAGCAGGGGGGGACCCGATTCCCGGGGGCCCAATCGATCCTGGGTTCTTCCGTGACATTCCTCAAGTTGACGAAGAGAAAATCTATTCGAGCATTGTAAACGGAACCATCGCGCCTTTCCGATTGGTGCGCGGTTATAATTGTGGACCCGCTCCACTGATTACTACCGTGAAAGGTGCAGAAGGAGGAAACCCGATGAGATTGCAGCAGTTGAGCGAATTGATGAGCATCGACCTGGTATTTACACCAAACAAGGATCTTTGGACCAGAGTACCGGTTTTTGAAATGCAATCTGATCCGCAACTTGCCGAAGGTGGAGCCAGAAAACTTGGACCGCGTGCCGCCGCATCGGTTGATAAAAACGGTAATTCCGATTCGAGCGGATCGACTGAACCGAGTGATGATCCAAATCATCCAAACTTTATCAACGCCACTGGTATGGGTTGGTTCCCCGGTTATGCAATTAATGTTGAAACCGGAGAGCGACTAAACATGGCTTTTGGAGAAGACTCTTATCTGGCTGGAGATAACGGCCGAGATATGCTCTGGAATCCTACCGATAGAATCTGGGGTGTGCCCGGAAACGAAGCCATCTTCGGAGGACAGCACTACATCTACATCTTCCGCAACAACGCGCGGAATATAGAATCGAGTTCTGATGTAACGGCGGTTCCACAGTATGACTACGGTAAGTTTGTAAGAGATCACATTGAGGGAACGACTCCGCCACCGATTAACCAGACTTTCTGGAAGAACGCTACGTGGATTATGTCTCCGCTGGCCACACAGCTCACCAGCATTGAAGAAGGGCTTATCCCAACCGAAACAACGGTTAAAGTGCGAGTGGCTAAACCTTATGCCAAGTATGCTCCGCTGGTTGATCAGGGTGAGCTGGATTATGCCGAGTTGGGCTCTGTACTCGACCCGATCAATCCTGACCTTCTGGAGACGAGCGTAAACGACTGGTATCCAATGTATGAATTCTCAATCGACGTAGAGCAAACCCTTACCGACTTGCCCGATGTCGCCAAAGAAGCACTTGACCTGATTAATGTAGTGCCTAACCCGTATTATGCATTCAACGAATACGAAACGAGCAGAATTGATAATCGTATTAAGTTTGTGAACCTGCCACAGGAATGTACCATCAAGATTTACAACCTGTCCGGAACGCTGATCAGAACGCTCGGTAAGGATAATACCCTGACCTTTCAGGATTGGGATATGAAAAACGAGGCGAATATTCCTATTGCCAGCGGTGTATACATTGTTCATATCGACGTACCTGACGTTGGAGAAAAAGTACTGAAGTGGTTTGGCGTGATGCGTCCAACAGACCTACAGAACTTCTAAACAAAGAAAGACGAATAGATTAAACCGAAAATAAAGATGAGAATACAGCTTAGATGCATAGCAGTATCATTGGTGTTGGCTTTAATGGCTCCCGGAGCATTGTTTGCCGGAAACGAAGACCGAGCCGGATCGGCTGGAGCAGGCTACCTTTTGGTGAACCCCTGGGCCAGAAGTTCAGCCTTAGCCGGTGCACACATGGCCAATGCTCAGGGTGTGGAGTCCACCTACCTGAATGTGGCAGGGCTAGCTTTCGTTGGTCGTACCGAGTTGATGTTTACACAGACGCTGTATTTACAGGGCTCTGGAATTAGCATTAATGCAATAGGTCTGGCTCAACGGCTAAACGAGTCGAGCGTTTTGGGAATTTCAGTAAACAACTGGAACTTTGGAAACATCGAACGAACCACTACGAGCCAGCCTGAAGGAGATGGTACGGTTTTTAAACCAAGCGTACTCACCATTGCTGCATCTTATGCCCGGGCTTTCTCAAATAGTATTTACGGTGGAATTACGCTCCGTGTACTATCGGAGTCGACGGCCGAAATCAGATCTACTGGTGTCTCATTTGATGCGGGAATTAAGTACATAACCGGTGAAGACGACCGCATCAAAATTGGAATTGCCCTTAAAAACGTTGGTCCCGAAATGACATACAGTGGTGACGGACTTGCGTTTCAGGCCGAGCCAACAATGGGAACCATGATGACGGTTGAGCATCGTGCTGCCAAGCACGAGCTGCCATCGCTCGTGGCTATCGGTGGTACCTACGACTTTTTGATCGGTCCGAACCACCGAATTACTCCAGGAGCAACTTTCATTGCTAATTCCTTTACCAGAGACAATTTCCTCGGTGGAATCGAATACGCCTTTAGAGAGTTGTTCGCGCTTCGTGCCGGATATCACTATGAAGGTGGTATTACCAAAGATGACGAAAGAATGACCGTATTGACCGGATTTCACGCTGGAGCCAGCATCCACGTCCCACTCGGTAAAAATGGATCAGATTTGTCATTCGATTACGGTTACCGGTTTACCAATCCATTTTCGGGAATTCACTCTATTGGCGTTGCAATTGGTATAAAGTAGTTCTGCGTCAGTCTTTTTTTAGTAATTTTGCATCAGAGAAAGCCCCATTTCGGGGTTTTCTCTTTTTTATGATAAAATCCATGGTTTAATTATAAAGCTATGTCTCAAATTAATTATTACACCGCAGAAGGCCTTAAGAAACTAAAGGACGAACTGCACCATATACGTACAGTAGAGCGCCCGATGATTTCTCAGCAAATTGGGGAAGCACGTGATAAAGGCGACTTGTCAGAAAATGCCGAATACGATGCTGCCAAAGAAGCCCAAGGTCTTTTGGAGGCGAAAATAGCCAAGCTGGAGAATCTGATTGCCAATGCTCGAATTGTGGATGAATCGCAAATGGACAGCAGTAAGGCCTTCATTTTGTCGAAAGTGAAAATCAAAAACCTTCAAAATAACATGGAGGTGGAGTATAAGCTTGTTGCCGAAAGTGAAGCAAATCTGGCGCAGAAAAAGATTTCTGTCGATTCGCCAATAGGAAAAGCTTTGCTCGGTAAAGAGGTAGGAGATGTGGTAGAAGTAAAAATTCCGGCCGGATTGGTTAAATTTGAATTGTTGAACATTTCAAGATAATGGCCAGTATCTTCACCAAAATCGTTAATGGAGAAATTTCCAGCTATAAAGTAGCAGAGTCCGATCAATACCTGGCCTTTTTGGATGTGTTCCCGCTGGCTAAAGGTCATGTGTTGGTCATTCCTAAAAAGGAAGTTGATTATATTTTTGACCTTGACGATGAATTACTCAGTGGCCTGCACCTGTTTGCCAAACAAGTAGCTCTTAAAATAGAAAAAGTGATTCCATGCAAGAGGATTGGGATGGCGGTAGTGGGTCTTGAAGTGCCCCATACGCACATTCATTTAATTCCGATCAACTCTGTTGAAGATATTGACTTCTCACGACCCAAGCTCAAGCTCGCAGAAGAAGAAATGGAGCAAATCGCCGCCGCTATTCGTAAGGCTTAGGATAGTTTTCGGCTCGGATTCTTACCTAAAAAAGCCTCCCATCCCGAATAAGAACTACCTGAAGTTACTGTAGTCGCATTGAAATAATGACAAACTGCAGCAGCCAAACCGTCTGTGGCATCCAAGTTTTTAGGAAGATTTTCAATTTTCAATAGGGATTGAAGCATGGCTGCCACCTGTTCTTTGGATGCATTTCCATTTCCGGTGATGGCTTGCTTAATCTTTTTGGGTGCGTATTCAGTAAATGGAACCTCACGGCCCATCGCAGCGGCTATGGCAACACCCTGTGCCCTTCCCAATTTGAGCATACTCTGCACATTCTTTCCGTAAAACGGCGCCTCTATCGCCATTTCGTCGGGTAAGTACGCGTCTATTAACGCAATAACCTGCTTTTGAATTTCGCGTAGTTTGAGACCGTGATCTTTTAATTTACCCAAATGAAAACTACCCATGCATAATACCTTGATATTTCCATGGCGGGTATCTATTACCCCATAGCCCAATATGGTGGTTCCCGGGTCAATTCCTAGAATGATGCGGTCTTTTTTTGACATGTCAGAAACAAAAGTAGCAGAATTTGATGCTGCATCGTAGGCCCTTTAAACGACTTGTACAATTTATTTTCACACTTTTGTTGACTCAGGCATTATGATAACGCTACTCGCCATATCTACGGTTCTTTATGCGGTGTTGCTTGCGTTTGCCCGAACGGGGTGGCAACGGTTGAGTCGTTTTCATTTAGTTCACCAAACCATTGATTGGCCTTCGATCAGTGTGGTGGTGCCATTCCGTAATGAAGTTCATCATATTCCTCACCTGATTCGCGATCTGGCGGCTCAGCAGCATTTGCCATTCGAGGTGATTTTGGTCAATGATCACTCGGACGACGATTCATTCGACACAGTAGAAACGCTCCTAAAAACCCATTCGGGATTTATATTGCTAACATTACCACCCGGAGAAGAGGGGAAAAAGTCGGCGTTGAACCTCGGAATTGAAACAGCCAAAGGGAAGTTTATCGCTACGGTGGATGCCGATGTGCGTCTTTCGGAGGGCTGGCTTAAAACGCTGAGTGTATATATTGCTGCGGATCAGCCCGATATGTTGATCCTGCCACTGAATGTAATCAACCCGTCTGAGCGATTTATCGGATTTTTTCAGCAGGTCGAGAATTTAGCCATCCAAGCCATTTCCATGGGCTGTGCAGCTATGAATCGTCCCGTGAGTTGCAACGGTGCCAATCTCGTTTTCCGAAAAGAGGCCTTTATACAATCTGGCGGTTATCAAGCGCACACAAGTGTTGCATCCGGTGATGACGTGTTGTTGATGCAACAATTAACACAGCAAGGGTATAGAATTCGGTCCGCATTTGATCCGGAGTTAATTGGCAGGACTGCTGCTGTCTCAACTTATGCAGAAGCCCTAAATCAAAGGTTGCGCTGGGCTGGTAAGTCGGGTCGAATGCTTGGTTCGGCGGCATCCGTGGCCGGATTAATTTTAATGATACATTCGTTAGTTTTACTTTTGTCACTGGTATTTGCCAGCATGCATTTAGCAGTTTGGTTATTGTTTGCACTGAAAATAGTGTTGGATGTACTGTTGATAAATTATACAGCACAGCGATATCAGCAGCGTCTGAATGTATTAAAATTGGCGTGGGCAGCAGTTCTGTATGTTGTTGTATTACCAACTATAGCGTTGTTGAGCGCGATGTGGAAGCCAGAGTGGAAAGCAAGGAGAATATGAAACGAACTGAAAAATCATCGCCAAACTCTCTGGGTGCGCTGGCGATACGGCGCTTGAAAAAGGATAAGCTGGCATTAATTGGGGCCTATATTATCGCTTTCGCTGCTTTGATATCGATCCTTGGCTCGGCAGTGCGCCCGGATAAAACAGTGAATGCCAACAACCAACTTTTGCAGCTAGCGCGACATCAGCCTGGGTTTTCTATTGACATTATTTCCGTCAGAAAAAACAAAGAAATAGCTTCCACACCATTCTGGAATGGGTTTTTTCTGGGTGGCATAGAACTGCCGGGCAAAGATCTTCCAATGGTATCCTATGAATTTGTTGACGACGAAATTGTGGTGCAGGAGTATACCGGACAATCGGCAAATCCAGTGTTTAGTGAGTGGCGTTTTAAGCTGGCGGATGTCGTTTGGCCGGTGGTGACCGAGTCGGTGAAATTCGATCGTGAATCTGGACGGATCACTGCTCAGTTGATAGATGGCACTATGCGTGAAGCAACGGTGGATGATTTGCGACAAAGGGTGGAGCGGGGGCATATAAAACGACAAACGTTTATCCTCGGCACCGATAAATTTGGCCGCGATTTATTGAGTCGGATAATGGGCGGAACCATTGTGTCGTTGGGAGTGGGCGTTATTTCGGTTTTGATTTCGCTCGTTATCGGCATTACCCTTGGTGCCATGGCAGGTTATTTCAGAGGTTGGGTTGACGAAATAATTATGTGGTTGATCAACGTGATGTGGTCGGTGCCCACCTTGTTGATGGTGATGGCCATTACACTGGCACTCGGAAAGGGGTTTACGCAAGTTTATATCGCTGTGGGATTAACCATGTGGGTTGAAGTGGCCAGAGTAGTGCGCGGTCAGGTGCTGAGTTTGCGCGAACAAGAGTTTGTTGAGGCGGGTAAAGCACTCGGTTATCAATCGACACGCATTATATCACGACATATTGTACCGAATGTGATGGCACCGGTAATCGTGATTTCTGCGGCCAATTTTGCTTCGGCTATTCTGATTGAAGCCGGCCTGAGCTTTCTTGGAATTGGTGCCCAGATTCCCATGCCATCGTGGGGGCAAATGATCAAAGAGCACTACAGCTACATAACCACCGATTTGGCATATCTTGCTGTATTGCCCGGCGTTTGTATTATGATCTTGGTGCTGGCATTTATGCTGCTCGGAAATGGCTTGCGCGATGCACTGGATCAAAAGGCGATTGGATAATAAAGATCACCACAACTCCAGAGCCAACGAGAAAAACCATTTTCCAAACAACATCATGAACACGGTTTCCGAAGCAGGGATTAATTAAAAGGGCAACACTTCGTCTTCTTCGGGGGCATCGGAAGCTGAGTGTGGATGGCTGTAATCCTGCTGAGGAGCAGAGGCGTTCGGTGCGGTTACCGCGCCAACAGGTTCGATTTTCCATGCGTTCAGATTCAGAAAGTACTTGGTTTCATTTTGCGGGTTGGTCCATTCGCGGCCGCGCAGATTGAACGTGATCTTCACTTCCTGACCCACCTGAAATTGATCGAGCATGTCACATTTATCCTGCGTGCATTCAAATGGCAATACCTGCGGATATTGACTGGAGCTCTCGTTAATCACAAATTCCCTTTTTTTGAACTTTTCGTTGATGACCTGTGTTGGCTCAATGGTTTTAATAGTGCCTTTAATTTCAAACATGATTTCTTAATTATTAAATGATAGTAATGTTTTCCACGCCTCTTCCACGTTGCCTTCGAGCAGCAGTTCGTGTGCGTGTTGATGTAAGTTTTCTTCGAGTTGTTTGGGGTGATCTTCAAATTCAATAAACAGGTCGCTCAGATCGGTTAGGCGATATTCATTCACCGAAGTTTCATCGGGCAACGTTTCCACATTTCCGAGTTGTCCCAAGTCATTACCGGTGAGAAATCTACTGTTGCGGATTTCTTGCGGAATCTGATCCACACCCATTCCTTTGTTGCGGATGGGTTTGGCAACTTCAAAAAGTGCGTCGCCTGTGGCACGACAGTAAAAGTTGCCCCCCATGCGTGCAACCAGATCAATGGTGCGCTGGTCGATGGCCTTGTTTTCATCCAGTATCGCTTGGTCGATGTGCATTTTCAATACTTCGCAGATCACCAGGTTTCCCGCACCGCCCGCATCTCCGAGTTCGATCACTTCATTCACCTTGCATTCAAACTGTACGGGCGATTCTTTTACACGCATCGGCGCAACCAAATCAGAGGTTACCGCGGTGAAACCTGCCTTGGAGAACTCATCGACTCCCTCGTCGTACTCGGTGCTGGCCAGAGAAGTTTGTTGAACCATCGCGAAATTCACCACGTTTATCACCACTTCTTTCATGTCCTTAACATTGTGGTAGGTGTGCTTGGTGGTGTTGTCGCGTCCGCGTCGGGCTGGAGAAAACACCAGTATCGGTGGGTTAGCGCTAAAAACATTGAAGAAGCTAAACGGAGCCAAATTAGGTCGCCCTTGAGTGTCGATGGTGCTGGCCAATGCAATCGGCCGCGGACCAACCGCTCCGAGCAAATACGCATGAAATTGGGGCACAGATACCTGACCCGGTTCTATACTGATCATTAATTGAATTTGAACAACATCGGACAAAGTTATAAGTTTTGTCGGCAGAAACACGTCATTTTTATGATTCGTTAAGGGATATCAAAGGAAATAACTTGTACCTTTGCAGCCCGAAAGTTAATCGGACGGATTAACTATTTGTCGAATTGCGGATGTGGTGAAATTGGTAGACACGCCAGACTTAGGATCTGGTGCCGAGAGGTGTGTGGGTTCGAGTCCCTCCATCCGCACCAATACGGGGCATAAGCACAGACAACAACCTTTGTGACTTATGCCTTTTTTGTTTAAACCATACAAGTAATATGAATATTACCCAGGAAAAGAAAGACGAGCTGAATGCGGTTTTGAAAATTGATATTGAAAAGTCAGACTATCAGCCGCAATATGAAAAAGCTTTGAAAGATTATCGGCGACGAGTGAATCTGCCGGGTTTTCGTCAGGGACATGTTCCAATGGGAATCATCAAAAAGCGATTCGGTAAATCGTTGCTCGCAGAAGAGATCAATGACCTGCTCAACAAGACCATCCGAAACCATATCGATGAGGAAAAACTAGATGTGCTCGGGAGCCCTATTCCAAGCGAAGAACACACAGACGCCGGAAACTGGGAGGAACCAGAAGATTTTAAATTCTACTACGATCTGGCCCTGGCACCTGAATTTGAGGTGAAACTGGATGGAGCATCAGCCTTCGATTACCACAAAGTGGCGGTAAGTGAAGAGATGATCGATGAGCAGATCCAAAGCATTACCCGCAGATATGGGAAACTTAGCGACACCGAGGTTTCTGAAGACAAAGACATGCTGCTCGGAGCATTTGTTGAACTCAATGAAAACGATGAGATCGTGGAAGGGGGCATCATGAATACCAGCTCCATTTCGATTGAGTTTGTAAAGGATGAGGATACCCGCCAAAAGCTCACCGGACTGAAATCGGACGATTTTGTAGTGATCGATCCCAACAAAGTTTCTTCAGGCACCAGCGATCTGGCCAAAATGCTGGGTATTGACGAAGCACACGCCGCAGAAATTACTACCAACTTTAGATTTAATGTCAAAGAGATAAAGCGCATGCAGCCAGCAACGCTTGATCAGGAACTTTTCGACAAAATCTTTAAAGAAGGCGAAGTTACTTCCGAAAAAGACTTTCGCGAGCGCATTCAGACCGACATGGAAAAAATGTTCGAATCGGATTCCGATCGCTTATTTAAGCGCGAAGTAATGAAGGCCTTGGAAAAAAAGCTGAATCTTACCCTTCCAGATGAGTTTCTGAAGCGGTGGATTCGCATTTCGAATGAAAAGCCGATTACCGACGAAGAATTAGAAAAAGATTATCCCGAATATGCACGTGGACTAATTTGGCAGTTGCTTCAAAACCAACTCATCAAAGAAATGGAAATCAAAGTAGAAGCTGAAGAGGTCATCGAGCATACAAAGTCATTGCTGGCCAACAACTTCCGTCAATACGGCATGCCAGTGCCCGACGACGAAGAGCTGAATCAATACGCCAGAGAGTCACTCAATAATCAGGAAGAGATGCGTCGAATTTACGAGCAACTTTATGATAATAAATTGATGGATAAAATCAAAGAATCCGCAAAAATCAATGAAATCGCCTTACCTTATGATGAGTTTGTAACATTTGCCCAGCAAGGATGAATGTGATTCATAGAGTAATAGCTAACTTTACAACCAAACATTAATTTTAGAATGGACGGCAACGAATTTAAAAAATACGCAGTTAAAGATCAGGGAATCAGTAGTCAGTATATTCACGACTATGTTAAAGCGGTAACCCCTTATATTATCGAAGAAAGGCAATTAAACGTTGCTCAGATGGATGTATTCTCTAGATTAATGATGGATCGCATCATCTTTCTCGGTACTGGCATCGACGACCAGATCGCCAACATTATCCAAGCTCAGTTATTGTTTCTTGAGTCTGTCGACAATAAAAAAGACATTCAGATTTATCTGAATTCACCCGGAGGGTCGGTATATGCCGGTTTGGGAATATACGATACGATGCAATACATCGCTCCGGATGTGGCCACCATTTGTACTGGAATGGCTGCATCAATGGGCGCCGTCTTATTGTGTGCCGGAGCCGCTGGAAAACGCACTGCACTGCCGCATTCACGCGTAATGATTCATCAACCCATGGGTGGAGCACGAGGACAGGCCTCCGATATTGAGATTACCTATCGCGAGATTCAGAAGCTCAAGGAGGAGCTGTACAAAATAATTTCTGAGCACAGCGGACAGCCCTATCAAAAAGTTTGGGACGATAGCGATAGGGATTTTTGGATGACTGCAAAAGAGTCAAAAGAATACGGAATGATTGACGAGGTGCTGGTGCGTCATAAAAAATAAACCTGCCTGAGACGCAGGAGTCGCAAAAGAAAACGCTATGGAAAAGAAGGACGTTAAATGTTCATTTTGTGGTCGCTCAAAGAGCGAAGTGAATGTATTGATAGCCGGTATAACAGGGCATATTTGCGAGAGTTGTGTCGGTCAGGCGCAAAATATCATTAAAGAAGAGTTTGCGCTCAAAGCCAATAAACAGATTGAGTCGAGTTTGGTGTTGAAAAAACCAAAGGAGATTAAAGAGTATATCGATCAGTTTGTAATCGGTCAGGACGATGCCAAAAAGGTGCTTTCTGTTGCTGTTTATAATCACTACAAAAGATTGCTGCAGCGTCCAGCCACTTCCGATGACGATGTTGAAATCGAGAAGTCGAACATCATTATGGTGGGTGAAACCGGAACCGGAAAAACACTGCTCGCCAAAACCATCGCCCGAATGCTCGACGTGCCGTTTTGCATTGCCGATGCTACCATCCTTACTGAGGCAGGCTATGTTGGTGAAGATGTAGAAAGTATTTTATCACGGTTGCTGCAGGCTGCCGACTACGACGTGGCTTTGGCCGAACGCGGAATTGTTTTTGTCGATGAGATCGATAAAATTGCCCGCAAGGGGGATAACGCCTCCATAACCCGCGACGTGTCTGGTGAGGGCGTGCAACAAGCCTTGCTCAAATTGCTCGAAGGTGCCACCGTCAATGTGCCACCTCAGGGCGGACGAAAGCATCCAGAACAGAAGCTAATTCAGGTCAATACCCGCAATATTCTTTTCATTTGTGGCGGAGCCTTTGACGGAATTGACCGCATAATTCGCCGCCGGATTAAAACCAGTGTGATTGGCTACAGCTCTCCCGACCAGCAGGAATTTTCCGAAGACGATATCCTTAGGTATATCTCACCGCAAGACCTAAAATCCTTTGGCTTGATACCCGAATTGATCGGCCGATTTCCGGTGCTGACTCACCTGAGTCCGCTCAACGAACCTACGCTGCGACGTATTCTCACAGAGCCTAAAAACGCACTCATTAAGCAATACATTAAACTTTTTGAGCTCGACCACGTGCAACTCTCATTCGACAAACAGGTGCTGGATTTCATCGTAGAGAAAGCCATGGAATATAAGCTCGGAGCACGTGGGCTACGGTCTATTTGCGAGGTGATTATGACCGATGCCATGTATGAAATCCCTTCATCAGACGAGCGAGGCGTGCTTAAAATTACCCTTTCTTATGCTCGGGAAAAATTCAATAAATCAGAAATGAGCAAGCTTAAGGTAGCGTAGTCAACAGCAAAATTTGCTTAGTTTTACCGCGAATTAAAACTAAGTAAACGATGAAAAAATTATCTATGCTTGCCGCCGGCCTGTTTTTTTGTGTCGGTGCATTTTCTCAGAGCCTACCTAAACCAAGCCCAAAGGGTATTGTTATGCAGGAGGTAGGGCTAACCGATGTACGGGTTGAATACAGCCGTCCAAGCGCAAAAGACAGAACGGTTTTTGGCGAACTTGTGAAATATGACCAAATGTGGAGAACCGGGGCAAACATGGCCACCAAAATTTCATTCTCAACGGATGTAAAAGTAAACGGTAAGGATCTCCCAGCAGGCGAGTACTCTTTGTTTACCATTCCTGGGAAAGAAAGCTGGCAGGTGATGTTCAACACCAACCCAAACCTTTCGGGTACCTCGGGATATCAAGACTCGGAGGAGGCGCTGAAAGTAACGGTAAATCCTGAGCAAGCCAGCTTTGTCGAAACCTTTACGATCGATTTCAACAACCTGCGCAGTGATGCGGCCAACCTATGTCTGTCGTGGGAAACTACCCAGGTTTGTCTCGACCTAACGGTTGAAGTGGACGAATTGGCGGATGAAAACATTCAGGCAAAGATTAATGAAATTGAAAATGCCTACGGTGTTTATCACAGCTCGGCAAGATGGTACCTTGAGCGAGGAAAAGACCCAGCAAAGGCATTAGAGTGGGCTAAAAAATCAACAGAAATTCGCCCGCTGTTCTTTAATCTTCACACACTTGCGCTTGCTCACGCAGCCAACAAAGACTACAAAGGAGCCATTAAAGCTGCCGAACTCAGCAAGGCCTCAGCCCAAGAAGCTGGTTGGGACGCCTATGTGAAAATGAATGATGAGAAAATTCAGGAATGGAAGAAACTGCAGTAAGCCATTCTTAAGAATACTTTCAGAATAAAAGAAGCCGTCTCAATACTGATTGAGACGGCTTCTTTTATTTTATAATATTTTGGTTTGCAGGAGACTAATTTCGCTGCAGCATCAATTCAACACGCAGGTTAACTTCGTCGTGGATGAGTTTATCGCCGAGGTCAGGAAAAAACTTGCCCGAGCGATACCGCACATTGTATTGACTTCGATCAAATTGAAACCTTCCGGCCGCCTTGTATGAATTACCCTCGCGATCGGCCGGTTTAATTTCCAAAACCATTGATACCGGATTCGAAATGCTGCGGATATTCATGGTCCCTTCAGCTTCAATTTTTCCGTCGGAGATACGGCCATTGGTGTTGGTAATGTGAAACACGGCATACGGAAACTGGTCTACTGCAAAAAAGTCATCGGACTTGAGGTGACTGGTCAGTTTTTGATTCATCTCTCGGTCCGTAACATCGATTACGTTGATAGAACTCATGGCAATCCTGATCACTCCTTCGGTGATCTTATCGTCTTCAACAGCAACGCGGCCATCATAGATTTTCACTAAACCGTCGTGGCTTCCGCCTACTTTAGTGGCATCCCAATATACATGTCCGTTGGCCACATCTAAGAGCGTTGCTCCTTCAACCCGGATAGCGCTGGGCGTAAGATTCATCGTTTTTTCATCATAGTTGAAATCACCGCTAGCGCTGGTTTGTGTATTTGAAAGGACGTCGGCTTCGGGAAACTCTTGCGCCAACAGTGGAGCAATGACCAAACCAATCAAACAAGTCAATTTGATGAGAATATTCATCGATGGTCCGGAAGTGTCTTTAAACGGATCGCCCACGGTATCACCCGTCACCGCAGCCTTGTGTGCTTCAGACCCTTTATAGGTCATCTCTCCATCGATCATTACACCCGCTTCAAAAGATTTTTTGGCGTTGTCCCACGCACCGCCTGCGTTGTTCTGGAAAATAGCCCAAAGCACACCCGAAACGGTAACACCAGCCATGTAGCTTCCAAGTGCCTCAGGGCCCATCACAAAACCAATAATTACCGGAGTAACAATGGTCAAGGCGCCCGGTAGCATCATTTCGCGAATGGCTGCTTTGGTAGAAATATCCACACATTTGGCGTATTCTGGCACGCCGGTTCCGTCCATTATGCCCGGAATTTCCTTAAACTGACGCCGCACTTCCTTAACCATTTCCATGGCTGCCTTTCCAACCGAATTCATTGCGAGTGCGGAGAACACTACCGGAATCATTCCACCGATAAACAACGCGGCGAGTACATCGGCTTTAAAAATGTTGATACCGTCGATGCCGGTAAATGTCACATAAGCAGCAAACAGAGCTAAAGCCGTCAGCGCAGCCGATGCAATGGCAAATCCTTTTCCGATGGCAGCAGTGGTGTTTCCAACCGAGTCGAGTATGTCGGTGCGTTCGCGCACTTCAGCGGGCAAACCACTCATTTCTGCAATTCCACCTGCATTGTCGGCAATAGGTCCAAAGGCATCAATAGCCAATTGCATGGCAGTGGTAGCCATCATGGCCGAAGCCGCAATCGCTACGCCGTAGAAACCGGCCAATTCATACGCTGCCCAAATGGCACCAGCAAACAATAAAATTGGAGCAAAAGTGGACATCATGCCCGTAGCCAAACCAGCAATGACGTTGGTGGCGTGTCCGGTATTTGATTTCTGAACGATGTCAAGAACCGGTTTCTTTCCAAGACCGGTATAATACTCGGTAAAGTACGATATCGCTCCGCCCACTGTTAGACCAACCAAAACGGCCCCAAATACACGCAAAGATGAAATGTCTTTAATTCCTTGCCCGAAGAAATCCATTTGAATATAGTCTGGCAAGATCAAATCGATGATAAAGTAAGAGGCAATACCGGTGAGGATAATCGACCCCCAGTTTCCGATGTTCAGTGCTTTTTGCACTTCGGGTTCTTTGGCGTTATCATCTTTAATTTTGACGACCATTGCACCGATAATGCTGAAAATAATACCCAGTCCGGCAATCACAAGGGGTAGTAAAATCGGGCTGATTCCGCCAAAACCGTCGTCGATAATAGCACCGCCCATGTCGCGGATCACATAATTACCCAATACCATCGCTGCCAAAACCGTTGCCACGTACGAGCCGAAAAGATCGGCGCCCATACCCGCAACATCACCTACGTTGTCTCCCACGTTGTCTGCAATGGTTGCAGGGTTTCTGGGGTCATCCTCTGGAATTCCGGCTTCAACTTTACCCACAAGGTCGGCGCCTACGTCGGCAGCCTTGGTGTAAATTCCACCACCCACACGGGCAAACAGTGCGATAGACTCAGCACCGAGTGAGAAGCCCGCAAGAGCTTCGAGAACGATGACCATATCCTCGTTATTGGTCCACTGACCACCCATGAGCCAGCCAAATAAAATGATGAACAGCGTGCTCAGTCCAAATACGGCCAAACCAGCTACACCCAGTCCCATCACGGTGCCACCGTTAAAAGAAACCTCCAGGGCTTTTTTGAGACTGGTTCGTGCCGCCTGGGTTGTTCGAACGTTGGCAGCAGTAGCAATGCGCATTCCGATGTTTCCGGCCACGGCACTAAACACCGCTCCAATAACAAAGGCAATTACAATAAACCAGTGTGAGTGAGGAACCAGAAAGGAGATGACGCCGAGCAGCGCTCCTGCAACCACTACAAATATCGACAAGACACGGTATTCTGCGTCTAAAAATGCGAGGGCACCTTCGCGGATGTGATTGGCCAAACTGGCCATTTTCTCATTTCCGGCATCCTGTTTATTGACCCATTTGGCTTTTACGGCCATCACAACGAGCCCTACAAGTGCCATCAGTGGCACCAAATAAATAATGTTCTCCATCTTTGTTTGGTTTTACTTTTTAAATTCGGTCGGCAAAAATAGCTTTTTTGGACTTTTGACTGCTATTGCTGTTATTACCGCTTTATTATGTTTTTGAATACAGTGTTGGAAGGTTGCGTCCTATTACCGGTAAAGCACTTCTTTTACAGTTTGAATCACATCGCCGGCATAGGGCAATGCTTCACTAATTAGGGTAGTGGCAAACGGAAGTGGAGTGTCTTTCATGGTTAGTCGGCGCACAGGGGCATCTAAATAGTCGAATGCATGGCGCTGCACGCGGTAGGCGATTTCAGTAGACACAGAACCCACCGGCCAGCTTTCTTCCAGAATAACCAGGCGATTTGTTTTCTTAACAGATCGCACAATGGTGTCGATATCTAATGGTCGAATGGTTCGGAGGTCAATAATTTCTGCATTGATACCGTCTTTAGCCAGTTCTTCGCCGGCCTTAATGGCTTCTT
The DNA here is from genome assembly GCA_964487545.1 of uncultured Cryomorphaceae bacterium. Taxonomy (GTDB): domain Bacteria; phylum Bacteroidota; class Bacteroidia; order Flavobacteriales_D; family SKUL01; genus SKUL01. Next base: position 35,918 of record CAZARI010000017.1, read on the forward strand.
TGATGATCTTTCCGAACGAAACGATGGTGACATCTGTTCCTTCGCGTATCACATTGGCCACACCAATTGGAATCAGGTATTCTCCCTCTGGAATTTCACCCTTATCGCCATACATCCGCTCAGACTCCATGATCAGCACCGGATCTGGATCGCGAATGGCTGACTTAATCAGTCCTTTTGCATCCATTGGATTGGAAGGGGTCACCACTTTCAAACCCGGAATATGCGAATACATCGTTTCGAAACTTTGAGAGTGGGTAGCCGAAAGCTGACCTGCCTGCCCGTTTGGACCGCGGAAAACGATCGGAATTGGGTATTGCCCCCCCGACATTTGTAACATTTTAGCCGCGTTGTTGATGATCTGATCGGCAGCCAGAATGGCAAAGTTCCAAGTCATGAACTCTACAATAGGGCGTAAGCCGTTCATCGCGGCTCCAATGGCAATGCCTGCAAAACCGAGCTCTGCAATGGGCGTGTCGATAATGCGCTCTGGGCCAAACTCATCCAGCATTCCTTTACTGGCTTTATATGCACCATTATATTCGGCAACCTCTTCGCCGAGAAGAAATACGTTTTTATCACGTCGCATTTCTTCGCTCATGGCCTCTGCTACGGCCTCTCTAAACTGAACAGTCCTCATGGCTATCTATGCTTTATTAACAGGGGGCAAAAGTAGGAATAATGCCCCTCACTTTCCGGCTATTCAGATTTTAAAATTTGGGAGATCGATTTTTCTTCGGTTTGGATACCGCTTTAGGCATAACCTGCTGCAATTAGTGTAAGAATTTTAAGGTGCTTTTGGTCACAATCCAACGCCTTTACTTCTGCAATTTTGGTTACTTTTGACGCGATTTCTGAATTAAAAATAAAACCATGAAGATACTTGTTTGCATAGGTAAGGCTCCCGATACCACAGCGAAGATTGCTTTTACTGAGAACAATACCATATTTGATGAAAACGGGGTGCAGTTTATTGTAAACCCATATGACGAATGGTACGCACTGGTGCGTGGACTCGAGTTAAAAGAAGCCAGCGGCGGCTCGGTGACCATCATTAGTGTGGGGAGAGCCGATTATGATCCAGTTATTCGAAAAGCGCTGGCAATTGGAGCAGATAACGCAGTGCGAATTGATACCGACCCAACAGACGCTTTGTTTGTGGCAAAACAAATTTCGGCATATGCGAAGGACAAGGGTTTTGACATGATCCTCACCGGAAAGGAAACCATTAATTACAACGGAGCCCAAGTGGGAGGAATGATTGCTGAATTACTTGATTTACCCTATATTTCATTGGCAACAAAACTCGATGTGAGCGGATCAGTAGCAACTATTGTACGCGAAGTACAAGGTGGCATGGAAACCGTTGAAGTGGAGGGCGGATTTGTTTTGAGCGCAGCAAAAGGAATGGCCGAACAGCGCATTCCGAATATGCGTGGAATTATGGCTGCCCGAACCAAACCGCTCGAAGTGGTTGCGATGGTTGACGCCACACCGCAAACCGCAGTGCATCAGTATCAACTGCCTCCTGAAAAAGGTGATTGCAAATTTATAGATGCCGAAAATGCAGGCGAATTGATCGATCTGCTGCACAATGAGGCCAAAGTGATTTAATAGAACCCCATTCAATAGATTAAAATGAAAGCATTAGTATTTGTAGATCATAGAGAAGGCAAAATAACCAAAGCCGGTTTTGAGGCGGTGAGTTATGCCAAGGCAATGGGTGCCGAGCCCATCGTAGTTACCTACGGAGAAATCGATGGTGACGGTGGACTAGGTAAATATGGTGCAGACAGGGTAATTGTGGCCGCTGCTATCAAAGATTTCGACGGTCAGAAAATTACGCGCCTGATGGCTAAACTCGTTGATGAAAACGGAGTTGAGGCCATTATTTTTAGTCACGATCACAGCGGTAAAATGGTAGCGCCGCGGTTGGCCGCAAGACTTGATGCTGCCGCTATTTCCGGGGCAACAGCACTTCCCGAAACCGATGGCGACTGGAAGGTGAAAAAAGACGTTTTTAGCGGAAAAGCAATAGCCACCTTTGAATTGAAGGCAGACAAAAAGGTGATTTCTGTAACACCCAATTCTGTTGGACTAAAAGAAGTGGGAGGTAGCGCGTCGATAGAACAAACAGATTTTGACGGCGGTGCTACAAGCGTAACCGTAAAATCTTTTGAACCCACCAGCACGGATGGAGCGGTTCCGTTGCCCGAAGCCAGCATTGTTGTTTCTGGAGGACGTGGACTTAAGGGACCAGAAAACTGGGGAATGATTGAAGAACTGGCTAAAGAGCTCGGAGCAGCAACCGCCTGTTCGCGCCCTGTAGCCGATTCAGGCTGGCGTCCGCACCACGAACACGTAGGGCAAACGGGTGTGGCCATCCGGCCTAACCTGTACATTGCGGTTGGGATTTCAGGCGCCATTCAGCACTTGGCAGGAGTGAACAGCTCTAAAGTTATTGTTGTGGTGAACACCGATAAAGATGCACCGTTTTTCAAATCTGCCGACTACGGTATTGTTGGCGATGCATTTGAAGTGCTGCCAAAATTGATTGAAGCGACAAAAGCTTTTAATGCCAATAAATAAAGTGTTATCTTAGGAATTAGAAAACGGTGAAAGTTGCTGCACAGCAGTGAGTATGGAGAAAATCAAACTGCAAATCGTAGGTTTAACTTACAGCCAGACCCAAACGGGTGCTTATGCGCTGGTGCTTGGTGAGCAAAATGGCAAAAGACGTTTGCCCGTTATCATAGGCGGGTTCGAAGCGCAGGCCATTGCAATTGAGATGGAAAAAATGACCCCCAGTCGCCCGCTTACCCACGATTTATTTAAAACTTTTGCAGATACCTTCGAGCTGGCTGTAAAAGAGGTAATCATTTACAACCTGATCGAAGGAATTTTTTACGCCAAAATGATTTGTGCACGCGAGGGTTTTCCTGAAACCTACGAAATCGATGCGCGAACATCTGATGCCGTGGCACTCGCTGTTCGGTTCAAAGCTCCGGTCTATACCTACGAGTTTATTCTCAGTTCTGCTGGAATCATAGTAGATGAGGAAGAGGATGCAGAAGCCATCGGTGAAATGGAGACGGAAGATCTTGAGCGGCAAATTGAGCTGACTTCTGAAGAACTAACCCTCAAAGAGCTCGAAGAACAACTCATGTCTGCCATTGACCGCGAAGATTATGAAGCCGCTTCCCGCATTCGTGATGAGATTGCAAAAAGAAAAGGAAAGGAATAGCTTTTTGGCAAGCTTTTAATTTTCGGCAGTCCGACCGAAGTGGCGACGGACAAGGAACGTAGCGCCCGCCTATCTGGTGGTTACTTCATGACCAGTTTTCAATGAATTGGTGTAGGTTATAGAAATATTACCGCGCGAAAAGTGGATGCCGAAGGAGAGGAGCAATGGGTTCAGTATATTGGTGACGGAGGTTCGGGTTGTGGGTATTCTGTAATTTAAAATGGCTGGGGTACCCTTGTAGTAGCCGATGGTACTTGTGAATCTACTCCACCCCAAAATCGAGTTTTAATCAACCAAAAGCCAAACTAAATTCCCTGTTTCAATACCCGTTGCTTTTACTATATTGCCGCCTTATTTAAACATACGTAATGGATATACTGCGCGGGATCATTGGCTTGATTTTCCTCACCGCTCTGGCATGGGTGTTTTCAACCAATCGCAAATCGATTTCATGGCCGCTTGTAATCAAAGGCACCATTTTTCAGATCGTATTGGCCGTGTTGATTTTGAAAGTCGATGCGGTACAGGTCGTTTTTGAATACCTGGCAGGAGGATTTGTTAGAATTATTTCCTTCACCGACTTCGGCTCCGATTTTCTCTTTTCAAGCTTTGCTACCGGAACCGTTTCCGAAGGATTGCTCAACTTCGCTTTTCGCGTGTTGCCAACCATTGTTTTCTTTTCTGCACTGACTTCGATGCTGTATTATCTGGGCATCCTTCAAAAAGTAGTTTATGGGTTTGCCTGGTTGATGAAGCGAACGCTGCGCCTTTCTGGTGCAGAAAGCCTTTCTGCTGCGGGTAATATTTTTCTCGGCCAAACAGAATCGCCGCTGCTTATTAAACCATACCTCAGTGGGATGACCCGTTCCGAAATCATGTGCATGATGACCGGAGGAATGACTACCATTGCCGGCGGAGTGATGGCATCGTACATAAATTTTCTGGGTGGTGACGATCCGGTGCAGCGAATGCTCTTTGCGAAACACCTGCTCACCGCCTCCATTATGTCCGCACCCGCCGCAATAGTAATGGCCAAGATTCTCGTTCCTGAAAAGGAGAAGATAGACGACACGATGGTTATTTCTAAAGAGAAAATGGGCACCAATGTGCTCGAAGCCATTACCAATGGCACCTCCGATGGACTTAAGCTGGCGGTGAACGTGGGAGCAATGCTGCTCGTGTTTACCGCTTTGATTTATATGGGCAACTGGATGCTCGGGGACCTGATTGGCAATTGGACCGGTATTAATAAAATTATTGCCGATAATACCATATATGATAAATTGTCGTTTCAATTTATCCTCGGTTACATCGGTGCTCCTTTGGCTTGGATGATCGGTGTAGCACCGAGTGACATGGTGCTGGTGGGGCAGTTGCTCGGCGAAAAAACCATTCTCAATGAATTTTATGCCTATGTCACCCTTGGCCACATGAAGGACGGTGGACAGTTTGCCGATTCAAAGTCAATTATCATGGCCACTTATATTCTATGTGGTTTCTCCAATTTCGCTTCTATCGGGATTCAGATCGGGGGAATTGGAACGCTTATTCCACACCGAAAAGACCTGCTGGCACAGCTCGGCGTGCGCGCGCTTCTCGGTGGATCGCTGGCCTGTATGTCCACGGCGGCCATCGTGGGAATGCTTCTCTGAATTATCAATATTTATTAACAGGAGCACCCCTTCAAGCGGGGTCTTTATACCTTTGGGCAAAGTAAAAGTTTGCCATGCAACAATACCTCAATCTGCTCGATCATATCCTGGAAAACGGCGTGGATAAAAGCGATCGTACCGGCACCGGAACACTGAGTTGTTTTGGTCACCAAATGCGATTTGACCTCAGCGCGGGTTTTCCAGTGCTCACCACAAAAAAATTACATCTTCGCTCCATCGTCCATGAGTTGCTGTGGTTTCTAAAAGGAGAAACCAATATTGCTTATTTGAAAGAAAACGGCGTGAGAATATGGGACGAATGGGCAGATGAGAACGGCGAACTCGGACCCGTTTATGGCTATCAGTGGAGATCTTGGCCCGGACCCAATGGAGAGAGTGTGGATCAAATTAAAAATCTGATCGAAGGCTTGCGCAACAATCCCGACAGCCGACGGCATATTGTTTCCGCATGGAACCCTACACTGGTGGATGAAATGGCATTACCGCCCTGCCATTGCCTGTTTCAATTTTATGTTGCAGATGGAAAATTATCCTGCCAGTTGTATCAACGAAGTGCCGATACTTTTCTCGGTGTTCCTTTTAATATTGCTTCTTATGCACTGCTTACCCTAATGGTCGCTCAGGTTTGTGACCTGAAACCTGGAGAGTTTGTCCACACTTTTGGCGACGTACATTTATATAAGAATCATCTCGATCAGGCAAGACTTCAGTTGGAACGAGATCCTCGCTCACTCCCTCAAATGAAAATAAATCCTGCAGTAAAAGACTTATTTGAATTCAGATTCGAAGATTTTGAATTGGTGAATTACGATCCGCAACCGCACATCAAAGCCGAGGTTTCTGTATAATGACCATCACCATCATTGTTGCCGTTGCGCGCAATCTGGCCATAGGCAAAGACAATAAACTGCTTTGGCACCTTCCGGAAGACATGCGGTTCTTTAAACAAACTACTCTGGGTCACCCCGTGATCACCGGCCGAAAGAATTATGAATCTATACCGGAAAAATTCAGACCATTGCCCGGAAGATTGAATGTTGTGGTTACCAAACAACAACAGTACAGCGCACCTGGTGCAACCGTGGTTTTCTCTTTGGAAGAAGCGATTGAGGTGGCCAAAAGGGCAGCAGATAAGGAAGGAAAGAACGAAGTGTTTATTATCGGTGGCGGAATGATCTATCGAGAAGCCCTCGAAAAAAATCTGGTCGATCGGATATTGATTACCAAGGTAGATTGCGCACCCGAAGCCGATACTTTTTTCCCCCAGCTTGCTGAAGGGGCATGGAAATCGACCACGATTAGGCAACCATCCGCAGATGAAAATAACCCGCTTTCATTTAGGATAGAAGAATGGGTAAAAAGGGTGGAAGATCAGTAAAGCAGCACGACGAAAACCATTTTATTTTTTTAAATTGGTTTCTGCAATACAATTCAATGAATGAGTAATGCGTTTAAAGAACGAAACCAAAAACTGTAACCATGAATACCAACTCCGCTTTCGCATTAATTTGTGCCTTGTTTATCTTCGTTTCCTGCAAGAAGGAAGAAGAGCCGGAAAATCACGATCTTACTGCAGCCAAAGACATGTCGCTGATCTACGGCGCCTATGCTGATGCCTTTTCACAAGTAGATAAAGTGGGTAAAAGCGAATCCGATTTGCGTGATAACAATTATGGATTGCCCGAATGCGTCACCGTAATTCTTCAGGATACGGTGCAATTTCCCTATTCACTGACCATCGACTTTGGCGAATCAAATTGCTATGATGATTACGGCATTGGCCGACGTGGTAAAATTCACGTCACCATTACCGGTCTTTATCAAAGCGCGGGAACGCAAATCATTACCGAACTTGAGGATTATCATGTTATTGATCATCACCTACAGGGAACCAGAACGGTGACCAATCTGGGTGCTGATCCCGTTACCGGAAATTTAAAATATTCGGTGGTTGAAGAAAATGTGACGCTTACCGCTCCCGATGGTTCGTGGACCTCCTTCTGGGAGTCGAGCAGAACGCGTGAATGGACCGAAGGCCAGGGGACATGGTGGTGGTGGCTCGACGATGTATACGAAATTACCGGAGATGCTGAAGGAATAACCCGAACAGGAATTCCCTATACCATCAATATATCCGATCCACTGGTGGTAAAAGTTGGCTGTCCGTGGGTGGTGCAAGGAACGCTTGATCTTTACCCCGATGGATATCCAACATTTACGCTCGATTACGGCAACGGAAATTGTGACGACAATGCAACAGTAACCGTGGAAGGGCAAGTGTATAATATTAATCTCTGAAATCGTTGCCCGTAAAAAAATCGAGGTTCTGATGTGGTGAAAATTTTAACATATGTTCACTAAAAGGCCTGGTTTTTGCAGTAGTTTCGAACTCGAAAGTGCAATGAAAAAACGGATTAAGCCAACGATCAATCACTAGCATCATCCACATGGAAAAGAAATTTCTTATCGCCTTGATATTCATCGCCGCAACCAGTTTGTTGTGGGTCTTTCATTTTATGGGTCGAGACACCTTAGCTAATCCTTTTGTAGAAAAAGGAAGCGATGCGATGACCGAGCATTTGTGCCAAAACGACAGTGCGCCTGCCGAATTGCTACAGGTGTTGAAGCCTGGTTTTGCAGTTCATGAGAATACACACACGCGATATGTGCTTCGAGATCATTCCGGAGTTGGAGCCGAAAGTGTAGAAAAAGTGCGTGTGGTCATCGAGCAACCTTCCGCACCTCGTCCCGCTGCAACCGAATGCGAGCAACGTAAAATTGATAAGCTCAAGCACACCACCGACGAGCCTCACTTCTGTATCGAATCGCTGAAAGTGCTTCCAAGCAAAGACTGGCCAGATGAATACGAATTTTTGTATCAGCGATGGAGAGGAACTTGGTCCGATCTGGAAGCCTTTATAGCTGAACCAGCCGACGATAAGAAACACACCAATTGGGGAGCACATTCCCCGAATGTCAAATCTCCACCCAGTATATAGAACTGTTCCGGATAAACATCTTATTTTCGGGCTGATTTTAGTCTAAACCGCGAATACAGCCCAAAAATAATGATCAGGATTGTATGTTGCCTTTTATGGGCATTACCCATTACCCTTTTTGCTCAGTACGGACGTCAGTGGACATCTGCTGAAATTCAGCACGAAATTCAAAAGCTAAATAATCTGGGCAGAGTGCTGTACATTGCCGCACATCCCGACGATGAAAATACCCGGTTGATTACACATCTTGTTAATCAGCAAAGGGTGGAGGTAGCTTATTTGTCTCTTACCCGTGGTGATGGCGGTCAAAATCTAATCGGAACAGAAATCGGCGCGGAACTCGGACTTATCCGAACGCAAGAGTTGCTCGCTGCCCGGCGTGTGGATGGTGGGAAGCAATTTTTTACCCGAGCCGTAGATTTCGGATACTCCAAAAATCCAGACGAAACCTTCGAGTTTTGGGATCAAAAAACCATGCTCGAGGATGTGGTGTGGATCATCCGTAAATTCCAACCCGACGTCATCATCAATCGGTTTTCACATATCGATTTCCGGGGCCACGGACACCATACCGCCAGTGCGTTGCTTTCTGTAGAAGCTTTTGACCTTGCCGCCGACCCCGATGCCTTTCCCCATCAGTTAGCGCATGTCGATACTTGGCAACCCCGCCAGTTGTGGCACAACGTCAGCAGTTGGTGGGATAAAACCCTTCCCGAACGCGCCAAAACCGACCCTTCGATTATCGCTTTTGAAGTCAGCGATTTTGAACCATTGCTCGGACGATCCATGGGTGAGGTGGCTTCTATCAGCCGCAGCCAGCACAGCAGCCAAGGGTTTGGAACAACGCTCCAACGCGGCTCCGATATGGAGTACTTGCAATGGATTAAGGGCAATCGAACCGGCGATTCCTTGTTTACGGCCCAATCCCTGAGATGGTCATCAGAAAAAGGGGGTGACCAAGTCGAAATGTTGATTGGAGAGCTGCTCCATTCATATGATGTAGCTCGGCCTCACGAAAGTGTTTCGAAGATGATTGAGGTGGCCAGAGCCATCGAATCCATGCCCGAATTTCGGTTTAAAGCGGAAAAACTGCGACATATTCGCGAGATGATAACACAAGCGGCCGGCCTTTGGTTTGAAGCGTTAAGTGGTTATTACGAAGTGACTCCGGGAAGCAAAGTTAAAGTAGATGTGAGCTTTTTAAACCGCAGTCCACTGCCAGTAACCATTCGTGGTTTTCATGTCAATCAGCTCGATACTACTTTGCATCACGATTTAAAGTATAACCGGACCCACCTGATACCCATTCAAATGGGCGTGCATGAAAATCATCCTTATTCTGAACAATACTGGTTGAAAGAACCGCCCCTCGATGGAAAATTTGTTGTTGCAGACCAAATGCTGCGCGGCATGGCAGAGAGTGAATGGCCATTTTCTGTTGATGTAAATGTGGAGGTGCTTAACTATTCATTGGTGATTAATGTTCCGGTCATTCATAAATGGGCCGACCGCGCCAAAGGCGAACAAATGCGCCTGCTCACGGTTGTACCGAAGCTCTCTGTGAATCCGGCCGAAAGTGTGGTCATGTCACTCAACCGACAGCCTACTGCCATTCAAGTACGACTTAAGGCACATGCCGATTCACAAAAAGGAACCCTACGGCCGTCGTTGCCCGCAGGGTGGCAGAGCAGTCCCGATAAAATTGAATTTGAACTCAACCGTCGAAATGAAGAACAGGTATTTACATTTGATCTACTGCCTGGAGCTGACGCCATCGATGGTGATGTGCAGCTCATTGCAGAAACGGCTGAAGGGAAATACGCTCAACGGGTAAAAACCATCAGCTACGATCACATCCCCACACAGCAATTGCTATACGAATCAAATGTTAGGGCAGTTAGTTTTGATCTGGCGCCGGGTGCCACAAATGTGGGCTATCTGATGGGCTCAGGCGATGACGTGCCCGAAGCTTTATTGGCTATGGGATATCATGTTACCCAACTCGCGGTTAGCGATATCGGAACTGCCGACCTGTCTGTATTCGATGCCATTGTGATTGGCATTCGGGCATACAATGTGCACTCGCCGCTGGCTGGAGTTAATCACCGTTTAATCAAATACGTCGAAGAAGGCGGAAACTTAATTGTTCAGTACAATGTGTCTCATGGTTTGGTGACTTCGGAAATCGGTCCATTTCCGTTTCGCATTTCGCGAAACCGGGTCACAGATGAAAGCGCTAAGCCCTCTTTTTCTGATAAAAATCATCCGTTGCTGAACTGGCCCAACAAACTCACCGATACAGATTTTGAAGGCTGGGTGCAGGAGCGGGGTCTATATTTTGCCGATGAATGGGATCCGGCGTATGAATCAATAATATCTTGGAACGATCCGGGAGAAGACCCTACCCCCGGAGGTTTGATCGTTGCAAATTATGGAAATGGAACATTTATTTATACCGGAATTTCTTTTTTTCGACAGGTGCCTGCCGGTGTTCCGGGAGCCTATCGCTTATTAGCTAACATTATTGCTTATGGCCAGCATGGAAAATGATAAACCACCCATATTGGGAACTTGGAAAAGGGTTTACCTCTTTTTGATGGTGTATCTGGTGTGTCTGATCGTTTTGTTTTACTTTTTAACCCGTTGGCTGTCGTGAGTACACTCGATTATTTGGTGCTGATAGGAAGTCTTGCCGGAATTGCAATCTACGGAATGTGGAAATCCAGAAAGGGAAGCTCATCTGATTTCCTCCGTGGCGACAAACGAACGCAGTGGTGGACGATCGGCCTGTCGATTATGGCCACCCAGGCCAGTGCCATTACCTTTCTATCTACCCCCGGCCTAGGCTACGAGCAGGGAATGAGCTTTGTGCAGTTTTATTTTGGTATGCCCATCGCGTTGGTGCTGATCTGCATCTTCGCCATCCCGCTGTATTTTAAACTCAAAGTTTATACGGCCTATGAGTTTCTCGAAAACAGATTCGATATCAAAACACGCTGGCTCGCTGCAGCGCTGTTTCTGGTGAGTCGTGGATTGGCAGCCGGAATAACGATTTACGCACCGGCCATTGTTTTGTCAAAGGTAATGGGTTGGCATTTGGACACAACGATTTTGGTTATCGGGGCGGTGGTTATTCTCTATACAGTGGTGGGGGGCTCTGTTGCCGTCAGTCAAACCCATAAACTCCAGATGGCTGTGATGATGGGAGGAATGGTTGTGGCCCTCATTCTTATTTTCCATTACCTGTCGCCGCACCTCAGCCCGGGCGAGGCAGTGCAGGTGGCCGGAAAGCTCGGAAAGATGAATATGATCGACCTCGAATTCGATCCTTCCAGTAAATACAATTTATGGAGCGGATTGATTGGCGGATGTTTCTTGGCTCTGTCCTATTTCGGTACTGATCAGTCGCAGGTACAACGTTATCTCAGCGGTAAGTCGATGGCAGAGATGCGTTTAGGACTGCTTTTTAACGGCTTCTTTAAAATACCGATGCAGTTTTTGATTCTGTTCATTGGAGTAATGACCTTTATTTTTTACCTCTATACACAGCCACCTATTTTCTTTAATCAGGTGGAATTGGAGCAGGTTAGGCAATCGGAATATGCCGATGAATTGGCAGAATTAGAAGCCGCTTCAACAATTGTGTTTGAAGAGAAACGGGCTGCTGCCAACCGCATGGTAGAGGCCCTGCGGCGTGGTGATGACGCAACGGTAGAGCAAGCTAAGTTTGAAATAGAGCAGCAGGAATTCGAAGAAATCAGAGTGCAACATGAGCTCACCGGCCTGATTACAGCAGTAAATCCAAATGCCGAAACCAAAACCAGCGATTACGTTTTCATCACTTTTATTACCGAATATCTGCCCATAGGAATGGTGGGGCTGCTGCTGGCCGTTATTTTTTCTGCTGCCATGTCGAGCACTTCTGCAGAATTGAGTGCGCTTGCGTCAACTACCGCCATTGATTTCTACCGACGCAGCCAGAAAAATCCAGTGCCCGAAAAGAAAATGCTAAGCATGTCGCGTTGGTTTACCCTCGGTTGGGGTTTAATGGCGGTGTGGTTTGCTCACATGGCCACGCTCTTTGCCAACCTCATTGAATTGGTTAATATCCTTGGTTCATTATTTTACGGAACCATTCTGGGGATTTTTCTGGTGGCTATTTTCTTCAAACGCGTTAAAGGAAATGCGGTATTTATTGCTGCCCTAATTGCTGAAGCGATAATTATCACGTTGTTTTTTCTCGATAAACACGACATTTTCAATGTGGCTTATCTGTGGTATAACCTGATTGGACCAGCGTTGGTGATTTCCATCGCACTATTGATTCAGGCGATGACCCCTAAAAAGGAAGAAGGATTACTCGAATAGCCCGTGAATTTCGGCATCGATGCTATTGATGATCCGGCCCAGGTCTTCCTTGTCGTTGTGAAAGTTGTTATTATCCACATCAATCACCAGTAGCTTACCCTTGTCGTAGGTCGAAATCCAAGCTTCATACCGCTCGTTGAGTCGCTTGAGGTAATCGAGCCGAATCGATTCTTCATAATCGCGACCGCGCTGCTGAATCTGCTCAACCAAAGCTGGAACGCTGGCACGTAGATAGATCAGAAGGTCGGGAGGTGAAATAAAGGAATCCATGAGTGAAAACAGAGAAAAGTAATTTTCAAAATCCCTGGTGGTCATCAGCCCCATGGCGTGCAGGTTGGGAGCAAAAATATAGGCGTCCTCATAGATGGTGCGATCCTGAATTACTTTTTTGCCTGAGGCGTGAATTTCTGTCACCTGATTAAACCGACTGTTCAAAAAGTATATCTGCAAGTTAAATGACCACCGCTGCATGTCGTTGTAAAAGTCATTGAGATATGGATTTTCATCAACGTCTTCAAAATGAGCTTCCCAGCTGTAATGTTGAGCGAGTAGTTTCGTGAGGGTGGTTTTTCCAGAACCAATATTTCCTGCAATGGCAATGTGCATATTCCTTCAGTTTTTGGGCAAACGAAAATACAAATTTGTTCCGGTAATGCTAATGTCCTTCGCAAGCACCGCTATCACACTAAATCACCCTGAAAACGTGCACTCCTGTTTCGGTCGAAATAAATAATAAATCCTTTACCAGCCGAGCATCGGTTGCGAGACCAACAGGCAGCGACAATTGAACGGTATCAAAAGTGAGTAAATCGTAGCGATGCAGTTGCTGGTCGGCAAAATAGGTGATATAGCGCTCATTGATCTGAAAATGCTTCAGACCCAAAATGGGGATTTGTTTAAAATAAGTGCCGAAAATGTCAAACACAAGAATTCCCGTTTCAGGATTGTTTACATAAACCCAGCTGTCATATTCCACCATAAAGTTGGGTTGGATATTTTGCTGTAGCATCTGACTGATGTTTCCCGATGACCGCACACGCTTAAAAGAATTGTCGGTTCGAATGAGTTCAAAGTTCTGTAAATCAAAAAGCCAATAATGATTGTCGATGGATTTGGCAGCGGCACTCACCCAGTTGAGGTTGTGTTCTGAAAGACGTACCGGATTTCCCTGCATACTCAAGGTGTTATCGAGAATGACAATGGTGTTTTGTAATTGGTAAAAAACCATTGGCTTGAGCGAGAAGTTGAAATCTACGGAAGTGATTCTGCCCAGATTCAGTTGGCTGTTTTGATATTTTACCTCTCCCTCAGGGGCCACCATCTCGATAGTTGAATCGTCGATGATATAGAGGTTCTGTAGGTTGTCGGTCCAAATAAGGTGGTGCGGTTTTTCAATTTCATACAACAATTGCAGCTCCATCTTTTGTGCAAAAACGGGCATGACAAAGAACAAAAGTGAAAAAACAGCCAATCGGTTCATGATGTGCGGGTGCTTTCCAAAACCTGTTCCAGAATATCATCAATATACTCGCGGTTGTTACTGAGCCGTGGAATTTTGTGCTGACCGCCCAGCTTACCCTTGCTTTTAAGCCAATTGTAAAATGTGTTGGCCGCTACAGGGTGAATGCACGGCCGCGCTATCGTCAGGTCGTTGAAGCGTTTGGCGTCGTAGTCCGAGTTCACGTCTCTAAGAACATTATCCAGAACGTCGGTAAATTTCTCGATGTTGTCTGGTGCAATTGAAAACTCAATGAGCCATTCGTGCCCGCTAGCCTGGTTGTTACTCATGTAAATAGGACCTGCAGTATAATCGGTAATTGACGCCCCTGTTGCCTTGCAAGCTTGAAGCAGGGCGCATTCTGCATTCTCAATAATGAGCTCTTCGCCAAAGGCGTTGATAAAATGTTTGGTTCTTCCGCTCACCGTGATGCGATAAGGAGAAACACTTGTAAACTTTACCGTGTCGCCAATCATATATCGCCATAAACCGGCATTGGTTGAGATGATAATGGCGTAGTTTACGCCGGGTTTTACTTGATCAAGCGATAGGGTGCGGGGAAATTCCTTACCCAGCTCTTCCAGCGGCATGAATTCGTAATAAATACCGTAGTCCAGTGTGAGCAACAGGTCGTCTCCATCGTTCTTATCCTGAATTCCAAAATAGCCTTCAGACGCATTGTAACTTTCGTAGTAGTGAATGTTTCCACTGATAATTGAGCGATACTGACTTTCGTAGGGTTTAAAACTTACTCCGCCGTGCATGAAAAGTTCCAGATGGGGCCACACTTCACGAATGTCATTCTTTCCTTCAATTTCGAGAATTCGCTTGAGCAAAACAAGTGTCCAGGAAGGAACGCCGATGATTGTAGAAACATCCTGCTTTCGGGTGGTTTCTGCCATGTGGGTAATTTTTTCTTCCCAGTTTTCGAGCAGCGCCGTGCTTTTATTCGGAATTCGCTTGAGCTCCGCCCAGATTGGAAGGTTTTTGAGAATGATGGCCGAAAGATCACCGGTGTAGGAATCAGAGCGAAATTCGTTTACAGTGCTGCTTCCGCCCATCGACAAGGTCTTTCCGCTGTATGGTGCAGCATCTGGGTTGTTGTGGTAGTAGCAGGCCACCAGGTCCTTGCCTCCCTTGTAATGGCAATCGTCTAAGGCTTCGCGGCTCACCGGAATGTATTTGCTTCGCGCGCTGGTGGTGCCCGATGATTTGGCAAACCATTTGACTTCAGTGGGCCACAGCAGGTTTTGTTCACCGCGCATCAGCCGCTCAATGTAGGGGTGAAGACTTTCGTAGCTTTGCACAGGAACCCGCTGCTTAAATGCTTCGACAGATTTGATATCCGCATAGCTATATTTCTTGCCCCATGTGGTGTTGCGGGCAGTATGTATCAGGTGATCAAATGTTTCCTGTTGAACCTCGTGCGGATATTTCAGAAAAAGCTCGATCTGATGGATACGCTTTTTCATGAGCCACGAAACAATAGAATTCAGTGACATGGGTTTTGTTTAAGTTTTACAAGGGCTGAACTTCAGCGGTTCACATTCAGTAAAGCATTGCCTGCTATAAAGATAAAAACAGGATTAATAACTTGCACTGCAAAAGTAATAGACAATGATTATCCGACTAAATAAAATGCGCGTTGAAAATGGTGAGGAAGTTAACTACTTTTTAGAAGGTAACGACGGAGAGCTCGCACTCCATGAAATGTTGGGAAATACGCTAAATATGCAGTTCGGCGGCAAAATCACCTGCATCAATTGCGATCGCGTTATTCGCAAAACCTACCAGGGCTTTTGCTATCAGTGTTTTACAGAAGCGCCCGAAGCAGCAGCCTGCGTTATTCGCCCGGAGTTGTGCGAGGCACACCTAGAGCTAGAAAATACATCGGAGTGGGAGTCGCGTCATCACCATCAACCCCACGTGGTTTATCTGGCTTTTTCAGGAAATCTGAAAGTGGGGGTAACCCGCGCTTCGGGAACCCTCACGCGCTGGATGGATCAAGGTGCCTCGCGTGCCATTGTGCTCGCCGAAACGCCTTATCGTCAGTTGGCTGGACAAATAGAGGTGGAGCTTAAGCAGTTTGTGTCTGATAAAACCGACTGGCGAAAAATGTTGCTCAACAGTGCACCCGATATTGATCTTGTCGCCCAAAAAGAAATGCTCGGATCGATGCTCAGCTCGCACCTGATAGAATACGTTAGCGCCAAAAATGAAATCTACCAAATTCAATATCCGGTCATTCAATACCCCACCGAAGTGACCAGCATCCGGCTCGATAAAACCCACTCCTTTGCATACAAACTCGCCGGAATTAAAGGACAATACCTGATTTTTGATACCGGAAAAGTGTTTAACGTTCGCAATCACTGTGGATACCATGTTTCCATCGCAATTTAGTGCTGTGAGTTGAAACTGAGTTTATTGATCACGCGTGCGTCGCGGTTTTCCTGAATCGATGCATATATCTTTGCGTCACCGCTTATTCCTATTTTTGTGACCTCAGCGTAGAAACTGCTGAAAAAATGATAACCGAATGAAGATTTCATACCATTGGCTTAAAAAGTATATCAATATTAACGCTGATCCCGAGGAGATTGCCGCGATTCTGACCGATACTGGTCTTGAAGTAGAGGGTGTTGAAGCGGTAGAGCGCGTTGCCGGAGGAATGAGAGGAGTGGTAGTGGGGCACGTGGTAGAAAAATCGCCACATCCCAACGCCGACAGACTCAGCGTTACCCGGGTAGATGTCGGTTCCGGAGAGCCATTGCCCATTGTTTGCGGAGCACCCAACGTGGAGCGCGGCCAGAAAGTGTTAGTGGCCACTGTTGGAACAACCCTGTTTCCGGAGGGTGATGTGAATGGATTTAAGATTAAAAAGTCTAAAATCCGGGGAGAAGAAAGCCACGGCATGATATGTTCTGAAAGTGAGCTTGGACTGGGTGATGGTCATGACGGAATTATGGTTTTGCCCGAAGAGGCACCCGTCGGAACAGCAGCTGCTACCTATTTGAACCTGGAGTCGGATTATGTTTTCGAAATTGGACTCACTCCCAATCGCACCGATGCCTTCAGTCACTTTGGTGTTGCGCGTGATTTGGCAGCATTTCTAAGGCAAACGCAAACGGTGGACCTGTACTACCCTGACCTGTCTTCATTTACAACAGCTTCAGGCAATGCCATCAAAATTTCGGTAGAAGCCGGGCAAGCATGCCCGAGATACAGTGGGTTGCTGATAGAAAACGTGAAAGTGCAGCACTCACCCGAATGGCTGCAAAAAGGATTGGTTAGCATTGGTATAACCCCAAAAAATGTGGTGGTGGATGTAACCAATTTTGTGTTGCACGAACTCGGCCAACCGCTTCACGCTTTCGACGCAGAGAAAATCCGTGGCAAACACGTCAAAGTGAAGTTCTATAACGAGGGCACCCCTTTTATCACGCTCGACGGGCAGGAACGTAAACTGCAAGCATCAGACCTGATGATTGGCGATGCCGAAGGGCCAATGTGCATTGCCGGAGTGTTGGGCGGAATCAATTCCGGTGTGACCGAAGAAACCACTAGCGTATTTCTTGAAAGCGCCTGTTTTGATCCAGCCACAGTGCGCAAAACAGCCAAACGCCATCAGGTCAGCACCGATGCGTCATTTCGATTTGAGCGCGGAGTCGATCCAAACGGTGTGGTAAATGGATTGAAGCGCGCAGCCATGCTGATTGCTGAGCTCACTGGAGGAACAATCACCACTCCGGTTATCGATCATTATCCCAAAATGGTGGAACCGGTGCAAATCAGGTTTTCTCTGCCAAAGTGTTATCAGCTCATCGGACAGCAGATTCCTCTTAATGAACTCAGCCAAATCCTTAAAAATCTGGACTTCGAAATTATGGAGCAGGCGGAGGATGAACTCTTGCTGGCTGTACCCACTTATCGCATAGATGTTACCGGACAAGCAGATGTGGTCGAAGAAATCCTGCGGATTTACGGTTACGACCGCGTGGAATTACCAGAAAAAATAAGCGCTTCGGTAAATGTTGCTACCGGAATTCGCAGGGAGCAAATGCAGAATATGATTGCCGATATGCTCGTGTCGGAGGGGTTTTTGCAAATGATGTCTAATTCACTGATTTCTTCGGAAGAGGTAAGCATGCTGGCCGCGCCTGAATTTCCTGCCGACCGCAATGTGAAAATATTGAATCCGCTCAGCTCAGAATTGGATGTGATGCGACAGACGTTGCTGGTAAATATGCTCGAAGCCGTGGCTTTTAATCAGAATCACAAAAACCCCGATTTAAAGCTGTTCGAATTTGGCAACGTGTATCAACAAGCAAATGACGGCACTGCAGAGGAAATGCATCTCGGCATTGTTTTCACCGGTGAACGCTATCCTGAAAACTGGAACAACCAAGCCAGAAAAGTGAGTTATTTCGACCTACGCAATCTGGTCAATTTGCTTTTGCATCGGCTCGGATTATTTGATCGCTGCCTATTTGATGCGCATGCCACTGGCTATCTGGCCGAAGGACAGCGGGTAACGATCGGCAAGCACGAAGTGGGTAGTCTGGGTTGGGTGAGTCGGGAAGTTTCCCGCAAATTTGATGTCGATGAACGGGTTTATTTTGCAGTGCTCAACTGGAGTAAAATCATTGAGTTGGCACCCAGCGGCACCATCCGATACCGACCAGTGAGTAAATTCCCTGCAGTGCAACGCGACTTTTCATTATTGCTGAACGAAGAGGTGACATTTGAGGATATCGAAAAACTGGCTAAGCGCACCGAAAAAAAGTTACTCAATGAAGTTGGGTTGTTTGATGTTTATGAAGGACGAAACCTGGGAGCAGGCAAAAAGTCGTATGCTGTGCGCTTTTCATTCAGTGCGGATCGCACGCTGACCGATGCCGAAGTAGATGAAGTAATGGCGCGCATTCGCCAAGGCTTAGAAACCAAACTCGGGGCCTCCTTGAGGTAGCCATGAAACTTGCGCGCCGGGTCATATTTCACTTGTTGCAGTTTTGGTTGCACGTCGGTTATCGGCTATATTTCCGTCAGGTAGTGCTGATCGATCACCGTAAAGTGCCCAACCAACGACCGGTGATTCTCGCACCAAATCATCAAAATTCCTTTTTCGACGCCATGATGGCGGCCATCTTTGTGCCGCAACGGTTCACCTTTTTGGCGCGCGCCGATGTATTTCGTCACCGCTGGTTTCGAAAAATAATGTATCTGGTGAGTTGCCTGCCTGCCTATCGAACTTCCGATGGCTTTGCCAAAGTGCGAAACAATGAAAGTACCTTTCAGCAGTGTCAGAACTTGCTCGATGACGGCGAATCGATTTTGATTTTTCCTGAAGGAAATCAAGATTTTGGCTACCGTTTGCGTCCGCTCAAAAAGGGGCTGGCGCGTATTGCCTTGGAATTTACCAATCGAACCGGCCAAAGTGTGCCGGTGATTCCGGTAGGCGTACATTTTGAAAACTACCGGGCCTTTGATGGTCGGTTGGTTGTGGCTTATGGCGACCCCTTACCTTCGCTCAATTTTTTACAGACGTATAAGGAAAATCCGTCTTTGGGCCTAAAACGTTTTACCGACGAACTGGCCGCCGAGCTAAACACCATTGTTATTTCTAACGATGATCCGCAACAAAAGGGGGCTATTAACCGCTATTTGTTTTCTATGGAATATCGTGCTGCCCGCGACTGGAAAGCGGCAGTGGCGGCTGTAAACAGCGGAACTTTCCTCAATGACCCTGTTGCCTTTAAAACACCAAAAACAGAACCAGCACACTGGTTGGGTACACCGGTTGCTATTTTGGCATTGCTGGTTTTTATTCTGCCTTATGGTTTCATGCGCTGGCTCACCAGACTTATCAGTCCCGATCGGTTTTTTGAACCTTCGATAGAGTTTGTGCTGTTTCTCACCATTTTCCCCTGGTATATTGTGTTGCTTTCAGTAGGTGCGGGGGTTTACACTCAGAGTATTACGGTTGGTGTGTTGTGTTCTATACTGGCGCCATTGTGCGGAAAGTACTTTTTATTGTGGCGTCGCAAGCTGGGGTTTGTCAATCCGGACCAAAAAAAATCCCGCTCGCCAATGGCGGACGGGATTTGATCATTATTTTTTTGACCAGACTATGGGAAAATTCCGCGTTCGATATAAGCGCGTTCAATTCGGCGAAGTGCTACCACGTATGCAGCAGTTCTCCAGTCGGTTTTTAGTTCTTCTGCCGCATTCAGGATTTTCTCAAAAGAAATGGCCAGTTTGTTTTCGAGTTTGGTAATCACCTCATCCATGTACCACACTTCTCCATTTCGGTTTTGCAGCCACTCAAAATAGCTGGCAATTACGCCACCAGAGTTGCAGAAAATATCAGGAATAATGTCGACTCCCTTGTCGCGCAGCATAAAATCGGCAGTGTTATCCAGCGGTCCGTTTGCGCCTTCAGCCACAAGCTTGGCTTTAATCATGCCCGCATTGGCTCCAGTAATCTGGTTTCCGAGCGCAGCAGGAATCACGATGTCACAGTCAATTCCGAAGAAATCGGCGTTGCTATACGCTTCAGCATCTGGATACCCTGCTACGAAGCGGTCGTTTTGGGCAGCGTATTCAAATAATGCGTCGGGATCAATTCCTGCTTTGTTGTGAATGGTCGCACTGGCATCCTGAATCCCTACCAGAATGGCACCGTCTTCTTGCAGAAAGTGAGAGGCCCAGTAACCAACGTTACCAAAACCCTGAACGATAAAGGACCGTCCTTTTAGGTCTACATTTCGGTGTTTGGCCCAAAGTCGAATGCTTCGTGCAACACCAAATCCAGTAGCGCGGTCGCGGCCTTCAAGACCACCCGCACCAACTGGTTTTCCAGTTACCACGTGCGAATGCTTCGATCTTTCGAGCGTGGATTTTGTCGACATATAAGTGTCGGCAATCCATGCCATCATTTTGGGAGTGGTGTTCACGTCTGGGGCAGGAATGTCATGCTCTGGCCCGATGTTGTCGCCAAGGGCGAAGGTAAACCGACGGGTGATGCGCTCCAGCTCACTTTGCGAGTATTTGGATGGATCGATTTGTAACCCGCCTTTTCCTCCACCAAATGGAAGGCCGGCAAGCGACGATTTCCAGGTCATCCAGGTGGCCAATGCACGTGCGGCGTCAATATCAACAGTAGGATGATAGCGAAGCCCACCTTTGTAAGGCCCGAGAGCGTTGTTGTGTTGCACCCGGTAACCGGTAAAGACTTCCACGCTTCCGTCGTCCATTTTTACCGGAAAGTGCACAATGATTTCTGAATTGGTGATTGCCAGAATCTTTCTAACACTCGGATTCAGGTTCATTAAATCAGCAGCCTGGTCAAACTGCTCCTGTACGTTTGCGTACATACCCGTTTTGGGCCTTTCTTTAGTGATCATAGGTGTTTATGATTTTATTGATAGTGTTCACATTGAAATTTTATTATCTCTTCCTGAAGCCATGAACAGGTTTTTGCAAGCAAACAGGTGCTGCAGATTCCCTATTGTGAGGGTGCTGCGGCAAAAGGCAGGGCTTATTCTGTTTCGTATCTGCACTTCTACTTGTTACATTCCATTGCAAAGTTACACTGAAATGTATGATTTTCGAACAATGCAATTATGCAGTTGCCAATATTTCCAAATCCGTATCGCTTAGGTTCCATTTTCTACGCGTTAAACCCAAACCGTCAAAGGCTATGCCTGCTTTAAAGAGGCTCCTTAGGTTAATGAGTCAGGGTATAGATTGTCAGTTAATTAGGATTTAAGTTGATTTGAGACTACCACCTGTTAGTGGGGAGAAATGCCCCGGCTGGGTAAAGTTGTACCAGTGAGCCTTTTATTTGATTTTTTGTCTTAATGTTTTCCGGTCAATTTCTAAAATCTGCGCTGCTCTCGATTTATTGTTGTCAACAGCGTTCAATACCCGCAAAATGTATTTTTTTTCCATTTCAGCGAGAGAAATCCAGTTTTTATCATCATTACTTTCTGTTGGTAGGGCCATTTTCATATGATCCGCAATTTCGGCAACGCCAATTTCCCCGTTGGCCATAATGAGTATCTTCTGAATGGTGTTTTCAAGCTCGCGAATATTTCCCGGCCAGTGATATTGCATCAGTGCTTTGAGTGCCGCAGTTGAGATAGTTGGAGAAGATAATTGAAATTCGCGCGCAAACTTTTGTAGAAAATAATTGGCCAATACAGGAATGTCAGATGTTCTGTCGCGCAGCGGAGGGATTTCCAGGTGAATCACGTTCAGCCGGTAGTAGAGGTCATCTCTAAAGGTGTTATTCTCTACCATTTTCATTAGATTCGTGTTGGTGGCTGCAATTACCCGAAGGTCTATTTTCTGGGGTCGGTTGGCGCCGATCATTGTTACTTCTTTTTCCTGCAACACCCTGAGTAATCGCTGCTGCACAGATGCCGAAGCGTTGCCAATTTCATCCAGAAAAATAGTGCCGCCGTCGGCTGCCTGAAAAAATCCGGCACGATTGGAATCGGCACCGGTAAATGCTCCTTTGGTATATCCAAACAACTCACTTTCCAAAAGGTTTTCGGGTATTGCACCACAGTTAACAGGAATAAATGGTGACTTAGAAAATCTGCCGCTGTAGTGGATGGCCCGGGCCACGAGTTCTTTGCCCGTTCCGCTTTCACCCGAAATGAGCACAGTGATTTTATTGTTTTTGATGCGCTCTATTAGCTCTTTGGTTTCTTCAAGCGCTTCTGACTGACCAATAATGCCATGGTAAAAAACGGATGAGGTTTTTGGCTTTTTGTCTGAAATCAGTTTTTCGGCCAGCCTAACACTGCGCGACGCCAGCAGCGATTTTTCCACTGCCGATTCGAGTTGCGTTTTGGTAAAGGGTTTCACGAGGTAATCCACAGCCCCCGATTTCACAGCATCTACTGCATTCTCTACCGATGGATATCCGGTAACCACCAGCAGTGGCACGCGGGGATAGTGCTGGGCAGCGTATTTTACCAGTTGAAGTCCGTCTACACCGGGCATTTTCAAATCGGTGATCAATAAATCAGGAGGGTTCGCCTTGAGCAAGTCTACTGCGTCGGGATAAGGGCAACAAAAAAAAAAGACAAAAGCAAAAAAGCGGCGAT
>CAZARI010000018.1:0-57093 GCA_964487545.1 uncultured Cryomorphaceae bacterium
ATTTATTTCAATTTGATTTTAAGCACCGTATCGGTAGTGGTGGTGATTTTGGCCCAGTCAGCTATTCTGCGTCCTACTACCCATGCGATACGATTGCCGGAAAGCAGCAACCATTGGTTTTCCTTGTCGTACTGGCTCACCTTTTCATCAATTAGAAAATCACTGACCAGTTTATTTTGCTGCATTCCAAGCGGCTGAAACCGGTCGCCGTGATGCCAACGCCGCAATACAAGCGGAAACTCAAGCGTATTGATATCTAACATGGCCTCTTCCGATTGCCGCGTCAAGGGAATTTTACCTGCAGGAAATTCTGAAATCCTGAGATAAATCGGCGCTTCAATTAATTCCTGATGGCGAAAAACCTCCACCGCCAAATCTTCGTCTTGCTGTCTGTTAATCGGTTGAATGATTATTTTATCGCGGTTGATTAGCAGCCGATGGGAAACACTGTAAAACACCGATCCGGTTCTCTGAAATTCGAGCACCTCAACACATTGTTGCGCGCTAAATCCAAAAGGTTGCAGCCAAACGAATAAGATATCTACCGCAAAGGCTTTGGGCTTAATTTCATCAAACCGGATGATGGTCTGGTCATCGCTTCGACTCACCACATTGGGATTTTGTTGCCCGAGCAAAATTTCCAGCAATGCGCTCATCCGCTGCAAGTGAAGCTGATTAGCAGCTATGCGCGATTCAAAATCGGGGTTGATGCTTTCCATCTGCGGAATGAGCCGATGCCTGATTTTATTGCGCAAATAATCTTCGCTTTGGTTGCTGGCATCGCTTCGGAAAGCGATATTTTTTAGTTCTGCAAAACTTTCAATGGCCTGTTTAGTGGCGAAAAGCAAGGGCCTAATCGTATTTACCGAATGAAGTGGAATACCTGCCCACCCTTTGATTCCAGCCCCTCGCAGCAGGTTTATAAATAAAGTCTCTACGTTATCCGACGCGTGATGAGCGGTGGCCAATTTGGTTAAATCGCGCTCTTTCAGCAATTCATTAAACCATTGATACCTCGCCCTTCGTGCTTCTTGCTGCACCGATTTTCCGATGACAGCACTTTCCATTTCAAATTTGCGCACATGAAATTCAACCTGATTCTTTTTGCACCAAGCGACAACAAAGGCCGCGTCTTGGTCGGAATTTTTTCCGCGCAACTGGAAATTGCAGTGTGCTATTTCGAAATACACGCCGCTCTGTTGCATCAAATACGCCAGCACCATCGAATCGACACCACCACTTATGGCCAGCAGCATCCGATCGTTTTCAGTGAACAATTTGTGCTGCTTAACAAACAACTTAAACTCACGAATCATCGACTTGCGTTTTGGTAGATTTAAGCAGGGCATCAGCCTTGAGCAAACACTCGTTGTACTCGGCCACGGGGTCGGACAAGCGCGTTATGGCACTTCCCACCTGGAAAGATAACATTCCCGAACGGCGGTTATACAGCATACTGCGGATAATCACATTGAAATCGAAATCTCCGTTGGGCGTGAAATAGCCAAACGAACCGGAGTATAATCCGCGGCTGCACGCTTCCATTTTGTCGATGAGTTTCATCGCACTTATTTTTGGCGCTCCGGTCATACTACCCATCGGAAAGCTAGCCCGAATGGCATCGAAAGCCGTTTTGTCTTTGGCCAGTGAGGCCGATATGGTTGAAATCATTTGGTGCACGGTGCGAAAAGTGTATATCTCGCACAGCTCATCCACATTAACGGTTTTGGATTCGGCCACTTGTGACAGGTCATTTCTGACCAAATCGGTAATCATAATATTTTCCGCACGCTCCTTGGGGTCATTGCGCAGTTGCTCTTTGAGCGCATCATCATCCATGCCATCGCCGCGACGAATAGTGCCTTTGATGGGTTGGGAAGTTAACAGGCTTCCCTGCTTTTTTAGGTATCGTTCGGGACTGCCGCACATCAGCGCGCGTTCATTATCCTGATAAAAAACCGAAAAAGGCGCCTTTGTTCGTTGGTTCAGCTTTTTGTACAGCGCCGCGGCATCCAAATTTTCAACTTCAGCTTTGTACGGAATACAGTAGTTTATTTCATAGATATTACCCAACTGAATTTCTCTTTGAATCTGCGCTACTTTTGACAGGTACTCGTCTTTTGAAACCACTTCGCGAAATGCAATCGGTGAAACTTCAGCAAGGATATCTGGCTGCTGGATTTCTGCAAGGATATGAGCAAGGCGATCGGAAGACGTTTTAGTGGGGTAGTAATGGATGGTGCAAATACCGTTGTGTTGCTCAATGACCACCTCGGGACGAAAAAAATGCAATAGCGGCCACAGTATGGGCTCGCGTGATTTGAGCGAAGGGTGAATACTGTTTTTGAGGTCGTAGCTGAAATAACCAAACAACCAATCGTTTGTTTTTTGGGAAAATTCCTGCAATGCTTTCAACGGTGCTGGCGATTGATCTTGCCCAATTACCATTTCATCGATACACCCCAGGGCAATCAGGCTCCTACTGTGGATATGGTTAGCGTTTAGATAAGCAACCCGATTGAACAGCCGCGTTAATCTATTAACGGGAACACTGCTGCACTGAATATTATTTACTGACTGTCGCACGGTGCAAATTTAAGCGGTCTTTGAAACACTGCCCCATAATTTTCATCCCGTCAATAATGCAATTCGTCTATAAGATATTTGATTACATATCGATAATTTGATTAAATTTGAAAAGCTTAACCAATCAACGATGAGATTATCCGCTCTTACCACCCTGTTTCTGGTGCTGATCATTTCGGGGAGTCTTTATTCACAGGCGCGCCTGGTGTTTCAAAACAATCCGTATGTGGTTATCAACGACGGCGCCTATTTGGTGATTGACAACCCCAACACCAATGCCATTACTAACCCTGCGCAGGGCAACATTGTTTCTGAAGGAGAGTTTAACTACGTAAAATGGAATATCGGCACCCTTGCCGGCACATATCAGGTTCCACTAACTACAGCCAACAACGACAAGATCCCTTTAACCGTGAGCATTAACAACGCTGGCACTGGCGGGTCGAACCAGCACTTTTTGTTTTCGACTTATGGTGGATTGGGCTCCGGCCCCTGGGTTAGTTTCGACAACCGACCTTCACCTGTGATTCACACCATGGATATTGCCACCGGATCCGTAGAAAACTCTGCTTTTGTTATCGATCGATTCTGGATTATTGATGCAGCGGGATATGGAACTAAACCCAATGCTACCCTATCTATCGGCTATGCCGACCAGGAGCATCAAGCCACTGGAAATACCATTACCCCACCATCACTCGGAGCGCAGCGCTACAATAGCGATGAACATATTTGGGGGGATTATCTACCTCAGGGAACTGCCGACATTACCAATAGAGTGGTACAAAACGCGCCAGCAGACCCTGCCAATTTCTACAAAGTGTGGACCCTTACGAGCAAGGAAATGCCGCTGCCTGTGGAGTTAATTAACTTTGAAGCCGTTTGTAACCACGGAGTAATGCATGTAAAATGGGCCACTGCCTCTGAGCACAACAACGATTATTTTGTGCTTGAACGATCGGCAGATGCCATGAACTGGACTCATGTTGGCCAGATCCAAGGCAACGGCAACAGCAGCGTGGTTATCAATTACGAAACACGCGACTATTCGCCCTTTGCCGAAACCACTTATTACCGGCTCATCCAAACAGACTTTAACGGACAGAGCAGAAACTACGGCCCCATTGCTGCATCCTGCGGTGATTTTCAGCTCGACATCCTCAATGTGTACAACAATTTCAATTCAAACCAACTTCTGATGAATGTGAGCTCATCTATCGACAGTAACTTTGAATTGTACATTAGCGACATGTCGGGAAAAATCATTCACGGACAATCGGGGGTTGCCATCCGAAACGGCATGAATCAAGTGAAGATCAGCAAAAATGAAATGAGCATGGGCATCTACATCATCCAGCTCGTCAACGACCAGCACTTGCTTACCAAAAAGGTTGCGATTAATTAATAATCAGCACTTAATTTCCGCCTTCCTGCAAGCCGATGATATCGATCAAGGTATCTACCCAATAATCTTCTGCATTGAGACTCGGCACCATGTGAATGACCTCACCGCCATGTTCGCGGAATAATTCGTTGTACTCGTCCTCAATTTCGATCAGCGTTTCGAGGCAATCGGCGACAAATGCCGGAGAGAACGCCAAAATTCGCTTCGTGCCCTTTTTTGCTTGTTCTATTACCACTTTATCGGAAAACGGTTCGAGCCACTCTTTATCCAGTCGCGACTGAAAGGCCGTAGTCACTTTTGACTGATCCAGCCCCAGCTCATTCACCAACAACCGCGTGTTGTGAAATGATGCCGCCAAATAACAGTGTTTATTTTGCTCGTTGATTTCGGTTCGGCACCGGTTGGATTCGCAATCCCCGCTTTGGTGTGCTTTATCTACCTGACGAACCGGAAGACCATGGTAAGAAAATAAGAAGTGATCGTATTGGTCGAGATCAAATTTCCGTGCGTTTTTCGCAAATCCGTTGATAAAACCGGGGTGGGAATAAAACTGACCGGTGAACCGAAGTTCGGGAATGATGTACCAATTTTTCATGCACCGCATCACCTCCTCCGCTGTGCTTCCGTTGGTTGCCGATGCATAATGCGGATATAGCGGCACAACGAAAATTTCATCGTAGTTGTACTGATACATTTGGTTCAACACCTCGGGAATTGAAGGTTTTCCATAGCGCATGGCAAGATGAAACCGCACTTTTTCTTCCGAAAACCGAGACTGCATTTTTCTAACCAGTTCGTTGCCGTATACCAGTAGCGGAGATTTACCCTGGTTCTCATCCCAGAGTTGCTGATAGATTTTTGATGAATTGCGAACGCGCGTAGGAACAATCACCAGATTGACCAGAAGCTTGCGGCTCAAGAACGGCAAGTCGATCACCCGGGGGTCGTTCAAAAACTCAAGCAGATAGCGGGTCACATCACCCACTTTGGGAGAATCCGGCGTGCCCAAATTCAGCAGCAATACTCCGGTGGTGCGTTTGGATGGTTCGTTCAATGCTTACAGGTGTATTGGTCGATTTTCGGTAGCCATCAATGCCGCTTCCCGCACGCCTTCTGAATAGGTAGGGTGTGCATGGCTAATGCGTGCTATATCCTCTGCCGACGCCCTGAATTCCATGGCGACTACAGCCTCGGCAATTAAATCTGCTGCCCGTGGGGCAATGATATGTACGCCGAGTATCTCATCCGTTTCCTCATCGGCCAGAACCTTAATGAATCCGTCGATATCCATGCTTGCCCGCGCACGTCCCAATGCACGCACAGGAAATTTTCCTGTTTTGTATTTCACGCCACCCTCCTTGAGCTGCGATTCCGTTTTTCCAACCGCAGCCACTTCAGGCCAAGTATAAACTACCGACGGAATCAGGTTGTAATCGATATGCGGTTGCTGACCGGCAATGACTTCGGCAACAAAAATGCCTTCGTCTTCAGCTTTATGCGCCAGCATGGCTCCACGGACCACATCGCCAATGGCAAATACATTAGGAACATTGGAGCGCAATTGCTCATCTACCTCGATACGCCCGGCATTGTCCAGCTTTAAGCTGATGTTTTCGGCTCCAAGTCCTTCGGTATAAGGTTTTCGTCCAACCGACACCAAACAATAGTCGCCAGTAAAGGTCACCTCGTTTCCTTTGGCATCGTCGGCTGTTACCGTTACCGTTTTGCCTTTGGCCTTAACCGACTTCACCTTGTGCTTAAAATTAAAGTTGAATCCTTCTTTCTTCAGCACCCGTTGCAATTCTTTGCCCAGGTCCTTATCCATGGTTGGGATAATGGAATCGGTATATTCGATAACAGTAACTTTCGAACCCAGGCGAGCATAAACCGACCCCAACTCCAGACCAATCACTCCGCCGCCGATGACCATTAGCTCTTTGGGAATTTCTTTGAGTTCGAGTGCTTCGGTGCTGGTGATGACCCGCTTCTTATCGGGTTCCATTCCCGGCAAATAATTGGGTTTTGAGCCCGTAGCGATGATGGTGTTTTTGGCTTTAATTCGAACCGGATCACCAGAAGACTTTTGCACCACAATGGTCTCCTTATCTTCAAAAGAGCCCGTGCCGTTCAATACGTCAATTTTATTCTTCTTCATTAAAAAATCGATTCCAGAAACATTTTGCGACACTACGTCGGCTTTCCGGCTGATCATTTTTTTCAGGTCCACTTTGTATTCTCCCGCTTCAATGCCATGCTCCTTAAATTGATGAACGGCTTTAAAATAATGATCTGAAGAATCTAACAGCGCTTTAGACGGAATACACCCAACATTGAGGCAAGTACCACCAAGCGTATTGTACTTTTCAATGATTGCGGTTTTCATTCCCAATTGTGCACAACGAATGGCGGCAACGTAACCGCCGGGGCCTGAACCGATGACTACTACATCGTATTGATCCATGATTTTCCTGTTCTTTATTTGAAGATGCGAAGTTACTAAATGTTATTTCACGGAGCGATTTTCATCGCTATTACTGCTATTTCCTGACCGCCACATCCACAGTAGAATTAGTGGTAACAACAAGACTGCCCCACGATAAATCAGATCGCCATTGCACACATAAAAGGTTTGATATTGACGCAGCTCCACGTTGGCCGAAATGGCTGCTTCCTCATTCCACGGTATGTATTCGGCAATTTTCCCTTCGGGTGTAATGAAGCCTGAAATACCATTATTTGCCGACCGAACAACCGAGCGTCCTGTCTCTATGGCTCGCAATTGCGCAAAAGACAACAATTGGCGGTAGCCCGGTGAGTCTCCCCACCACGAATCATTCGTCAGAATCACCAGCACGTCGGCTCCGGCTCGACACAGCTCAGCAGATACCCAGCCAAAAGCCGAATCGTAACAGATTTGCACACCGGCACTGCTATTTCCCGCTTTTGTCGGCAGCAGCTCTTTTTGTTTTCCAAGTGAACCTACTACCCCACCCAGATCCAACGCCAACAAATTAAGGGCTGGAATGGTCGACGCAAAGGGAATTTCCTCAACCCCCGTTACCAGCATTCTTTTGTGCCGCCACTCAAATCCCGACGAATCGATAATTAACGCTGAATTGTAGTTTACTGTCTGAGCGCCTAGCCCCGAGATGGTATTTGCATAGGCTGGAGCAACTTCATCAGGTGTATAAACCTTTCGTGAAAATGCACCTGTGATCACGCCATCGACGGAAGGATCACGGAGCAAATGCTGCATCTTCTTCACCGCTACTGAAGTGTGCGGAGCGTGCATCCACAGTCCCTCAAAAAGCAAATCATCAGATGGCCCTGATACGCGAGCTGGCTCGTAGAGAAAAGTCTCTGGAAAAACGACAACTCCCGCTGAATCGCGAACGGCATTCACCAATGCAAAGCTGCGTTTCAAATGGTTTTCCATTAATTCAATTTCAAACTTTTCGGTAGCACTATCGAGTGATGGTTGAACAATCGTAAACCTTTGAGATGATTCCGCGCGATAATCGGTTTGACCACTTTTCTGCAGCAGCGGAAAAACCCCGATTGCTAAAGCAGCGATCCACCACTTGCGGTCAGCAGCGATTGCCACAAAAACCGTCATATTTGCGAGTAACACCCACAAAGAGCCACCTGCCACACCGGTGTATGAATACCACTGAACGAATGATGGGTGTGGCCCCATCACGTTTCCGAGTGTGAGCCACGGAAAAGCCAGTATCCAATGATGCTGCAACCACTCTACACCGAGCCATGACGTAATAAAAACCGCTAAACTGAACAACATTCCTCTTCGTTTTAGAACCCGACCAAACAGCAACATCAGCAAGGTCATCCATGTGGTGTTGATTAGCACCGGCGTCAAAAATGCCAACAGCCGGATTCCAATATGATCATCGATGAGAAAAAGAAAGTATAGCGTTCCGGCGTTCCAACCAAAAAAGGCAAGGACGGTAGCGCACAGGGTTTCGCGAAATGACCATATACCTTCAGCTACCGACCATTGCGCTAACAGAAGCGGCACCAGAGCGAAAAAAATGAGCGGAGCAAACGAGCCTATTGCCGGCCACGAACCCACAAACAACACCACGCTGAGCATCGCTACGAAATACGGATTGTGATCAATCGGTCCGGAGATTTTCATGCCGCTCAAATATAACCTGAGAATATTATTGAACCTATGTCGCACCTTAATTGCTTATAGTAAATTGCGACCCGATAAACCTGTTATGAGCACCACCCTTCATCAACCTTCGGATATTAACCTTCAAGCGTCGTACGACATTGTAATTGTTGGTGCCGGGATCAGCGGCTTAACGGCTGCCGCGCTGCTTTCCAAAGCGGGCCTTTCGGTGCTGGTACTCGAGCTTGATGCGCGGCCCGGAGGGTATCTCGCTGGCTTTAAACGCAAAGACTTTCGTTTTGACAGTGCCATTCACTGGCTAAATCAGATGGGGCCCAACGGTCTGGTGACGCGCGTATTTGACTTTATCGGAAGCGATCATCCCACGGCAAAAGGTCAGAAGAAGATCAAAAGATACCTCTGTGATCAGCACGATTATCTGCTTACCGACAATCCAGACGAGCTGAAAAACGCCATGATACGCGACTTCCCACACGAACAAAAAGGCATTGAACGTTTTTTTCGCGACGCTAAAGTGTTGGGAAAGGCTTTTGAAGGCCTAGGAAAAGCTTTCCGGACAGAAGAGAGTATGGGCGGGTTAGAATACGGACTACACATGCTAAAAAAGCTGCGTTTTGCCCTTCCATTTATCAAGCACATCCGTTATACCGGGGCTCAAGGTGTGGAAAAAGGATTGAACCGCTATTTTAAAGACCGCGAGCTACATCAGCTATTTGGGTCTGAAATGGATTTGTTGAGTTGCTTGGTGCCCATAGGCTGGGCATACTTCAGCGATTACCAACTGCCTCCTGTTGGCGGGAGTCAGGTTTTTCCGGAGTGGCTATCTCATGTTGTAAAATCCTATAACAACGACATCCTTTTCCGTGCACGGGTCACCCAAATAATGGTAGAAAACAATACCGCTACGGGCTGTGTATTTGAGCACAACAAAACACAATACCACATCAAAAGCAAGGCGGTATTGGCTGCGTGTGATATTCAGG
This sequence comes from uncultured Cryomorphaceae bacterium, assembly GCA_964487545.1. GTDB lineage: Bacteria > Bacteroidota > Bacteroidia > Flavobacteriales_D > SKUL01 > SKUL01. Next base: position 9,131 of record CAZARI010000018.1, read on the forward strand.
CGCTCTACGAACACATGCTTCCCGATTCGGCAATACCGGTTAAGCTCAAGAAAAAACTGAATGAAGCCAAGCTCTACAGTTCGTCGGTTACCATTTCGCTTGCACTGGATTGTGCTGCGGAAGACCTCGGATTTGGCGAAGAAATGATTTATCTAACCGAATGCGAAATCGATCGGGAAGCGCATGCCAACGGCGATCCGCACACCAATGGCATTAGTATTCTGGCCCCATCATTCCGCGATCCGTCGCTTGCACCCCAAGGGATGGGAACGCTCACCATTTATGTTCCCGCATTTTTTCAACAGGAAAACAACTGGCGCACCGAACGCAACGCCACCGGCGACTTTATTCGCGGCGAGGCATATAAGCAGCACAAACTGGAATATGCCAATATCCTTCTCGACCGAATAGAGAAAAAGCTGTCTCCCGGATTACGCAGTCACATCCTGTACATGGATATTGCAACCCCCATCACCCACTGGCGCTACACCGGAAACCGCGATGGAAGCATGATGGGCGCCCGTCCTGGCAAAGAAAATATGAAAGCCGGCATTGCCCACTACCGCACTCCGGTAAACAATTTAATTATTGGCGGACATTGGGCCGAGCTGGGTGGCGGCGTTCCGATTGCCGTGCGAGCTGCTGCCAACGCTGCATTGTTGCTCATGCAGACCTTTAAACCGCAGGCGGCAAAATCTTTCGGTAAATACCTCGACGGCAAAATTTCGGTTGACCAAGCACAACAATCCCAAGCGTGGATTCCGTACAATAACGACTGGAAACGATTGCCCACACCCGCCGAAAAAAAACGACAAGGAATCTCCTAACGCATCAAATACATCTTTCCGAATTCCTGACGGAAATATTTTCCAGCAGCAGTTTCGCGTTTATTGATGTTCTCTCCATTGATTTTGGCAATGACACGATACAGATAAATTCCATTGGCCAGCCGATCGCCGTACATATCCCTGCCGTCCCAGTAGAAATCGGTGATGTTGCGGCCAACCCGAATTGGTCCCAACTCCATGTGGGTGATTTCACGCACAATTTTTCCGGTGATGGTCATGATCTGAATCTTCATGTAGTCGGGCACCTGCGATCCGGTGAGCGTGAAAACAAAATGAGTTTTGGTTGAAAAAGGATTTGGATAGTTGAGCACATCGGTAATGGTAGATTGCGTAACCACTTCAAAATTGATTCGGTAATCGTTGTCGCCCGAGGCATTGCCCGATTTATCCTTGCCGCGCACCAGCATGGTGTAGGTACCGTCTTTGTCGAATTCAGGACGATAGATAATCTGAAATTTATTGGTATTGCCCGAGGCCGGTATCCACATCATATTCTGCGTTGCACCATTGTAAAAGTAGTGCCGTGCAAACTCTCCACCGGGCTCAGCAAAATATACTTCGAAGTTGGCCGTGTCTGCATCCTGGTCCAGCATCAAAAACAAATTCTCATCGGTGAGCGATATGCTAATTTCGGGGTTGGCAGAAACAATCTCACCATCAAGAATATGCAATCCATCGAAAGTCACATCGAGCAGTGGGTTTTCGTTGTCCACATTCACATCAAATCCAACCTGAAGAAAGTTGTTGAAATGATATTGCTCCAACTGATCATAAAGCCCGGTTTCAGGATTAACCGGATTAACCTCCAGCCAGAACCGGTTCGCCCCACCTAATCCCCAGGTACCAAATGCGATGGAATCGATGATGGTTTCACCAGCAGGAAGCGGTGCGATTTTTCTAAAATCAATTTCGTGAATGGTGTTTCCGGCTTTCACCACCCAATACCGCACCAGCAAACTGTCCATGTCGCGGGTACTTGCATTGGTAATGGCGTAGGAGACTTCCACCTGTTCGCCTTGGTCGGCTGAGGTAGAATTGAATTCGAAGTGGGCCGCCGGATTGACAACAGCTTCCGGAATCTCATCATACAACAGGTGCCATCTTCGCAACTGTGGCGGAGTTTCATCCACCTCATCCTTTAATCTGGAGCGGATTCTCAAAAACGGATATTGTGTCGCATCAACTTGTAAACCGAGATTAAAATTATCGTGCGAAAAGGAGGTGGTTTGTGTGCCTGGCAATAAAAGCTGACTATTGCTCCACTGTTGCCCGATAAGTTGTACAGTCAGTGAATCATCCGTTGGGGTTTCGCGCGGCTTGAAGCGGTAATGAAACGATTCCCATGACTCTACCGGGCCGGCAGGAAGGGCAACCATCGACCCGTTATGGCCGCTGGCCTCCAGGTTCACGTTCAGGGCGAGCACATCTGTTGGACTGGTTCCGATTAGCTCTGCAATGGGCTCACTCTCGCCCTTACGCAACAGAATGGTATAGGGTATGGAATCGAGTGATAAGGGATCGATCGATGCACCCAACTGGCTCATGGTAGTATAGAATGAACTCTGTTCGAGATGCGTTTTTACCAAGTAGCGCCAACTGTATATCAGAACATAATGCCCATCGGGCACAGCATTGAGCACCATATTCGAAAAGCCGCTCATTTGGGTAGCGTTGGCTTGCCTAAAAATAAAGTAGTGTTCAACTCGGTTGCGACAAGTGCTGCCGTTGTTGTGATTACCGAAATTAAATTCCGGGTTTTCGCCGGCAAATGATGTTCCCCAGTATTCAAAAGTCTGCGGGTCTATTACGGCTACGTGCACCGAAGGCTCACCGCCGCAACCACCGTATTCCACGATATCGAGATTGAGTGCAATTTCCTGTGCCAGCGACACTGAACTTCCCATATTGTTGTAGCGCAGATTCACTGTGCCGCTAAAGAAGTCGAACCTTCGTTCCGGTTCGTTATATACCACCTGGTTGTAGTGATTGTCTTTGAATTGGTGAAAATGCGCCTGTCCCCAACCTGTTTTATCGGCGATGTACTGAAAAGAACTGTTGCGCCAGCTCAGCTCGTCTCCTTCGTCGATCGCTACACGCCAAAAATAAACCGTGCTATCAGAAAGGGTAAAAGGCAGCGGCCACTGCACCAACCCTCCCGCCTGATTAACAATCATTTCGGCTAAAAACGGACTGTTAAAATGACCGGTTGTATCCACTTGAAAACGGTAATTGGTTGGTCCAGCAAAGGGATCGCCAGTAGAGGCCTGTAGTGTCACGTTGTTCTGACCCACCACTGCAAAGCGATATGGATAAACCGGAATGATGCCACCGTTGGTAATTAGCATCGGAACATTATGCACGCTGTTGTTTGAGTAATCGTCCAGCTCGGCCACCTCATTTACAGGAAGGTCGATATGTACAGAAAAAAAGTTTTCACCCATAGCGCGGTCAGGTTGAACCGGCAGGGTTAGGCTGAGCGTATCGTTGTTGTGCAGGTAATCGACATGAATCACGTATACGGAATCGGCTCCTGCGTCAGGAAATTCGCGCTCGACGATAACCTGAAAGGGGTCATTAGTGGATTTGCCCACATTTGAAAGCACGATATGTATTGTGAGTGAATCCATTTGGGTGGTCACCTCGTCCGGTTCGAAGAAAACACCGGTTTCTTCTATTTTAAAATCGGGTTTATCGAAAGAGTTAATCACAATAGCCGGATCTCCGTGCAGCGTCATTCCAAGCACCTGGTTTACGCGCAGCAGATTGTTCCCATCACCTTCAACCATCGGGATGGTGCGCTTAATATGGTCGCCAATGGTTCCGCCGTAATTGGCGGTGGCTATTTGTCGATAGAGTTCGCGTGAATACAGGTGAAGTGTAATCGGAAAACCAAGTTTTACCGTGGATAAAAAGCCGATGACGCCTTTATCTGGAATAAGCAAAAAATCCTCACTGGTACTGTTGGAGCTCGGCGTATGAATATCACCGGTATAGCACGCATTTCCGATAAGCAGCGGAAAACGGCCATTCCAGTCGAAATTATTCGGATTGTCGATGTTCTGGTCAAACCCGCTTCCGCCCGCGTGCCCGAAAAAATTCATTATCGACACCCCGCTATTGATCAGATCCTGGATTTCATCGCTCAAATTGATAGAGATCGGTTCGTTTGTTTGTTTGTAAAAGCTGTGAACTTCTGCTCCGAAAAATGGTGCTGAAAGGGTATCGGCCATTTCGCTGAGGTAGGCCTTAAACTGGTTTTGCTCTTGGGTGTGTGATCCGCCGCCAAAATGCATCACGCGTTTCATCCACTCGGCAGGAGGCTGATTTTCAAAAGTGACTACTTTATTCAGATAATCGAAAACCTGTTGATTGGTTTCGGCAGCGAGCCTACCCGTGCGCATCGTGGGTTGCAATCCATCGCTTCCCTGCAAACCAACCGTAATCAGGTTGTCGCTTGGCGGATATCCGAATGACGGTACCAGATTGCGTGCAAAAAAAGACGCGTTGGTTCTGGATCCAGCCTGTCCACCTTCGGGTGCTTCACGAATCGACTTGCCTATTAAAAACAAATACTGGGGGGGTGTATTCCACGTGCCCAGCAGCATATCAATGAATCGGCGGATGGCCATGCCCGATTTTTCAATTCCGCCACCAAACTGGTCGTAGAGCTCATCTACCTCAGCCAGCAGCGTGTTGAAGCGTAGGTTGCGGTGTACCTGATACTGCTGTGCACCTTCAAGCAATTTTCGGTGGGTAACAATCACGTAGGCCGAATCGACATTAATCAACTGATAGTTGGTGAAAAATCCATTTCCAGCTGCACCAACTGGCTCAACGGTACTGATGATTTTTTCAGATCCCGGCACGGAGATATAAATCGGCACTACCGGCTCACTACCGGGTGTAATGCCTACCTGCCACTCGTCGCCAATCGGCTGGGCTGTGATGCGCTGCGGGTTGTTGCCACGCACATAAACAACTGGTGCTGTAGCGTATCCACTAAAGCGAAAAAGACCGATGTCCGAAATTTCTTCAGTAGCTATTTCCAAACTCCACTCGTTTTGGCCAGACAAGTCGGGCTGCATGGCGTATTTCAATGAAATGTTGGAAACTGCCGAGTAATCTGCGGCGACATTAAGGTCATCGACCACTCGAAACTGCACTAAGGTTTCGGGATTACCCAGCACCGAAGTAGGAACTTCAAAGTTGTGTTTGATAACCTGATACCCACTAAAGGTCTCGTCATAAACAATGGTTGGATTATTAGCAGAGCCATATCCAATTTGCAGGTGGTGGTTGGGATTGCCAATTCCTGCGTCGGCATCGGAGTTGCTCGCCACTACTGCGCGAAAACTGGCCATTGGTGCGTTGGGCCCCGTATATGCCTTGGCCGAAGGAACAAGGAAATTGCGTACCGGCACACCGCTGGGAGGCAAACCTATCCGAGGCCCGAACCAGCCTTCACCGGCTGTAAAAAACGAAGTTGAAGTGCCCCATGAATCCAATTCACCTTGAAAATAGTTGGTGGTGAGACTGAGCACACTTTTCTTCCAGATGTATGGCATGGGAGTTAGTCCGGACAAATTCTGCTCGTCAACCGGCGTGTATCGTAAGTTATTGGTGCTTCCTTCTTCCCAGGTGAGGTAGTAAAAAATCGTGTCGTTATATAAGCTGTAGTATGGATTGACCTGATCCGAAGAATTTTGATACACCAACTCATCAAGCCAGCCATCGTTGCCAGTGGCGTACAATTCAATGTAGTCGGTGAGTCCGAAAACACCATCATCTTCACCTTTAACATATATCGGAACCTGCTGTTCGCGGTTATAGATCTGAATGGATTGTGGTTGTATAGTGCCCAGTGGAACACCTGCCGCCGCCAACGCATTGTAGTTGATGCGGTAGATGCCTTCTTCTGCAACTGCAAAGCGATAGTACCGCTGATCGTAATTGATCCACTCGTTGCCGAAAGGTTGCGCAACACCAACCACCGAAACAAACAGCACGATCAGTAGCAGAACAACACGCATAAAATCAGATATCAAGTCGCAGCGAGAACACGTGCGAGTGCAATGCCTGAGAAACGTTCCCGATATTTGAGTAAGCATAATCAATGCTCAGGCTTTTAATTTTTACACCCACTCCCAAATTAGGTTGAAAGCCCCATTCTTGGGTATTTACCTCATTCAAATGTCGTTGAATGTTTCCGACACCAGCCCTTAAAAATACTATTTTGGAATAACTCGCTTCGAGGCCCACCACCGGCTCAATACTGATTGGGTCGGCGCTGACCACCACATTTCGTCTTCCGTCAAAAGTATTGACGAGGTTCACTTCGCCGAGCAGCGAAAAACGATCGCCGAGCTGAAAGTCGCGTGCCACACCAAGAATCAATCGCGGCATGGTGAGTTCCAGTCCGTTTTGGGGTATTTCGTTTCCGGTTGCTTCAAAAACCTCAACGGTGGTTTCATCGAGTGTAAAACTCCAGGCATTGAAAGTTGAGGTTAGATCGCGGGCTACAGCAGCAAATCGCCAGCCTTTGTGGTGGTAATTGGCTGCCACATCAATACCAAATCCCCAGGCTTTGGCAAAATCACCGACAATGCGGTGAATCACTTTTAGGTTGGCTCCGATACTCAGCCCTTTTACACCGGTTTTTTTAGCATACGACAGCAAAAATCCGTAGTCAGCCGCTGAGAAAGAGGTTATTCTATCATAGTCGATATTTCCATCTGCATCAATCAACAGCGTGGTATTGGGAATATCGTCAACACCAAACCGAATCACCGAAAGTCCGATGGCCGAAGTAGAGTCAATGGGTTTGGCAAATGCGCCATAATCGTATTTAGCAATTCCGGCAAAATATTCGGCATGCATGATTCCCACCTGAAATTTATCGCGAATGCCAAGCAGCCCGACGGGGTTCCAATAGCCCGCGGTAACATCGTTGACCGATGCCACCTGCGCTCCGCTCATTCCCAGTCCGCGTGCACCAACTCCAATTGAAAGAAACTCATTGCTGTATTTCGGGGCTTGTGAAAAAGCTGGCAAAGCAGCTATTACCGCCGCTGCCACAGCAATTATTTTGAATATGCCAAGGGGTGATTTATTCATGCGGGCTAAAGGTAATACAAATCGATCTTCAGAAAATATTTTACTCCGCATCACATACTTACGGGTTGATTTTCAGAAACCCGGTTACACATACGGTGGTGTTGGTTCGATGTTACAGCTCAATAAACTTCAATTCGGGTTAAAAATTGTTTGATTGCATTACTTTTGAATAATGACTGTGAAGACGCACATTCCAAACTTTATGACGCTGCTCAACCTGTTGTGTGGGGTGGTGGCCATCATTTGTGTTTTTGAGTTTGAGCTTTATCAGGCCTCATGGCTTATTGTGGTGGGAGCCATTCTGGATTTTGGTGATGGGCTGGTGGCCAGATTACTGAAAGTTCACAGCGAATTGGGCAAGCAGCTCGACTCGTTGGCCGATGTCGTGACTTTTGGCGTAGCTCCCGGATTGATCGGTTTTAAACTGATGTATACCACCCACGGAATGGAGTGGTTCACGCTGCTGCCACTGATGATACCTTTGTTTGGTGCTTTGAGGCTCGCGCGATTCAATATCGACACGCGGCAAAGTGACGCTTTTATTGGGCTGCCCATTCCTGCCAATGCGCTGTTTTGGCTTGCCCTGCCCATGATTGATCTTTATCACCACAATGCGGTGGTTCCGTTATTTAATCCATCGCTGATTACAAATCCTGCAGTGATTATTTTGGCTTCTATTGGACTTTCCTTTTTGATGATTTCGGAACTGAAGTTGATGGCGCTAAAGTTTCGGGATTTTAGATGGGCTGACAATCAGCTTCGCTATCTATTTATTTTGCTGAGCGGCGTGCTGTTGATATTTTTCTTTTTCGCCGCCATCCCGATTATCCTACTTTTGTACGTAATATTCTCGCTCATTCAGAACGCAAATAAAAAATGAAATTCAACGCCGAAATCGACATTATGCCTTTGGATGCGCTACTCGATCCGCAGGGCAAAGTAGTAAGTTCAAGCATGAAAAACCTTGGACTGGAAGCAATCACTAATGTGAGAATTGGTAAGCACATTTCGCTTCAGGTGGAAGCGCCCGATAAAGCCACCGCCGAAAAAATGGTTGATGAAGCCTGCAAAAAATTGTTGGCCAACCTGATTATGGAAAAATACAGCTTTGTGATAACCGAAGGCTAGTAAAAGTGCTCATTCTTTGGTTTTAATATCTGTTGGTATTTTTCGGCGCAATTCAAAATTCTGCCCCAAATAAACCCGTCTAACCTGTTCGTCGCTGGCCAGTTCTTCTGCGGTACCCGATTTAAGAATACTTCCTTCAAAAAGCAAATAAGCCCTGTCGGTGATCGACAAGGTTTCTTGCACGTTGTGATCCGTAATCAGAATTCCGATGTTGCGCTGTTTTAACTGAGCAACAATGCTCTGAATATCTTCTACTGCAATTGGATCTACGCCTGCAAACGGTTCATCGAGCAAAATAAATTTCGGATTTACGGCCAGTGCCCGTGCAATTTCAGTTCGGCGGCGCTCCCCTCCCGAAAGTACATCACCGCGACTTTTTCTAATCCGCTGCAAGCCGAATTCATCCAGCAAGCCTTCGAGAATCTTTTTGTGTTGCGATGAAGGGATTTTACTCATTTCCAGTACCGCTTTAATATTATCCTCCACACTCAATTTACGAAAAACCGATGCCTCTTGAGGCAAATAGCCCACGCCCAACTTAGCCCGCCGGTACATAGGCTCTTTGGTGATATCACTATTATCCAGATATATCCTTCCGCTATTGGGTTTCACCAGACCCACGATCATGTAGAAGGAGGTTGTTTTTCCGGCTCCATTGGGACCGAGCAGTCCAACAATTTCTCCTTGCTTAACTTCAACAGAAACGCCTTTAACAACCTGTTTGCTACCGTAGTTTTTTACAATGTTATCTGCCCGCAGAATCATAAGTCGCTAAAAGTGTATGGCCATTCTAATACGAATGCCGAAGTTATCTATTTTGTCGTGACCGCGATAGCTTAACCGCCATATTCCCTCGACCCTAAAAAACTTAAAAATGTTCTCGATACCCATATTCACCTCAGTGTATGGGCCGTTATAAAATGAATACGAGTTATCGGGGAGGTGCATTTCCTGTCGATTGTGGTCGCTTAGCGATCCGATGACGGTTCTGATTCCACCAACTTCGCGCCATTTTAATTTTCGGAGTAAGGGAATGCGGTTAAGCAAAAATCCTTCCATGTGATATTCCGCCCAGCCCATCATATACTGATCGCTAACAAACTCAAAGAAGTTCATCAAGTTAAAGGCTTCTTCGCTGCTGAAAAAAGTTTCGTTGCCCTCGTGGACTTTCAGCAGTGGAAAAGGCAATGTTCCCCAATATTTTCCCGCTTCGAGCTTAAGGCGCAGATGGCCGAATACGCCGAGCAAAAGCTTGCTATCTATTCCGATTTTGAGCCGATGATAATTGTACTGACTTCCGAGCAGACCTTTCACTCCCAGCCCGTATTCCAACTCAATTACTGGATAGCGCGACCCCAGGCTAACGCGGGTAAATTCACCGTGGACAAATCGCTCTTTGTGGGCAAACCGGGTGCGAAAAGATAATTCTGCATTAGTGACCGAGGAAACAGATACCGAATCATTAACATCTTGTGTCGGACTCAAGAATTGAAAGTTTCCAGCCGGAGAGACGTCACGCCAGGCAGCGGTGATGCGGTTGGAAAACCCCGGAAACCATTCGCGGTGATAAAATGCTTTCCACTCATTAACCCGAATTAGCTTAACGGGAGGCGACCGTCGCAGCAGGGAAGTGAACATATTGTCTCTTCTGAAAAAATTCTCGGGACGACCCGGTTGCTCAAGGTCCAGTGTATGATAAAGCCCGAGATACTGCCAGGGTTTCTTGGTGAGGAAAAATTGTGCACCGCCCGACCATTTGAATTCTTTATCCAGAAAACCGTATGCTCCATAGCCTTCAAGCATCAGCCGGGTACTGAAACTATTACTCGTTCGGCCGCCCAGCCGCACCCGGTCGCCTTCCACCGGATTCCAGCTATAGGTCGACCAGAAAGGCCCCCACTCCAGCGGCCCGATCACCTTGTAACCCGTTGTAGCCAACGTAATCAGATCTTTATAAAACTGAAATCGGCGGTTGTCCTCCAGCGAATCTACCATTACGTATATGTTGGCTTGTCTTTCGTTGAGCGGTTCATGTCGCCGGTTTTGCCAAAACGCATCCGTCTTTTTCCGGTGGTCTTCGAGCACTTCCACATTATCTGCCCCACGAAAGAATAGATTGTCTCGGGGCTGATTTATGATAAAATCCTTGTAGTGCGAAGTTTTGCGGCCATAAACACCCACCTGCCCTTTGCGCAATTCAAAATCAGCCACGGTTTCTTCAAAAATCAACATCCACACCTCATCTTCTACTTCGGTGTATTTCTGGGTAACGCGAATATCATTAACGAAGTTGATATTGGCATCTTCGGCGATATTTGCGTCGATTTCCTTTACGGCCCAGGTGGTATCGTTCACCCAGAACTCACCCGAAAACGTCAATTCCTGTTTTCGACGAGGCACAAAACGAATGTTGTAACACCATTTGTTTTCGATATAGGTGCTGTCTTGTAGGTAGTATTTGTAGAACACCAAACCATTATCCGAGATTGGACTGACAAAGGTTTTATCGAAGATAACGATGGTGTTTTCATAGATATTCACATCCTGATACATCTGTCCCATAAACTGGGTGATGCTTTCGTTTTCAATTCCCGAAATCTGCGAGGCAACAATGATTTCACGTTTGGCTTTTGGCTTTTTGCGGTAGTAAAATTCAGAAATCGATTCGGATATCAACACCGGCAAAAACACCTTTTCGCTGGTGGTTGAATCGAGGTAATCGAAAACAAAATCAAATTTATTCCAGAGTCCGCTTCTGATGAAATTTTCATCAATGTTGTTCAGGTCAAACTGAATTTTATTGTAGAGTTCATATTGAAAGGCCTCGAGCTTTTCGCGGTTGTTGACGGGTTTATTTCGGATAATATTGCGCAGAATTGGGTGTGCTGGATTTTCATAATCTTTTGCTCTGACGGTAAACTCCTTGAGCTGTACTTCTCCGGGAGTGAGATAAATGTCGATGCGTTGTTCGCGGTCGATGCGTACGTACTTTTTCAATGGGATGTATCCCACTGCTGAAACCGACAGCGAGTCAGTAGCGTAGTACGACTCCAGGCTGTACCTGCCTTCCAAATTGGAACTGGTACCGATTTTTGTTTGGTCGAACGCAATATTTACGAACGGCACAGGTTCGTTGGTAGTGGCATCCAGAATATACCCGTGAACCTTGGTTTTTTGGGCATTCGCAGCCAAGGCTACAAAGACCAGCAGCAAGGTCCACAGCCACAGGTATGTCGCGCCTCGGATGTTTGTCATAGCTAAGACAGAAAAGCTGTATCTCTATGTAAAAATATACATCGCTGCCCACACTCTCTGAAGTAACCCATTAACTTACTGACATTCTTTTCACCACCCTTTTAGAGATAATAATACTGATTTCATAAAGCACCATGATGGGGATGGTGACCAAAATCTGGCTGGTTACATCCGGCGGGGTGATCACTGCAGCAAGAACCAGAATACCAACTATGGCGTGTTTGCGGTATTCACGCAGCAACTCGGGTGTTACCAACCCCATTCGGCTCAGGAAGTATATTAATATCGGAAGCTGAAAAATCAGACCGGTGGCCAATGTGACGGTAGTAACGGTTGACACGTATGACGCCAGATGAATCTGATTGGCTACGGAAGCGCTCACCTGATATCCGCCCAAAAATTGCACGGACAGGGGCGCCAACACATAGTATCCGAAAAGCACGCCCAAGGCAAATAATACTGAGCTGTAGAAAACCAGACCTCTTGCTGCTGCCCGTTCGTGCCGGCGCAGACCGGGTTTCAGAAACAGCCAAAACTCCCACAAAATATACGGAAAGGCCAAAACCACCCCGGCAATTACCGATGAAACCAGGTGCATGGTAAATTGTCCCGACATGGCCACGTTTTGCAAAATAAAAGGCATTTCGCTCATACAGAAGGATTCATCAAAACCCAACACGTGCGACATATTACAAAAGAAGCGATAGGTAGGGAAATCGGGTGTTTTAGGACCAAAAATGATCACGTCAAAAAGGACTCCCTTAAAAATAAACGCAACTACTGCTAAAATCAGAATGGCCACCACAGCGCGCACCAATCGCCATCGAAGCTCTTCCAGGTGATCGAGAAAAGACATTTCCCGCTCATCTTCCAATTCATCTGTCATACCGCAAAAGTACATATTCGCCCCATGCCTGTGCCTATCTCACTTGGCACAATAAAAGCCGATTATTTAAAACTTTCCCGAAATATTTTCGTTAACCAACCGCGAGGATATACCACTTTATAATTTTTGGCGGTTCGGTTAGATTAATTGCTGGAAATTTGGTAAATTGAGAATGAAATTTATTTTTAAACCTGCAATTTAAGCTGTTCTATAGCAGCTCGTTAGTTTTTCAAGACATGTCAACAACCGTCATGAGTCAAGCCACTCCAAAAGAAGGACTCAAAAAATTTTTCGGATTTAACACTTTTAAAGGTGATCAGGAAGCAGTAGTGCGCACCATTCTGAGCGGGAATAATGCGTTTGTCATTATGCCAACCGGCGGTGGTAAATCTATGTGTTACCAGCTTCCGGCTATGATTATGGACGGCACAGCGGTAATTGTTTCTCCATTAATTGCCTTAATGAAAAACCAAGTGGATGCCATTCGCGGCATTAGCCAGAATAGTGGCATTGCCCACTTTCTAAACTCATCGCTCAACAAGACCGAGTTAGCGCGCGTACACGAGGATCTGCTCTCTGGTGATTGCAAATTACTGTATGTTGCTCCCGAATCACTCAACAAAGAAGAGAACATTGAACTGCTGAAAAAAATCGGCATTTCATTCTTTGCCATCGATGAAGCCCATTGTATTTCTGAGTGGGGACACGATTTTCGGCCAGAATACCGCAGGCTGCGCCCCATCATGGATCAGATTGCCGATGTTCCGGTAATAGCACTCACTGCTACGGCTACTCCAAAAGTGCAACAGGATATTCAGAAAAACCTGGGAATGCTCGATGCAAAAGTGTTCAAGGCATCTTTTAACCGTCCTAATTTATATTACGAAGTGCGGCCCAAAAAGAATGTAGATCGCGAAATCATCAAGTACGTCAAACAAAACGAAGGGAAATCCGGAATTATCTACTGCCTGAGTCGCAAAAAAGTAGAGGAAATTGCCGAACTCCTTCAGATTAATGGAATTAAGGCATTGCCATATCACGCCGGACTGGAATCTGCGGTTAGGGCCAAGCATCAGGACATGTTTTTGATGGAAGACGTGGATGTAATTGTGGCCACTATTGCCTTCGGAATGGGGATTGACAAACCCGACGTGCGCTACGTTATTCACCATGATATTCCCAAGAGTCTCGAAAGTTATTATCAGGAAACCGGACGCGCCGGAAGAGATGACGGCGAAGGAAATTGTGTGGCTTTCTACAGCTACAAGGACATTGAGAAACTAGAAAAATTTCTGCATGGAAAACCAGTAGCAGAACAAGAAATTGGTCGCCAATTGCTTAATGAAGTGGTCGCCTACGCCGAAACTTCGATGAACCGACGTAAGTTTCTGCTGCATTACTTCGGCGAGGAATTTGACGAGCAAAACGGACCAGGCGCCTTAATGTGCGACAACTCCCGCTATCCACGCGAGCAAACTGAAGGGAAAGAATTTGTTGAACAGGTGCTCGACGTGATCGATCAACTGAACGAAAAACACCGTGCCAACCACATCTCCGATTTTATCTGCGGAAACGTCACCAACGAGGTGAAAACCTACAAACAGGATTCACATCCACTTTTCGGAAAAGGGGAGGAATACGAAGGAAAAGATGAAAAATTTTGGAACTCGGTAATCCGACAGATAGTAGTTGCCGGACTGGTGCGCAAGGAGGTAGAAACATACGGTATTCTGCAAATCACTCCCGCCGGTCGTGCGTTTTTGGAAAAACCAACTTCATTCACGCTGATTAAAGAGCGCGACTACACCGTTGAGGAAGATGCAGATGGGTACGCCACTGGCGGCCGAAACTCAGGTGCCGATGAAGTGTTGTATAAAATGCTGAAAGATGAGGTGAAGAGAATTGCCCATCACAAAAAACTTCCACCCTACGTCGTTTTCCAGGAAGCATCACTCCAGGATATGGCGGTGCAATATCCCACTACCATGGACGAGCTGGTCAATATAGCCGGTGTTGGACGTGGAAAAGCAATGAAATTCGGACAGCCTATTCTCGATCTCATTTCTGACTATGTTGAAGAGAATGACATCGAGCGACCGCAAGATTTAGTAGTTAAATCGGCCGTCAACAAATCGGGATTCAAGGTTCATATCATTCAGAATATCGACCGAAAATTACCACTCGAAGATATTGCGTCAGCCAAAGGAAAAGAGCTGACCGATGTAATTGTCGAAATCGAAGCTATTGTTCATTCCGGAACCAAAGTCAATATCAATTACTACATCGACGAAATTTTGGACGAGGACTCCCAGCAAGACATCATTGATCACTTTATGGAAGCGCAAACCGATTCCATTGACGATGCTTACCAGGAATTTGACGGCGATTTTTCGGAAGAAGAACTGCGCCTGATGCGAATTAAGTTTCTCAGTGAAGTAGCCAACTAAGCCAGCTCTTTAATAGCCGAGCTCTTTTACAGCAAGCCATGCCATCAAGCCGCTGCCAGTAATTAGGGCATCCTCGTCTATGTCAAATCTGGACTGGTGGAGGTTGTGAATAATCCCCCTTGATTCATTTCGAACACCGAGCCGATAAAAACAACCCGTGTACTTTTGCGAGAAGTAAGAAAAGTCTTCGGAAGTCATTCGAATGGGAAGATCTACCACATTTTCTGCACCCAGGAATTCCATTGCGCGTTTCTTGGCACGATGGGTTAACGCTTCGTCGTTGACAAGAAACGGGTATCCCCGATCGATTTTCACTTCACACGAACCGCCCATGGACTTGGTCAGATCGTGGCAGATGCGCTCAATGTGTTGGTGCGCTTCTCGACGCCATTCTTCATTCATGGTTCGGAAAGTTCCTTCCAAAATTACTTCCGACGGAATTACATTGGTCGCGCCTTTTCCTTCAATACGTCCAAACGACAACACCGACGGAATGGTTGGATCGCCAATGCGACTAACCACCTGCTGAAGCGCCACCACCAGATGGGATGCCATCAGCACCGGGTCGATAAATTTTTCGGGCATGGCGGCATGTCCTCCCCTGCCCTTTACCCGCAGCCGGACTTCGTCGGACGAGGCCATATACATTCCTGGACGAAAGCCCACCTTTCCCGCATCGAGTTCTGGAAAAACATGTTGTGCAAAAATGGCTTCGGGAACGGAATTATCCAGCGCCCCATCTTTAATCATAATGGATGCACCGCCGGGTAGCTTTTCTTCACCGGGCTGAAAAACCAACAAAACAGTTCCGTTCCAATGGTCTTCTGTTTCTTTTAAAATACGGGCAGCACCAAGCACTGAGGCGGTATGAACGTCGTGACCGCATGCGTGCATTACTCCAGGGTTCTGCGACTTGTATTCCACCTCGTTTTCTTCCTGAATGGGCAAGGCATCCATATCACCGCGCATGGCAACAATTTTTCCTGCACCACGGCCAACGCTGGCCACAATTCCATGTTCGGCATAGCCCGTTTTAAACGGAATACCCATTTCCCTAAGCTGACGCTGTACGAAAGCAGAGGTATTTTTCTCTTGAAATGAAAGTTCGGGATTAGCGTGTAAATGTCGCCGGATATCACGCACAAAATGGTGATGTTGGTTTGATAGGTCGCTAAATTTAGAGGATAAATCGTTCATTTTGAGATCAGAATAACTCTTTTGCTGAGGACCAGATCATTCTGCCTGCAGCGTACAACATAATTATACCAAAGGTAAATTTAACCACTTCTGGCGACAACCGTAGAGAGATTTTTGATCCGAAATAACCTCCGGCAATAAAAAACAAACCAACGATCACGGCATAGGTCATATTAATATTACCCGTTTTATAGTAGTTGTAACAGGCCAGAATACCAATGGGTGGCAACATGAGCGCAAGGCTGGTTCCTTGTGCTTCGTGCTGTGAAAGTCCCAGAAAAAAAACCATCATTGGCACAATGACAATGCCTCCTCCAACGCCTATAAAGCCACTGGCAGCACCAGCCAACAGGCCGATTGTCATTAAAATCAAAAAGGTTGAAAGATCCATTTTCAATTTAGAAATCCAGATTGAGCGATAAATAAATTACTGCGGGCTGAACCACTGCATCATCTACTCCCCAGGCCCAATCTAACCGCACAAAATAACCCAGAATCCGAGATCGCAGCCCAACTCCATAGCCATAGATAATCGGTTCGCGGTTGTTGCGAATAATCACCGATACACTTCCTCCGCCAGTAGTAATTTCCTGTTGATTGAACTCATTTTCTTCACTGTACGGATGCAGGCCTGTCCATGCAGAGCCGATATCACCAAACCCGATGATCTGAAAGTTTTCTAGAAAGTCAGATTTAATAGGCGCATTAGCCAGGTATTTAAAAATCGGAATGCGCAGTTCTGAATTGATTACCGCAAAGGTATTTCCGTTTCGCGAGTTATTCCAAAAGCCACGCATGGGTGATGCAAGAGCCTGAAATTCATAATTTTGCTCATCAGAAACCGGAAGTGAATTGTCTACCTTTCTAAACAACCAATTATCGACGCCGCCCAGAAAATATACCAGGTTGCTACTTCCAACCGATGTACTCACCGCCAAGCGGTTGGCCCAAATTATACTGCGGTGTACGCGCTGGTAAAACCTAAAGTCACCACCGAAAAGCAAGAAGTCTGAGTTTTCGGGAATTTTCCAAGGTTGTGATAGCGAAGCCCACACGCGCTGAAATTCTCCGACCTTTTGGTAGAACTCTCCCCAGACTTTAAACCGCCATCCGCGACGAAGATTTAGGCCCATATCGAGCGTATTGTCAAAAACCAGGGCAGTTTTCAAACCGAGCTGATGCTGAAAGCGAGAGGGAGCCTCTAATTCAAAGATGTTTGCCGAAAGTGCCGAATAGCGATCACTGCGGTATGAAATCGTTCCTTCGATCCGCAAAACTTCGCTCAACGGCCAGGCCAATCGGGTACCGGCAAAATAGGATTCTATCTCGAGCACCGTAGTAGTACCATATAGCTGCTTGCCCTGTCGAAGGAAGAAAAACTCTTTGTCCAGGCGTTTTTTATAATTCTGAAACGACAATAGGAAATCAGAATTGCGTAAGTTGAACGATGTGCGAAAACCACCTACCACTTTGTAGTCCTCAAACAAATCAGAAATACCGACCTGTATCAGCGGACTAAACCCTGGGTAAATATTTCCAGGTCCGGTATAGGGCTGGTAAAATTCCGTGAGGTTATTGTTATTCAACTGCGTCACGACATGGTCGGTGGCGTAGTTCACATTGTAGTTTCGCGGACGGGGCAGCTCAATTGCTTTGTCCGAACTACCATCCGCGGTGGTCTGATCTTTTCCGCTGCCCACTTCAATTACTTTCTTCTCAAAAACAATTTCATCATCGTCGCTTTCGGTGATGAATTGATAATTGAAAATATCGACATTGCGCGGTGGGCTTATTTCTTCGGTAACCACCACCGGAATCTCGGGGATTTCTTCGATAGCCTGGCGGGAAGGCTGTTCGCGCATGGCCTCGTCGGCAATAATAGCCGCATCAGGATCTTGCCCTGAAAGCAGTTTTTGCTCTTTGTTAAAATCACCGACATAAAACCTGAACCTGCCATCGTGAAAGGCGAGCCGGGTGTACTTTCCTGTGGAAGGGTTTACTTCGTATTCAATGGTATTGTTTCGGAATGTCGGAAGGGGTTCGACTCTCGAAAAGTACCGGTAGTGAATGGTGGTATCGATCGCTGAAATGGTGCTATCGCGCAGTGCGGACATTCGCCGATAAAACCGCGGTTCGGTTTCGGCCAAAAAAGTGTATCGCACGCTATCGAGTTGTGCCGGCATGATTTCGTCAATGTCGGGTGTATTGGTAATGCGTGTTAACGGATCTCTTCGGTGGTTGAGGTCAAAAGTGAAGATATCTTTTTGCAAGGCAAATGGTTCGAACGGAATGCGCGTGCGCAATGTATCGTCGGGTCGGTTAGAGCTGAAAACAATGACCTCGTCATTATGCGCGAATCGCGGATGCAAGTCGTCGTAAATATCATTGGTCAGTTGCTCTTGCCGGTTGCCTATGGTGTGATACAGATAGAGGTCGGTTTGGCCATTGCGTACACCTGAAAAAATCATTCTTCGACCGTCGTTGGCATACGACATATCAAGAATTTTATCCAGTTGAAAAACTTCGCGCTTTGTTTTCTTCCGGTCTTCGACGTTGTAGGTATACATCATCAAGGCGCCTTTTCGTTCAACCACAAAATTGAACGCTCCGGAGCCCGGATGCCAAGTCATCACCGGAAAACTTCGATCAACCGGCCGCTGCAGCTTGTGCTCCGCTTTGTGGATTTTTCTTCGTTTGCCGGTTTCCATGTCATACAGGTAAATTCTGTATTGGCCCAGAATATTGGAACTGAAGATGGCGTAACGACCATCTCTGCTAAGTTTAAAGTTGGAGTACGCACGGTTTTTATTGGTTTTGACCTTTAGCGGCTCCCATGGAATTTTTTGTTGTTGCTGTTCTTGAATCCGGTATTGTTCCTGATAGTAGGTGATAAACTCTTGGGATAGACTTTTCAGCGAAGTGCCCAAAACAAACAAAAAACCGTTATCGATGTTCCGGCTCATCCGGGTCATGTACAATATATTGGGAATAACATTCGCTCCGTATACTTCAGCAATGTATCGCCACATGTACTGCCCGGCATATCGCGCTTCGACCCCGGTGAGGCGGTTAAATTTACGAAAGCGGTTATTGCGGATTCCATCGCGAACAATGCTCTCCATCTCAGGGTTCCACTCGTCGGAGAGGTACGAAACTATTCCCTCGGTGTACCATTCTGGTAGGTTGAGCAACGTTGAGTTTCGAAGGGCCTCGCGCCAGTTGTTTCCCAGCATAAGCTGAGCCACGGCCAGTTCGGCAATTCCGCGTTTCAGGTTGGTGCGGTAAAGCTCATAATCTCCTTCGAAATACACAAAGAGCTTGTTGTCGTGAATTTGGGTATTGCCCCCAATATTGGATGATTCACTGGTTTGAAGCCCCACATTGCTTTGCTTAAACTCGGAGTGCGACTTGTATACAACGATGACAATTTCATCCTGAATCACAAAATCGAGTGCATCTTCAACTTCGCGCATCACCTCGGGAGTGACGCGGGCAGTATACTCCGCCAGATTCTGACCACCTTCGTAAAAGTAAATGCTATAATGGTCGAATTTCATGTATTGCCACAGAAACTCGCGGTGCTGAATCCTGTTTTTTCCGAAGGTAAGATTGGACCCATTGTAAAATTGCGCCGACACCATCAGCGCAATCAGCGAAAACAAAAGGGTCAGCGATATTTTATGACACACCTTACGCATTGAAAAAGGGAGCGTAAAGATACGTATATATCCCGCACTTAGCGATGAAACGAACCGGGTAATCGTGTAAAAACAGACAATTATTTGCATTGGTAATGATTCGCTTCACTCCATCCGAAACCTTAACTTTCGGTTTTGCCTTTCGGCGCTGCCGTCAATTCAGTGGTATTTGAGACCTTTGGGCAAAATATTCTGGCCAACATGAAAATAGCCGTCTTTACCGTAAATGCTTTTCAGGAAAACAGTGTGGTGCTCCATGACGAAACCGGCGCGTGTGCCATTGTCGATCCGGGATTTTCAAATGCAGCAGAGTGCGACGAGCTGCGGAGTTTTATATCTAACAATCAGCTCAAACCTGTGCTACTGCTGAACACCCACTGCCACATCGACCATATTCTCGGCAATCGTTTTGTGTTGGACGAATACGGACTAAAGCCACAGATTCATGTCCTCGATCTTCCGTTATTGCAATCGGCCGGAACCATTGCACAGCTCTACGGTTTAAACTATGACCCCTCACCTGAACCGGAACATTTTTTTGAAGAGGGCGACATTGTTTCGTTTGGAAATACAAAGCTGGAGGTTTTACACCTGCCGGGGCACGCTCCGGGGCACGTGATTTTTGTACATCGCGATTCAAAAAATATTATAGCCGGAGATGTGATTTTTAGAGGAAGCATCGGAAGAACAGATCTGCCCGGTGGAAATCACGAACAATTGTTGAATAGCATCCGGCAGAAACTATTTTCTCTGCCCGACGATTTTATCATTTATCCTGGGCATGGACCTGAAACCACAGTCGGGATAGAAAAAACGTCCAACCCTTTTTTCTCGTAACGCGACCAAAGATTTAATTTCCGTAAAGTCTATTCATTTTTTTATCGCCCCAAAGGCCCGACTTTTGGCCTCTTCGACTCGGCCCTTCGGTTGGGCAGTCGGCAGGTTTGCGACGGTCGCGTTTCATGATTTGCACTCCGATCAGAATGGGCTGGTAATGGGCGTTCAAGTATTCGAACGAGGGAATGGCATCATTCCAAGCCAGGATTCCTAAAATCGGTGTTTCGATTGTTGGCATAAGATACCAACCGCGTCCGATGTTGAATCCCACGCCGAGTTTGTAATGCAATTGCACGCTTAGCTCCGGCGGAATGGTGTTATCCATTAAATAAACCAAACCATCCATATTCATGTCGCGCAAAACGGCATAATTGGCGTTCACTCCCAAAGAATGCGAAATAAATAAACTTCGGTTGATGTGTCGCGCAAACGAAGCGTTGACCGTAGCACCCAGCCACAAGTCGCTGAAACTTGCTGTTCCAGATGAAAGTGTCCAATCTGGAAAAACATTATTCATCCGAGATTCTACCTCTCTTTCGTGCGCACCCCGCAGCCAACGCACATCCAGTCCGTAATCCACGAAGTTAATCCATCGGCTGTTGAGCGCGTGAAACCGGCCAAACTGCAAAAACGCTCCGGTTTGCCCGATGGCCTTGTTGTGCTGAATGATCGTTAATTCACCCAATCCTGCACGGTGATCACGCCCAATGCCGAGTAGATGAGTTACTCCAGGCGTGAGGTACCATCCATTGCGGGCATGGCTGCTACTTTCCTCAAAAACATCTGGTTGCTTGCTATCGTATCCGCCAACCTGTGCAAAGCCAGAAAGAGCGAGCAGCATGGCTCCCAACCCTATCGACATGTTTTGAAAGAAACCTCTCATTGCATCATTTTCAAGTGAGTAATAAAAAAGCCAATTCAGCAGAACATTACCTCAACTCATTTGCTACGGTTTGGTTCTTCCGGTAGGTGCTTATCCAATAAACTTAAAATTCTCGTTTCTATTTCGTCGCTATCCCATTTTTCATGAATACCGTCGGTTTTCATCACTTCGTCCATTATACGATCCTGGTGCTTTCCGGTTTTCAACGCTTGGGAATAGCGAATATGACTAAAGGTAACCTGAGAATATAGTGGCATCCACAAATTGGGGTGTTTCAGATAAATTTTCTTCTCAATTCTTTTTCTGAGGAGAAAGTTCTCATCGCCCACGTGATCGCGCATTTCGTAATAATTATTGATCGCCAAATCAGCTATTGCATCACCGTCGGGCTTCCGTTGTTTTTGATAGGCCTCGAGAATAAGCGACCAATTGTCGCCATGTTGGTTCATGAGTCCGTTTAAAATGGTGCAGTCTTCGAAGCCTGCGTTCATCCCCTGGCCATAAAACGGCACAATGGCATGAGATGCATCACCAATTAGGGCAGTGTTGTTTCTCACCCACGGATAACACCGTATGGTGGGCAGCGATGATAACGGATGATTAAAATATTCATCGCCCACCTCAGGCATCATTTCATAAAAGTCGGGGAAAGTTTCGGCAAAAAACCGGTTAACATCATCTTTATTTTTCAGCGATTTGAACGAGGTTTCCCCTTCAAATGGCATAAACAGCGTGCAGGTATAACTACCGTTCAGGTTGGGCAAGGCAATTAGCATGAATCTTCCACGCGGCCAAATATGCAGTGCATTTTTAGCCATTTTAAACCCGCCCTCCGGACCGGCAGGGAGCAAGATTTCGCGGTATCCATCCGGCAGGTACATCTGCTCGTAGTTAAACCGGTCGGTCTTTTGCATGGCACTACGCACCGCCGAAAATGCACCGTCGGCACCGAAAATCAAATCGCTTTTCACCGTTTGAATTTTTCCTGTTTCGGTGTCCTCAAGGGTCACGATTGATGTTTCGAAATCCACATCAATACAACGGTGATTAAAATACAACTCAACATCACCCGCTTTTTCGGCAAACTCAAGCAACTTGGCATTGAATCCCCCGCGAGAAATGGAGTAAATGGCTTGCCCTTCCAACCCGTAAGGCTGATTCGTTATTTCACCATCCATGGCGTGCATGCGACGACCGTACATTGGAATGGTCATTTTTAATATTTCATCGCGCAACCCGACAATATCCAGGGCTCGCCAACCGCGGTCGGAGATGGCCATGTTAATCGATTTTCCGGCAGACAGGTCGGCTTTTCGGATATCGGGACGGCGTTCATACATCCGCACCTTAAAACCGCTTTGTGCCATCAAATTAGTAAGGAGTGCTCCGACTAGACCGCCGCCAACAATGGTAACCTGTTTCATTGTTCAAATGATTTGTTCGTGAATTGTCTGGTGTAATATTTCTCCAAAGCGAAAAACATCTTCAAAAGAATTGTAAAGCGGAACTGGGGCCATTCTAATCACGTTGGGTTCGCGCCAGTCTGCAATTACCCCCGCTTCGGTAAGTTTATCAAACAAAGATTTCCCTTGTCCGTGCATCAACACCGACAACTGGCATCCTCTTTCTGCTTTATCCTGGGGAGTGATGATTTCAAATTCGGTTTTTTCTGCACGAGACTCCACTTGTCGCAATACAAATTCGAGATAAGCTGTGAGCTTTTCGCTTTTCTTTCGCAGGGCGGGCATTCCCGCTTCATCAAAGACATCGAGCGATGCTTTATGCACCGCCATGCTAAATACGGGTGCGTTGCTCAGTTGCCAGCCCTCAGCGCCGGGTATGGGGTCGAACTGCGGCTTCATTTCAAAGCGGCTGGTTTTATTGTGTCCCCACCAACCGGCAAAACGGTGCAAACTGGTATTGCGCCCATGTTTTTCATGAATAAAAACACCCGCTACACTGCCGGGTCCGGAGTTCAAGTATTTGTACGAGCACCAAGCGGCAAAATCCACATCCCAACGATGCAGTTGGAGCGGAATATTTCCTGCGGCATGTGCTAAATCCCAGCCTGCTATGGCTCCAACGTTGTGTGCAGCTTTGGTGATTGACTGAATATCAAAATATTGTCCGGTGTAAAAGTTAACGCCACCAATCATCACCAGCGCTAGGGTGTCGCCTGCTTCTTCGATGGCCGCGAGGATATCCTCCGTGCGCAGATTATGTTCGCCATGACGGGGCTCAAGCGCAATTAAATGATCGTTCGGATCGAGACCATGAAACTGCAGTTGCGAATCGAGGGCATAGCGATCAGAGGGAAACGCCTTGGCTTCGCAAAGAATTTTGGTTCGCTTGCCCGAGGGACGAAAAAAAGAAACCATCAGCAGGTGCAAGTTGGTAGTGAGTCCGTTCATGGCCACCACCTCATTTTCCTTAGCGCCTACAATTTTAGCGAGCGATGCGGTAAGTATTTCGTGATAAGCGTACCACGGATAACGGGCATGGAAATGTCCTTCCACCCCAAGGTTAGCCCAATCTTCGAGCTCCTGTACCAAGGCTTCTTTGGCCGTCACCGGCTGCAACCCAAGTGAATTTCCGGTGAAGTACAAACAGTTGCGCCCGTTGTGTTGAGGAAAGTGAAATTTGTTGCGGTAATCTTTAAGTGGATCTTCTGCGTCCATGCGCAGGGCAAAATCGAGGGTATTTTCGAATTTCATCAAATGAGGTGTAATTCAAATTGTAGCTTTGTACAAAGAAACAAGAAAATTTTTCTCTCAGGTTAACGATAACTTTCACATACTATCATGAAAAGAACGCAATCAACACAGTTATACGAAAAGGCCAAACAATATTTTCCTGGCGGTGTGAACTCTCCGGTTCGGGCATTTAAATCGGTGAGTGGCACGCCATTATTTATCGACCGCGGAGAAGGGCCATACATTTGGGATGCTGACGGACAGCGCTATCTCGACTTCTGCGGATCGTGGGGGCCGCTGATTCTAGGACACGCACCCCAGCAGGTCGTAAATGCAGTAGAAAAAACCCTGCGCAACGGAACCTCTTTTGGTGCACCAACGCGACTCGAAAATGAACTCGCCGAAATCATTCTCTCCAACCACCGTTTCATCGAGAAAATTCGCTTCGTAAATAGTGGCACCGAAGCCGTGATGTCGGCGGTACGATTAGCGAGAGGCTACAGCGGAAAAAACAAAATCATCAAGTTTGAAGGTTGTTATCACGGCCACGTCGACGCTTTGTTGGTGAAAGCAGGTTCAGGGCTCGTCACCTTAGGAAATGCATCATCAGCAGGAATTCCCGAACACGCTGTGGAGGACACGATTGTGTTGCCGCTGAACGACCGCGAAGCACTGACAGAAGCGATTGAAAAATATGGATACGATCTGGCTTGTGTCATCATTGAACCCATTCCGGCCAACAACGGACTGCTGATTCAGGGTGAAGAATTTCTAAAATTTTTGCGCAAAGTCACAGCAGACAATGGCATCTTGCTTATTTTCGACGAGGTGATTTCAGGATTCCGCATCGGATTTGAAGGCGCAGCGGGTTATTATAACATTCAACCCGACATCATCACATTCGGAAAAATCATCGGTGGAGGAATGCCGGTTGGCGCCTACGGAGCAAGTGAAAAAATCATGGCGCAAATTGCCCCAGACGGACCGGTTTATCAGGCAGGAACGCTTTCAGGAAACCCCGTAGCCATGTCGGCAGGAATTGCTCAACTCAGCGCTTGTTTGGATGCTGGTTTTTACGAAGCACTCGACAAAAAAAGTGCGGATTTTTGCGAGATCATCAATCAAAATGCGGCCGAAAAAGCACACCCCGTCCGGGTGGTTCGTCAAGGCTCCATTTTCTGGCTATCGTTTGCCGGTGATCAAGCTATTCGCAAAGCCAGTCAGATCGATGCCGCAAATATGAACTGGTTCAGCAGACTACACCACATCCTGCTAGAAAACAGCATCTACCTCGGTCCCTCGGGCTACGAAGTTGGGTTTATCTCCGTTGCACACACTGAAAAGATGCTTCAGCAGGCCGCAGGCGTTTTCTGCCATGCCATCGATTCGGTGTTTAGTGCCACATCAGGTACACCATAATGGGTTGCAGCAAAGTTAAACCGTCTAGGAGGCCGCTGTAAAACAATTCCTTTCGCATACGCATTGAAAAGGCGAGCACGGCCAATACGATTGCGGCATTGGCAGACAGTATCAGGACGGAATTCAGCGTGTAATATCCCGACAGATAATTGATCCAAATAAAAGCATTAAAAAACAGCACAAATAAAATGGCCAACCATCCCGCTCCACGGCTACCCAGTAGTTGCGGAATGGTTTTTAACCCGGGTTGATCGAATTTCAAATCACGGACATCAAAGGGAATGGTGAGAGCCACAATAAAACAAAATCGTTCTGCGGCAATTAAAATGGTTTCCGTTACAGACACTTCTAATGAAATTAATGGCAGCACCACCGTTGTCGTTGCCCAGGTTCCTCCAATCAGTACAATCTTTAAACCGGGCAAATCGCGCAATGCGAATTTTTGCCTTGACGATTCAAGGAAAGGAAAAGCATAAAAAAAGGCGGTTGCACCTAATGGTATCAACAAGGCGAAATGACTGACCTGAAGCGAAAGCACTGCAAAAATCAACGCGGCAAACAGACTGATGGCAACTAGGGTAGTCAGGCTTTGCCGATTATTTAGAATCCACTTTACGCGATGCTGTTGGCTGCGATTATTCCTCACTTTGAACCGGATGAGTCGCTGGAAATTGTACGTAGCCAGTGTGGCAAAAAACACGAACAAGACGAGCCCGGAGTTGAACTGAGTTTGTGTGATGACAAAGGTCTGAGCAGTAAGCAGAGCAGCTCCGGCTGAAATCCAGAGGTTGCTGAATACAATGGCGGATGCTATCTGAACCAGCCATTTCAAAAAAATGATCAATTAATGTGCGGCGAATTATTGGCCACAATGGCATAAATCAGTGCACCGGCCACGGTTCCGATCAGGCTTCCCTGTAGTCCTTTTACCATATTTCTGGTGCGGGCCACTTTGGTGAAGCCGGCCATATAGGGCTGGCTTTGCATGTTGGGATCGCTCATGTAGTGCGATTTGATATGAATCGTGGGCAGTGCTACAATACCCGCCCACAACAGCGGAGTAGTTACAGAAAAAACACTATTCTGCCATGCAAATCCGCCAACAGCCCCGAAGGCCACACCGCCCCAGAATGAG
The DNA here is from genome assembly GCA_964487545.1 of uncultured Cryomorphaceae bacterium. Taxonomy (GTDB): domain Bacteria; phylum Bacteroidota; class Bacteroidia; order Flavobacteriales_D; family SKUL01; genus SKUL01. The sequence goes on from CAZARI010000018.1 coordinate 35,671, forward strand.
CGTTTCGACTGAAACCGCAACCGCGCATCACGCTGACCGATAATGTATTCCTGCATTTCATCAACCCTGAAGTCGTTGCCGATTTCAGGAGCGTATTCATAGAGTAGTTTCTTGTCTCCCTGCGCATCGTGAATGGCAAAAACATCTGACCGAAGGGTGAACTCTTCTTTGATCTTTGGTGATTTCAGCCGTTTTGATTTGCGCTCAACCAATTGATCCAGTTCCTGCTTGCTTAGTTCGCCTGAGCGCTGCCCAGCAATTTTAAACCGCAGCTCTTCATTATAAAGCCTGATCCGCTCATTCTTCATGCTATTTCTATCGTACCTGAAACGTATATCAACAAACGACGAATCGTTATAATGGAACACCTCGAGCAACCGGCCGTTCATCATCTCAAATGTGTACTGCGCCCACGTCTGTTGACAGAGTCCGGTGATCAGGAGTACGATTAGTATAGATACCGCTTTTTTCACAGTGAGTAAAAGTAGCATTTAGTGAGAAATCGGCGCTTATAAAAAATAGCCTTCAAACAGCAAACAATAGTAATTATCTTTGCGGAAAATTAAGCGAATCGTTATGTGGAATTATAAAAAGTTTGAGCGCCGGCACCTTGGTCCGCGTCCGGAGCAGATTTCAGAAATGTTGAAAACTATTGGTGTAGGCAGCCTGGACCAGCTAATCGACGAAACCATTCCTCCGAACATTCGTCTGGACGCACCGCTACCATTGCCCGCCGGCTTGGCAGAACACGAATACCTTAGCATGCTTCGCGAAAAAGCGGCACAAAATAAAATATTCAAAACCTATATCGGTATGGGATACTACCCAACGGTAGTCCCCTCAGTTGTTCAGCGAAACATTCTTGAAAATCCGGGATGGTACACAGCCTACACTCCGTATCAGGCCGAGATTTCGCAGGGGAGACTGGAAGCATTGCTCAACTTTCAAACCGTGGTGAGTGACCTCACAGGTCTTCCACTGGCCAATGCTTCGCTTCTGGATGAAGCTACTGCCGCAGCCGAGGCCATGCTCATGTTTCACGCACTTCGCAGCCGCGATGCGGTGAAAACCGGAAAAAATAAATTCTTTGTCGGAGAAAAAGTCTATCCGCAAACCCTTGAAGTGCTAAAAACACGTGCAGTTCCGCTTGGGATTGAGTTGGTAATCGGCGATTGGAAAAACCACCAGCTCGACGAAAGCTATTTTGGTGCGGTGCTACAATACCCTAACGGCCACGGCGCTGTAGAAGACTACCGCCACTTTGTTGAAAACGCCCGCAATCTCGATCTGAAAGTTGCGGTCGGCACCGATCTGATGAGTCTCGCACTGCTCACTCCTCCGGGTGAATGGGGAGCCGACGTGGCCTTTGGAAACAGCCAGCGTTTTGGTGTGCCCATGGGCTTTGGTGGACCACATGCCGGATTTTTTGCCACAAAAGAAGAATACAAGCGACAAGTTCCTGGGAGAATTATCGGCGTTTCCAAAGATCGCCACGGCAAAATGGCGCTCCGAATGGCTTTGCAAACGCGCGAACAACACATTAAGCGCGAAAAAGCAACATCTAACATTTGTACTGCTCAGGCGCTACTTGCTGTTATGGCTTCGATGTATGCCTGCTATCACGGCCCAGATGGAATTAAAGCCATTGCCCAGGAAATTCACGGTAAAACCGTACTGCTTGAAGAGGAGTTGAAAAAGATCGGATTCAAGAATCAAAACGAATCCTACTTTGATACATTGAAGATAGAACTCGATTCGTCAGTTACTATTGATCAGCTTAGAAACACGGCCAAATCGGCAATGATTAACCTGCGGTATCACACCGACGGCACCATTGGCATCAGCCTCAACGAAACCACCACATTCGATGATCTGAAAACCCTGATCAACGTTTTCCGGGCGGTGCGAAGTGAGATCGCCATTCAGGAAGTATCTGGAGAACTGACTTCTAAAATTGCTCCAGCTTTGAAACGGGAAAGTCCGTTTATGGCGCACGAAATATTCAACCTGTTTCACTCCGAAACCGAGATGATGCGCTACATGAAGCGCTTAGAGAACAAAGACATATCGCTTACCCACTCCATGATTTCGCTTGGTTCGTGTACCATGAAGCTTAACGCTGCCAGCGAGCTGTTGCCCATCACGTGGCCCGAGTTTACGGAGATTCACCCTTTTTCTCCACAAGATCAAGCCAAAGGATATCTCGATATCATCGAAGAACTTGGTCAGTTGTTGTGCACCATTACCGGCTTTGACGAAATGTCGTTTCAGCCAAATTCAGGGGCTCAAGGAGAATACGCTGGATTGATGGCCATTCGCGGGTATCACGAAAGCCGGGGTGACGGCCACCGAAATGTAATGCTTATCCCATCTTCTGCCCACGGAACCAACCCCGCCAGTGCGGTTATGGCTGGAATGCAAGTAGTGGTGGTTAAGTGTGACGACCGTGGCAACATCGACGTTGATGATTTGCGTAAGAAGGCAGAAATGCACGCTGACAACCTGTCGGGGATAATGATTACCTATCCTTCGACACACGGTGTTTTTGAAGAAGCCATTATTGAGATGACCGAAGTTGTTCACCAACACGGAGGTCAGGTATATATGGATGGAGCCAATATGAACGCCATGGTTGGGCTGACTAACCCCGGTCGCATCGGGGCTGACGTTTGCCACCTTAACCTGCACAAAACCTTTGCTATTCCGCACGGTGGTGGCGGCCCTGGAATGGGTCCCATCGGAGTGAAGAAGCACCTTGCGCCGTTTCTGGCCAATCATGTGATAATGGCCCCTGCGGAAGACGGCAATCACCGTTCGGTATCGGCTGCGCAATACGGATCTGCATTGATTTTGCTTATTTCGTACGGCTATGTTAAAATGCTCGGCAAAGACGGGCTTACCCTGACAACCAAATTTGCCATTCTCAATGCCAATTATCTCAAAGCAAAACTCCGGGCGCACTACGAAATCTTATACTCCGGCGAAAATGGCCGTGTAGCGCACGAAATGATTGTGGATTGCAGGAGTTTTAAAAACACTGCCGGAATTGAAGTAGCCGACATAGCTAAACGATTAATTGACTACGGATTTCACGCTCCAACGGTATCATTTCCTGTGGCGGGAACCCTGATGATTGAGCCCACCGAAAGCGAATCGCTCGAAGAGCTTGATCGTTTTTGCGAAGCGATGACATTGATACGCGAGGAAATTCGCGAAATTGAAGATGGCAAAGCCGACAGAGAAGACAATGTGGTTAAGAACTCACCGCATATTGCCGCGGAAGTTACTGCCGATGAGTGGACTCACGGTTACCCACGTTCCAAAGCGGCATACCCGGCAGCCTACCTCGATAACTGGAAATACTGGTGTCCGGTGGGGCGTGTGGATAACGCTTATGGCGATCGCAACCTGATGTGTATTTGTCCGCCCATGGAAGATTACGAAACGGCGCTGGCCTAACACGATTCCCATATTCGTTTTGGCAGGATTACCGATGGTTTAATCTAAGATAATGGTGAAGTTTGTTTTTCGTCGACTGAATTTTCTGGTTCCGAGTTAAAACCTTAATTTTGGTCTAATATATTATTAACACTTTAACCTAAAACCATTGCTTATGAAGAAGATTTTTACTCTCCTCTCATTGATAGTAGCTGGCTCTGTAGTAGTTGCGCAATCAGCGCACAACACAACTGAGCGAGCCACTACAAAGAAATCAGTATTGGAGCGAGCAATTAGCGCCCCAACTGAAAACTATTCTGGTTCACGTACTGACATTTACACCGAAGATTTCGATGGTGGCTTGCCAGCAGACTGGACAGTAGAAACCGTATCCGGCCCATGTTCCTGGGAATGGACCAACACTGGACACAATGGAGACTTCCCTTCGGATCCACTGGCTTCAACCACTGCCGGCAACGGATGGATGGTTCTGGATTCAGACCTTTGTGGTGCTGATGGCGGCAGCATAGAAGTATCTTACCTGTACAGCCCGAGCATCGATCTATCTGAATATCCTGCTGTTAGCGTTGGATTCGAACAGTATTTCAGAAGTTTTCCACCCGCAGCAGAAATAACCACCATTGAGCTATCTATCGACGGTGGAAACAGCTGGACTAGTTACCAACTCAACATAGGCATTGGTCAGGAAGGCACACCGAACCCCGACATTGTGCAGGTTAATATCAGCGACATAGCTGGTGGAGAGTCTGACGTTCAATTCCGATTTGGATGGTCGGCTACTTGGGGATACGGATGGCAGATTGATGACTTTTCTGTATTTGTTCCCAACGACTACAACCTGACTATTTCAGGAACCGATTATCAGTATGAGTGGCTTTCAGAGAATGAAGACACCTATCGTGACCTTGCTTACACGGTATACCACACTTCACAGGTTCGGGAGATGAATTTCCGCGCTACCATCACCAACAACGGTGGACAGCCACAGAGTGACGTGGCGCTTCAAGTAACCATCGAAGGTGGTGATGCACCGGTAGTCCTTACCAGTGCAGAAACACTCGACCTGCAGCCTGCACAATCAGGAACGTTGACTATTCCAAACTGGTTTCCAACAGTTGGGGTAGGCAGCTATACCATTGAGTACAGTACAGTTCAGGAGAATGAGGATGAAGATCCAGAAGACAACGTTGCTGCTGGTTCTTTCGAGATTTCTGACGGCATCTATGCAAGAGATTTGGGCTTCAGAGCGAGCGAGTTTTCGAACTTCGACGATGATCACAAGGTAGGAACTTCATTCTACATTGAAAATGCTGCTACCCTTTACTGTGTGGGAGTTGCACTCAGTTCGAACTCTAACCCAGGCACCTCCTATAACGTTGAACTGCTCGACGCTTTTTCATTGAGCTATTTGAATGAAACTGTAATTGCCGAAGTTCCTGAACAGGGACTACTCAACGAAATCGGAGAGAGCAAATGGGAGTGGTTAGATATGACTGCCCCTTTTAATTTAATTGTCGGTGAAGATTATGTAGTTGCCATGAACCACTTTGGTGGTGACGACTTGGCAATCCTTGGACTTAGTGGAACAAGCCCAGCGCAAACTTCATTTATCTATGAAGGAAGTGAAGAAACCTGGTACTACATCACTTCAACCCCGATGATTCGTATGGGGCTATCCGATGAGTTCTGTAGCTCAGTATCGGTTGAAGAGCCTGTATTCGCTACGATGAATAACCTTTTCCCTAACCCAACTACCGGACAGACTACCGTTGAGTACACACTGCTCGAAACGGCCAATGTTCAACTGATGTTGTTCGACAACATGGGAAGAATTGTTTGGAGCGCGGATAAAGGAAATCAGCCAGTGGGCGAATATCGTTTCAACAACGACTTCTCTCATATTGCCAGCGGAATGTACACCTTTAGCATCCGTGTTGGAGATAAGGCGTTCAACAAAAAACTGGTAATCGAATAAATAGGTTTACCACCACATAAAAAAAGGCTTCGAAATTCGAAGCCTTTTTTTATGATCTATTCTGGTGCACTATTTCAGGAGCTCGAGTACGCTTTCGGGTGGACGGCCTATCACGGCCCTATTTCCAGAAACTATAATAGGACGCTCAATCAGTTTGGGATATTCCACCATAATGTTGAGCCATTCTTCGTCGCTGAACTGCATGTCTTTAAACTTCTCTTTGTACACCTGTTCACCTTTTCGCAAAATGTCCTGCGGTTTAAGGTTTAGTTTGGCCAGTACTGTCTTTAATTCATCCTTGGTTGGGGTATCTTTCAGGTATTCCACTATTTCGGGTTCTACACCGTTTTGGCGCAAAAGATCGAGCGACTGCCGGCTTTTCTGGCAGCGCGGATTGTGATAAATCGTCATTTCTTTCATGATAGCTTATTTTTTGGCTGACCCGGCTTGCATCAGATAGGCACGAAGAAATTCTTCAATTTCGCCATTGAGCACATCCTCCACATTGCTGGTTTCTATTCCTGTGCGCACATCCTTTACAAGTTTATACGGGTGCAACACATAATTTCTGATTTGCGAGCCCCATTCAATTTTTTTCTTTCCGGCTTCAATCTCAGCCCGTGCTTCATTTTTCTTGCTGAGTTCGAGCTCATATAGCTGCGATTTGAGCAGTTGAAGGGCCTTATCTTTGTTTTCGAACTGCGATCTGGTTTCGGAATTTTCGATAATAATTCCAGTGGGGGCATGTTTCAGACGCACTGCAGTTTCAATCTTATTCACCGCTTGCCCGCCGGCTCCACTCGACCGGTAGGTGTCCCAGGTAATATCGGAAGGGTTTATATCGATTTCAATGGAATCATCCACCAACGGATATACATAGACTGAAACGAAAGATGTGTGGCGTCGGGCGTTACTGTCGAATGGCGAAATTCTCACCAGTCGGTGCACACCGTTTTCACCCTTGAGATTTCCGAAAGCGTATTCGCCGTCAATTTGAAGGGTAACTTGTTTTATTCCTGCAACTTCTCCAGATTGAAGATCGAGTTCGCGTAATTTATATCCATTCTTCTCTGCCCACATAATATACATGCGCATGAGTATCTGCGCCCAATCACAGCTTTCTGTTCCGCCTGCACCGGCCGTTATTTGCAAAACTGCAGAAAGGCTGTCCTCCTCGCCCGAAAGCATGTTGCGAAACTCCAGATCGTCCATTAAGTCTTCAACTTGCTTATACTGGTGATTCAATTCCTCTTCGGTGGCTTCGCCTTCTTTAAAAAACTCAAACAACACTTTCAGGTCCTCAAGGGCTGCTTCGGCATTTTGATAGACTGTGGTCCAGGCCTTTTTGTTGCGAATCTGTTTCATTATCTGCTCGGCCATTTTCGAGTCATTCCAGAATTCAGGATCTTCGGTGAGCTTTTCTTCTTCCCGAATCTGTTCCAGTTTATGATCGATGTCGAGGTAGCCTTTCAGGGCCGTGAGTCGGTTGTCAAATTCTTGTATATCGTCCTGATGAATCATCCTTCAAAATTACAACTTTGACCCTGTTTGATCGGTTTAAAATTAGATTTAATCCTGCTGCAAATTGTTCAATTGCTGCCATACCAAATCAGGTTCATAGCCGCGTTGCACGAGATATGCCGCAATTTTATGTCGGTGCTGCAATGGGTTTGTTGATTTAACCTGATTGCTTTTCTTCTCTATCAGATCGTGAATGACCCGTGAGTATTCGTCTTCATCGATTTCCCTCAGTCCCAACCGGATACAGTAGCTACTGATCTGTTTATATTTCAGGCTATGAACAATTTTATTCCGACCCCATCTTTTAATTCTAAATTTCCCGCTGACGTAGGCGCGTGCAAAGCGTTCTTCATTTAGATAATTACCACTAATTAGCTCTGCAATGACCGATTCCACTTCGTTTCGGTGAATTCCCCATTGATAGAGTTTATCCCTGACTTCCTGTTGTGCACGTTCCTGCAGATCGCACCATTGTTTGATTCGCTGGACGGTTTCTACTGGGCCGTATTTTCGGGGTTTGTTGGTCATGAGTCGTATCAGCAGACCAACTGAACTGCTGTATTGAAACGATTAAAATTCGATCTCCTGCTGCATTTCGTCGAAAAAGTGATACTCGAGAAACTGCATGTTCGAGTTGGCTTGAAAAACAATGGGGCGTTTGTATTTAAAGCGCCATTTTCTTTCGATTGATAACAATCCTTTTTTGAAATATGCCGCCAGGAAAGGACTGCAATGAATCTCCACTTTTTTGGGATTTCGTTCTTCAACAATATGGCGCAGGTTGTTTTCTATCTCATCGGGAATGATCAACGTTGCCTCCACCTTTCCTGTGCCTCCGCATGTGGGACATTGCTCGGTGGTTTCAATATTAGTTTCCGGACGCACCCTTTGACGTGTCAGTTCCACCACACCAAATTTACTTGGTGGCAACACATTGTGCTTTGCTCGATCGTCCTTTAAGTACTCTTTAAACTTTTCGAAAAGCAGTTTTTGATTATTGCGGTCCTGCATATCGATAAAATCGACTACAATGATGCCGCCCATATCGCGCAACCGCAATACCCTAGCGAGTTCTTTTGCAGATTCCAGGTTGGTTTCGAACGCGTTTTGCTCTTGATTTTTGTCAGAGCTTTTTCGGTTTCCGCTGTTGACGTCCACCACATGCATGGCTTCGGTATGTTCAATAATCAGGTAACCTCCGCTGGGCAGATTGACTTGTCGGCCAAACGAAGATTTGATTTGTTTCTGAACATTAAAGTATTCGAAAATGTGTGTTTTGCCGCGATAGAGTTTAACTATATTTTCCTGATCGGGGGATATTTTGCGGAGGTATGATTTGATTTCCTCAGCCATTTCAGGATTATTCACCCGGATGGTATTAAACTCTTTATTGAGCAGATCGCGCAGCACCACGCTGGTTTTATCGATTTCGCCCAATACTCTTTTCACCGGTTTGGAGTGTGGCAGGTTTTTGTGCAGCATTTTCCAACGCTCAAATGAATTGCGTAGGTCTGAATCCAGTTGGGCCACTTTCTTGTTCTCTGCTACGGTACGAATAATCACTCCAAAACCCTTTGGCTTAATGCTCTGCATGAGTCTTTTGAGCCGTGTCCGTTCTTTCTGATCGGTAATTTTCTGCGATATTGAAATCTTAGAAGAAAACGGTACCAGAATCAGGTATCGCCCGGCAATGGTTATTTCGGCCGTGAGACGTGGACCTTTAGTGGAGATCGGCTCTTTGGCAATTTGCACAAGAATATGCTGTCCGACCGAGAGCTGGTCTTTTATTTTTCCGTTTTTGTCGATGTCTTCTTCAAGGCGGAAATTGGCCAGTTCGGGGGAATTAAATTTTCGGTTTTGAACCAGTTTCAGCCAGGTACTTGCCGAGCTGTACTGTTGTCCAAGATCCAGATAGTGAAGAAATGCGTCTTTTGAATACCCTACATCAACAAATGCTGCGTTGAGGTTAGGAATGACTTTCTTAACTTTTCCGAGATAGATGTCACCAACTGCAAACTCGGGATTGGTTTTTTCCCGATGCAGTTCTACCAGTTCTTTATTTTCCAGTAGTGCGAGCTGCGAATCTTTAGAGTTCGCATCAATAATAAGATCAAATGCCACAATACAGAAATTGTGCACTCTGTTCGGTACTGAATGAGGTCAGCCCGCTCAGTTGCATGTTCAACAATTCAGGAAGGTGCTAACAGGAAGTAGTTATCAAAATAGACCTGAATCAAGAATCACTTCTTCTTCTTGTGTCGGTTTTTCCTCAAGCGCTTTTTTCGCTTGTGGGTAGCCATTTTATGTCTTTTTCTTTTTTTACCACTAGGCATAACTCAATACTTTTATCTGTTAATTCTTCAATTCAAAAATAAACTCTTCTACTCTTTTCTTAACAGTGCTATCGGAGGCTAATTTCAGATACAATTCGAATTCTTGAATTGCTTCCTGATTTTTCTCCAGAGTGGCATAGGTTTTACCGAGATAAAACCGCGCATCTGGGAATACTCCGTCTGCATCGAGTTCAATCACCTTTGCAAACCGTTCGACCGCGATGTCGAACTGACCACTTTGAACAGAGAAATGAGCAAGATGCCAATGCACATCAATCTGATCTGGGTTTTCGTCGAGTATCTCTCTTAGCATCATAATCCCTTGCATGGGATTTTCGCTCTGAACCATCACCACAGCTTCATCGATGCGCTGCTGTATTGGATCAGCCACTTCCTTTGACGTTTCTTCTGCCAGCTTTCTGGTTTCTTTAGGAACGCGTGGAGCAAGTATTAAAAGAACTACTAAAAAAAGAGCAGCCAAAAGTACAACAATTTGTGGTTTCTTTTGGCTGCCCATAATAAAATTAAATTTCACAGGTTATTTTGTCTTCACTTTAGAACGAACCTTCTCTACAAACACTTTTGCTGGTTTAAACGCAGGGATAAAGTGCTCTGGAATAATGATGGTTGTGTTCTTTGAAATGTTGCGACCTGTTTTTTGAGCTCGCTTCTTCACAATAAAACTTCCGAATCCACGGAGATAAACATTCTCGCCTTTTTCCAATGATCCTTTTACGGATGACATAAAAGTTTCGATTGTTGTTTGGACAGCTGCCTTCTCAATTCCTGTTTTTTCGGAAATTTCGCTCACCAAATCTGCTTTAGTCATAATTTTCAAGCTTTAATTAGTTCAAAAAAAATATGTTTCGTTTCGGTGGCAAATATAAAGATCAGGATAATATCAAACCTATAAATTCGATTAACTTTGGAATTGAAGCATTTAACCTCGGTTTTCACCCTATCAACACCATTTAGCGCCCTTCTAATCAATTGGTACTCAAAAAGGAAACGACCACTTCCTTGGCGCAAAAGCAATGCTCCATATCGGATATGGCTGTCCGAAATTATACTTCAACAGACCCGGGTTGAGCAGGGGCTACCTTATTATATGCGTTTCATCCACGCTTTTCCAACTGTTGAGAATCTGGCCAACGCCTCGGAAGAGGAGGTGTTGAAGCTGTGGCAGGGACTGGGATACTACAGCCGTGCACGCAATTTACACAAGGCGGCCCAGCAAATTGTTCACGACTTTAACGGCGATTTTCCCACTTCCTGTCAGGAATTGCTTAAGCTAAAAGGGGTAGGACCATATACCGCAGCAGCCATTGCCTCAATCTGTTTTAACGAACCAGTTGCTGTAGTTGATGGCAATGTATTTCGACTGCTTGGTCGTTTGTTTGCCATCGACTCCCCTATCGACACGGCCAAAGGAAAAGCGCTTTATCAACAGACGGCCAACAAACTTATAGACAAAACCCAACCGGGCGATTTCAACCAGGCGATGATGGACTTCGGTGCCACTGTTTGCACCCCCAGAAATCCCCGTTGCATGGAATGTCCGCTGCAGCCACATTGCGCCGCATGGGCAACTAACAGCGTAAAGGTTTATCCGGTGAAATCCAAATCCTCCATCACCAAACCTTTGTTCCTGCATTTTTTTGTGATTCGGAAAAATGGTGGAGTTTTTCTCAGGCAAAGACCGGAAAAAGGCATCTGGGCCAATCTGTTCGACTTTCCTTCCATCAGTAGCTTTGATAAAATTTCAGAAGATCAGTTAAGTTCAGCGGCCACAACATTCGGAATTGAGGATTTGTCAGGCGCAAAAACTTCGGGACCGATAAAACACCAGCTTACGCATCGTAAAATTATGGCCGAATTCTCGCTGATCGACCTACCAGAATTTGAACCAACACCCGAAATGACATTTATCTCAGGTCCTGCGGCCCTTCGGGCTTATCCACTCCCTAAACTGGTGGAACGCTACCTTTCAAATGAGATTTTTACACATCCAAAGAAAATTGTAACTTAAACCCGATATTTGTACAAAATTTAAAGATTATGGCAGGTCTAAACAAAGTGATGCTGATTGGAAATCTGGGCAAGGACCCAGAAATACGTGTATTAGAGAATGGCGTGAAGGTCTGTACTTTTTCGCTGGCTACTTCCGAGTCATTTAAGGACAGAAATACTGGTCAGACCACTACCCGCACAGAGTGGCACAACATTGTAATGTGGCGCGGACTTGCCGAGGTGGCCGAGCGCTTTCTTGAAAAAGGAAAGCAGGTTTATATTGAGGGTAAAATCCAAAACCGTAGCTATCAGGATAAGGAAGGAAATCAGCGATATATCTCCGAAATTGTTGCCAACGAAATGACGATGCTTGGTTCCAAAGGAGACTCAGACAGCGGCTTCTCTTCCGGCAGCGCCAAGAATAAACCGGCCGAAATGACGTCGGCAAATACCCCCAACGTTCAGGATGTAGGCGATGAAGAAGATGACCTGCCGTTTTAATAACGCAAAACCCATTCATAGCCTGTAGTGAACCCTCCCCTCAACGAACCTTATTATTCCCTTCTGGCATTTTTTTCAGGTGGAATTGATGCTGCAACAATTGGTTTTGTCATCTTCTTATTGCTTTTGCTGGTGTGCTCTGCTTTGATTTCAGGGTCGGAAGTTGCCTTTTTTTCGCTTTCGCCCGCCAATATCAAAACCATTGAAGAAAGTGAAAACCCCACCCACAAGCAAATTACCTTGTTGCTAAGTCGGCCATCCCGGTTGCTGGCCACCATATTGATCTCCAATAACTTGATCAACATCGCCATCATTGTGCTTGCTACTTTTTTGTTCGGCAACCTTTTTCAAAGCGAAAACCTAATCATGCATTTCGCCACAACGGTAGCGCTCATTACAGTGGTTATCCTACTTTTTGGGGAGATTATTCCTAAAACGTATGCCGCTTCCAATCCACTGGGCTTTGCCGTAATTATGGCGATACCATTGAAAACGCTCTCAACGGTTTTTTCTCCGCTAAGTGCCCTGCTCGTACACGGCACCAAACTGATTACCAAAAACATCAGACACAACACCAATGGCACCGAAATCAGTGTCAACGAGCTGGAGCATGCGCTAGAACTTACACGCGACGAAGACAGCAACCGAGAAGAACACAAAATTTTAGAAGGCATTGTTAAATTCGGAAACATCGAGGTGCGGCAAATTATGCGGCCACGTACGGAAACCACGGCCTTTGACATAAAAACACCTTACGACACGCTCATCAGCAAAATTCTGGAATCTGGATACTCTCGTTTTCCGATAATCAAAGATTCATTTGACGAGGTTGTCGGCACACTTTATCTAAAAGACTTACTTCCTTATGCCGACCGCACCCAGTTTAAATGGCAAACCCTTGTTCGAAGTCCGTTTTACATTCCCGAAAATAAAAAGCTGGACGACCTGTTGATGGAATTTCAAGAAAAGAAAATTCACATGGCTGTGGTGGTCGATGAGTATGGCGGTACTTCTGGCATCGTGACGCTTGAGGATGTAATTGAAGAAATTGTTGGCGACATCACCGACGAGTTTGATGATGAAGAGATTATGTACTCTCGCCTGGACGACGATAACTACATTTTTGAAGGTAAAACCCTGCTGGTCGATCTGTATCGTGTACTCAATATCGACGAAAGTTCGTTTGAATCAAACAAAGGGGAGGCGGATTCACTGGCCGGATTTATTCTGGAGTTGGCCGGAAAAATTCCCAAAAAGAACGAGCGAATCCATTTTGAAGACTACACTTTTACCATCGATGCCGCTGATAAACGAAAAATTAAACGCGTAAAAATCACCATCAATAAACCTCAGCCACAGTGAATAATCTTATTCCGAAATTGATTATTATTTTACTGATCGGAGCAGGATGTGATAGTGATCCGGTGCCGCGGCCAAAGGGATACTTTTATATCGAGGCGCCCGAAAAAAACTACCAACTTGCTAATCCAGACTGCCCATTTTCGTTCGAAATTCCGGTTTATAGCAGGATGGAATTCCGTGCCGACCGAAACGATTGCTGGTTTAACCTGTATTTTCCGGCTCACAAGGCGCGCATTCATTTTACTTACCGCACCGTTGAGGAGAATCTGCGGCAACTACTCGAAGAAAGTCATCAACTCTCTTTTGAGCACCACGTAAAAGCCAACGATATCCGGACAAAAGTGGTAAACCACGATTCAAGCTGTGTATATGGCTTGGTGTACGACCTGACCGGCGATGTGGCTTCGCCGCTTCAGTTTTATGTCACCGATAGCACCAACCATTTTCTGCGCGGATCGCTTTATTTCCACGCCACCGCCAACGGCGATTCGATTCAACCCGTGGTAGATTTTATTGCCGAAGACGTAACACACCTTGTTCGATCACTGCGTTGGAATCCCTCGACCTGCGAATAGATCTGGATCGACCTTCTTTTTCTGAAGCCACAATTGCAACAATAGATAGAACTGCACGGCTGCAATCATCAGCGCTCCCATTAGATGGATGGGTTGCATCGATGCCGGAAAACCGCCGTAGTTTAAGAGTACACCGGCAAAGATTTCAATCACAAATAACCCCCCCAATACCACCGGCCATTTTGGGTTCCACCCCGCCTTTAAAAGAAGATAAATTAGCCAGCCGTTAAGCAGGACGACCAGTATAGAAAAACTGCGGTGAATCAAAAACAGATTACCTAACTCATTTATCCATTGCGCCCGCTCCAGGTCAGCCGGAAAAGCATCCACCTGCTCGCGCACGCCTGTTCCGAGGTAAACCTGAACCAATGACAACAACATGACAACCGCAATCAGAATACGCATACTTGCAGTGGAAACCGCTTCCAACCAGCGTGTTTTTCTGTTTTGGTATATCACGGCTACTATAAGCAGCATCACGGCCAAAGCGCCAAACATGTGGTAGGTAATACTGTGAGGAATCAGATGGCCGTCTACCACCAGTTTGCCCAACCACGCTACATATCCCAGCGCCGCCAAGCTCAATCCACTCAACACAAAAGAGATCCAATCGCGTCGAATGTTTACCAAACTCATCAAAAACAAAATCACCACCGGAACGCCCGACAATGCCCCAAACAAGCGGTTAATGTATTCAATCCACGTATGGGTTGGGTTGAAAATGGCATAGTCGTGTTTGTCGTATCTGCGCCAGTTCTGGCCGTCTATTTCAGATGTAGAAACAAAGTCGGTTTGGGCTACGAGCAGGCTGTCGTTCAAAATAATCATCTGCCCTTTTTGGTATTGATGCTGCGGTTTCCAAACCAGTTGATCGGCTTCGGTGGGCGGAATTAAATAGCCGAAGCACTTGGGCCAGTCTGGACATCCCATACCCGAGCCAGTCATGCGTACAACGGAACCCGCCAGAATAACAACAATAACCAGGAAAAGCGAAATCCTGCCGGTGATTAAAAGCGTCTTTTGCACCCTTTTGAGTTGATGCAACAAAGGTAGAAAATGAGTTGATGATGCCGAATAAAATCAGCACCACCTGAAAGAAGGGAAATTATTTGCAGGGACTACTGCTTAATGAAGCGATTGAAAATATCGAGCAAGTTAGGCATGGTAATGCTGCGGGTGTCGATGGTAGGCTCGAGCATGGATTTGTCTCTGGATAGTTTTGAAATCTCTCCACTTGAAGTTGCCGGCTTGCTCTCTACTTTGGCTGAAACGTATTCCTCGATTTCTACCTTGCTCACCTGATAGAGACCTTTGCGCAAGGCATTCACCGCGCTTACCATCTCTTCACTGCTCACCTTTGCCTGATCATATTCTACAATCGCAAAATCGGTATCGCGATCTGCATCAAAGTCGATGTCGGTAACAATCACACCGTCGAGTGAATTAAGTGACTTTTTTATCGCGCTTCCGCAGGCCATAATACAACCCATGCCGTTGATGGAAAGCCGTGCCACTGTTTTGGGAGCTTCTTCCGTTTCAATTTTTTTCACCACTGTCTCAACCTTAATATCTGCGGCAGATTTCTCAACAGCATTTTCGGTTAATGTAGTGGACGAATCTCCCGGTTGACAAGCCAAAAAAACAGAAGCAACAAGTGGGAAAATCAGTAGCTTTTTCATGTGCATTATAGTTGGTACAGAAATCTTTGCAAACTTAGCGAATAAAGTGCAATCACGATAAAAAATTATGGATTTTTGTCATCCTGAATTTTACCGTGTCGAGTAGAACCAAACACCTAGTAATATCGTGGCTTCTGCTGGTGGTTCTCGCCGCCATTTGGGGCAGTTCCTTCATTCTGATGAAGCGCGCCATGTTTGCTGAAGATGGCACTGCTCTGCTATCCAATACGCATGTTGCAGCGCTTCGAATAGTTATTGCCAGCGCCGCCATGTTACCCTTTATCCTGAGAAACTTCTGGCAAGATCTACGTCAATACGTTGTTCCACTCGCCGTTGCTGGATGGATGGGAAATGGGTTTCCCGCATTTCTCTTTACTGCGGCCCAAACCCAGCTCGACAGCAGCATTACCGGTATTCTGAATGCGCTCACCCCTCTGTTTACGCTGATTATTGCTGTAGCATTGTATAGGAAACGCTATCCACTGATTAATTATATCGGCATTTTTGTGGCGCTGGTCGGTGCCATTATGTTGATTTTTCAACACAGCTCGAGCATCTCGGGAGCGCCGTTTCGGGCTTACCTCCTGGTGGCTGCGGCAACGGTATGTTATGCCGTTAGTGCCAATGTAATCCGCAACCATCTGTTCGATCTGGGTGCTGTAAAAGTCACCGGTTTGGCCATGGTGCTCGTCAGCCCGGTTTGCCTCGCGATTTTGTGGTTTGACGGGTTTTTTGAATTACCCATTGCCTCGGAACAAGTGTGGACTGGCATTCCCTATGTGATCATTCTCGCTGTGGTAGGTACTGCCATTGCGCTGGTGCTATTCAATCACCTGATTAAAATTAGCAATGCGCTTTTTGCCTCTTCGGTTACCTACCTGATTCCGGTGGTGGCAGTCGTTTGGGGATTTATCGACCACGAAACCATTACCTGGACCGACATTTTGTTTGCACTGATCATTATTTCTGGCGTGTATATGGTCAACAGAAAGTCAACAAAACCGCTGCCAGTTGCAGACAAAACTTAACTTCAGCACAACGAATTTCGGGTTTTGATGAAAAACTTAGCGCGGCAGGGTTGAGCATACTAAATCTTATTTGTATCTTCGCGCCCCAATTCTAAAATTAAT
This sequence comes from uncultured Cryomorphaceae bacterium, assembly GCA_964487545.1. Taxonomy (GTDB): domain Bacteria; phylum Bacteroidota; class Bacteroidia; order Flavobacteriales_D; family SKUL01; genus SKUL01. Next base: position 52,216 of record CAZARI010000018.1, read on the forward strand.
TAGCATGTACGCAGTAGTAGAGATAGCAGGGCAGCAGTTTAAAGTTGCCAAAGATCAGCGTCTGTATGTACATCGTTTGAATGCCAAAGAAGGAGAAACCGTCACTTTCGACAACATCCTTTTGGTTGACAACGGTGGCAAAATCAGCGTTGGCGCCCCAGCTATATCGGGTGTTTCGGTTTCCGCAAAGGTACTCGCTCACCTGAAAGGCGACAAAGTAATCGTCTTTAAAAAGAAACGCCGCAAAGGCTATCAGAAATCCAATGGCCACCGCCAGTACTTCTCTCAAATTGAGATTCAGGGCATCGCCATGAATGGTTCAGAAAAAGCAGCAGACGAAGCCAAGGCAAAGCCAGCAGAAAAAGCAAAGCCAGCAGAAACTGCTAAACCGGCAGCCAAAGCAGAGGCTAAAACTGAATCTAACGCTGAAACTGCTCCAAAAGCAGACAGCAAGCCGAAAGATGAAAGTGCAGAAAACAAGTAAGACGGTATTAACAGTAAAAAACCCCAGAAATTATGGCGCATAAGAAGGGAGTCGGTAGTTCGAAAAACGGTCGCGAATCGCACAGTAAGCGACTCGGAGTTAAAATATTTGGCGGCCAGAAGGCCATTAACGGAAACATTATTGTTCGCCAACGGGGCACTCAGCATCACCCGGGCGAAAATGTAGGAATGGGAAAAGATCACACCCTGTTTGCCAAAACAGACGGTGTAGTGGTTTTCCGTAAGAAAAAGAATAACCGATCCTACGTTTCTGTTGTTGCAGCAGAAGCCAATTAGACCGACAATTAACAACATTTCTTAAAACTCCTGTCGCTGGCGCCAGGAGTTTTTTTGTATACGTAACTTTACACGCCTAAAAAAAATTAACAATGCTCGAAGTTTCTCGTATTCGAACCCATACAGATGAGGTAAAAGACCGACTGGCTAAACGCAGCAATGTTTCCTACAATCAGTTTATTGATGAAATTATTCGGCTCGACGACCTACGAAGAAGCACCCAGGGAAAACTGGATGAAATACTGGCCGAAAGTAAACAGTTTGCCGATCGGATTGGTTCGCTTTATAAATCAGGGAATACCGCCGAGGCCAATGCACTGAAAACACAGACCGGCCAACTGAAAGAGCAAAGTCAGGCGCTGAAAGAAGATTTGAGCAAGATTGAAATCGACCTTCAAGAGGCACTTTATCAGGTTCCGAATGTGCCTCATGCATCGGTTCCTGTGGGTGCACATGAAGACCATAATGAAGTGGTGAGAACCGGTGGTGTGGCACCTCAACTTTCGGAGGATGCACTGCCCCACTGGGAACTGGCAGCCAAACACCAACTGATTGATTTTGAGCTCGGCGTAAAAATCACCGGCGCAGGTTTTCCTGTATATACCGGAAAAGGTGCACAATTGCAGCGTGCGCTGATCAATTATTTTCTGAAAGAAGCCACCGAAGCGGGCTACAAGGAGATTATTCCGCCGCTATTGGTCAATGAAGCCTCAGGTATCGGCACTGGGCAACTTCCGGACAAGGAGGGTCAAATGTATCATGTTACAAAAGACGACCTATACCTTATTCCCACCGCAGAAGTTCCACTCACTAATCTGTACCGCGACGTCATACTCGATGAGAAATCCTTTCCGGTGAAAATTTGTGGATATACGCCTTGTTTTCGCCGCGAAGCCGGATCGTACGGAAAAGATGTGCGCGGTTTAAACAGGCTACACCAGTTCGACAAGGTAGAAATCGTGCAAATTGTGAAGCCCGAGGATTCTTATCAGGCACTCGAAGAAATGGTGGCTCATGTTGAAGGACTTCTGCAAAAGCTTGAACTGCCCTACCGCGTACTCAGACTTTGTGGTGGCGATCTGGGATTTGCATCTGCACTCACCTTTGATATGGAAGTCTATTCTGCCGCACAAAAACGATGGCTCGAAGTGAGCTCGATTTCTAATTTCGAAACCTTTCAGACCAACAGATTGAAATTGCGGTACCGCACTCCCGAATCCAAAAAAACCATTCTGGCACACACTCTCAACGGAAGTGCACTCGCCCTTCCCCGCATATTAGCCGCCATTTTAGAAAACAATCAAACAGATCAGGGGGTGAAAATCCCTGAAGTTCTTGTACCTTTTACTGGATTTAATTCAATAACATGAAACGTTTAAACCATTCTCAACTTTTTTTGCTTTTTGCCGTTTTTGCAACATCGCTCATTATCGGATGCCAGCCAAGCAAACAGGCTCAACGTATTGAAACCGCTGACAGCCTGAGAACCCATCTGGAAACGCTGAACAATGCTTTTGCCGAAATCGATTACGAAAGACACTTCCAAAATCGGGCTGAAATCATGGAGAGCATTGAGCAAATTGAGCAATATTACAAAACCCGAAATGATACCATGCCGCGCGATATCGGCATGACCGTTTCAGATTACCGCTTGGTGTGGAAGGGCTACAAGCGCATGGAAGGAGAATATGGACAGGTTGAGCAAGAGTTGGAATATACCACTGAGCAGATCGAGAGCCTACTGCAAGACCTCGAGCACAACGCACTGCCCGACAACCTGGCTGATCGCTTTTTGGAAGAAGAATCAAAAGCCGTTGCAGATCTGGACATCACTGCCAGTAGTATCAAAATCAAACTGGATAACACCGAGCAAAAGTACCTCGAACAAAAAGCGATTATATCGCAACTGATCGACAGTTTAATCAATCCTAGTTAATTTGAAAAGCCGTTGGCTACATATCATTTGCTTAGTTGTGCCTGCACTGTTGTTTTGCGCTGTGGCCACCGCACAGACTAGCGACAGTGAGCTTGCACAGTATTACTTTAGAAATGGTGAGTTTGACAAGGCAGCGATGTACTATGAGAAATTGTATGAACAATCGCCCAACGATGTCAACTATCGCTACCTGTTGTCGAGCTACGAAGAACTCGGTGACTTTAAAACGGCTGAGCGACTCATTAAGCAGCAGCTCAAACGCACCAGAAACGATTCAAGGTATCAGGTAGATCTGGGCCGACTCTATAGCAGGGCCGGCGATCCGGCAAAAGGCGAAAAGGAATATGATCAGGCCATTAAGAACCTTCAGCCACAGCAGCGCGAAATCATCAATCTTGCCAATGCATTTATCCGGCACGGGCTGTATGGGCAGGCAATGCAAACCTACGAACGCGGTAAAAAACTGCTTAAAGACTCCTATCCATTTCATTACGAAATGGCCAATCTATACGGAGTTATGGGTGAGTTTGAACCCATGGTGGAGCAGTACCTCACCTTGCTCGAAGTCAGTCAGGCCTATCTTCAAACCGTGCAAAATGCACTGAACCGGTACATTGATTTTCAAGAAGAGCACGATAAAGTGGAACAACTTCGGATTAAACTTCTGAGAAAAACTCAGCGTAATCCAGACAACGACACTTATGCCGAGCTGCTCATTTGGCTGTTTACTCAGAAAAAGAGTTTCAACTCTGCCCTGATTCAAGTCAAAGCCCTGGACAGGCGAAGAGGAGAAGACGGCAATCGCGTAATGAAGCTGGCGCAGATGTGTTTGACCAACAAGGATTACAAAACAGCCGCGAAATGTTTTGAGTATGTCGCCGAAAAAGAACCCCGATCGCCGTATTATACCTCGGCAAAAATGAATCTGGTAAATACCAGAAAACTCGAACTGGAAAACAACCCGGCCTCCGATCGCGAAGATTTTGCAACCCTCGAAACCCTTTATTTCTCCACGCTATCCGGCCTAGGGCGTTCGGCCAACACCGCCGGCATGATGAAGGAACTGGCACTGTTACAGGCTTTTCGACTGCAAAAAGCCGATACTGCGGTTCAATTACTGAACGAAACATTACAACTGCCCAATATGCAGGCCAGCACGATTGCGGAAACCAAAATGGCACTGGCCGATATTCTGCTTTCCGAAGGTGATATCTGGGAGGCTTCACTGTTGTATTCTCAGGTAGAGAAAGACCACAAACACGACATGGTGGGCCACGAAGCCAAGTTTCGCAATGCTAAAGTTTACTACTACACCGGTGATTTTGAATGGGCACAGGCGCAGCTCGATGTGCTGAAAGCCTCAACCACCAAACTCATCGCCAACGACGCCATGGAACTGTCGCTGTTGATCACCGATAATTTTGCACTCGATACCATCCGCGAACCGATGATTCGTTTTGCACGGGCAGATTTGCTTATTTATCAGGGGCGACTGGCGGCGGCGGAAGCGGCACTCGACTCGCTGAGCAACGATTTAACGTTTCATGCGCTACAGGACGATATTCTTTATCAACGCTATAAAATAGCGCTTCAGCGCAAAGAGCACGAAAAATGTCGTTCCTTTCTGACTGCAATTATGGATCATCACGGTCACGACCTGCTGGGCGACAATGCGGTATACGAACTGGCGCGCCTCGAAGAAACGATTTTTGAAAATAAGGATAGGGCCATGGAACTCTACCGCAAACTCCTGCTCGAACACCAAGGAAGTTTGTTTGTGGTGGAAGCCCGCAAACGCTTTCGTGAGTTGCGCGGTGATTTCAACGACGCCAACCTTCCGGACGACGAACTGTAACGCGCATCGGCTGTTTTTGTGAGCGGGCTTTCTGTTTTTGCGCTTCACCCTTATCCGCTCTTTAGAACATCACGCTCTTTACGCTCAATCTTGTCCTACGGAGGTTGTGACTGAGGATCGCTAAATTCGGCTCTTCAAGGTAGATTCGCTCTAAATCTCAGTCTATAGGCCGTTATGATGATGACGATTTGACATAGAAGATCCTGTTGGTTACATCCTGAAGCTAAACGATTCGCATAACGAGAAAAAATCAAAAACCGACCCCATTGCTGAGGCCGGTTTCGTTGAACTACTATTTGAGGATTAA
>CAZARI010000019.1:0-48387 GCA_964487545.1 uncultured Cryomorphaceae bacterium
AATTTGTTATTGTGAAGGAGCGCTGATGCGCTCCTTCACTTTTTAACCTTCTCAATAAAAAACGAGCTATGTCCCTTTCCTTTATCAGGTTCGTCATACTCAGCTTCGCGTGTATATTGGTTGCTATTTCTACGCGCATCATCGCACAAAGTCCATCTATTCCTCCAGATAGCCTAAAACAGATTGCCCGTTTTAGCGACAATCCGGCAGAACAAGCTCAGGCCTTTAATTTTCTGTCGCAGATCTTCAGCAACACATCCTTAGACAGCTCATTGATGTTCAGCCATAAAGCTTTGTCGCTGGTGCATCAATACCAACTCGATTCCCTCCAATCAGATGTTTACAACACCCTGGCCATTATCTATATCAAGCGCGGGCAACCCGATATGGGGTTCATCTATCTCGACTCGGTGATTGTAGTGGGAGAAGCACAGCAAAATGCGTCAGCTCAACTTTCGGCCAACATCAACCTGGCTGCCCTGTACTATCAAACGGGCGATTATAGCAATGCCCTTTTACACAACCTACAAGCATTGAAAATAGCCGAGCAAGAAAAGGACACCCTCGGTATTGCCTCAACTCACTTAAATATTTGCGGCATTTATTTCATCCAAAAAGAATTTGAAAAAGGCCGGGAAAGTGCGCTAAAATCGTTGAGCCTATACCGGACATTGAACAATCCATTTAGAATTTCACAGGCCTTGATCAATCTGGGCGCTATCCATATCGAATTGGACAAAATGGGTGAAGTAGAAAAATATGCCAACGAAGCGCTTTCCATTGCCACTGAAATCGGTGATTTAGAAACCCAAGGAGATGCACTGAGGCAATTGGCAAAACATGCCAGCAAAAATGAAAAGTATCAGCAGTCGCTGGATTACTACACCCAATCGCTTGAGTTGCTTGAAATGGTAGGGACCCAGATGAAAATCACTGAGGTCAAATTGAGTCTTGCGCAAACCTTTCAACAATTGGGACAACTCGACGCATCGCAAAAGTTATTTGAATCGGTGGTCACAAAGGCTGTTCAAATCAATGCCCGACATCTTAAACGCGACGCACTGGAAGGACTCATGAAAATCAGTGCTAACAAAAGAAACTATCAGGACGCTTGGGATTATAGTCAGCAGTATATCGCCGTGCAGGAATGGTTAATTAACAAAGAAAACCTGCGTCAGATCAACCTGTTAAACCAGCAGTTTGAATCAGAAAATCAAGCCGCTGCTATTGCTCAATTGAAAGCGGAAAATGAACTGCAAAGTGTGCTCATCAGTCAAAAGGAAACCGATGTTAGGTATCGAAATGTGTTGTTGGTGTTATTGGCTTTGGTGTTGGTTTTGGTGCTGATCATCTCCTACTTCATCCGCAGGCAAAATCAGCTAAAATTGCAGAAAAAATCTACTGAACTGGAACACCGCGCGTTGCGCAACCAAATGAACCCCCATTTTATATTTAACTGCCTCAATAGCATACAGCGTCTTTACATTGAAGATAAACGCGCAGAAGCCAACGATTATATGGGTGATTTCGCAGATCTGCTTCGCAAAATTCTCGATAACAGCAACAAACAAGCCATCAGTCTGCACGAAGAGTTGGCCACTTTACAACTGTACCTCGAACTTGAAAAAGTGCGCTGTCCAAACGCCATTTCCTATGAAATCATTGTAGATAACCAGATTGATCCTCACCAACTTAACATTCCGCCGCTCATTTTACAACCCTTTGTTGAAAACGCCATTTGGCACGGCATTCTTCCCAATAATAAGCCCGGCATCATCCGAATTGAGATTGTCCCCGCAAAAAAGGGGTATCGGTTTTTAATTGAGGACAACGGGATAGGCATTCAAGGCACAAGCCAGCGCCAAAACAATCGCGAATCACACGGAATACGAATTACAACCCAGCGCATTGGCCGGTCGGTGTCCATTGATCCGATAGCAGCTGGCGGAACACGTGTAGCGTTTACCCTAAATGCAGTGATATGATAAAAGCCGTAATCATCGATGACGAAAATGACGCGCGTTTTTTGATTCGCAACCTGATTGAGGAACATTTCTCAGCAGAATTAAACATTGCGGAAGAGGCCGCAAATATCCCTGATGCCGTGGACGCCATAAAAAACCATCAACCCGATGTGGTGTTTCTCGATATTCAATTGCGCGACGGAACGGGATTCGATATTCTGAATGCGCTGGAGAACAAAAATTTCGAAATCATTCTCGTTACTGCCTACAATCAATTTGCAGTGAAAGCATTTAAATTCAGCGCGCTGGGCTACTTAATGAAACCCATCAAAATTCGGGAAATGAAGCAGGTTGTCGATCAACTTACCAAACGAATATCGTTGTTAAAATCCAGTTCAGAAAAGCGCCTAAAGGTTCTGGTAGACAGTTTCGGCCACAACCGACAAATCAATAAACTGGTCATCTCGCACCAGTCGGGATTCGATGTGATACCGCTCAACGAAATGGTTTGGCTTGATGGCGACGCCAACTACACACACATACACCTGATTGATGGCAAGCGCATTACTGCTTCACGATCTTTAGGTCAGTATGAAGATTTGCTGGTTGAATTTGGCTTTTTCAGAATTCACCAAAGCACCATCATTAACCTGAGCCATGTGCGCTCCTACCAACGGGAAGGTGGTGGATACATCGACCTAGCCGACGGTCACCAGGCCAAGTTGAGCCGACACCGAAAAGCAGACTTTATGCAGCGGTTTTTGAAGTGAGCAATAGCGACAAGATTGACTTACTGTTTCGCTTCAATAATCAGAAAAACCGCCGTGCTATCGCCGATGTTCAACACTTCGTGGGTAGAGATTTCGTCCTTGTGGAAATGGCTTCCGGAGGGCACATCCACTTCGCGCACACCCTCATCGCTGGTCATTCTAAACCGGCTGCCTTTCACCGTATAGCCAAAATGGGGCTGGTGATAGTGCTCTTCATGTCCCACACCCGGCGGAAAGGTGCAACGCAAAATTCGTTGACGGTCATTTTCAAAAATCACTTCACAAATCTGCTGTCCCTTCCACCCCGCTTCGTGCGGATCGGGCAAATCGGGCAATTGAGGTTTTGAAGTACAGGCTCCAAAAACAATTAAGAATACAATCAACAATCGGTTCATGGCTGGCGAAAATAACAGTTCTTCGTCATTTGCCAACAGCTAATCAATGCGCACCCGATGCCGGTAAAAAGTCATGTGTCCTTGTTCATCGGTGGCCGTCACGGCAAAGACATAATCACCCGCAGCGACATTCCACGGCACTTGGGGCTTGCCAAGCCAGTCGAAACTGTAGTTCGTAAACTCTGGTTCGTTGATTTGCACCTGATCGTAATGCAAGTTTTGCGGACCGCTCAGCGATACGATAAATTGAGCGAGTGCGGAGTTGTCATTGACCGAACCATTTATCACCAACGAATCACCTGCCGCAAGGTAAACCACCCCATTTTCGGCTGGTGGCACAAAACTGCTGATATCCACGTGGGGCTGTTCGTCGGGGTTGTGCAATACAAACTCGGTTGTTCGTGTATCTACATTGCCATTGGCGTCGCCCACCTGAAGCAGCACCTCGTAGCGTCCGGCCAAATCGGCAGTACTGGTGGGAATGGAAATGGTTTCTGTAAAGTGCTTGCTATCGATGTCAAAAAAAGGTTGGTAATGCAGTAATTTCTCCACCTGATTCAGCGAAGAGTTGGAAACATTCTGAATGCGGATCATCACCTCCTGTAATTTTTCATTGTCAGAAACGGTAATTTCAATGGTCAGCGCCTCACCGACAGTGTGGGTTTCTATCTGCAACTGCCCGTTGATACGGAATACCTCAATCTTTGGATCGGTATTATCCACAGAAAATTTTCCGCAGGACGTAGCTATCAATACGACGGCAATGATGATCAAATTTTTCATGGTTCAGCAAATTAACGAAAAAAGCGTTGCCCGAACAGTACGGACAACGCTTTAACTTACTTCCTGTTAACTGGCGAGTTTTTCATCGCCGATAACCTCTTTATTTGAATGATTACTTTTAACCAAGCTGGATGATTTACAAATGTACAGGAAGTTTAATAAGAAATGCCCGTTTTGCGATAAATGAAATGTAAAAGCCACGCGGGACCAATCATCAGAAATTGCAAATCTTTTAAAAAAGAGGGCTTTTTGCCTTCTACCTGATGACCGTAAAACTGACCTACCCAGGCCATAACAAATATGACCAGATATATCCATCCGGCAAAAGCGGGAAATGTCATATTGACCAATTTAACAGCATAAAGCACAAGCGACGAAAAAATCAACATTCCGGCTGTGATGCTAAACGACAAGCGAATAAAAAATATCAATCCGAGAATAATGGCCAGTGTTCCAACATGCACGTAAGGCCCGAAGCTTTCGCCTACGCTTTTTGTTAAAACCGGCACCGGAACAAGTGACAGCAATCCGATCAGACTAAAAAAAATCAGCGGCACGCAAATCCAGTGAATGGCTTTGTTGGTTGGGTTCTGATGACTTTCACCGTAAGCATCGAACCATTGTTGCATGGTCATGATGTGTGATTATTGGTTGCTATCGTAAAGTTAGCAAAGCCATCTACATTTTATATTTAAGCTGCCAAGATTTTAAATGAGAAGAGGCTACTGCTGAGCGGATTCAAAATACTGCCACAGCACATCGTCAGGCGCAGGTGCCACCAATTCCATTTCGGTTTTCTTTACCGGGTGAACCAGTTTCAGTTTGCGCGCATGCAAGTGAATGCCCCCGTCGGGATTGGAGCGATCAAATCCGTATTTCAAATCACCTTTGATGGGACACCCCATATTGGCCAACTGCACCCGAATTTGATGATGTCTCCCTGTTTCGGGACGAATTTCCAGCAGATGATATTCCTTGCTCGAAGCCAACAATTCGTAATGCAACCTACACAATTTCGCATCCGGTCGTTGTTTCACGCTGACGTAAGATTTGTTCTGCTTTTGAACTTTGTACAAATTGTTTATTAGCAAATCGCTTTTCTTTGGCGGGGCATTTTTCACCACTGCCCAATAAACTTTTTCTACCTCGCGGGTGCGAAACATTTCATTCAGGCGGCTCAGCGCTTTGCTGGTTCGGGCAAAAAGCACCACGCCACTCACAGGACGGTCCAGGCGATGGCTAACACCGAGAAAGACTTCGCCCGGTTTGTTGTATTTGCGTTTGATATACACCTTAACCAGCTCGCTCAGTGGAGTATCACCGGTTTTATCGCCCTGCACAATATCACCCACACGTTTGCACACGGCAATAAGGTGATTGTCCTCATAAACTACAATCAGATTTTCAGGAGTTGAACGAACCGCCATCAGTACTGTTCGCGATCGTTAGGGAAATCTACATTGCGCACATCGGTAACGTAATTTTCGATGGCTCCTTTCATTTCTTCATACAGGCTGTGGTATCGGCGCAAAAAGCGCGGGTGAAATTCTTGGTTGATTCCGAGCATGTCGTGCACCACCAGCACCTGTCCGTCGGTTCCGGCACCTGCACCAATTCCGATGGTTGGAATGTTAATCGACTCCGAAACCTCCTGTGCCAGTCCGGCCGGAATTTTCTCGAGCACCAATGAAAAGCAGCCGGTTTCTTCGAGCATTTTGGCATCCTCACGCAACTGCTGCGCTTCGGCTTCTTCCTTGGCACGCACCACGTAGGTCCCGAATTTATAAATGCTTTGCGGAGTCAGTCCAAGGTGGCCCATCACCGGAATTCCCGCCGAGAGAATACGCTCAATCGACTCGCGAATTTCGGCACCACCTTCCATTTTAATTCCGTGTGCTCCCGATTCCTTCATAATACGAATGGCCGATGAAAGCGCTTCCTTGGAGTTGCCCTGATAGCTACCGAATGGCAAATCGACAATCACCAACGCACGCTGAACACCACGCACCACAGAGGCAGCGTGATATATCATCTGGTCGAGGGTGATGGGTAATGTTGTTTCGTGACCTGCCATTACATTCGAGGCCGAATCACCGACAAGAATCACATCTACACCCGCCTGATCGACAATGCCAGCCATAGAATAATCATAGGCCGTGAGCATGGCGATTTTCTCTTTTTTCAGCTTCATTTCCTGCAACACATGGGTTGTGACGCGCTTCGCATTACTGTGTACCGACATTACTTTAAAATTTGGTGAACGACAAAAGTAGCGCAAACTTCACAAACGTCATTGCCGAGAGATGAGAACAACCTGCCATTCGCGGACTGGACTTCAACCATTGATAAATATTCAGAAATCCGCTTATACAAAAGCACTAACTTTGCCTATCCAAAATAAAAATATGCGATTCAAAACCATTTTCGCTGCGGTTGTTGCCGCAATAGCTCTGTCCGGTTGCAAAACAGATGTTGATCTCAACGCGCCTTATCAGGAATTTACCACGATTTACGGTTTGCTCGACTTGAGTGCCGATACCCAAGTGGTACGCGTTAACAAGTCATTTTTGGGCTCAGGCAGTGCCTATGATTTTGCAGCGATCAAAGACAGCAGCGAATATCATCCCGATGAGGTTGAAGTATTTATCGAATTCGGAAACCATTCGGTGCAGCTCGAGCCGCACCTCCTTAACCGCGAACCGGGTTCCTTTTACGACCAGGATGTGCTGGTATATATCACCACCGAAAACCTGGCACTCGACAACTCTGGGATTCCAATTTCAAATGTAAACGAGTACAATACGCTACCTACCGAGTACAAGCTGATTGTGAAGGTCAAAGGCAAAACCATCACCGGTGTAACCCATCCTGTTTATCTGCGAAACGTTGGAAATTTAGATAAACCCAACCCAAATGTTCCTTTAAACTGGGGGGGCATTACAGTCGATGGCGAAGATAATTTTATCACCAGCTACGTAGAAAAAGCAACGATGCCAAATGGTCATCTATACGAGGCTTCAGTTGTTTTTAACTATACCGACTACTACACCGGAAATTCCGAAGGCCATGCCAAGAGCGTGGTGTATAAGTTGGGCCGTCAGAGTGCCCAAACCGGATCGGTCCAGTTTCAATACAGTCCCGAAGCACTATTTAATCAGGTGATCAACGAGCTTAACTGCACCAATGTGGCCTACCGAACTGTTCAGCCTGCCGAATTTCGGATGACGGTTGCCGGTGAAGACCTGGCGCGCTATATCTCCATCAACAATCCGGTGACGGGAATCGTTACCGAGCGCCCAGAATACAGTAATGTGGAAGGTGAAAATGCCATCGGTCTTTTTTCGAGCCGCTTTACCTCCTCTATTTTAAAAGCCATAGAAAGTACTACTCGAGAACTGATTATGGATGGTGCCCTGATGGGGCAGTTCTGCTTCTGCGACCCCAATAGCATTTCATACACCTGCCCCGAAATCGACTCGACCTGCAACTGCGGAGGTTGATCCCAGAACGCTGACAGGCATCTGCTCAAGACAGGTTTTTTTTTGCCATATTGACGTAATGTCAGGTAGTGTGACATTTCAAAAGTGTCAATATTACACCCATGCTACCCTTTCTGCCACGTGGTACGGATATTGACTCACCGTGCAGCGAATACCAACAGAAAAATTTAAACAATGGGTAAAATAATTGGAATTGACTTAGGAACTACCAACTCGTGCGTTTCTGTAATGGAAGGCAACGAACCGGTGGTTATCACAAACAGCGAAGGCAAACGCACCACGCCCTCTATTGTGGCATTTGTTGAAGGTGGAGAACGCAAAGTGGGAGATCCTGCCAAGCGTCAGGCCATTACCAACCCCGAAAAAACAATCTATTCGATAAAGCGCTTCATGGGTACCACTTTTAGTGAGATCAGCGAAGAAGCCACGCGAATGCCTTATAAAGTAGTTAAAGGCGACAATAACACGCCACGAGTACAGATTGACGACAGGAAATACTCACCTCAGGAAATCTCGGCTATGATTCTTCAAAAAATGAAGAAAACGGCCGAAGATTATCTCGGTCAGGAAGTTACCGAAGCCGTTATTACCGTACCGGCATACTTTAACGACTCGCAGCGACAGGCCACCAAAGAGGCCGGTGAAATTGCCGGGTTGGAAGTGAAACGAATCATCAACGAACCCACGGCTGCAGCATTAGCTTACGGTTTGGGAAGAAAAGCCCAGGATATTAAAATTGCCGTTTTTGACCTTGGAGGAGGAACGCACGACGTTTCTATTCTTGAGCTCGGCGACGGTGTTTTTGAAGTGTTATCTACCGACGGCGACACCCACCTGGGAGGAGATGACTTTGACCAGCGCATTATCGACTGGTTGGCAGATGAGTTTCAAAGCGACGAAGGGCTGGATCTGCGCAAAGATCCAATGGCACTTCAGCGTTTGAAAGAAGCTGCTGAAAAGGCAAAAATCGAACTATCCAGCTCGAGTGAAACCGAAATTAACCTGCCCTACATTATGCCGGTTGACGGGGTTCCCAAGCACTTGGTTAGAAAGCTATCACGCTCAAAGTTCGAACAAATTTGCGACGACCTAATTAAGAAAACGCTAGAGCCTTGCCGCAGCGCGTTAAAAGGTGCTGGTCTGAATGTGAGCGATATCGATGAAATTATTTTGGTTGGTGGTTCCACCCGTATTCCATCTGTTCAGGATGCCGTGAAAGACTTCTTCAAAAAGGAGCCTTCCAAAGGGGTGAATCCCGACGAAGTTGTTGCCATCGGAGCCGGAATTCAAGGAAGTGTACTCAGCGGAGACACCAAAGATGTGTTGCTGCTGGATGTTACACCACTCTCACTCGGAATTGAAACCATGGGTGGCGTAATGACCAAGCTCATCGAAGCCAACACCACCATTCCGAGCAACAAATCGGAAACCTTCTCTACGGCCAGCGACAATCAGCCATCGGTTGAGATCCACGTGTTGCAAGGTGAGCGCCCCATGGCCAAAGACAACCGAACCATTGGACGATTCCACCTCGACGGAATTCCACCAGCACCGCGCGGAATGCCGCAAATTGAGGTGACTTTTGACATCGATGCCAACGGAATCATCAATGTTTCGGCAAAAGACAAAGCCACCAGCAAAGAGCAGAGCATCCGCATTGAAGCTTCCTCAGGACTGAGCGATGAAGAAATCCAAAAAATGAAGCAAGAGGCCGAAGCCAACGCCGAAGCCGACAACAAAGCAAAGGAAGAAGCCGACAAGCTCAACCAGGCCGATAGTCTGATTTTCCAGACCGAAAAGCAACTGAAAGAGTTTGGCGACAAAATTCCCGCTGATAAAAAGCAGCCCATTGAAGACGCCCTTACCGAGCTGAAAAAAGCGCACGAAAGCAGAGACATTCCTGCTATCGACAGCGCCATGGAAAAACTGAATACCGTGTTCCAGGCCGCTAGCCAGGAAATGTATCAGGGACAACAAAATGCAGACGCTCAACCCGGCGCAGACACCTCGAACGCTACTTCGGATGACGAAGTTACCGATGTAGACTTCGAAGAAGTGACCGAAGACAACAACAACAAGTCTTAATCACTTCTCTCTATTATATATCCCGAAAAAACGGGGTTGGACACGTGCCAACCCCGTTTTTTTTTGCTACGAAATTTCCGATTACCTTTAGTAGCATTTGATTCGCTAACCAAATTACGCAACGCCATATGTTGGAAATAACCATTGAAGCCAGAAAAGCTGCCATCGCGCCGGGAATGGAAGTGCGCCGAATTTTACCCTTCAGAAAAAAGCGCATGGTGGGGCCTTTTATTTTTATGGATCACGGCGGTCCGATTGCCGAAGCTCCATCGGTTATGCAGTCCATTGACGTGCTGCCTCACCCGCATATTGGCTTATCCACAGTGAGTTATTTATTCAACGGAAAACTCACCCACCGCGACAGTCTCGGTGTGGAACAGGTCATTCAGCCTGGTGAGGTAAACTGGATGACCGCTGGAAAAGGCATTGCGCACTCCGAGCGATTTGAAGATCCAAACGTGTGGGCAGCCGGAGGGTTTGAGATGATTCAAACATGGGTGGCCCTGCCCGAGAAGGACGAAGAATCGGATCCTTCTTTTGTCAACTATCAACAATCCGACCTGCCGGTATATACAGATAAAGGGGTGTGGATGCGATTAATTGCCGGCGATGCATTTGGACTTCACAATGAGGTAAAAACCCATTCTCCGCTGTTTTATCTTCACGTGGAGCTCGATAAAAATGCAAAATTTGGAATTCCAAATGGCTATGAAGAACGTGCGATTTATCTGGTGAAAGGAAGCATTATGTGCAACGGCCAGAGTTATCGCGAAGGTCAGATGCTGGTTTTTAACAAAAACACCCGGCCCACTATTAAGGCATTGGAAGACTCAAGGCTGATGCTGCTGGGAGGAGATCCGCTGGGCGAGCGATTTATCTGGTGGAACTTTGTGTCGTCGAGTAAGGAGCGAATTGAACAGGCCAAATCTGATTGGCTGGAGGGCCGAATCATTCTTCCGCCCAACGATAATGAAGAATTTATTCCGCTGCCCGAAGATCCGTTTAAACGAAAATCAAATCCCGATCCGGAGCCGCTCTCTTAATAGTCAACCTGTTTTTACTTAATGGGAAACCATTAAAACATGCTATTCACCCGCTGCACTCCCCGCCAAAAAACCGCTGGTCCATGCATGTTGAAAATTAAAACCACCGGTGAGTCCGTCCACATTTAAAACCTCACCGGCAAAATACAATCCCGGAAGTTGTTTGCTTTCAAAAGTAGTGAGATCAATCTCTTTCAGATCAACTCCCCCGCAAGTCACAAATTCTTCTTTGAAGGTGGTTTTGCCTTTCACATCAAACGGACATCGAATCAGCATTTCGATTAATCGATTCAGGGTTTTGGCCGGCAACTCTCCAAATCGTATTACGGACTCGACGCCGGCTTTTTCACAGAGCTTTTCCCATAATCTTGCGGGAATGTCAAACTGAGTATTCCCTGCTACGGTTTTCTTTGGGTGCTGATGGCGGAGTTGAGCCAAACGCTCGCGGGCTACTTCTTCGCCGAGACCGGTCCAATTAATGAGAATCGGAAAATGATAATGGCGTTCGTGTAAATCTATGGCTGCGCGGGAGGAGAGTTTTATCACCGCCGGAGCACTAAATCCCCAGTGGGTGATCAACACGGGTCCGTTTTCCTTCCACGAGCTGCCGGGAATTTGCACGGTGGCATCAGGAACAGAAAGGCCCATCAATTCTTTCAGGTCTGAATCAGGAACATTAAACGTGAACAACGACGGCACCGGTGAAACGATCTCAACACCGAGCTTTTTGATAAAGTGATATCCCGAAATCTTGTTGAACCCTCCAGTGGTGATGATGACTTTAGCACATCGAATCGTTTCGGCAGATTTGATCTTGATCGTAAAACCACCGGAAGAGAGCGGTTCAATGCTTTCTACTTCGCTCCGTGTGCGGATTTGAATGCCCAGCTTCCGCGTTTCATTCAACAGGCAATCGGCTATGGTGCGCGAGTCGTCGGTCACCGGAAACATTCGGCCATCGGGTTCTGCCTTTAGCGCCACTCCCCGCTTTTCGAACCATTGGCGCGTGTTCAAAGGGCCAAAAATTCCGAAGGCTTTTTTCAGAGACTTCCCGCCACGCGGATAAAATTTTACCAGTTGCGAAGGAAAATTGCAATCGTGGGTTACATTGCATCGGCCGCCACCACTAACCAGCACTTTGGTTAACAGCTTGTTTGATTTTTCGAGCAGCACTACCCGCTTTCCTTTTTCTGCCGCTTTAATGGTTGCAAAAAATCCCGCTGCACCGCCGCCAATTACCGCAATGTCGTAACTTGTGTTCACCGGCCGAAATTACAACACCTTTTTACTTCCGTCTGGCATTTAACCCAAAATATGTATTGACCTGGATTTAATTTTATCAGGGTTTGCCGTAATACTGCAAATACTGCTCAACCTCTTCGTCGGTCATTGTTGTTTTAAGCAGTTCTATTTCCATTTTATCTCTAAGCTTTCGGTTGTCAGGATCTTTCCAATAATTCTCAAAAGCTTCTAAATACGCTGGATGGTTTCGATAAATGATGCGTTCGATATCCAAAGGGGATAATAAAAACATCATCAATCCAAAGGTTCCTATTATCGCCAGCCGTGCAAGCAATGGTTTATGGGATTTATGCTTTCGGCGCAACAGCTTCAATAGCAATATCACAACTATTAAAACACTTGACACCAATGCAATAATCATGTTAAATTCAAAGCCGGGCCAGAACTGAATTTTAAATAAGATTCCAAAGCAAAGCCACGAAAGCGACCAACCTGCAGCAATAAATCCGAAAATTCTTAAAGGAGACAGTTCGTGATAAGATGTGCTTTTGAGCATTCCCCAGAAACCAATTTCTGAAAAGAACGCGAAACCAAAGAAAAAATAGAATAAGGACAGCATGGTGAATCCTGCAGTGAGCAAGATGCCCCCACCTGGAAACAGAGCGAGTTTAAAGATTATCCCCAGAAGTATGAGTGCAAAACAGATTCTCTCGAAGACTTTCATAGTGGTTAATCAACAATTTAGGTTCAATTTCACGCCTCAACCATTTAATTTAGAATCCAAAACTACATTTAAAAGCGGATTCATACTCAGACCGTATCTTAGCCGCAATCTTTTTTCATGCTACGCAAGCTCAGTTATTTCATTCTATTTCTGCTGGCGGCCATCACCGCTTATTTTGCAACTGGGTTGGATAAGATCAGGTTTAACTACAATTTTGAAAAGTTTCTACCGAAAGACGATCCGGAAACGCAGTTTTTTGAAACCTACCGGCAAAATTACGGCTCTGACAATGATTTTATTCTGATCGGGCTGCTGAAGGAAGATGGCATTTTTGACTACGATTTTTTGGCAGATGTTGCCGCGCTAACCGATTCTCTGGAAAACGTAAAAAACATCAACTATGTGCTCAGCCCCACCAACGCCAAACAATTGCTGTTTGATCCGCTGCTGGGGGCTCCGATACAAAAACCCTGGTTGCGCTACCAACAACCACAACACTATGCTGGTGATTCGGTTAGCATATTTCAACAACCCGAATTAGCAGGAACCCTCTTCGCCACCAACGCCAAAGCCGTGGGTCTTTTCGTGAAAACGGAAAACTACATCAGCAAAGCCGTCGCTGACACCATCAATGAGGACTTTGAACGCATCCTGTCGGCTTTTAATTTTGACGAAGTGCACATGGTGGGGCGCGCCACAGGTCAGGCCTATTACACCGAATTACTAAAAGAGGAGTTTGCCTTGTTCATCGGTTTGTCGGTATTGTTGATTGTGGTGATCCTGGTGCTGTCGTTCCGGTCATTTTGGGGTGTTTGGGTTCCATTGCTAGTGGTCGTGCTCGCCGTGGTGTGGACCGTAGGTATTGTGGTTCGCTCTGGTTTGCCAATGGGCATTCTGCTCAACATCCTGCCCGTGATCATTTTTGTGGTGGGTATCAGTGATGTTGTGCACCTCATTAGCCGCTACTTTGAAGAGCTGCGATTGGGAAGCGAAAAAATGTCCGCGCTCAAAACCGCTTATCGCGAAGTGGGTTTGGCTACGTTGCTCACCACCATCACCACCTGTGCGGCATTTCTGACACTGCTTACCACGGGCATGCAACCGCTTCAGGAGTTTGGCGGATACACTTCGATTGGAATTGTCATCGCGTTTGTGCTCACATTTTTACTGTTGCCGGCTGTACTCATTTTATCGCCGGTGCCCAGAGCGGTTTTCAACAAAACAAACTACCGGTTCTGGAATTTTCACCTGCGCAGGATGTTGCTCGTAGTGCTAAAACATCCCCGCAGAATTATTACCGCCAGTGCATTAATTGTGGCGGTAAGTGTCGGTGGAATGATGCTGCTCAAAACGGACAATCACTTGCTAGAAGACCTTCGCGAAAGCGATCCGCTGAAACAGCAATTCCGGTTTTTGGAAGACCATTTTGGCGGAATCCGGCCGTTTGAAATGCACATCCATATTAATGAAGAAAAATCGGTTTGGGATGAGGAGGTGTTGCGAGAACTGGATAAAGTAAGCCACTATCTCGACACCGCCTACGCTGTGGTGGCACAAGTTTCGCCCCTGCAACTGGTCAAGAGTTTTAATCAGGCCATGCATGGTGGAAGCATCTTGTACTATCGGCTGCCCGAGAATCCGGAGCAATTCAACCGCGTAATCAACCGCATTGAATCGACTAAAAAGAGCGGGAAATTGCCCGCCGTAACCACAAAAGACGGAAAGTCAGTGCGAATCAGTGGCAGAATCAACGATATTGGCCGCCGTGCGGTGGCGGAAAAAGACGAGCAACTGGCGCACTTTTTTGGTGATTATATCAACAACGATTTGCTGGAATACCGACTCACCGGAACTTCCGTGCTCATTGACCGCAACAATCAGGCGCTTGCCAACAACCTGATTTACGGATTGATGATTGCTTTTGTGGTGGTGGCCATTTTGATGGGTGTGCTGTTCCGCTCGTTTAGCATGATTCTGATCACTTTGATTCCCAACCTTCTTCCGCTGTTGATGATTGCGGGCATCATGGGATTTGCTGGCATACCACTAAAAATATCCACCTCCATCATTTTTACTATTGCTTTTGGAATAGCAGTGGATGACACCATTCACTTTATGAGTAAGTTCAAACTGCAAATGGCCAAAGGACAATCGTTGCTACCGGCGATCAAACGCACTTACCTACTCACCGGAAAAGCCATCATCATCACCAGCATAATATTGTGCGGTGGATTTATTTTGTTGATCGGATCTGAGTTTTTAGGCACATTTTATCTGGGTGTGCTCATCAGCTTCACCCTGCTGTTTTCGCTTCTGGCCGATTTACTACTGTTGCCGGCACTGCTCATTTTATTCTACCGACCCAAGAGAAAACCGTAAAATTGAGTCAGCCTTAAAGCTGGGCAGCAATCGTTATTTCTCTATATTGAAAGCGCGTAGAGAGGTGATTTTGAAAAATTTTGATGGCATCACTTGTGAGCCCCGTATAAAAAAAATATCTTTGTCGTATAAAAGATGAGTGTTATGGATGCAAAGATTACATTATCGTTCAATCAGGAGGTCATCAAAAAGGCCAAAGCATATGCCGAGCAGCACAATATCAGCTTGTCGCGTCTCACCGAGTTTCTGCTGCGCCAAATCACCAACCACGATTACAAAAATCTCGAAGAGCTGCCCATTTCCGATTGGGTAGCACAGGTTGCCGAGGGCGAGGTGCAATACAAAACTAAGGCCCGCAGTCGCAAATCACTCAAAGATGAGTACTTCAAGTCGCGCAAATGAAAATCTTTCTCGACGCCAATATTCTGGTTGCCGTGCTGAACAAAGAATATCCGCTTTTTAGCAACGCGGCGCGGGTATTGAGCCTGGTCGACCGAAGAGATTTTGAGGTATATACCTCGCCACTGTGCCTGGCCATTGCCTTTTATTTTGCGGGAAAGAAATCAGGAACGACCCTTGCCCGAAAGAAAATCGCGCAGCTATCCGAGCGGATTCGCATTGCGGTGGTGGACGAAAACGCGGTGCGCAATACCTGCCGGAATCCATCCATACATGATTTTGAAGACGGATTGCAATACTATGCAGCAGAAAGTGCAGGTTGCGATGCCATTATCACCGAAAATCCGGAAGACTTTTACTTTGGAAAACTCCATATTTCCACATCGGCCGATTTTCTCACTTCGGTTGCCTCGAAAAAGGTTTGAATTTAAAGCTAACCACACGCATCAAGCCGAGCCGCTTCCCATCCTTCAGGAAAAATTAAAAATACTTCCAGAAAACCAATCTGGCGTAGGCAATAAATGTATCGCTTCTATAAAGATTGGTCTTGTCGAAAAAATTCATCTGTCCGAACTGTCCTTCCGCACCAATTGAGAATTTTCGTGTTTGAACGCCGATCAATGGTCCGTGAAACAAAGCCCAGTAATTGCTGTTGGCAAATTCAATTCCGCTGTTCATACCAAAGGTGGGCATTACTTGATAAACCATAACCAAATCCACTTTTTCGGAAAGTAAAGCCTGATAACCCGGTCCGAGCTTTAGCGGTTGAACTTCGATAATACCCAGGTTGGCTTGCGGCTCAAAAACCAGATTGGCGTTGATGCCCATCCACGCTGCATTAATTAAAAAATGATCCTTTCCTACGGGAAACTGAAAGCGGTTGCCAATTTCGAAGTGTACACCAACCCCATTAATTTTGGTAGAAAACGGATAATGAACGCCGTATTGAATAAACTGTTTACGCAGCGCGGATTGTGCTGCCGAAATTTCTTCGAGCGTTTGAGCAACCGCCGACGACGTGAAGCAAAACAACAGTAACAAAAAAACTACACGCATCATTTATCTATTTCGGGTTCTAATGTAATTAAATTGATCTAAAAACAAATGCCAGATTCATAAATGCATATATACAAATCACGCTCAAAAACAAAGATTTATCGACATAAACAGCCTGTTTTCAATGAAATTTAAAGCACATCTTCCAGCCCAACTCCGTTGTTAGATTGGGAAGTTAAAAACGCACGAATTTATTTTAGCCTTGTTGTGAAAGCACGTTCAATTTCATGCTAATTTTAACCGACCAAACAGAGACATGGAAATTTTTTTAACCTCCGAAGCGTGGATTGCGCTACTCACTCTGAGTCTGCTGGAAATCGTGTTGGGCATCGACAATATTATCTTCATTTCGCTGCTCACCAACAAACTTCCAGAAACCATCCGAAAAACGGCACGCACGGCCGGAATAGCACTCGCGTTAATTTTCAGGGTGATCATGCTACTTGGCATCACGTGGATTATAGGATTTACCCAACCCATTTTCACCATTTTCGATTTCACCGCCACTGGGCGCGACCTGATTTTACTGGGTGGCGGCTTGTTTCTAATTGCCAAAAGCACCAGCGAAATTCACCACAAGGTAAATGAAGGTGGCCGCGATGATGACAAGGAAAAAATGGGAAAGGCTGCCAGAAAGAGTTTTATCTATATCATCATTCAAATTGGTTTGCTGGATATTGTATTTTCTTTCGACTCGATTCTCACCGCTATTGGAATGACTGATCACATTATCATTATGATTCTGGCCGTGGTGATTTCACTCATTGTAATGCTTGTTTTTGCCGGTAAGATTTCGGCCTTTATTGAGCGCTACCCCACCCTTCAGATTCTGGCATTGGCGTTTTTAATTCTGATCGGTTTTGTGCTTATTGCCGAAGGATTGCACCAGCACATCAGCAAGGGGTATATTTACTTTTCAGTAGCGTTTTCAATTGGAGTAGAAGCGGTTAACATAAAAGTGCGCAACAACCGCGAAAGAAAAGCAGTGGAAAATCAAATCAATTAATCCGGCCTCTTCGCTGTGAATAACCTGCTCATAATTCGGCAAAATAATCTGCTGCTCAGACAGGTTCTGAATTACCTTTGAAGGATAACCTTTTCCGACATGTTTTTATTTAAGCTCCGCCCGATATTGTGGCTGTTGTTCACTTTGTTGATCACAGCATGTTCCACACAAAAACAAAAAATTGAAGTTGATCCGGCCTTTGGCGCATACATCAGCGGATACACTTCAGGAGCGATTGCCGGCAACGAACCCATTCGCATAATTCTGGCTCAGCCATACTCCGGCAACCTCAATCTGTCGGCTCCCCTGCCCGATAACCTGTTTTCATTTTCGCCAAAAATCGACGGTCAGGCCGTGTGGATCGATCCGCAAACCATCCATTTTATACCAGCAGAAACACTGCCCG
The DNA here is from genome assembly GCA_964487545.1 of uncultured Cryomorphaceae bacterium. GTDB lineage: Bacteria > Bacteroidota > Bacteroidia > Flavobacteriales_D > SKUL01 > SKUL01. Next base: position 17,753 of record CAZARI010000019.1, read on the forward strand.
GCGGAACAGATTACACGGCAAGAATGACGTTGTCGGTGCTAATGGAAATTGAACCCAAACTGGAATCCTTCAGCTTTCAGTTTCAAACCATCGCACAAAATTTTAGCGTTTACGCCGAAGGTTATAATACCTACGCTATCCATGATCTCTCGGCGATTCAATATCGCGGCACGGTGAAAACAGCCGTTCAGGCCGAATTGTCTGAACTACAACAAGGCTTTTCGGCCGTTCAAAACGGAGAGCAAAAAGAAATGCAATGGCAGCAAATCACCGGCACTACTTTTTCATTTACCGTAGAAAATGTGCAGCGCGATGATAAGCCCGGCGAGCTGAAACTACAATGGGACGGAAAATCGCTCAACTCCAAACAAAAGGGCGAAGAGGTGATTGCCATTCCCGCTTTGGGTGATTTTAAGGTGATGAACACCATCGTGAGTCAATATCCCGACCAGGTACTCACCATTCATTTTTCTGACCCGATAGCCGAACAATCGCTGCGCGGAATCATTTCAATTGAGAATGTCAGCAGCCTGAGCTTCACCATCGACGGCAATCAGGTTAAGGTTTTTCCCGACAGTCGCATCAACGGGCGTCGATTGCTGACCATCGACGGAGCCATTGAAAACACGGTCGGCAAAGCCATGACTGAATATTTTTCCCGAAACATTCACTTTCTGGAAAAAGAACCCGATGTGCAGTTATCTGATAGCAAGACCATTATGCCCCATAGCGATCGACTCACCATTCCATTTGAGGCCGTGTCGCTCAAAGCGGTTGATGTGTACGTCACCAAAGTATTCACCAACAATATCCTGCAATTTTTTCAGTCGAACCAACTCGGAAATAACAGCAACATCACTTACGTTGGCCGCCACATCTATCGAAAGCATGTCGATTTGCGGCAGGCCGCTGGCGGCAACCTGCACGAATGGCAGCAGTACCATCTAGACATTTCAGACATCGTAAAAGCAGATCCGGGCGCGATATACAATATTGAACTGCGCTATAAACACGCCTACGCGGCGTTTGAATGTGACGATCATGACAACCAAGGCTCAACCACATTTCACGCCTCCGATGACGGCTGGACATCCGACGGCACTTATTTCGTTGACAACTACTGGAACGATTACCAATATGACTGGGAAAACATGGACAACCCGTGCCACCCTGCCTTTTACAGCCCCTACCGCTCGCGAAGTGCCATTACGGTTATCGCCTCAGACATGGGCCTGACTGCCAAAATGGGCGGCGACAACGAACTGTTTATCGCCATAAACGATCTGATTTCAACGGATCCGGTGGGCAACGTCTCGGTCACCGTTTATGATTTTCAGCAACAAGCCATTGGCAGCGGAAAAACCAATAAAGACGGCTTTGTAATGATCCAATCTTTAGGCAAACCATTTATTGTTGTGGCTGAAAACGGAAAAAGTCGATCCTATCTCAAGGTGGATGAATACAGCGCTTTATCGCTATCGAAATTTGATGTTGGCGGAGCCACAGTTCAAGAAGGTATCAAAGGCTTTATCTATGCCGAGCGCGGTGTATGGCGTCCGGGAGATTCGCTCTACCTCAATTTTGTAATCGAAGACAAAATGAACCTGCTTCCTGACAGGCACCCGGTGCAAATGGAACTTAGAAACCCGCGCGGCCAGGTGGTTCAGCAGTTGGTGAGCAACCAATCGGTTAACGGATTTTACGATTTCCGCACGGCCACATCGCCCGATGCCATCACCGGAAATTACGAAGTGGCGTTTAAGGTTGGTAATCGGCGATACAACAAAAGGCTGAAGATTGAAACCATCAAGCCCAATCGCTTAAAAATCAATTTCGAATTCGACACTGATCTGATCACCGGCACCCGCCAGATTGATGTTCCGTTAGAAGCGCGCTGGCTGCACGGGGCCAATGCTTCGAACCTAAAAGCCGACGTAGAAATGACCGTGGCGCCCACCAAAACCACTTTTTCCCAATGGCCAAATTACCACTTCGACAATAACCTTCAGCACAGCGGAGGGTCGGTTTCGGAATTCATTTTTGACGGTGACCTCAGCAGTGAGGGGCGCGCGGATATTTCGGTTGAATTATCCAATCAACTCGATAATGCACCCGGAATAATGAAGCTGAACTTTCACACCAAGGTGTACGAACCCGGCGGAAACTTCAGCGAAGATTTTCACTCGGTGCGTTACTCGCCCTATTCCACGTACGTGGGAATGGAAGCACCGGTAGGCGAAATGTGGGGCAACGCACTCGAAACCGATCAGGATCACCCGGTGAATTTGGTGGTCGTTGACGAAAAAGGTGAGGCATTTACACGGAGCAAGGTGAACATCAAGCTGTATCAACTGAACCGAAACTGGTGGTATGACAGCTACAATGGAAACGAATTCAACTTTCTGAACAGCAGCAGTTTTCGTGAGGTAAAATCCCAAGAAGTTACCCTCAGTTGGGGAAAAGGAACCTACGTTATCAATATCCCCAATAATGGCTGGGGACGATACGTGCTGGTAGCGGAAGATCCGGTGAGCGGACATTCAACGGCCGATTTCCTCTATTTCGACTGGCCTTACTGGATGCGTGCCAACCGTGCCGAAAGTGATGCCTCCACAATCCTTGGCTTCAGCAGCGACAAAGAAGTGTATGCACCGGGCGAAAAAATAAAACTCACATTTCCTTCTTCTGGAGAAGGCCGCGCGCTGGTGTGCATCGAAAACGGCACGCGCATTCTTAAGAAGTTCTGGGTGGACACCGAACAAGGAGAAACCCGGGTAGAAATTCCGGTGGGTGATGACATGGCACCCAACGTTTTTGCCCACATCGCGCTGCTGCAACCCCACGCACAAACGGTCAACGACCGACCGATGCGACTTTTTGGCGTGATTCCACTCAAAATTGAAAATCCCGAAACCAGGCTGCACCCAGAAATTCAGGCTCCCGAAGTATTGCGTCCCGAAACGAAGGCAACCTTTGTGATTTCTGAAAAATCGGGGCAAGCGATGACCTATACCCTGTCGATTGTGGATGAAGGGTTGCTCGACCTGACCCGTTTTACCACCCCCAATGCTTGGGATGCTTTTTACGCGCCCGAAGCGCTCGGTGTCCGCACCTGGGATATGTACGATCAGGTGATCGGTGCACTCGGAGAAAATATCGGTACGCTGCTGAGCATTGGTGGCGACGAAGGCTCAATCGATCCGGCAGAGCAAAAAGCCATGCGATTCAAGCCGATGGTGCGCCACCTGGGGCCGTTCACGCTTAAAAAAGGAGAAAATGCCCGCCACGAAATTGATATTCCGAACTACATCGGGTCGGTGCGTGCCATGGTCACCGCCGGAATGGAACCCGCCTTCGGTAATGCTGAAAAAGCCATCCCCGTGCGCAGTCCGCTCATGGTGCTCGGAACGCTTCCGCGCGTGTTGGGACCGGGCGAGCAGGTCAATCTTCCGGTGAATATTTTTGCGATGGAGGACCACGTAAAAAACGTCACCATCCGTATTAAAACCAACGACTTGCTTTTTGCTGACGGATCCTCAGAACAAACTTTCCGTTTTGATCAGCCTGGTGATGAACTGTTGATGTTTGCTTTAAAAACCGGCACCAAAACAGGGGTAGGCAAAGTGACCATCGAAGCGGTGAGCGGTAAGGAAAAGTCAGCACACGAGATTGAGCTCGACATTCGCAGTCCAAATCCGGCCATTACTACGGTCCGCGATACGGTGCTATTTGCTGACGACCGCTGGAATGCCAACTTTGAATACTTCGGCATTGACGGCAGTAATAAGGCAGTGCTCGAATTGTCTACCCTGCCGGCCATCAACTTAGAAAAGCGGCTCGACTTTTTGATCCAGTATCCGCACGGTTGTCTGGAGCAGATCACCTCGGGCGCATTTCCGCAGTTGTACCTGCACCAGTTGGTATCGCTATCTTCGGAGCGCCAGATGGAAGTGAGTCAACATGTTCAGGAAGTGCTGAACCGGTACCGAAACTATCAGCAGCTTTCGGGTGGATTTTCGTACTGGCCCGGCGACAACTCCATCAGCGACTGGGGAACAAGCTATGCCGGCCACCTGATGCTCGAAGCCGAAGCGGCGGGCTATGCCATTCCGGCGGGATTGAAATCACCGTGGCTCAAATACCAACAAACACAAGCCAGACAATGGGCATCTACCCGTGAACGCAATTACGGATACGGTCACCGCAATCAGGCTTACCGACTGTACACGCTAGCCAAAGCAAACGCTGCCGATCAAAGCGCGATGAACCTGCTGCGTTCGGTTAACGACCTTCACATCTCGGCTCGGTGGATCCTGGCGCTGGCCTATATCGAAGCCGGACAACCTGAAGTAGCCGAGTCGCTCATTCGTGGTGCAGACACCCACATTCCGCAATATGTGGAACTGAGTTATACTTTCGGCTCGGACATGCGCGACGAAGCTTTTGTGCTGCTTACGCTCGTACAGTTGAAACGCCACGCCGACGCCGCACAGGTGGCCGAACGATTGGCCAAAAAGCTGGGCTCTGAGAATTGGTACAGCACGCAAACTACGGCATTTAGCATTGCCGCTATTTCGGCATTTACCGGTGGATCGGATCTGAATACCGGATTACAGGCTACCGTCATTCACCAGGGCGAAGAGCAGAAATTCGCCACGGCCAAAACGGTAGTACAACAACCGTTGAGTGCCAAAAATGGAAAAGGGTCGGTGCAGGTGATGAACGATACGGAACAGCCGCTTTTTGCCCGTTTGCTGATCAGCGGCAATCCGCTGGAAGGCAAAACACCGCGCCTGGCCAGAAACCTGTCGATGCAAGTTAGGTACCTGACACCCGATTTGAGAGAAATCGATCCGTCGCGGTTGAAAATGGGAACCGATTTTATTGCCGCAGTAACGGTGTTCAACCCCCACCTTTCGGGCGATTTAAGTGAAATGGCACTGACGCAGATTTTCCCGTCGGGATGGGAGATTCTGAATCCGCGCATGCTCAATGACGACGGTGAGCTCACTCCGGCCAATTATCAAGATGTGCGCGATGATCGCGTTATGACGTATTTCGATATCGGCTCCGGAAGATCGGTGACTTTTGCCATTCGACTGAACGCTACGTACGCCGGCAGGTATTATTTGCCCGCAGTGTTGTGCAATGCCATGTACGACGAACGCATTATTGCCACCGCGCCCGGTATGTGGGTGGAGGTGATTGAATAGTGTTGAACAGGGTTTTAATTGTTTACAAGCAACCGAAGGTGCATTTTCATCAGATCGGTTTCACCGCTTCGGTTTGAACCATTAAGAGAAAAATCTACATATCGATTGGTTTCATCGTGATGGCGATATTGTTGTTGTGGCTGAGCTGCCTGCCACAACAGCTATTTGACGATCCGTACTGCACGGTGGTGAACGATCGCAATCACCAACTGCTCAATGCCCGTATTGCGAGCGATGGGCAGTGGCGCTTTCCAGAAACTGACAGCCTGCCAGAAAAATTCAAAACCTGTCTGATTGCATTTGAAGACCGACGGTTTTACGACCATTTAGGCGTTGACTTTCGCGCGGTGGCTCGGGCGGTTCACCAAAACCTTCAATCAGGAAAAATTGAGAGCGGTGCCAGCACCATCACGATGCAGCTCATGCGGCTCAGTCGCAAAAACCCCAGCCGCAACTGGTTCAACAAACTAATTGAAACGGCTATGGCCACCCGTGCTGAGTGGCAATACAGCAAGGAAGAAATTCTGCAGCTCTACGCTTCACATGCACCTTTTGGCGGCAACGTGGTGGGAATTGACGCGGCCACTTGGCGTTATTTCAACAAACCAGCTCATGCGCTTACTTGGGCCGAAGCGGCAGTGCTGGCCGTGCTGCCCAATGCACCGGGACTGATTTATCCGGGAAGGAGTTCGTCGACCTTGCAAGCCAAACGCGATCGTCTGTTGCTACAGCTCAGGGATAACGGCACGATTGACGAAGAAACCTACCGCATTTCGCTGCTCGAACCCTTGCCCGGCACACCCGTTCCCCTGCCCGACCGTGCTCCTCACCTGCTCAATTTTGCGGCTGCTACGGGAAACACGGGTAGCGAAGTCACCACCACCATCAACGGGCACTTGCAGGACGAATGCAACCGCTTGCTGAGTCGCCACATGCAGTTACTGGCGGGAAATCACGTGCGAAATGGAGCCATTCTCGTGGCCGATGTCAACACCGGCGAAGTACTGGTGTATGCGGGCAACCTGCTTCATTCGGGCCGGGAACACGGCGAAGCCAACGATATGATTCGCACGCCACGAAGTTCCGGATCGGCGCTAAAACCGTTTTTATATGGTATGATGTTGCAGCGCGGTGAAATGACTCCCCGCCAACTGGTGGCTGATATTCCAACCCAGTACGCGGGTTTTGCGCCCAGAAACTTCGACGAGCAGTTTGCTGGAGCGGTATCTGCGAATGATGCCTTGGCGCAGTCGCTCAATATTCCGTCGGTGCGCATGCTTCGAAATTATGGCATTCCTGTTTTTCACCAAGATTTACAGCGCATGGGATTCACTTCGATCAATCGCCACGCCGGACATTACGGATTGAGTTTGATTCTCGGTGGCGCCGAAAGCACACTGTGGGAACTGGTTCGTGGTTATCGATTAATGGCTCTTCAACTTACCCAACCGATGTCCGATCAACGCACCCTACGCATTGGTTTCGATTCTGGCGAACCTGAAATCGATTGGCCGATGGGTGCCGGAGCATCGTGGGCCACCGCCGAAGCCATTACCGCGGGCAGCCGTCCGCGCGAAGACTCCCGATGGCAAGCTTTTGCCGACGCGCAGAAAATTGCATGGAAAACCGGAACGAGCTACGGTTTTCGTGATGCCTTGGCTATTGGCTATACGCCAACGCATGTGGTGGGCGTATGGGTGGGCAATGCCAACGGTGCCGGTCGTCCGGGACTTACTGGTTTAAATGCCGCTGCTCCGCTGCTGTTTGAAGTGTTCAATATCTTGCCACACGCCGGGTGGTTTAACAAGCCGACGGGTGATGTGCGCGAGGTGAATATTTGCCGTCACAGTGGCATGCGGGCTTCGGAGCAATGTGGGTCGGTGGCAAAGGAAGAAATTCCGGTGAGTAGTCTACCCGCTCAGAAATGTCATTATTGTCGCTACTTATTTTTGGATGCCACTGGCCAATTTCAGGTCAATACCGGCTGCGCTGGTCCTGAGGAGATGATTCGGGTTTCTCATTTTTTGCTTCCGCCATTGCAAGAGTGGTACTACCGACGCAGTCACGCCAACTACCGCACGCCGCCGCCGTGGAAAGCCGGCTGCCAGCCCAACCGCGAAGATTCGCCGATGCACTTGATCTACCCGCATCAAGCCTCACGTATTTTTATTCCGCGCGAGCTGGACGGCAAAAAAGAAAATGTGGTGTTGAAAGCCGCGCACCGCAATTCCAAAACGCGCATGTACTGGCATTTGGACAATACTTTTTTGGGCGAAACCACCGTGCACCACCACATGGAGATTCAGGTTAGTGCCGGCATATACCGACTCACGTTGGTGGACGAAGATGGCTACACGCTGGAAACAAAGATTGAGGTGGTGGAACGTCGGTGAAGGGATAGCGTTACAATCTGTCTGGATCAGGATTAAGTGGATTAGTGGTCGCGCGCAAAACCCAAGCCTGCCTTATCTGGTTCGATTGCTAAACAACGTTTGGCAAATAACTTCTTGAAACCCACAACCTAAGGTATCGTGCACTTTCATCGTACAACCGTGTATTTTATACGGTATATGGTCAAATGGTTATTCAAGGTCATTTCTTAGCTTCTACCACTGCGAGGTTGTTAATTATTTTCCATTGGTTATCGGTGTCCAACACGAGTGAATTGTAGGAAACAAAGTCATTTTCGGCACTTTCGATCCGCAATTTCACGGAAGCGATTTCTCCACTTTGGTCAAGTTGCTCAATGTCCATTTCACGAGGTAGCCCACCGAAAATTCCATTTTTGATGTTATCCAAATACTGCTCTTTGTTTATTATCGTTACTCCGGGAGCGCCCATAAATCCATTGTTCGTGACCCGAAAATCCTGATGAAGGACTTTGCCCAGAAGCTGAATATCACTATTATCACCACCTTTCACGAAGTCAATTATCGCTTGTTTTATTTTCTCTGTATCGTGCATTGAATTTAGATTAGAATTTTTCTTTTCGCGTTTGGCGTTAGCTACGTTTTCTTATGCTCCAAATTGTCTTAAATGATGGTCGGAATGCTTATAAACTAAAATTCCCACCTGTTCTTTTGTCATTTTCCCGAAGAAATCATGCGTGAATTTGGGATTGTTATAATCTTCATATCCGTCCATCAAAGCAAGCCATTTCGCCTTTTCAGACTCCAAATCCCCGTTTAATTCTTTTGGCTTGAACTGTTTGGAAGTAGGTATGTTTTTAGCAAGAATTTTCTCATCCTTAATCATTCTTTTCAACGCTATTTTTCCAAATATGTATCCTAAAAACTCCTGCTTATAGACAAAATCACCTTCACCTAAAATCCAACTGTTCCAATACGTGTTATGTTTTGCCATTTGAAACACGTTCATTTTTCCCCAAAGCGGCCGACTGTTCACATTAAGGGAATGAATTCGCTGCATCAATTCGTTTCTGGTGGTTTGGTCAAATATTGTTTTCATGGTTGTGATTTCACATAAATTTACGGCATTCATTACGGCATCTTTTTGATGTTATTTGAATGTTGGCGGCAATACTGTAATGAAATTTCAACCAAACACTTCCAAACTCCTATTTATTTGCGGATTTTAATACGGTTAAGCGTTTCTTCTAAACGCCTTCGTTTCTCTCAGTCCTGGTTGTTCTCGCCTGTTTCGTAAATATTCTTCAAAAGAATTCATCTGTCCCTAATTTTTCAAAAGTACAATTCATTCGCATTTTGGCAGTTCGTCCGTTTGGGAAAAACTCAAGCTCTTTCGCTTTTCAATCCTTGAGTTCGCATGTCGAGAAATCCAAATGATCAAATCCTACTTAAAGAGTTAAAGAATGGCAATCGTGCGTCGGGCTTAATACTTATCTTGGTTTAATTTTGTGTGCCTGAAACAAACGCGCTGCTGATCAATGACCGAAAGAATATTTTTCTTTGCTTTCTTCCTTCTGGTGTTTTCATTGCTGCCTGAAGTTGTGTCTGGTCAGGAAAAACACACCATCAGCGGCTATGTGAGTGCCGGCCAGAGCGGAGAAAATCTCATCGGGGCCAATGTCTATATCAAAGAACTCATCTCGGGAACCACCACCAACTCCAGCGGATTTTATTCTTTTCAAATCCAGGCAGGTGATTATACCCTGGTGGCTTCTTTTGCGGGTTATGAACGCTTTGAACAGAAGCTTGTATTTGGCGACAACCGAAAACTGCGCATCAATATCTCGCTGAATCCGCACACGCTCGACGAAGTGGAAATTACCGCCGATCGCGATCGCAACACCAGCAGCGTGCAAATGGGCGAGATCAATCTCGAAGTTCAGGAAATCAAAAAAATTCCGGCCTTTCTCGGTGAAGTCGATGTGCTGAAAACCATTCAGCTCTTGCCGGGCGTTCAATCTGCCGGCGAAGGAAATACCGGGTTTTATGTGCGCGGTGGCGGTCCCGATCAAAATCTGATTCTGCTCGACGACGCGGTGGTTTACAACGCCTCTCACCTTTTCGGTTTTTTTTCGGTGTTCAACGCCGACGCAGTTAAAGACATCAATCTGATTAAAGGGGGCATTCCGGCAGAATACGGCGGAAGGCTGGCCTCGGTGCTCGAAGTGACGATGAACGACGGCAACAACCAAGCGTTTCGCGGCGAGGGCGGAATCGGATTAATCGCTTCGCGACTTACCCTTGAAGGCCCGATTCAAAAAGGCAAAAGTTCATTTCTGGTGAGCGGAAGACGCACCTACATTGACGTACTCACCAAACCATTTATCCCCAAAGATTCTCCGTTTGCCGGATCGGGCTATTATTTCTACGATCTCAACGCAAAAGTCAACTACCGCTTTAGCGATAAAGACCGCATTTCGGTTTCGGGCTATTTTGGTCGCGATGCCTTTACCTTCAACAGCAACACGGCCGACGTTACTTTTGATATCAAATGGGGCAATGGAACGCTCGCTGCAGATTGGACCCACCTGTTTAGCGATCGGCTTTTTAAGAAAACCGTGATCAGCCACACGGCCTACGATTTTGAATTTGGCGGTGAACAGGAAGATTTTAACATTCAGCTCTATTCAAAAATCCGCGATTACAGCGCAAAAAGCCATTTCACGTGGTATCCCGATATCCGGCATCGGGTGAAATTCGGCGTGGACTACACGTTTCACAATTTCATGCCCAACAATGCCACAGCTACGCAGGGCGAAACGGTTTTTGATCTGGGTGCGGAACAGCAGTTTTTTGCGCACGAGGCGGCAGCTTTTATTCAGGACGAATGGGACATTACCGACATGCTTGCGGTCAATGCCGGAATTCGCGTTTCGGGCTTTCAGCACACGGGGCCGTTTACCCGATTTTTGGTGGACGAAAACGGACAAAAAACCGACACCATCCAATACGGTCGAGGAGAAAACATCAGAACCTACGGCGGCATTGAACCGCGAATTTCTGTCCGACTGAAACTCAATTCCAGATCTTCCATCAAAGCCGCTTTTACCCAACATTATCAGTACGTCCACCTGGTTTCGATTTCATCGGTTTCGCTCCCTACCGACGTTTGGTTACCCACCACTTCAATTGTAGCACCACAGTTTGGGCGGCAGTACAACATTGGTTATTTCCACAATTTTGCGCTGAATAAATACGAGGCATCGGCCGAAGTTTATTTTAAAACGATGAACAATCTGGTGGAGTATCGCGAGGGAACCAATCCCGAAGATGGGGTGAACAACAACGAAGACAACCTGCTGACTTTTGGTTCGGGAAGATCGTATGGCATTGAATTGTTCTTTAAAAAGCGCTTTGGAAAAACCAACGGATGGATCGGCTACACACTTAGCAATACCGATCGTGTTTTTGAAGACATCAACAACGGCGAGCGATACCCTGCAAAATTCGACCGACGGCACGACCTGTCGCTGGTGGTGATGCACGAATTCAGCGAGCGGTTTTCTATTGCCGGAACATTTGTGTACGCCACCGGAAACGCCATCACCCTGCCAGTTGGTAGGTACTTTATGGAAAACCAATTGGTCAGTATTTACGGGCCGAGAAATGAAGTGAGGATGACGCCCTATCACCGGTTTGATCTGAGTGCCACCTATCATTTCAAAAAGTTTAAAACGAGTATAGATGAAGACACCGGCGAAGAGGTTCAGAAGAAAAAACGCATCCGCAGCAGTTTAACGTTGGCCATTTACAACGTGTACAGCCGCATGAATCCGTATTTTTATTATTTCGCATCTGATGGTAATTTCTCTGATGGCACTTTTGCACTGAGCGCCAAACAGGTTTCACTTTTTCCGATTATCCCGTCGCTCACCTGGAATTTTGAATTTTAATGAGGCACATCGTCAAATTTTGGTTAATTGCACTGCTTATCGCGTGGGTAATACAATCCTGCGAAAAAGAAGTGGATGTCGACATCCCTGCGGTTGATGCACAAGTTGTGGTTGAAGGAAGTATCGAACCCGGGCAGCCGCCGTTTATTCTGGTGAGCTGGAGTCAGGGTTTTTTTGACCCTTTGGATATTGCCGCATTCAACTCTTATTTCATTCACAATGCTGAGGTTAGGGTGAATGGAGTGCTGATGGAAGAAGTATGTTCGAGCCAACTCCCCGATTCGCTGCTGCCCATTTTAGCCGAAGCCACGGGCATTGCACTCGACAACCTGTTTGTTCTTGATTTTTGTGTTTATAGCAACCCCCTATCCAATCCTTTTGGGGTAATGGGTGAAGTGGGCGGAACTTATGAGCTTGAAGTAAAAGTGGATGATCACGTGCTGACTTCAACAGCACACATCCCCGCTCCTGTTTTACTCGAAGAATTGTGGTATAAAACCTGGGCCAACACCGATTCGTTGGGGCTCATCTGGGCGCGGATCACCGACCCCGACACACTTGGAAATGCCTACCGGTGGTTTGCCAAGCGCATCAATCAACGACCGGGCGAGCCCCACTACACTCCCAAGGATTTTAACTTTCACGCGCCGCTACTCTCGGCATTCGACGATGAGTTTTTCAACGGCACTACCTTCGAAGTTGCATACGGACGGGGACGACCACAGAACTCGTCAGCGCTTGAAGACAACAATGCCGAGGCCGGACTTTTTAAGGATGGCGATACCGTGGTGGTGAAATGGTGTTCCATTACTCCTGAGGCTGCACGCGCCATCCGCTCTTTAGAAAACCAAGTGGGATCTACCGGAAATCCTTTTGCTTCACCGGCCAACGTTCAGTCACTCATCGACGGCGGTTTGGGATTCTGGATTGGATATGGGGTGAGCTATGATACCATTCCGTGCTTTCCAGAATAATCCATTTTGTCAAGAAAAAAATGTGAAACCTAAACATCAAATGTTTAACAGATTTAAAGGTCATCTGATTAAGAAATACTTTTCCCGAGCAAGCCGATTTCAATTAAGAGATCACACCAATCGTCCGTTCCCCATTCATCATCCCCATCAACCAAATCAATTCCATCATCACCTGCCCCAATCAATTCTATTTCCATCGCTCAGAGTTGTTATTTTTGCCGGAGATAAAAACTGATCACAAAAACTAACTATATAATGAGCGAAGAAATTGAACACGTAAAATGCCTGATTATCGGATCTGGACCAGCCGGATATACTGCGGCCATCTACGCAGCACGTGCAGAAATGAACCCGGTTTTATATCAGGGATTGCAACCCGGAGGTCAACTGACCATTACCACTGATGTAGAAAACTATCCAGGATATCCAGACGGGGTGCAGGGGCCAGAAATGATGCTCGATTTTCAGAAGCAGGCCGAGCGCTTCGGCACGGACGTACGCTGGGGACTGGCCACCGAAGTCGACTTTACCGGTCCGGTTCACAAGGTCACCATCGACGACAGCAAAGTAATTACCGCCGACTCGGTGATTATCGCAACCGGTGCTAGCGCAAAATGGCTCGGCATGGAAGGTGAAGAGCGACTACACGGACACGGGGTAAGTGCTTGTGCGGTGTGCGACGGTTTTTTCTACAAAGGCCAGGAAGTGGTCATCGTAGGCGCTGGTGACACGGCAGCAGAAGAAGCTTCTTACCTGTCTAAAATGTGCTCAAAAGTGCATATGCTCGTTCGCCGTGACGAAATGCGCGCTTCGGCCATTATGCAAAAAAGGGTGCTGGAAACCGAGAACATCGAAATCTACTGGAACAGCGAAGCCAAAGAAATTCTTGGCGAAAAGGCAGTAGAAGGAGTGCGCGTAATCAACAACAAAACCGGTGAAGAACAGGTGATCCCTGCAACCGGATTCTTCGTTGCCATCGGCCACAAACCCAACACCGATATTTTTAAAGGTTGGCTCGACATGGATGATGTTGGTTATCTGGAAGTAACACCCGGAACCTCAAAAACAAATATCCCAGGCGTATTCGCCTCTGGAGATGCCGCCGACAAAGTATACCGACAAGCAGTGACAGCCGCCGGAACAGGTTGTATGGCCGCCCTAGATGCCGAGCGATACTTGAGCGAAAAAGGCCTGCACTAAGTTGGTACATCCGCAAACAAATGCGTATCTTTAGTAGCAAGTAAATTGACTAATTAATAATTAAAACCTTTGATATGAACACCCATAATAAACTAGGATTTTCTGAAGACGAAACCAAAGAAGTTGTTGATGCCCTTAATAAATTACTGGCCAACTATCAGGTACACTATCAGAAACTTAGAAACTTTCACTGGAACGTAATCGGAAAAGATTTCTTTGAGCTGCACGATCAGTTTGAAGAAGAGTACGAAGCGGTGAAAACCCAAATCGACGAAATTGCCGAGCGAATCCGCGTGTTTGGCAACAAACCACTCAGCACCTTGAAAGGATACCTCGAAACAGCTGAAATCATAGAAGTGTCGGAAAACATTAACTCTGACGAGATGGTTGCCGAAATTCTCAAAGACTTTGAAGTGCTGTTTTCGTTTCTGATGGATACCATCGATGCAGCCGGAGAAATTGGCGACAGCGCCACCGAAGACATGGCCACCGGCTATCTCAAGCGCCTGGAACAGCGTCACTGGATGCTGACCGCGTGGAGTAAATAAAACGCACTGATCAAAAAAACGTCAAAAGCGGCAGCCTGCGGGTGAGCCGCTTTTTTATTGAAAACTACGGACTGAATAGATGACCTAATACCTCACGCCCAATTGGGCTCACTTCACTGCCAATCGAAAAAAGAAATTACATTTATATCTGCGACATTTTAAACCGCAATTCATGAAAAAACTCATAACCCGTATTTTCATCATTGTGGCTGCTCTTTTGGTGGTTGGAGTCGTGTTGTTTCAATGGCTGCGGTTTGACACCAAACGACACAGCCCAGCGGCGATAACCGAATTTGTATCCAACGGCAACAACATCACGGTTCACTACTGCCGTCCATACAAAAAAGACCGCGCTATTTTCGGAGAGCTGGTTGCCTACGGCGAAGTATGGAGAACCGGAGCCAATGAAGCCACTACATTTTATACCAACAAAGACTTGATGATCGACGGTCAACCGCTCCCAAAAGGAGAATATACCCTGTGGACAATCCCCAATGAAACCGAGTGGAAAATCATTTTTAATGACCAAATGTATGGCTGGGGAGTTGGGTTCGATCAACAAGCCAGCAGGCAAGCCAAATTCGATGTACTGACAGCCAGCGTTCCGGTGATGCAATCCGAAAGTCCAACCGAACAATTCACCATCGATATCACACCAGCAGAAAATGCAGCCATTCTTAGCCTTGCCTGGGATCAAACCCATGTAGAACTGCCGATGCACTATACCCAATAATCAATATCTGCAAAACCAACCGATCGCTAAAGGTTCCATACCTTTGCACCATGTCATTGAACGATTCATTCGGGCGCACCCACAATTACCTGCGCATCTCGCTCACCGACCGCTGCAACCTGCGCTGTCTCTACTGCATGCCTCACAACGATATGCAGTTTATGCCCTCTGGCCAGCTCATGTCCGCAGCAGAAATCGAAACCCTTGCCAAAATTTTTGTTTCATTAGGAATCACCAAAATCCGGCTCACTGGAGGAGAACCACTGATGCGTAGCGATGCCGGCGAAATTATCACGACCTTATCGAAACTGCCCGTGAACCTGACCATGACCACCAACGGGTATTTTCTTGACCGCTATTTCGATTTACTCCGCGAATGCAACGTCACCTCGCTCAACATCAGTCTCGATACGCTAAAAAAAGAACAATTTGCCAGCCTGGCCCAACGCAATCACTTCGATCACATTTGGGGAAATATCCAAACAGCCATTGAGAACGATTTTCATGTGAAACTCAACATGGTGGTGATGCGCGATCAAAACGAAAACGAAATCAACGACTTTGTTGCGCTAACAGAAAAATTTCCAGTTCATGTTCGTTTTATCGAATTTATGCCCTTTGCCGAAAACCGTTGGCAGTTAGATCAAACGGTGAGCTATGAGCAAATACTCGAAATGGTTTCGCAGCGATTTGCCTTTAGCCGGATTGCCGATGCTAAGAACGACACCGCACGCAACTTTCAGATTTCAGGGGCGCCCGGAACCTTTGCCATTATCAGTTCGGTGACCAATCCGTTTTGCGATACCTGCAACCGAATTCGCCTCACTGCCGACGGAAAAATCAAGAACTGCCTGTTTGCCCAAACCGAAACCGATTTGCTTACAGCATTGCGTGCCGGAAACGATGTGGAAAAACTGATCAGGGAAAGCATTTTCCGAAAGGCAAAAGCGCGTGGCGGTTTGCCCGAATTCAGCGATGAAAAAGCCGCTGACGAATACGCCAAGAACCGGTCTATGATTTCCATCGGCGGTTGATGCACCCCATTTCACCCGCTGAGCCATGAGCTGGATTTTTCAATTGCTATTACTCCTTGCAGCCATGCTCTACGCTACGGTTGGTCACGGCGGAGCAAGCAGTTATCTCGCCATTTTCGCACTTTCAGGCGACATATCGCCAACCGAAATGCGTGCTTCGGCTCTTGCACTCAATCTGGTGGTTTCTGCAATTTCGTTTATCGGCTACCGCATGCGCAAACATTTTGACCGGCGCACCTTTGTGTTGTTGATCATCACCTCGGCTCCAGCAGCATTTCTCGGCGGGATGGTTCGTCTGCCCGGTGATGTTTACCAAATCATTCTCGGCATTTTTCTGTTGATCGCCGCGTTGAGAATTACCGGGATTTTCGGAAACAAGGAAACCCCAATCAAAGAAATTCCCCTTTTGGGAGGATTAATTTCAGGGGCCATTCTCGGATTCATAGCTGGTGTTATCGGAATTGGCGGTGGAATCATTCTCAGTCCACTACTGTTAATTTTGAAATGGGCACCAGTCAAAACCACGGCGGGCGTTTCTGCGGCCTTTATTTTTGTGAATTCGGCAGCGGGATTAACCGGACTTTTCTACAGCAATCAACTGCAGCTTCACCCGCAACTGCCCTGGTGGATACTATTGGTGTTAATCGGTGGAATAGCAGGTAGCATTACCGGAAGCCGGTTGCTGTCGACAAGGCAGGTTCAATGGATCTTAGCCGCTGTTTTGGTCACCGCAAGTGTAAAACTCTTATTAATTTAGCAGTATGATCACACCCCAACAAGCACGTGAAACCATATTGAAACACGCCAATCCTGGAGCCTCTCAATCCATTGCCCTGAAAAGCGCTACGGGATTTTATCTCGCTGAAGATATCGCAGCACCCCACGCCCACCCTTTGTTTGACCAATCGGCGATGGATGGCTATGCCATTCGTCACGAAGACGCACAGCAATTTGAGCGTCTGCAGGTAATCGGCGAAATTCCCGCAGGAGCCACTTCTTTCCCAGAAATCGGACCCGGCCATGCCCTGCGCATATACACGGGGGCATTGATGCCATCAGAAGCCGACACGGTGATTATACAGGAACACGTTCGCCGCGACGGCCCATGGATCTACATCGAAAAACTTCCCGAGACGGGAAAAAACATCCGTCGCAAAGGTGAACAAATTGAAAAAGGCAGTGTTGCTTTGCACGCCGGAACGCTCATCGATAGTGCAGCGGTGGGCTATCTTGCCTCGATCGGCATTCAGGAAGTGGATGTTTATCAAACTCCGAGTGCCGGAATTATCACTACCGGCGATGAGTTTCTGGCGGCCGATGACACCCCTCAACCGGGAAAAATTTTCGAATCGAACGGCCAGATGCTTGAGTCGCTGCTGCATCGCACCGGCTATTCTTCCAAGCGCGTAATTTGTGAAGACTCATTGCCCAAACTCACCGACACGATATCGCAGTACGCACGACAATTTCCGGTATTGTTTATCACCGGAGGCGTCTCTGTCGGCGATTACGATTACACGCTGCAGGCACTCGAGGCCGCAGGGTTTGACATGGTCTTTCACAAAATCAACCAAAAGCCTGGAAAACCGCTTTTATTTGCCATTCGCGGAGCATGCATTGCTTTTGGAATGCCCGGAAATCCACGGTCGGTTTTATCGTGCTTCCACCATTACGCACTGCCAGCACTGAAAAAAATTGCCGGTTCCGCACGCCCCCTGTCTCCCACACTACGCTTGCCGCTTACTGAGCCGGTTGAAAACAAGAGTCAAAAAACCCTATTTCTGTACGCCACTCTAACGGAAGAAGGCGTTAAACCAGCCAAAAGCCAAGGATCGCACATGCTGCAAAGCGCAGTCAACGCCCACGCTCTGCTTGAACTGGAGGCCGAAAAAACACATTTTGTCACCGGTGATTTCGTACGCGTTCATTTGTTGCCACGATGAATCCCCCGACCTACAGCGCTGCCGTTCTTGCCGGTGGAAAAAGCAGTCGATTTGGCAGTGATAAAGGCTTGGTACCCTTTCGCGGAAAAGCAATGGTTGCTCACGTAATCGACGTGTTGGAATTGCTCGAAATACCTATATTCATTGTTACTGACAATCCTGAATACCAGACACTAAATAAGCCTGTCATAAAGGACGACTTCAAATCCAAAGGCCCGATAGGCGGATTGTTCAGCGCGCTGAAATATGCTAAAACCACCCATTGTTTTTGTGTGGCTTGTGACATGCCCTTTCTCGATGTGCGACTGTTTCATAAAATGATGGAATGCTGCGATTTCGATGCGGTGGTTCCCGTTTTTGACGGCCGCCCGCAGCCCCTTGCTGCGTGTTATCAGAAAGCAGCAATGCCGGTTATTGAACAGCAGATCAAACAAGGCCAACACAAGATGACCGACACCATTTCGCGCCTGAATCACTATTGGCTACATGTGGATGAAAATTGCGAAATTTACCATCCGAAACTATTCGCCAACATCAATACCCGCAAGGAATGGAAACAAAATCAATAAAAGTTCAACTCAATTGGTTTGGGCAGTTGGGAGAATTGGCAGAAAGCCCCACCGAATCGCTTGAAATACCAATCGATACCAACGTTAAAGAACTCATCGCGAAGATCAGCACCGATAACCCGAAACTGAAGACCATCGCGATTTCTGTCGCTGTGAACAGCGAAATGGCTGACGGCGATGAGAAACTCTCTGACGCAGACCACGTAGATTTGTTCCCACCATACTCAGGAGGATAATGAACAACGAAGAAAGATACCGCAGACAAACCGACCTTCCGCAAATCGGGCACGACGGTCAACAAAAACTCAGATCAGCCAGCATACTTGTCATTGGCGCCGGCGGTCTGGGCTGTCCTGCGATGCAATACCTCGCTGGTGCTGGCATCGGGAGGCTGATTATTGTAGATTTCGATCGCATCGATATCAGCAACCTGAACCGCCAGGTGTTGTTTACTCCCGACGATATTGGGGACTACAAGGCTGAAGTGGCTGCGCGAAAACTCAAACAATTCAATCCGCAAGTAATCATTGAAACGGTGACCGCACCACTAAGCACCGCCATTGCTGCCGAACACTTGCCGCATTGTGATCTTGTGCTCGACTGCACTGACCGGCCAGACGTGCGCTATCTCATCAACGACCTGTGCGTTCAACACAACAAACCCTTTATTTACGCTGGAATATACCGGTTCGAAGGGCAACTCGCCGTGTTTAACCTCGACGGCAGCGCAACTTACCGCTGTGCTTTTCCTGAACCCAACGAAAAGAAACAGTACCCCACTTGTGAGGAAAACGGCGTGCTCGGCACAGTACCCGGCATTCTGGGAGTGATGCAAGCCAACGAAGCCATTAAAACACTTGTAGTTAAACATCAAGTAAGAAAGAATACCTTACTGATTTTTAATTTTTTAAACAATCAATTTAGGTGGATAAAGCTTAAGCGGACTACCGAATATCAAAAGATTTTAAGAAGAGAAATAATGAATGAATTCACCGCCGAAGAGCTGAAGAAAAGGATGGATGTGGGAGAGCATTTCACGTTTGTTGATGTGCGCGAACCATTTGAAGAAAAGGCTCCACCTGCGCTCGTTGGGATCAATATCCCCACCAGCAACTGGAATGCTGAAAAGCTGATTCAAGCGCTCGAGCCCGGAAAGCCAGCCATTATATTTTGTCAACACGGACTGCGCAGCAAGATGGTGATTGACTCTATGCCGCAAAAAATTCAGGAACAACTGGTTAACCTTGTTGGCGGAATTTCAGCCTGGAAAAAAGAGGTAGTGCAAAAATAATGTCCAAAACCATGAAAGACATCTTCCGTTCCGGAGCAATTGATCCGACGATGATTGCAGAGTCGATCGCCAATCACCAACACAAAACCAATATCGGTGCGCATTATATTTTTCTCGGTCAGGTTCGTGCAGATGAAATCGATGGAACAAAAGTAAGCGCGATAGAATACACCGCGCAGCAGGAAATAGCCAACAAAGTGGTTCACCACATTCGCGAAGAAGCATTTTCCAAATTCGACCTGAGTTGTATGCACATCTACCACAGCCTCGGTGAAGTGAAAGCCGGAGAAATCTGCTTCATGGTTTTTGTCTCTTCCGCTCACCGCGAAGAACCGTACAAAGCCGTGCAGTTTCTGGTCAATGCCATTAAGGAAAAAGCCCCGATTTTCGGAAAAGAACTGTTTGAGGACGGCAGTCACCAGTGGAAAGAAAATGAGGTGAAACCATGAATGACATCACCCACAAGCCACATACACTGCGCTATGCACATGCCTCAGCCATTGTAAAAGTGAGTCTCGCAAAAACCATTTCGGCCGTCCTTGAAAATCGGGTTCCAAAGGGAAATATCTTCGAAATGGGAAAGGCTGCTGGTTTGCTGGCTGTGAAACAAACCCACATTATGATTCCCGACTGCCACCCGCTGCCAGTAGAATCAGCGCAGATTTTGTACGATGTGCAGGAACTGGAAATCCACATTCACATAAAAGTGAAAACGATTTACAAAACCGGTGTGGAGGTGGAAGCGATGCACGGGGCGAGTGTGGTGGCGCTGACGATTTATGATATGCTCAAGCCCATCGATCCGGGGGTGGAAATTCACCGCATTCGGCTGGAAGAAAAGCGCGGTGGAAAAACGACGTTTAAAACCAACGTCTCGCGAAATTTTCGTGCGGCAGTAATTGTTTGCAGCGACTCGGTGAGCAGCGGTAAAAAGCAGGACAAAGCCGGTAAAGCAGTGAAGGACAAACTCGAGAAACATCAGCTCGAAGTGGCTGAATACACCATCATCCCCGATGAACCCGAGCAAATCAAAGAAGCGTTGCTTCGTGCGAAGGAAAATCAGTTTGATCTGATCGTTTTCACTGGTGGTACCGGACTGGCGCCGCGCGACAATACACCTGAAACGCTGCAACCACTGCTCGACCGTGAAATTCCAGGGGTGGCAGAGGTGATTCGCGCATACGGCCAAGAGCGCACACCGTATTCTATGCTCTCGCGCAGCTTGTGCGGCCTTGCAGGCAAAACACTGGTGCTCTCACTTCCGGGTTCTACTGCTGGCGCCAGCGAATCGATGGACGCGGTGTTTCCCGCCATTCTCCACATTTTTCGTGTTCTGGATGCTGATTTCCGCCATTGACAGACAGCAATCCTGAAATAACACTGCGGCTTTTGTAACTTTAATTACGCAATCCAACAAGCCATGAGTGAATTTCAAATACCCACACAAAATTTCATCTTTAATCAATGGGTCCCCGGAGATTCGGATGAAGCGTTAATCGTACTGGACAAATACCGCAACACCCCTTTGGCGACACTCCAAATGGCGGGTGAAAACCAAATGGAGACCGCTATTGCCGGCGCCGTGACGGTTTTTTCGGAATTCAAATCTTGGTCGGCGGGAAAGCGATCCGAACACCTTGCAAAACTGGCAGAATTACTTAAAGCCAAACGTGATTTCTTCATTGACCTGATTGTCCACGAAGCCGGAAAACCCCGCAGCTATGCCGTCAACGAATTCAACCGAAGCGTCACTACATTGCAAACCGCTGTTTCCGAAGCCCTTAGTTTTGGCGGTGAAGTCGTCCCGCTAGACTACGGTGCGGGCACGGGAAAAACCGCTTTTACCCGTCGGTTTCCTGTGGGTGTTGTTGCGGGAATCACACCTTTCAACTTTCCGTTAAACCTCGTTATGCACAAGGTGGCTCCTGCCCTGGCGGTGGGGTGTCCCATCATTATCAAGCCCGCTCCTCAGGCGCCCTTATCCGCGATTGTATTGGCCGAACTGATCAAAGAAGCCGGCTTCCCCGCTGGTGTCTGCAGCGTCCTTACCTGCCCTAATGCAGTGGCCGAAAAGCTGGTTCGCGATGAACGCGTGGCCATACTCTCCTTCACCGGAAGCGACCAAGTTGGTTGGCACCTGAAAAGCATTTGCGGAAAGAAAAAGGTAACGCTCGAACTCGGTGGCAATGCGGCGGTAATCATCGATGAATCTGCCGACCTGGAGGGTGTGGCGAAAAAAGTGGCAATCGGATCGTTCATTTACGCTGGACAAACCTGCATTTCGGCACAGCGAATATATGTGCACTCGGCTGTATTTGATGATTTTATAGAAGAACTAATTGAAGAAACGAAAAATCTCGTCACCGGAGATCCCGAAAATCCTGACACGCTGATCGGACCGATCATTGACCGCGGACACTTGGGGCGCATTGAAAGCTGGGTAGCCGAGGCGATCAGCGGTGGCGCCCGGTTATTGTGTGGCGGCAAGGTGCTGAGCCGTGAAAATAACCTCTACGCTCCTACGCTACTCACAAATACGGCTGAAACCATGCGTGTATCCAGTTCGGAAGTTTTCGGACCGGTTTCAATTGTGGAGAAAATTGAAAGTTTTGAAGCTGGAATAGCATACGCCAATGCGTCGAAATATGGATTACAGGCGGGTGTTTTCACCAACCGGCTCGATCATTTCAACATGGCCCACGAACAGCTCGAAGTAGGCGCGGTCATTATCAATAACATCCCCGGTTTCCGAGTTGATAGTATGCCGTACGGCGGTGTAAAAGATTCTGGTTTGGGACAGGAAGGCATTCGGTACGCAATGGAAGAAATGACGGAAGGAAGGCTGGTGGTATATTAACTTTATGCAGTTTGATAGTATTTGAAGTCTCGAATGTTCAACATGCGATCTTGCGCGACAACTGGTTTTTTTTTAACAGGCAGCATCATCGGGAAATTGAACTTGAGTGCCTGAGGTTTTTCCAAAATGAAGGCGTGGCCTGTTAACCAACGGGATGCTTGGTGTATGATGCCCCATCACACCAAATAAAAATTAACTTTACTTTTTTTGAACCTATGCCTCAGCGCAAGTTTTCAAACAATTGACAGACAACTCCCAGAGGGTTCTGTCGTGATGAGTTAAAACTTTTTTGAACCAATGACCAGCGTGACGAGAATAAGCTTCCTCCTTGTTATATTGCTTGCCGGCATGCAGCTTTCGGCACAACATACTTATACGGATCCCGACAGCACCTTCCTCTCGGGCATGCGATCGGGAAGCTCGTCGCAGGACTGGGACATCTGGATCAACGAAGTGGCCGCCATCAACAACGAAACCATCACCGACGAATTTGGAGAATACGACGACTGGATTGAAATCCACAACTACGGTGATGCGCCCGTCGACCTGAATATGGCTTACGTCACCGACAATCCTGCCCTGCCCACCAAGCACCAATTAAGCGAAAACCAGCCCGGAGAATTAATTATTCCTCCCGATGGATTTCTGATTTTGTGGGCCGACAACCAAACCGACCAAGGCGCTCGTCACCTGGGCTTTTCACTATCTGGCAGCGGTGAGTATGTTGGAATCTACGAACCGGAGGATACCTTATTAATAGATTGTATTGCTTTTGGCCAGCAAATTTCTGACGTTACCTACGGCCGAACACCCGACGGCGGCGAGTGGAATTATTTTCCGGAGCCCACACCTGGCGTTGCCAACGAAACCCCTGGGCTGTTTGAAATTCTGCCCAGCCCCCTGTTTTCCGAAAACAGTATATTTTTTACAACAACTTTGCAGGTGGCCATTACAATTGATAATCCAGAAGCCACCGTACGCTACACGCTGGACGGCTCGGCTCCTACCGAACAGAGTGAAGAATACACTGCTCCTATCGAAATCAGCGAAGCCACGATGCTCCGCGCTCGGGCCTTTAAATTCGACGCCTTGCCCAGCCGCATTGCCACTAACACCTACCTACCCGGTGACGATTTTCATCTGGACGTGATTTCGCTGGTGACAGACTCTACGCATTTGTGGGGCGATGACGGCATCTACGACAACCGGTTTTCGGGTATCGAAAAGCCTGTGCACATTGAGTATTTCAACCCTGGTGGCGAGTTGCAGTTTGAGGTGGATGCAGGCATTAAAATTCACGCACCCGATAACCGCCCACAACAATCGCTGCGATTGTTTGCCCGCTCCCAATACGGCGACACACGCATTGAGCATCAGCTATTTGAAGATAAGGACGTTCACTGGTTCAAGCGACTGGTATTGCGCAATGGTGCCAACGATGGCCAGCAACTCTCTCGCACGCACTTTCGCGATCACGTCACCCACCGCCTGTTTTCGGAAATGGATCCCGACAATATTTACTCGGCCTGCAAACCGGTGAATGTGTTTATAAACGGGCAGTACTGGGGCATTTACAACCTGCGCGAACGACAGGATCGACACTTTGTTGAAAGTAATTACGGATACACTGATATTGATTTTCTGGAGCGCACCGCCAACTCACCCACCACTCGCGATCAGCAAGCCGGCGACTGGCAAGATTACGACGCCATGCGCGATTATCTGAAGCAAAACGACATGGCCGACACGGCACACTACCATGTGATAAAGGATTGGATGGATGTTCGCAATTTCGTCGACTATATGGTGACAGAAATTTGGACGGGCAACCGCGACTGGCTCTCGAACAACGTGAAATACTACCGCCCGCGAGACAATCCCGATACCAAATGGAAATGGATATTGTGGGATACCGAATACGGATTGGGCTGCTATCCGGCAAACGACCACGGAAACCCCAATTTCAACGCGCTGCACATGGCCATGACCTGGGGCGGATGGCCGCCGCATTGGGGGATAGAAAACAGCACATACATGATGCATAATCTGAAAGAAAGCCCTGAATTTGTCGATTATTTCATCACCCGGCACGCCGATCTGCTCAACGCCTGGCTCCGTCCGGATAATGTACTCGAAACAGTGGACGAACTGGTGGCCTTGTATGCCCCCGAAATGCCCAAACAAGTGAATCGCTGGGGATTGAGCATGGGTATTTGGAACAACGCCATCAATGGACTCACCAATTGGATTGGGCCCCGCGCTTCGTATTGCCGCGAACACATCATCTCCAAGTTTGACCACGTGGTGGCCGAACACGTGATTACGCTGGATGTGGAACCGGCCGGCGCGGGATACATCGAAGTAAATACAATCTATACCGATGAACTGCCATGGCAGGGGTTTTACTTTGAAGGCGTTCCGGTCGTATTGAATGCCATCCCCTATTCCGGGTTTCAGTTTCAGCAGTGGATAGAAACCGAAAGCGACAGCATTCGCCTAGAAGTATGGCTCGAAAGCGATTCGGCTTTTACGGCGCTTTTCACCCCCACAGAAGAAGTGATCGAGGATATCGTTATCAATGAAATCAATTATAAATCTGCCCCATTTCTCGACACCGGCGACTGGATAGAACTCACCAACAACGGCCCACACACGGTTTCGCTACACAACTGGCAGTTTAGAGATGAAAACGACAACAACATCTATACGTTTCCGATGGGCACTTCCATCGATCCAAACCAATTTCTGATTTTAAGCAACGACCTACCGGCCTTTGTACCCATCAATCCCACGGTTGAACACGTATTCGGGCCCTTTGATTTCGGACTGAGCAACAGCGGAGAAATGCTGCGCTTGTATAACGCCCAACTCCAACTGGTGGATTTTGTGGAATACGGCGTTACTGAACCTTGGCCAGAATCGCCCAATGGGCAGGGCACCACCCTCGAGCTGAAACAACCTTGGCTGGAAAATGAACTACCCCAAAACTGGTTTGCCGGTCCGCATCTGGGCGGTTCGCCGGGTTTAAAGAACAACTATATCACGCATAGCAACACCACCCAACAGAAACAATTACTCGTGTTTCCAAATCCCTCGTCGGGTGCTTTCAACGTGCACACAGGATCAGAAGGTCTGCCGGTTGAAATTGAAGTATTGAACCAATTAGGACAAATAGTTTACAGCCGAAGCCATCATACCAAAACGTTTATCATCGATCTGCAAAATCAGGTTCCCGGCTTGTATCTGGCACGATTCAGATCAGATCAGAACACGAGAGTTGTCAGGTTAATTGTTCGATGACCGCATAAATTGTCGACCTCTCGCAACAATCATTTCAACATTTCTACTTAATTCTCATGGCTATTTTGTCCTTAGGTTTACTTGAGGGTGCCCGCATGGTAATACTCCGGCCCATTGCTTTCCGGTTGTGCAAACCGAATCCTAAAACTTATGAGCCAACCCCATAGCGAAACAATAGACTGAACACTCTTCATTATCTAACTGCAATTAGCGCGAATAAAACGAAAATAAAAATCCAAGTCTTTGACCGCTTTGTTGCGGATTAAACATATTTTGGATTTGGCTTATTCGACGATATGTTTAAATTTGTAACGTTTTCATAGTAAGGATTAGTTGGTTTGAGTTTAAGCTGTTCCCAAAACTGCTTAAACTTACAAAGGCTCCGCACTGCGGGGCCTTTGTTATTTTGCCCTAACCTATACAAGAACGCCGAACGAATGCGGCTAATTAACACCGCCCTCCCGCCTTTACTTCCAACCCCCTTGCTCATTTTATTTTCCATCCAGTTGACCAAACATCAAACGGGGTTCAATGACATTCTACCCCTTTCAATAAATATTTTTCCAAACCTTCTTCTGCAATTCACTAAGAATGATTATTTTCAAGTAGCAGAAGGGTCTTTCGGGGCCCTTTTTCAAACAGAAACGCAACGCACCATATCTAAAACGATATCAAAAACGGCAATTAAGTATTGCCAAGACGCTATGAAACAGAAAAACAAGAAATACGCATGAAAAAGAGAGTATTAATTACAGGGGGAGCAGGATTTATTGGTTCCCACCTTGCCGACGAGCTATTGGCTCACGGATACACCGTAAAAGTCTTCGACAACCTGTTGGAACAAGTTCATGGATATAGCGGTGAAAAGCCCCGCTACCTGAGCAGCGATGTTGAATTTATCAACGGCGATGTACGCGACAAAACCACACTGCGCAAAGCACTGCGGGGAGTAGATGCGGTTTATCATCTGGCCGCACGCGTGGGCGCAAGGCATTCGATGTTTGCGCTTAGGGATTATACAGAAGTTAATTGCGCTGGCACTGCCCAGTTGCTTGAATCGCTAATAGAAAACCCGGTTGAAAAGCTAATAGTGGCATCCAGTATGAGCATTTATGGCGAAGGCCTGTATCAATCTCCGAGCGGAACACCAGTCGAAAACGTAAATCGTCACAGCGATCAACTTAAGAAAGGATTGTGGGATGTGTACAACAACTCCACAACTAAGCTAACCCCTGTGGCCACGCCCGAATGGAAATGTCCCAAATTCACCTCAATTTATGCACTTGGAAAGTACGAACAGGAACAGATGTGCCTGATCGCTGGAAATGCCTATGGAATAAAAACTACTGCATTGCGTTTTTTTAATGTGTACGGATCGCGCCAGACCCTTTCCAATCCATACTCGGGTATACTCGCCAACTTTGCTTCGAGGTTTCTCAACGACCAAGCACCCCTGATTTTTGAAGACGGAGGCCAACTACGTGATTTTATCTGTGTTTATGATGCCGTTAGAGCATGTCGTCTTGCTTTGGAGACCGATAAATCCATTGGTCAGGTATTTAATATCGGTACCGGCAGAAGCTTTAGTGTACTCGAAATTGCTCGCAAATTGGGAAAATCGCTCGGAAAAAGCGATATCCATCCTGATATCACCACCGAATACCGAAAGGGAGATATCCGGCATTGTTATGCTGATATAACCAAAGCGCGCCAGTTGATTGGGTTTTATCCAACCATTGCCTTGGAAGACGGCCTTCGCGAATTGGCTGGATGGTTCACCAACCAAGCTCCACTTAAGCGGGCAGGAAAGGTCGGATCAACAATTCCGCAGCGCATACCGACCTTAAACGGACAGCGGCTGACGCAAACTCAGCATCCATAAAGCACGTCGGCGTCAAAAAAAAAGCGGTAATGCTAATGCGAGTCAAACGGTTATATCACTCGCTTCTGAATCCAACTGGAATAGCGGGCCATGCCAATTATATTTGGATGAAATCCGATAAATATTTACTCCACAATCCGGAACTATGAACAACTTATCAGCGATTAGAGTCACCACCGACCATGATGAAATAAAGGTTTGGGCCGAAAGCAGGGGTGGCCGCCCTGCGGTGCTTGACAATTCTAAGGGAACCTCAGGCGAGGGAGTCTTACGCATCAAGTTTGCCGAAGAAATCGACCTAATTCCCATCAACTGGAACCAATTTTTTGAGGCATTTGACGAGAACGAACTGGCGTTGATCTATCAAGAAAAAACAGACGCGAACGAAACAAGCCGCTACCACAAGATTGTTTCCCGTCACCACCAGGACGCCCGTCATACATGAAATGGAATATCAGCAACGCCTCCTCCAATTAGCCCTCTCACATTTGACAGGGCTTTTGTTTTCCCTGACTTGTAAATTTATTGGATTTTTTCAGTGACTACCATTTCACTCAGCCGCTCCCCCTTTCTACACAATATGCTAAAATACTGATACATCACCGATTAAGAACAACTATTACCGAACCACCAGACCAAATCACCTTCCTGTGTTGATGTCACAAAATCGTGGATTTATCCTCTTTTTCATTCGTTTTGTCGAAAGTTTGTTGTAATTTAGATAATACAAACCACCGAAGTACAATTCGGAAGTTAACGCAATCAATATTCACCAATGTTACAAAAGCTATGGAAAAATTAAACTCCACCAGTGCCTACAAGGCACTCGATCCTCCGCACTTCTTTTTTACTTCAGAAAGCTGAACCACTCACCACCATTTCCAGGTTTTGTCCTGAAAATAGGCTGGGATAAATAATCTTTCTGAAGCTTATTCCGATCTGGTAAACATCGGGAAAGCTGCTCCTTTTCACATTATCAAACACAATGAACAGGCTTTTGAGGAGGCCGACAGGGAGATCTTACACCCTTTTACATAGGTTGCAGCTCAAGTTTAAAAAACTGACAATCAGACAGAGTGAGAACTAAAAAAAGTATCATTAACCAAACAAATCAATCAATTATGAAAAATCTAAACTCCCATTTTCTCAGTTTGCTTGTAGTGGTTTGTTGCCTCTTTGCAGGCCAAGCCATTGCACAGTCCGAACTGACGATTATCGCTGAGGAAACGATGACAGTAGAGTGCGACGCCGCAGACGAAATCACCTACGAAGTAGTAGGTACATGCCCTGGCGAACCGGTCGTAGAAGTCACCGACCTCATAGAAAATAGTTTCTGTGCGGGTGTTTACACCATCATCAGAACCATTACCGCAACCGACAACTGCGGCAACAGCACCACCTTTGTACAAACCATTCAGGTGATCGACACCATTCCGCCAACATTCGACGTGGACTATCCGGACCTATTTGTGCAATGTCCTGATGAGGTTCCTGAAATGCCCGAACCCTCCGCGAGCGACAATTGTGCTGAAACCGTAGAAATCTTAACCATTCAAAGCTCAATAGAAGGCGGCGACACCACCTGCGTTCTGATCGACGCCGTAGGACCCGGAATCGATTGGGGAATTGTGCTCTTTAACCTGCCAGGCGCTACCGACTATTATATGTTTAGCGAACCCGGAAGCATGGAAATATTCCCTGATGGTTCGGCGCTCATCAACGGAACAGTTCAGGCAATGAACAACCCCGATCAACAATGGCATGTATTCATCCGACTCGAAAACAAACGCAACTGGGATGAATGGAGCGCGTTGGGTCGATACTATAAGGATGACCTGCTATTGGCTGGTGATAATTACCTTGACTGGCACTACTATGAGTTGGATGGTGATAATTCCTATCTGATCGGTGCTGGAGATTTTGCAGGGTCATACCTTAACTTATCGCACTACCCTGTTAATATGCTTTATGGATTCCAAATTGGTTATGCAGCCAACGGAAAAAATGCCAACTACGGAATGGCGGGTTGGTTTCATTACGAAGGAGTATTGCTAGGTAACGCCGTCAGCGGACATGGCGATATCAACGTTGATCAAGAATGCACCACCAGCAGCTTTAACGCTGAATGTCTTTATGTAATTGATCGGTACTGGATTGCCGACGACGGCTGTGGAAACATTACCGTGATGGAACAAACCATCACCGTATCAGACACCATTGGACCAGAATTTATTACTGCACCCGAAGACCTTGTACTAAACTGTTTTGACGATGTGCCTGAAGTAGATATCGACGGTGTGATAGCAGAAGACAATTGTGGTGGTCCGGTTGAAATCACTTATCTCGGTGAGTTTATTACCGGTGATGAATGTAATGGCACCATCATCCGAACCTTCGATGCCTTGGATAACTGTGGAAATTTGACTAAACACGTTCAAACCATTACTATCATAGATGAAACTGCACCTATATTAAATGGTGTTCCCGAAAATCTTATGCTCACCTGTGATGAAATTATTCCAGAACCCGCAATGGTGACCGCAACCGATGAATGCGCCATTCCTGCCGTTGAATTTGAGGAAGAAATTATTACGGGCACTTGTCCGTTCGAACAGGTAATTACACGCACATGGACTGCCGTTGACGACTGCGGAAATGTGGCCACGGCATCGCAGGTAATAACCATTTCTGACAACGTAGCACCCATAATTGAATGTCCGGCCAACCTCACCGTAGATTGCCTCGATGATGTTCCGGCACCAAACACCA
>CAZARI010000019.1:48487-53617 GCA_964487545.1 uncultured Cryomorphaceae bacterium
TTGAATACATGGACAACACCGCACCGGTGTTTGTGAATCCGCCTGCAAACATCACGGCCGACTGCGCCAATCTTCCCGATGCTGATGAAATAACAGCCATCGACGCTTGCTCGGAAGTGAACGTAACCGTAGAAGTGAATGAATTGCTATTCTCCGGTGGTTGTGCCGGCGTTATTCAGCGCATCTGGACGGCAATCGACGCCTGTGGAAACGTAGCTACTCATGAGCAGTACATCACATTGATTGATACCGTTGCGCCTGTTTTGAACGGGCTGCCCGAAGATGTCGCGTATGAGTGTGGTGACGATATCCCAGCTCCTGCAGTGGTTACCGCAACCGACAACTGCGACGAAGCCGTGGCTGTTGCGTTTGAGGAAAGCATCGAAACTGGCAATTGTCCGCAGAGTTACACGATTTATCGCACTTGGTTCGCAATGGACCACTGTGACAACACCGTGTCACATACGCAGGTGATTACCATCAGTGATGAACTCGCTCCGGTGTTTGATAATGCGCCCGAAAACATCACCGTTTCGTGCAACGAAGTGCCTGAAGTGGAAATGGTTTCAGCTACAGACAACTGTACCGCAACGGACAACATCGAACTCACCTTCAATGAAGAAATCTCAGAGGGTTGTCCATACACCATTACCAGAACATGGACGGCTACTGATGAGTGCGGCAACACTGCTTCGCACACCCAGATCATTACCGTGGTAGATGAAGAAGCCCCTGTGCTCAGCAGCTATCCTGGTGACATCACCGTGAGTTGTGAATCCATTCCAACACCGGCTATAGTAATAGCTACAGACAATTGTGACCCGGATGTAATCGTGAATTTCAGCGAAACCGATTTTGAGGGTTGCGCCGGAACTATTACCCGCACTTGGACAGCAGTAGATGTCTGCGGAAATTCGACCATCCACGTTCAAACCATTACTGTTGTGGATGAAACGGCTCCTGTTTTTAACGAAATGGTTGAAGACATGACCGCGGAGTGTGATGCCATTCCTGCTATTCCAGCGGTGACTGCATCTGACAATTGTGATGTAGAGGTTGCGATGGCCTACAATGAAACCACCGAACCCGGCGAATGCGAAGGGCAATATACCCTGATCAGAACCTGGACGGCGACAGACGATTGTGGCAATTCGAGCACACTAACTCAAACCATTGAGGTTGAAGACACCACGCCGCCCGTGTTTGTGAATGTTCCAGAAGACGAAACCTATGTCTGTACCGATGACATTCCCACATTAGAAGACCTCATAGCTACAGACAACTGTTCGTCTACCATTACTTATACAGCCGAAGAGTTTATCGAAGGCTATACAGGTGAGGACGGATTGCAGCAGTGCATTCTGACCACTCCGATGGATGTTGTTGGTGCTGCCTGGGCACTGTGGTTACCCAACCAGCTTGGTGAACCACAGTATTATCATTTGACTGCTGACGGAGGTATGTTTACTGAGCTTTCAGGTGGAAACGCCCACCTAACCGGAACGGTTTACTCACCAACTGCACCCAATAAGCAATGGATTATTGACGTCTACTTTGAAGGCGGATATGACTGGGCCACTTGGGACGCAATGGGTAGAAGCTATAAAGATGACGCCTATGTAGCTGGCGACAACTATCTGGACTGGACTTTCTACATCCTCAATGCTGATAGTGCCGTCCTAACCGGTGCCGGTGACTATGAAGGAACTTCACTCAATCTGACCCATGCACCTACCAGCCAGTACTTTGGCTTTCAGGTGGGACTTGCAGCTAATAACCGCAACGCCGCCAACGGTTCGTCGGGATGGTTCTTCTACGAAGGTCTGTGGATGGGCAACGAAGCCAATGGAATTGGTGACTTCGGGTTTGAGCAAGAATGCATCGAATGCGACTACACCATTACCCGCATTTGGACCGCTACCGACGATTGTGGAAACAGTACATCAGCCATGCAGGTAATTACGGTACAACCGGGCGATAGTGCGGAAGGCGAAGAAAACCTCTTCGAACACCCCTCTACCGGTCTCAGCCACCTGAACGCTACCATGACTGCATGGCCAAATCCAACCATTTCAAATGCCACCATTGCATTTGAACTGAGAGAGCCGTCTAATCAGGTAGTTTTGGAAATTCTCGACCAGCAAGGTAAAGTTCTCCAAACCCTGTATCGCGGAAACGCAAATCCCGAACAAGTCTATCAGTTTAACTTTGAACGTGGCGATCTGAATTCAGGATTGTACACCTACCGTCTAACCACAGATTCAGATGTATACATTGAAAAACTGATGTTGACCCGGTAGTTTACCTTAATTTGACTTAGCTTTCATCATTAGTCGAAAGCAACCCAAAGGCGGCCTGCAGCAATGTAGGCCGCCTTTTTCATTTGCGACAAATACACTAATTATAACGTTAAATCCTCTTTTTTCTCCGATTAAACTCTGTAGCCTATTGACAAATACGACAACACGCTGTATATTTGTCGCCATAAACCAACAATTTAGCGACAAAAACCAACAGTTTATCTAACCATACACAAAACTCTCAACATCATGAAAAACTTTACACCAAAGGCGTATTGCCTTGTGCTTACCCTGTTATGTTTTCTGTGGATGCCTGTAGCAATTGCTCAAATACAAGAAGCAGTTTCTCAGCACGCAACGCAAAACCCACAGGTTGATGTTGTTATCGGAAACCCCTATTCCGATGACCGCAGTAGAAATTCAGGCAGCAGATCTACGCCACTGCCCAATCCGGATGTTCCGGCCGATTTGCTTTGCTCGGATCTTAGAATTGTATTCATTCTGGATGAATCCAACTCCATCGCTACACTGGGTGCAATCAGTCAGGTTAGAAGTGCCGCTGCCGGGTTGGCTAATGCGCTGAAAGATTCGGGTGCTGAATTACGCGTGATTGAATTCGCAACCACTTCGAGTGTTGTGAATCTCGGCGCTTCCGCTGTGGTCAATCAAAGCCTGATCAATAATTTCAATAGCTACCTATATTCTTCATACAACGGTCAAAGCTACAGCCCTGTAGGACTTTGGCCCTGTTTGGGCTGGACCAACTGGGAAGATGCATTACTTGATGCGCATTCATTGCCAGCTGATATCATTTTCTTTTTTACCGATGGCGATCCATCCGCATACAATGTCACCAACGGTGGCGAATGCAATAACGGAACAGTAAAAGCTGCGCTTGATAATACATTTAATTATAACACCGCGCTTAACAAATCCATTGATGCAGCCAACGCACTGAAAGCGCAGGGAAAACATATTTTCGTAATCGGCATCTCTGATTTGGTAAATATCAGTAACATCATTGCGGTATCTGGCCCCGATTCATTTGAAGATGGAAATAGCATTTTTACTGACGACTACTCTACTCCTCCGTTCAACAACCTCAGCGGGGCGATTTCAGAAGCAGTAAACACCATATGCGGTACGGATCTGGATATTTTAAAAACTGTAACTAGCGGACCTGTGTGCGTTGGAGATGAAGTGGTTTTCGACATCACCATCGCCAACACCGGTGGCGAATACAATCTCGACGCTCTGAACGTGGTGATTACCGATGCCTTCCCTTCGGGATATACCAACTTGTCAATTATCGGCGCGCCCATTGCCGGTGCCTCCATCGCTGGGAACACCCTAACCTACAATATCGGCATATTGCCCGCGGGCCAATCGAGAAATATCCAAGTTTCGGCCCACGTAATTGCGCCACCGGCTACCTACACCAACACAGCCCACGGAACCTCAGATAATGCAAATCCAGTTCAAAGTACCGTTAGCATTAATCTCGAAACCGATCCTCCCATTATCACCTGTCCCGAAAATGTAACTGTTTCGTGTCTGGCCGATACTTCACCATCAGCTACTGGCTATGCCACTGCCGTGGATTGCGATCCAGACCCAGTGATCACTTGGTCTGATGATATTATTTCAGGAAACTGTCAGGCCAACTACACCATTGTCAGAACATGGACTGCCACTGATGCAGCAGGAAACCAGGCGAGCTGCATTCAGTCTATTCAAATTATTGATGACGAAGCACCTGTCATCACTCCTGTATCAGATATTGAACTCGATGGATGCAATGCGAACTGGCCTGATCTCAACACCCAATGGACTGATATCTGCTCTGGCTCAGGCTCTGTAGCAGGCGTAGCCGGACCCGTTCAGCAGCAGGGCTGTGTCGAGTTCAGGGTTTACACATTCACTGTGACTGATGATTGCGGAAATACCGCAATCAACTCCACTAACGTTAGCCGAATCACCAGCACCATACCGCCGATTATCGACAATCCTGTTGATTTCGTACTCGACGGTTGTAACGCCGATTGGCCAGTACTCAACGCCAATTGGATGGGCAACTGCGAAATCGGTGGAACAGTGACCGCTGTAGCCAGTGACGTAATCACCGAAGGCTGCACCGAGTTTAGAACTTACACCTTTACCGTTACCGACGCTTGTGGAAATACGGCTTCTGCTACTACTGTGGTCAGCAGAATCAACGATACCGATGCACCGCAAATCAACAACCTTGCAGACTATACCTTGGATGGCTGTAACGCCAACTGGCCAGAAATGGAAGCAGCATGGACTGACAACTGTTCAAATGGCGGTGTAGTAATCGGAGTTGCCGGTGATGTAGTTACCGAAGGCTGCATTCAGCACAGAATCTACACTTTTACCGTTACTGACAACTGCGGAAACACAGCGGTTGAAACCACTACCGTAAGCAGAACTTACGATGTTGCTCTTCCTCAAATCGAAGATATTGCCGACTACACCCTTGAGGCTTGCAATGCAGACTGGCCCTCTTTGATTACCACCTGGACTGCCAATTGCTCTTCAGGAGGATCTGTAACTGGCGTTGCCGGAAACGTTGAAGTCGATGGCTGTGTAGAATCGCGAACTTACACCTTCTTTGTTTTCGACGAATGTGGAAATCAAGCAACTACACAAACCGTGGTGAGCCGAATCACCAGCACCATACCGCCGATTATCGACAACCCTGTTGATTTCGCACTCGACGGTTGTAACGCCGATTGGCCGGTACTCAACGCCAACTGGATGGGCAACTGCGAAATCGGTGGAACAGTGACCGCTGTAGCCAGTGACGTAA
>CAZARI010000019.1:53717-54524 GCA_964487545.1 uncultured Cryomorphaceae bacterium
GCTGCACCGAGTTTAGAACTTACACCTTTACCGTTACCGACGCTTGTGGAAATACAAATACTGTAACGACCACCGTTTCGCGCACCCATGATGATTCGGCTCCGGTTATTCAACCTGTAGCAGACATCGTACTGGAAACCTGTAACGCTCCATGGCCAATTCTTGAAACCACATGGACCGACAACTGTTCAAATGGCGGAACCATCACCGCAGTGGCCGGAAACCTGACCATCGATGAGTGCTACCAAAGCAGAGACTACGTGTTTATCGCTACCGATGCTTGTGGCAACACTTCAACCAGCACCACTACTGTTTCGCGATTGTATACGGAAGTTGCTCCGGCAATTATTTGCCCTGAAGCAATGCAAGTGCAGTGTCCTGAAGAGATCCCTGCTGCCGATCCATCAAGCGTTGATGTTTCATCGCTTTGCGGAAATCCAACTGTAATATGGATTGGTGATGTAACAGAAGGAGACAATTGTTCAGGCACAGTTATCCGAACTTATGGCGCAACAGACGCCTGTGGTAACTACGTAGAGTGTACTCAGGTTTTCACTTACGAAGACACTACCGCTCCAGAATTTGACGGCAACACGGAAGACTTCACAGTTGAGTGCCCTGAGGATGTTCCAGCCATGGAAGATTACGCCGCTTTCGACAACTGCTCAGATGATGTTCAGACTTGGTTCTTTGAAACTTCACTGGAATACGGCGACTCTACTTGCATCATTACCGATGCAGTTGGTCCTGGCGTTGACTGGGGTGTGGTGCTCTTTAACTTCCCCGGCGCAACCGACTATTACGTAT
>CAZARI010000020.1:0-51951 GCA_964487545.1 uncultured Cryomorphaceae bacterium
TTGCACCAAATACTTCTTTCAGCTCCTCAAATGATATCAAGGCTATGAAAATCAGATCATCGGGTTGTCTTCCCTGATTTCGTAATCGCACGACCTGCAAATGCGAGTAAAATTGCACCTGCTGATTGTTGTACAAGTGTCTTGCCTTTTGTTTCCGAAACTTTTCCAAGCCACGGAAACATTATCCCTTCGCTACCTCAAACTACACAACCCAATAAAATCAACAAAAGAGCCGTATTTAAACATTTACAACCGACTAACTTACGACTACAAACGGTTACGATACGACTTTGATTTGCAACAATTCCGCTCTTTGCAATGTCGATCCGATGGTAATTGTTCGCCAATAAGATCGCACAGAAAAAAAATATTCATCAATTAAATTTTTAAGTCATGAACAATTTACGCAACAGAGTTCAACTCATCGGCCGCCTGGGTAACGACCCAGAAGTAAAAACCTTCGACAACGGACAAATGGTTCGAATATCGTTGGCCACGTCTGAAAAGTACCGCAACAAACGCGGTGAGGAAATCGAAGACACGCAATGGCACAATGTGATTGCCTGGGGTAAAACCGCAGAGATCGCAGAAAAGTATCTGAAAAAAGGTCAAGAGGTGGTGATCACCGGAAAGTTAGAAACCCGTCAATTTGAAGATAAGGACGGTGTGCGCAGATATGTCACCCAGGTGGTGTGCAACGAGCTGGTGATGCTCGGGAAAAAGTAAGCATCAACCGACCGTACAACACAAACGGCTGCCTCAATATGGGGCAGCCGTTTGTTTTTAATATAATGATGTGTTACTACTGTTTTATAAATCGCGAGGTGATGATTTCATCATTGGCCATCACGCGAACCACGTAGAGTCCGGCAGAAAAATCAGCTACATTAATTAACTGCTCACGGGCTGCGGATGAAACGGTTAAGTCAGTCATCACTTTTCCGGTCATGTCCAAAATCATAATCTGCGAAATATTGGTGGCGGCCACAACCAATTGCGTAGTTGCAGGATTGGGATAAAGCTGCATGGCCGCAGTTTCCATTTCTTCAACACCCACCGTATTGCAAATACCAACGGGCATAAAAGTGACCAGGCCCAGTTCAGAATCGTCAACTTGATGCGTGATCAGCGCTTCGGCTTCTTCTTCGGTGAGGTTATTCTCGCCATCCCAGCAATTGTTCATCGCCATGATGTCGTTAGCGGTATTGTTGAATAAGGCATAGACCACTCCCTCGTTACCGTTGTCTTCGAACGTGTTCCCTCCGGGACTTTCAATAGTGAGATCGCCCAAATTTGCCGATGCGGTGCCTTGCAACGTAATGCCCCACAGGTTGCCAGATATCTGGTTTCCGGTTATCACAGCGTGGTTGGAGGACGCGGAATTGAGATTGATCCCACTCCCGCCCATCATGGGTAGATTTTCAATGTTGTTGTCTGTGATGATGTTGTTTTTGATTAGGGAATTCAAATTACCTCCCAAAACTGCAATTCCGTATCGGTTTCCGCTAATGGTATTCTCTTCAATTATTGCATGGGCGTCAAGATTGGTAAGTGAAGATATACCAATTCCACCCGACAACACGTTGGCCGGATCTCCTTCGATGATGTTGTTTCGGATTATGGTCGTGTCTGCACCAGAGGGGCCGAGATTAATCTGCGGTTGATTGATGACACTGGTTCCGTTGTTTACAAAAATGCAGTTTTCAATCAGCGGAGCTGCTGCGATATTGATTGCTGAACTGATCGCTGCTGACTCGTTACCCGAAAACACCGAGTTGGTGATCACCGGCTTTCCGGAGAAAAGCCCCAGTGCGCCACTGGTAGAAGCGATATTGGTCTGTCCGGTTATTACGCAGTTGTTCATCACAAAATCTTCGGTCAGAACGCGCAATCCGCCACCGTGCTGAAAAACGGCATTGTTCAGTATTACTTGGGATTCGGTTTCGAAGCGAAAACCGTCGTAATGCTCGCCTTCGTTCAACCAGTCAAACAAAATCCCCTCGGCATTCAGGATGAATCCACCCTGAACCGTAAACAAAACCTCTTCGGCCAGAAGAACCATTGCTGTGTTTGTTTGTTCGAAAACATCACTCGGGGCAATAATGATTCCCTCAGAAATAACATACGCATCTCCAATCTGTGTAACAGCACCTTCGGAGTTTTCGACCAGGTAATCGAGGTTGATGGTCAGCCCGGCGTCGGGCGTTGTGTATTGCCCGTAAACCAATACGGCGCAAAACATTGAAATGGTAACAAGTAAAACTTTCATCATGCAGGTAATTTAATGGTTAGACGTGGATAAAGGTAACAGGAACAATCCGGAAAGAAGTGCTTTTTAGCCAAAAGGTGCGTCCCAAAAAAACTATAACCGTAACCGTGACGGGCACACGCTACCCCGCCAAAATCACGGGCTTAATCATCAGAGAGGCGTTAGTCGGTATTTGAATCCGGGCAATTGAGTAATCACTTCGGCAAGGTGCGCGATGGCATTGCGCAAAATCGGCCTCGAAGCAGGTTAATTCCCTCCGGTGAAGGCGTTCTATCAAAATGCTAAATCACTCATTTTCACAGGCGGCATACGGAATCGATCAGGAAACCGAACAATTTCATCTGGTGTCAAAAAACGTCAACTCCGCTATTGATAAGGGCAAAGCCTTGCATAAACATTTACAAACGACTAACATACGACTACAAACGATTATTATACGAATTTAACCTACTGAATTGCCGCTATTTGCAATGTCGATTTGCCGGTGATTCACACCAACCAAATTCGAGTTGAAAATTTATTAATCAATTAAATCTTTATGTTATGAGTAACATGCGAAACAAAGTTCAACTGATCGGCCACCTGGGTATGGATCCGGAAGTAAAAACCTTCGACAACGGACAGATGGTTCGTATTTCTGTCGCCACCTCTGAGAAGTATCGCAACAAGAATGGCGAATCGGTGGAGGAAACCCAATGGCACAACGTTATTGCTTGGGGAAAAACTGCCGAGATCATGGAAAAATACCTTAAAAAAGGTCAGGAAGTGGTAATCAAC
Source organism: uncultured Cryomorphaceae bacterium (assembly GCA_964487545.1). GTDB lineage: Bacteria > Bacteroidota > Bacteroidia > Flavobacteriales_D > SKUL01 > SKUL01. The sequence continues at coordinate 3,047 of CAZARI010000020.1, forward strand.
GGCAAGTTAGAAACCCGCCAGTATGATGACAAGGAGGGCAACAAGCGCTATGTCACTCAGGTGGTGTGCAGCGATCTGCTGATGCTCGGCAAGGCCAATTGAGCAACCGTTTTGATTCACGGTTTCAAACGGGGCTGTCCAGTGGGCAGCCCCGTTTTGTTTTGTGACGACCGGACAAAAAATCCAGAAACAAATCCATTGTTCGTTCAGCCGAATTGCCCGTGATAAACGAGCCCGAAGCATCGTTACCATTTTTTAAGATGCGCAGTTTACTTTTACACCTTGTCTATCGCCACCTATTGATTAACTTCGGGTTAAACGCAAAAACAAAACGCTATGGAACATTTAAAGAACAAAAAGGTGGCCATCATCGCCACAGACGGATTCGAAGAATCGGAACTCACCTCGCCCAAACAGGCACTTGAAGATGCCGGAGCCGAAGTGCATATCGTCTCCGACAAATCTCCCGACATTAAGTCATGGAGTGAGGGCAACTGGAGCAAATCGTATAAGGTAGATCGCGCCCTCGACAAAGTGTCAGAAAGCGATTATGACGCGCTGGTCATTCCGGGAGGCGTGATCAATCCCGACAAGTTGCGCCGCAATGCACAGGCCGTGAGCCTTGTACGATCATTCTTCAAAAGCAAAAAACCGGTGGCCTCCATTTGTCACGGACCGTGGTTACTGGCCGAAGCGGGAGTGCTGGAAAACAGAAAAATCACCTCATTTCACTCAATCAAAACCGATATGCTTAACGCCGGTGCTACCTGGGTTGACGAAGAAGTGGTGGTTGATGAAGGACTTGTTACCAGCCGTTCGCCCGAAGATCTCGATGCTTTTAACCGCAAACTGGTAGAAGAAGTGAAAGAAGGCAAACACACAAAACAAATTGTCTGATTTTTCATGTCTAAACAACCGCAAGCTCGTGCCTTTGGCACGGGCTTTTTTTATTCAATCAGCAGGCCAGTAACATGATAAACACGTAGATTCTTGGGAAAACGGGGGGAATTTAATATTATTGACCTTTCTTCATAAACCAAAGCTATGCACCTCAACCTAATCAACATTACCGTTTTCGTGCTGTTGAGCGTCACCCTCTCTTTCGCGCAAACTACCTTTCCGGAAGGAATCTATACATCCAAACAGGAACTGATCGATAAATCCCCATCGATGCCCAATATGCTGTTGATGAAACACTATCCAGACAACTATAGATACACCTTTGAAGCGCCTGCAAAAGAATTGAAGAAAAGGTTTATCAGAAGTAAAATATGGGGCATTTCCGACGGCACGCACCTGTATCTCAACGGATTTAAAATTGAATTCGAAGTCGGTCAGTATTACAGAGTTGAGCACGAAGGCAAATACCTTCTGTTTCAGGGAGGACTTCCGAAGGGAGATGCCGCATTGATTGCTTTCGGCGGAGGAGCAATTGCTTACGCGCTCGCGGCCCAATCCACTTGGCTATACGCTTGGAATCTTGAAACAGAACAGAATTTCAAGATCAACCAAAAGGTGCTGACCCAGTGGCTTGAAGGAACACCAGACATACAAGAGCAGTACAAAATAGAAAGCCATCCGAAAGACATGGATGTGATTATTCGCTATGCGTCGCTCAGGAATGAGGCCTACGCAATCGACTCCGACGCTGAGCAAGACAACGATTAACCAAACAGCTTTTCGAATTTTCGGGGAATGGGAGCAGAAACAATCACTTCGTCATTGGTGACGGGATGAACGAACTGCAATGAAAACGCGTGCAAAAACAATCCTTTCCCCTTAATTCCATTTGTTTCGGCACCGTACAGCCGATCGCCGAGGATAGGATGACCGAGCCATTGTAGGTGTTTTCTCAATTGATGGCGGCGGCCGGTTTGCGGCAGAAGTTGCAACAGCGTCAACACTTCAAATCGGGGCGAAGGGATTTCACGCAACTTCACAAAAGCAGTATGAGCGGGCTTGTCGTCAACGGGCAGCGTTATTTCTCCAGTTTGCGGTAAGCTTCCGGCCACTACAGCCAAGTAATGCTTTTCAATTTGGTGTGCGGCAAACATCCGATTGAGTGTGGCAACAACCTCCGGCGATTTTCCGATCAATAATGCTCCGCTGGTTGGAAAGTCAAGTCGGTGAACGGGTTCGGGGTGAAAACCGGCAACAGGTGAAGGTTGCAGATTAGCAGTAAGTGCATTGCGCACGGTGCGGTGTTGATTGCCGCTCACCAACAATCCGGCAGGTTTGTTTATCACCGCCAAATCCTTGTCCTCGAAAAGCACTTCCAATTTTAAATGAAGTGGATTTCGCACCTCTGATTTGCCGCTAAGCAGGGCAATCTCTTCTCCCCCCTTCACCAGCGTGGCCGTTGTGGCTGGGGAGTTGCTCACCAAAACACGGCCCTTATCGATCGCCTTTTTCATTCCCTTTCGCGAAGGGATGGTGTTGAATATTCCGGCAGAAACATCCGAAAGTCGACGCGGCTTTTCGAGTAATGGAATCCATGAAACCTCAATAATGACTTTTTCTGCCTGCATTTACCCAATGAGATTATTGCGCGGTTGGTACTGCACAAAACTAACATCCATCCACGGATTTAAACGGTTGCTCAATACACTGATATGCCGTATCTTTAAATAGAACAGCTATTGAAAACAGAAAACTTTATGGAAACTACCACTTTAACCACAGAGCGCACTGTGGAAAAATGCAAGGAAAAATTTAAGATTAAGCACATTCCAAAACTACTGCTAAGGACTGGCAAACAGTGGATTGACGACGACCCTTTTCGGTTGGCTGCCGTGGTGGCCTACTACGCGCTGCTGTCATTGCCGGGCTTGCTGGTGGTGGTCATCAACCTGGTGGGATTTTTCTGGGGAACGGAAATCGTCACGGGTCAGCTAACGGCAACCATTGAATCGGCAATTGGGGCTGAGGCCGCTAAAACCGTAACGTCGATCGTCGAAAACGCTTCCACATCGGAAGACAACTTCTTGGCGACGCTATTGGCCATTGGCATATTAATTTTCGGTGCTACCGGGGTGTTTTTTCACCTACAAATTTCCCTCAACGAAATCTGGCAAATCAAACCCGAGCCCAAATCGGGATTTCTTAAAATGCTTACCAACCGGCTGGTCAGTTTTGCGTTTGTGCTTGTAGTCGGATTCCTACTGCTCATCTTCTTTTTGATTTCGGCAATGCTGGCGATTCTTCAAGATTTTATCAGAGAATCGCTCCCCGAATTTTTGCTCATTGTGGCCTACCTGCTCAATCTCGCACTGTCGCTCGGCATTATTACCGTTTTGTTTGCACTGATATTCAAATACCTACCCGACGCCAAAATCTGGTGGAAATCGGTTTGGGGCGGTGCTTTTATCACGGCCATCTTATTTACCGTCGGAAAGGAATTGCTCGGACTGTATTTCGGCCAAGCCAATCCGGGCTCGACCTACGGAGCAGCAGGCTCGCTGGTATTGATTTTACTTTGGGTTTCCTATTCGAGCTTGATCTTGTTTTTCGGAGCTGAATTTACCTGGGTTTTTGCCCGCAGATACGGCCACGATATCCGCCCCAACAAACACGCGGTGCTGGTAAAAGTGCAGAAAGTAGAACAAGTAAAGAAAGTTCAGTCCCTTAGTTCGGACGACTGAACAGCGCTACCTCCGTTTAAAAAATTATCCCAGCAGGTGCATTATTAGCATGATAACAAAAATCACCAGCAGGATATAAAACAATATTTTGGCAATTGCAGCAAATCCACGGGCAATGCCGCTAAATCCAAGAACGGCGAATATGAGCGCCAGCACGAGAAAAGTGATAATCCATTCAATCATAGCGTTAATCTTTGTAAGGTTTACTATTAAAGATACGCATACCGTAGATTGATCACCAATAAAGACGGGGAATTTTCACGTTTTTTAGTAACTGTTTCCCATATCGGTTGAAGGCCAATCAGCGCGATGGCTCGAAGCATTAGTGACTCACCAACACCCTCTTAACCGCACTCCCGTTTTCACTTTGCATCAAAATAAAGTAAGTTCCGGCGGCCAGCTTTCTGAGGTCGAGCTGGAATTTAGTTCCCAATACACCATTGTTCTGCTCAATTATTCGTCCTTTCGAATCGGCGAATGTGATTTTCCAATTTCCAAACGGGAAATGAATGGTTACTACCTCCTTCGAAGGATTGGGAAACAGCGAGATTTGCTGTGATAAGTGTTCATTGACCGAAACCGGAACATAAACGAATTCGCTGGTGAGGTGGCAGAAGGAATTTTCAAAATAAACGATTACCCAATATTCGCCAGATTCTGTGGGCGTGAAAGTTGGACTCTCGGACATTTCAATGGGTAATCCACCATAAAACCAAACGTAGTGGCTTCCTTCCGGTGAGACAATGAGTTGTTCCCCATCGTAGGTCAGCACAACTTCTTCGGGCATTTCTACAATCTGCACCGGCACATTAATTCCCGAACTACCGCATTCGTTTTCAACAACAACATCATAGCTTCCCGACTCGGGCAATACCACCGGATTTCCCGTAGCAACCAAATCCCCGTTCAGATACCAGCTTACCATTCCTACAGTACTAATTTCCAATTCTTCGCCCAAACCACAAACGGTATGTCCTTCAGGAAATACAGCAAGGAAAGGTTGGGGATGTACCGGCATTTGCAGTGCTGCGATCAAGGTGCAAACTGCGTTGGCAGCGATCAGTTGAACAGCGATTTCATCTTCCATAAAAGTGCTGTATTCAATTTCTTCGCCGGTGAATTCCTGACCGTTGATGGTCCAGTTGTAGGTATCGAAATCAGATAAATTGGCAGAAAGGACAAAGGGTTCACCCTCGCAAATTACTTCAGGAGCGTTGATCATCAGGCTTCCTTCTTCGCAATCGGATGCGGAAGATAATCGATGGTTTTCAGCACGACACAGACCAACATTAAAAACGGAAATGGCGACAACAAGTATTGTAGTTTTCATAAACCCAGTTTTGTTGGATAGATCATTCTGGATCAACAGTTCCTAAATATCTCTCAAGGTAAAGATTTTTCTGAAGCCCTCGCTCCCGCGCGAAATGAAATTCGACCCCAGTCAATCCCTTCGCGGGTGATCTGGATCGTTCATTTCACCTTCTCCTTATTGCGCCACGCCATCACCATCCTCAACTTCCCAAAACTATATTTGTTATTGAAATGATCGCGCAGGGCGCTGAGTGTTGGATCTTTAACGACGTCAAAAGCAGCGGCAATTTCTTTCAATTCGGCTTCATCCACGTAAGGTTCAATTTCCATTTCGCCTTCTTCGATTCCGCGGGCCAGGTGTCCTTCGATGGTGCTTTGAGCCATTCCGCGTTCTTTGGCAACACCGGCCACATCGAGTCCCTCTTTAAAAAGTGCGTAACTGATTTTGTACGTTTCACCGGTTTTGCGCTTTCGGCCGGTTTTGCTGGATAATTTCTTCGGGTTTCTGAGCACGCTTTCGCGTGCCTCTTCTATTACTTTTTTGCGGCGCATGAGGCGTTCTTCGCTCAGCACATCCTGCTTTTCGGGATCAATTCCATTCAGAATGCAATGACTGAGATAGGTGGCTTTTTGCAATTGCGAAACCTTGTTCACCAGCAACTGGTCAATTTCACCGAGCGCCTTGGAATATGTCTTCACTTTTGACAACTGCTCCAGATCACCCAAGTGAATCCACAGCGCACGCATCTGATCGTGAAGAATGCGGAGGTAATAATTGCTGGCTTTTTTCAAGCGTTCGAGCAGCAGATCGCGCTGGCCACTGCAGAGCAACCGATCTACCTGTACAATAAATTTGGCGCTGATTTCACGCTCGGTAATAAATGCCGCCTTTAATCCGAACAGTGCCTGTTGCATTTCCTCATCTTCAAATTCCATTTTTGCGCCTTCCTTTTCCTGCACAAAATCAATCTGGTTGATGATGTCTTCGAAATTAAATACTTCGCTGATCCACCGTTTAAGATAACGTTCCTGCTCATGGCGCAGCGTTGTGCCTGGAGAAGGCTCCTTTGATCTTTTACCCGTAAAGCGCACTACTTCAGCATCACTGGAAATAACCGATTCGGAAATTCGCGTCCGCAATGTCAACCCATCCAGCGAGCGCAACCGCGAAAGGGCCACATATACCTGTCCCGGGGCAAAGGCTTCACCAACGTCAATGACGGCTTTATCAAAAGTGAGTCCCTGACTTTTGTGAACGGTGATTGCCCAAGCCAGTTTTATTGGAAACTGCGAAAAATTCCCCACTTCCTCTTCCTCGAGTTCTTTGGAGCCGGCACTCACGCTGTAGCGAATGTTTTTCCATGTGTGACGCGTGAGCGTGAAATGGTCATTATCCTCCATCGACACCCGAATTTCGTCATCCGCCAAATGCGTAATGCGTGCAAGTTTACCGTTGTAATATGCTTTGGTTTCGTTGTCGTTGCGGATAAACATCACCTGGGCTTCGACTTTCAGTTCGAGACTTTCAGGTAGCGGATGCAAATGCTCCGGAAATTCACCGTCAATTTCGGCTGCATAATATTTGGATTTTTCTGGCAGACGATCGAGTGCATTTCGGTTAATGCGATCGGCTTTGGCGTTGTGTGTAGTCAAAGTCACCACCCCTTCTTCGGCGTGTGCATTGGGCTGATAGTGGCTGTTGAGCAACTCGAGATCTTCGGCACTACAGCGGTTATTGCGCAGGTTGTTGAGTACGCTCAAAAAGGTATCGTCGCTCTGCCGAAAGACTTTATCGAGCTCCACATAGGCAAAGCCCGAATGCTGCAGTGCCTGGGCTTCGTAAAAGAACATGCTGTTATAAAATCTGCTCAGTTGTGGCCACTCATGATCACGCACCACCGGCGGCAGCTGATATAAATCACCGATCATCAATAACTGAACGCCACCGAAAGGTTGATTAAAATTACCTTTTGCATACTTCAACCGGTAGTCAATTGCGTCGAGGATATCTGCACGCAGCATGCTCACCTCGTCGATGATGAGCAGGTCAATACTTCGCAGTACTTGCTTTCGTCGGCCATCGAGCCGGTGCCGGTAACTCAGCGACCTCGGAGTGTAAAATGCGCTTTGCACGCTGCTATCAAATTGCGGATCGTTGGTGGGCAGAAAGGAACCAAAAGGCAGCAAAAACTGCGAATGGATGGTGACTCCTTTTGCGTTTAGCGCAGCAATTCCCGTGGGTGCAACGATGACGTATTGCTTGTGGGTTGCATCGGCTATTTGGCGCAAGAAGGTGGTTTTTCCAGTTCCGGCTTTTCCGGTGAGAAAGAGGTGACGGTCGGTGCTGTTAATAAGCTGGGCAGCGAGGCGGATGGAATCGGTGGTGGATTTAGTATCAAGCACTTCTGAAATATTAACTAAAGGATTGAACCACCGAAAGTAATGAAAATGTTTGGACATTAGTTTCTGGTGGGTTACGGATTTTATTGGAAATTCGGGGGACTCAACCCCGGCCCCTCTCTTGTGCGGCGGCGCATGGCACCGGCCTATAATAGAGGGTGCGCGCATGAGATTTAGTAGAGATTTATAACACTCACCAATTATAAACTCACAACTCAGACTTCACTTCCCACCCAATCACCTTTCGATCATCTCCCACACTTACCAACAATCCTGTTGTTTTATTCCAGTGCAATGCATTCACCGAATGGCTGTGTCCGCCACTCTTTACATCCAGCCGCACCAAGGGTTTTAAAGTTTCTGCATCCCATATTTTAATGGTTTTATCGCGGCTAGCAGTGGCCAGAAATTTACCGTCTGGACTGAAAACCAAATCATAGATGGCGTAATTGTGTGCTGGTATTTCAACTGTTTTTTGATAATCACTATTCGCGTCCCAAACGCGCAAATGACCATCCCATCCACCGGAAATCAGGCAACTGCCGTCAGAAGAGTACACCGATACATTGCTACTGCGATCATGGGCATCGAACGTGTACATTTCATTGAACATCTCTGTTTCAAAAACGCGGAGTCGGCCATCGTTTCCCGATGTCACAACAAACTGTCCGTCGGGACTTACGGCAGCGCGACGCATTTTGACCTCTCCGACCGGTATGTGCCGCAGTAATTCAAAACTATCGGCCTCCCAAATACTAAAGGTTCCGTCGGCGCTGAATGCAAGCAACTGGTTCTGTTCTTCAAGAAAACGAAGATCAAAAACTGCCTTGTTATTCACCGCAAGATGACGTATCTCCTTTCTCGATTGCAAATCAACAATGTGTATGCCGCCTCTGCCTTGTCCAATGGCGAGTCGGTTTTCTGGTAATTTCACAGTTGCATAAACGGTACTTTCGAGTTTAATAGCAAAAGGCAGCACCTTTTGCTCAATCAGATCCCATTCAGCCACCACCTTATCACCGCTTCCGGTAAAAACGGTATGTGCAGATCTGCCCGAAGCAATGCAGTAAATGGAAGTACTGTGTCCGGTGAGCTCGAATACTTTTTTAACCACAAGTGACATGGGTCAAAGGTAATGAATTCGAGAGGTGTGGTTGAGCTACTCGATGCCGTACATCGCCATTTTGTTGTAGAGCGTTTTGCGGTCGATGTTCAGCAACTTGGCTGCTTTGGATTTATTATACTTTACCTCACTCAGCGTTTTGGCGATCAGCTCCTTTTCCGTTTCTTCCTGAATGGACTTGAGATCTGTGCCGGATTTCACTTCTCCTGATTTCTGCTGCCGCAAAGCCGTTACCATATCCTCGGGTAGTGTTTCTTTTTCAATCACCTCGCCCTGTGTGAGCAGCACCGAGCGACGCACCACATTGCGAAGCTCGCGAAGATTTCCTGGCCAGTCGTAGCGTTTAAAAATTCGCAGGATCTCTGGTGAAAACCGTTGTACATTTCGGGATAAATGGGCGTTGGATTCTTCCATAAAAAATTGTGCAAACACTTCCAGGTCCTGCTCGCGCATTCGAATCGGCGGAACTAAAATTTTAAACTCATTGAGCCGGTGATACAGGTCTTCGCGAAATTTGCCATCTTCTACCCTGGCCTGCAAATCCTCGTTGGTGGCACACAAAATCCGAACATCAACTGCAATATCCCTGTTGTCACCAACCCGCTGAATGGTACGCTCCTGAAGAGCACGCAGTAGTTTTACCTGAACCTGATAGTTCAAATTGCCGATTTCATCGAGGAAAATGGTGCCGCCGTTGGCCGCTTCAAAAACGCCCTTCTTGTCTGACAGCGCTCCGGTAAATGCGCCCTTAGTATGGCCAAACAATTCACTGGAGGCCAAATTGCTGGTCAGGGTTCCGCAATCAACAGCGATAAAACGATGGGCAGAACGATCACTTTTTGCATGAACCGAACGGGCCACATATTCCTTTCCGGTTCCGCTTTCGCCCTGAATAATGACCGACATCTCGGTGGGCGCAATTAAGGAGATATGCTCTTCGAGTTTTTTGGCAGCAGGGCTTTTACCCACCACATATCCTTGCATCGGTTTCACCTGCTTTGGCGTTGGCTCGGCCATTGGCGACGGCTGTTTTTTTCCCTGAAGTGCTTCGTTTACGAGCAGTAAAAATTCGTCGGGATTTACCGGTTTGGTGATATAATTAAATGCGCCCATTTTCATTGCGCGGACAGCGGTGGGCACATCGTTAAAACTGGTCATGAATATGGCCGGGCAGGTTTGCTCTGCTTCACGGGCACTGGTAAAAACATCGAGCCCTGTACCGTCAGGCAAACGGTAATCGAGCAGCAGCAGATCAAACCGCTGATTTTTCAAGGCTTCGGACGAAGTTTTGACGTTAGAAATTACAGTAGTCTGATGACCGTGTCGCTTTAAAAATCCATCTAAAGTTTTGGCAAAGGTTACGTCATCTTCCACTAAAAGTATTCTGGCCATAGTCTCATTTTGCGTAGATACGAAGATACGATTCCGCCGATAAAAACTTTTATATAGCGATTGCATTTAAGGTTTAGCGGCTTCAGCAGCCACAATATCGCCAAGCTGCCGGTTATATATTCGCCACTCTTCCAATAGTTTTGCCGCAAGTGGGCTGGCTTTTTCATCTCCTTTGCGCAGCGCGTTTTCAATGGCCCTGGCATCTACCGATACGGTTGCTTTTATTTGGCCAAAACGGCTGATCAGTTTGTGTATGTTCTCGGCTGCTGCCTTGTGCTCACCTTGGTTTAGATAATGCTGCAGCAACTGCATTTCGCGATCGTTTTCTTTCCATAAATTCTCGAGCAGTGATTGCAAGAATTCAGGATCATCCATGGTATATTTTTTTAAATCACTGAGATCTATACCTGCCTTGACTTTCTCATCATCATTCTGCGTTGTCGCTTCATTCTGCACAGAAAAATCCAATCCGAGTATTTCGGCCAGTACTTTCAATAACTTTTGCTGGGAAAACGGCTTCAGCAATACGGCATCAAAAAGCGGAGAATTGTTAAGTTTTTCTTGCTCAAAGAATGCATTTGCCGATGCTACTACCACAAATTCGGGCATACGATTAATCCTTTCGAGACTATGTACCAGCTCAATACCACTCAATCCGGGCATTTTGATATCGGTAATCAGCACATCGGGCTTTTGCTGCTGAAGCTCTTGCAATGCCTGTTTAGGATCGTTGCAGGCCGTAACTTCGGCTCCGTATTTGCGCAAAATGATTTGATACAATTGGGTGATAAACCGATCATCATCCAGCACATAAATTCGTCGACCACGCAACAATTTGGCAGGAACAGCTTCATTAAGTGAAACAGATTGCGCTTCGATGGGAGTCGTTTTTTTGGCAACAAACGACACTACGAATGTGCTGCCGCGGCCTGGCTCACTGTCAACACGGATGGTGCCATCCAAACGGGAAATAATTCGCTGCACGATACCCAGTCCCAAACCGGTGCCTTTCACGTTGTCTTTGGGCGTGCCGGCTTGCTGATAGTCGTTAAAAATATTCTCAATTTCATTCTGAGGAATACCCACACCGGAATCCGCCACGCGAACCGTCACGCGTATTTCCTCATCTGACACCGATTCAATTCGCGTGGTAAATTTCACGTAACCCGCCGTGGTGAATTTAATGGCGTTGTGTAATAAATTGTAGAAAATCTGCTGCATTCGCAGGGCGTCTACCTCCAGAAACAAAGGTTCGTCGGGCAGCATAAATTCCGGACGCAAACCGGCATTTGAAATGAGCGGAGAAAATTTGAGTTCGATTTCACGGAAAATTTCTGTCACGTTTTCCGGCTTCGGATTGACATCAATTTTACCGGCTTCAATTTTTGCAATATCCAGAATATCATTGGCTATTTGTAGCAGATAGGTTGCCGAGGCCCGAACCGCTTTTACATGCGGATGATCCTTGTCTTTCATCAGCTCGGTGTATCCAATGATTGAAGTCAGGGGTGTGCGCAACTCATGGCTCATCGTGCTCAAAAAACGCTGTTTATCTTCTGCCCGGAGTCGGGCTTGCTGTTCATTTTTAACCAGTAAACGCTGATAATATCGGTTTTTTTCAATATCGCGCAGCAACAGCCAAAGCACAATTAAACCCGCAACACCAAAGACAAACACGATATAAGTGAGCATTTGGTTGAATTCTCTCGATGCTGCAAGAGTAGTTTGTGTAGCACTCCTCAATTCCGCTTCTCGTTCGCGCTGAAACCGATTGATGATAGATTCGAGTTTAGCAATAACAAACAGGTTGATATTGTACAGGTAGGCCTCCTTTTCCTGAATCCGACTGGTCATGGATTGTTCGCGCTGCAGAATCTTGGCTACTTCGTCTTTAAATATCTGAACATTACTGGCTGTAGCCACCACTGTATCCATGCGCACATGTGTCAATGTGTCTGACTCTACTCCAGTAACTTTAAATGTAGACACGTCCGCATCGGCAAATAGACTGTCGCTAAGCGTTGTGGATTCAGACTCAGATTCCTTTCGGGAAAATAAACGTTGAAAGAAATTTCGGCTATCGATTCGCTCTTCGGGAATTTCACGGAGTAATTCGCGTTCCACAATCTGAATAACTTCTCGTTGGGTGTCGCTTTCAATTAGAATTGAATCGGTGAGTTGTGCCATTTCGAGACTGGTCAGAATTTCATTTCCTATTCTGCCCCTAAATTGCTCGTCGAATTCGTATCGCAATTGTTTAATTTCCTGATAGGCGCGATCAATGGAATCGAGTAGCAGCGGAATAGAATCGAGTTCTGCCAGCAATGAAGGATTTATCTCTTCATATTCACCTACCAGTGCATCGAGCGATGAATTGATTTCGATAATAAGTTGTTGGTGACGACTCTCGTCAATCCTATTTTTGGAATGCTTCAGATAAAGGTTGGTGATCCGCGAAATATTGGTTGCAATGTCTTTGAGGTGTGAGGAGGCCACATCGGGCTGAGAAAGCTGTTCTACCCGGGCCGAAATCACACCGCTGTTATACCACGAATAGCCGGCTAGCGCAAACACTGCAATGGCCAGCAATGCGTAAATCAACAATATTTTCCCCTTTACGGACCGCACTTCTTTGTTGCCGGATTTTGGTTTGCGTTAAGCTTTGTTCAAATTTAAGAAATCAAAAAACAACCCTATTATGGGTAAGAAAGATTGATTTGCTGGTAAATAAACCAGCAAAAAGTGCCGAAGAAAAATCTTCAGCACTTTCTGCGTTCACTCCAAATAATTGCGGTTAGTCGTCTTCGCCTTTCGACGTGTTTTTTTAGCTCAATACATCCGGTAGAAGATCACCGTCCGCAATGCGTTTATCTGTTATTTCTTACCCGACTTACTGGCCATTTGATTGCCGCTTTCATCAAACTTGAGTTTTTGGGTTTCGTCACCGTTGGTTACTTCCACTTTGTAAACCATACCGTCGTCTTTTTTCATCTTCCAAGCTTTAACCGGACTCCAGTTGCGGTATGCTTCGCTTCTAAGCGATTGCTGAACATTCTGGGGTAAATCGGCAACGCTGATTTCGTCCTTGTCTTTTCTGTCTTTATCCTTTTGTTCCTGATCGGAAACAATAATCAAGTTATCCTCCGCCTGAACTACTGGTGCGCCAACAACTAAAAAAAGTGCCGAGGCCAGTACAATTGCTATTTTTTTCATGACTTTCAAATTTTTGTGTTTCTATTTGATTTCAATGACATTCAACCAAAAGATTGACCATAAGTATTTGCATAACCTCCTAATGGAAATTCACAGCCGCATCTACCACTATATCAGGAAGTTGGTTGCCGAGAGCTTTCTCATTGAGAATATTGCCTAAACGGCTAATGCTGGTCGATTAATCTACAACCTGTGCATATTATCCACAGTTTTATAAAACTTTGTAAAATTGAGCGCTTTACAACCCACCCTCTGTTACTGACAAAAATGCAATCCCACATGTGGTTACCATCGCAAATAAGGGAGACTTGTTGTCTTAACTCGCCAATTTGTCAGCATTTCTCAAATGGAATATTTGTTGTCAAATGACCGCCACTATATCTATTAAAATAAATAATTGAAAAATGGAAACCGTAAAAGGGAACATTAACGTTCAGACAGAGAATATTTTTCCAATCATCAAGAAATTTCTTTACTCAGATCATGAGATTTTTCTTCGCGAATTGGTATCAAACGCTGTGGATGCCACCCAAAAACTTAAAACGCTCAGCACCCTGGGCGAGCTCAAAGCCAACATTGAAAACCTCAAGGTAGAAGTGCTGCTCGACAAGGACAAAAAAACCATCACCATCCGCGACAATGGGGTTGGAATGACGGCCGATGAAATTGAGAAATACATCAATCAAATTGCGTTTAGCGGTGCCGAAGAATTCGTCAATAAATACAAGGAAAAATCAGAAGCCATCATTGGGCATTTTGGCTTGGGTTTTTACTCTGCTTTTATGGTTTCGGAAACCGTAGAAATCATTACCCGATCACAACAACCCAACTCACAGGCGGTGAAATGGACCTGCGACGGCAGCCCGAATTTCACCATGGAACCTACCTCGAAAAAAACCAAAGGAACAGATGTCGTACTACATATCGCGGCCGACTCCGAAGAGTTTCTGAGCGAAAGCCGCATAACCGAAATTCTCGATAAATACTGTAAGTTTTTGCCCGTTGAAATCATTTTTGGAACCCGCACCGAGCGCATTGAAGACGGAAAAGACGAGGAAGAAAAACCAAAATACAAAGAAGTTGAGGTGCCGAATCTCATCAACAACACCAAGCCCGCCTGGACCAAAGCACCGGCTGACCTGACTGATGAAGATTACAAAAGTTTTTACCGCGAACTCTATCCGATGACCTTCGATGAGCCGCTGTTCAACATCCACCTCAACGTAGATTATCCCTTCACGCTCACCGGAATCCTCTACTTTCCCCGGCTAAAAAACAACATTGAAATACAGAAAAACAAAATCAATCTGTACTCCAATCAGGTTTTCATTACCGATAACGTTGAAAACATTGTTCCCGAATTTCTGACGCTTTTGCACGGGGTTATCGACTCGCCCGATATTCCACTCAATGTTTCGCGGTCCTACCTACAGAGCGATTCGAATGTGAAGAAAATTTCGAATCACATCACCAAAAAAGTGGCCGACAAACTGGCTGATATGTTTAAAAAAGACCGCGAAGACTTTGAGAAGAAATTTGAAGACATCAAGGTGTTTGTTGAATATGGCATGCTCAGCGACGAAAAATTCTACGATCGCACCATAAAATTTGCCCTGTTCAAAAACACCGATGAAAAGAGCTACACGCTCGAAGAGCTGAAAGATCACCTCAAAACTACCCAAACCGATAAAGACGGCAAGTTGGTAGTTCTCTATGCTAATGATGCAATTGAACAGCACAGTGCCATTGAAATGGCTAAAGACCGTGGCTACGAAGTATTGATTCTTGACAGCCCGCTCACACCGCATTATATTTCGAAACTGGAGCAGAAAAACGATCAGCTCAGCTTTGCACGCGTGGATTCAGACACCATCGACAACCTGATAAAAAAAGACGATTCTCAACCAAGCAAACTCAGCGATGAAGAAAAAGAAACACTAAAACCGGTGATCGAAAACGTAGTTGAAAAAGAAAAATATCAGGTCGTTTTTGAAAACCTCAGCGAAAAAGACCAGCCCATGATGGTGACACAGGCAGAATTTATGCGCCGGATGAAAGAACAACAAATGATGGGCGGTGCCGGCATGATGGGCGCTTTTCCGGAAATGTACAACCTGGTGGTAAACAGCAACCACCCGGTGGTTTCGGCCATTTTAAAAGAAAAAGATGAAGCCCGAAAACAGGAAATGGCCCAGCAAGCCGCTGATTTGGCATTGCTCGAAAAAGGACTGCTAAAAGGTGAAGATCTGAGTAAATTTATCCGCCGAAGTGTTTCCATGATTCAATAACCCCTCAAACAACTACCATGAAAAGAAGCCTGATTTTTATTGCTTTCGCTGCCCTGATGATGTCGCTCAACAGTTGCGGCTACAACAAAATGGTACAGCAAGATGTGGCCATTGAAAAAGCCTGGGCCGATGTGGAGGCCCAGTATCAGCGTCGTGCCGACCTGATTCCTAACCTGGTTAACACCGTGAAAGGTTACGCCGACTTTGAACAGGAAACCCTAACCGCTGTGATAGAAGCCCGGTCAAATGCCACTTCTGTAAATGTAGATGCCGGCAACCTCACGCCAGAAGCCATCAATCAGTTTCAGCAAGCGCAAGCTGGCTTGTCGTCTGCGCTGTCGCGGCTATTGGTCACCGTTGAGCGTTATCCCGACCTCAAAGCCAATCAAAACTTTCTGGAACTGCAGGCTCAGCTTGAAGGAACAGAAAACCGCATTACGGTTGCACGAAACCGATTTAACGAATCGGTGGGCGATTACAACACCTATATTCGTCAGTTTCCTCGGGTGATCTACGCCTCGTGGTTTAATTTCGAGCGAAAAGGTTTCTTTGAAGCCGCACAAGGAAGTGAAGTTGCACCTCAGGTAAGTTTTGATTAAAAATGGACATTCGAAATTTCCTTTCAGAAGCTGAAAAGCAACAGGTGATCGACGCCATTAAGAAGGCCGAATTAAACACCTCAGGCGAAATACGGGTGCACCTGGAAAATCACTGCCGCGAAGATGTGCTCGACCACGCTTCCTACATCTTCGATCTGCTAGAAATGCAGAAAACCGCCCAACGAAACGGTGTCCTTTTTTACATCGCCGTAAAGGATCATCAACTGGCCATTCTTGGTGATGCGGGAATCAATCAAGTGGTTTCTGCAGGATTTTGGAACCGGGTGCGCGATACGATGATCGATCATTTTAAAAAGAACCAATATGCTGATGGCCTTGCGGCTGGAATCTTATTGGCCGGCGAACAGTTAAGCGCACATTTCCCCTATCAGAAAAACGATAAAAACGAATTGTCAGACGACATTTCATTCGGAAAAAGCTAACATGAATTACACCCTCAAACTTTTCACTATACTTTCTGCGCTGCTTACCGCCATTCCGGCATTGTACGGCAACGACTGTATTCCACCCTCGCGCAACCTACTGGTTAACGACTACACCAATACGCTATCACAAAATCAAGTAGCCGAACTGGAACAGCAACTGGTGGTATTCAGTCGAGAAACCTCCAATCAGATAGTGGTGGTTATTACCAATGACCTGTGTGATTATGAGGCGATGGAATACGCCACCGAAATCGGTCATGAATGGGGTGTTGGGCTTAATGAGTTTGACAACGGAATTGTACTTTTGGTAAGCCCGCAACAACGCGAAACATTTATCGCCGTGGGTTATGGTTTGGAAGGTGCCATTCCAGATGCCATTGCCCGACGAATTGTGGATCAGGAATTACTGCCCCATTTTCGAAACGACGACTATTACGGCGGTGTTAGTGCAGCGACAAATGTTTTAATGCAGCTTGCCAAAGGTGAGATCAATGCTGCGGATTACGGCAACAGAAAAGGAGAAAGCCCCGGAATGGTCATTGCCTTCGTCATCATTTTATTTATCCTGATCATTTTTATCGGGCCGACCTTTAGCGCGATGAACTATTCGAAAGTAAATAATATGACTTTTTGGGCGGCACTCGCCATCATTATGGCCTCGCGAAATTCGCATGGCGGCATGTACAATAACTTCAATTCCGGAAGCGGAAGGTTTGGTGGTGGCAGCAGCTTTGGCGGTGGCGGTAGTAGTTTTGGTGGATTTGGGGGTGGAGGATTTGGAGGAGGCGGTGCCGGAGGGCGCTGGTAAAAAATGAGCAACAATTGAATGGCTAAGTACGCAAAATGGATAGGTGGAGGATTAGGCTGGGCGCTGGGTGGGCCGATTGGTGCATTACTGGGCTTTGCAATCGGCACCATGGTGGACGAAACCAGCATTGAGGTTCAACGTCCCGGCGAAGGATTTAGCCGAAAAGCATATCGCCACCATACCACGGCCTCTGATTTTACCATGAGTCTGCTGGTGCTGTCGGCAGCAGTTATGAAAGCCGATGGCCGCGTGATGCGATCTGAACTGGAATACGTCAAGCAATTTTTTAGTCAGCAGTTCTCCGCTTCAGAAGTTCGAAACCTGCTTCCAGTGTTAAAAGATGTGCTGGATAAGGACATCAACGTGCGCGATGTATGTGGGCAGATTCGTTATAATATGGAGTATCCGCTTCGGCTACAACTGCTCCATTATCTGTTTGGAATTGCCCGTGCCGATGGTAAGGTTTCTACTGCCGAAGCCAATGTAATTCAGCAAATAGCTCAACTCCTCGGAATAAATTCAAGTGATTTTCAGTCGATCAGGGCCATGTTTTACAAGGACCCCGACGCGGCTTATCAAATTCTTGAAATTTCAGAAAATGCCACCGATGCCGAAGTGAAAAATGCGTACCGCAGAATGGCCAAAAAATATCACCCCGACAAATTAAATCACCTCGGTGAGAACTTTAAAAAAGCCGCTACAGAGAAATTTCAAAACGTTCAGGAAGCCTACGAAACCATTAAAAAGCAACGGGGCATGAAATAAGCGAATCGATCTGCTCTGTTGCTAGCGCCAGTGGTTGATGTAGAATAGCCGAAGCAGAATCTACCGGAAGTTTTTCAAGACCAATCAATGGAAAAAAAGACATACCGAAACTGCCCGAACTGGTGTATTTAAATTTTGGCTTTCGAGGTTGCTCGGTTTCAGCGTTGGCTGCATTTGCGACCGCTGCACCGGTCAACAAGATCGCAGTCAAAAACAAAGTGCGTATAATCATTGGGTTGAGATCTCAATTAAGGGCAGAAAATTAGATAATTTCAGAAACAGCGTTTTATTTTTTAGCAAAATTAACATCGGCATCAATGGACAAACAACACCAAAACAGAGCAATTGCGAGCTTTCTTGTGGGCATAGTGGCCGTAGCCTTGATTGCGCTGGTGTTTTTTGCCGACCGTGAATTTGACCTGCACCTGAGTCGTTTCGGAGTTTTTCCGCGAGAGTGGCACGGACTAAAAGGAATTCTGTTTTATCCACTCATCCACGGATCGCTAGAGCACTTATTCAACAATTCGGTGCCGTTGCTGGTGCTGCTTTCCTGCCTCTACTTCTTTTATCCCAACGTAGCCACCCGCACCGTGGTTTTCATCTACCTTTTTAGCGGAATCTGGATCTGGATATCCGCCCGTCAGAATTATCATATCGGAGCCAGTGGTGTGGTATATGGTTTAGCGGCCTTTCTGTTTTTTAGTGGAATCTTTCGACGCGACAACCGAATGATTGCCATTTCTATGATGGTCGCTTTTCTGTACGGCAGCATGGTTTGGGGCATTCTTCCCATCCAAGAGCGCGTGAGTTGGGAAGGCCATTTGTGGGGAGCTTTTGCAGGAATAGCACTCGCTTTTTATTACCGCAAACAAGGACCAAAACGCAAGCTGTATCAATGGGAAATCGACGAAATGCTGGAGCGTCAACGTGCGGAAGAACTCAAAACCCTTCAAGAGCATCCCAACGTGGTGGTGCATTCTACCGACACCAACCGCCGCATTTCATACATCTACGTGCCGCGACCGCCACAGAACAAAGAAGGGAAAGAAAAGTAAAAGTCCTGAAATTAACTATTCAGCATCACTGGCATCACCAGCATCAGGATATCAATTTGCTCGTCGGACGTTTGTGGAATCAGAATTCCAGCGCGGTTAGGTGCACTGAGCTCGAGCAGCACTTCGTCCGACACGATATTCGCCAACATATCACTCAAAAATTTTGAGTTAAAACCAATTTCCATATCCTCACCGTCGTAGCTACACGTCAATCGCTCGTTGGCTTCGTTTGAGAAATCTGGATCTTCGGCAGAAATGGCCAACTCTTTTCCAGTGATTTTAAGCCTGACCTGATGGGTGGTTTTATTGGCGAAAATCGAAACCCGCTTCACCGAATTTAGAAATGCTACCCGGTCGATGGTCATCTTATTGGGGTTCTCCTTTGGAATTACCGCTTCGTAATTCGGGTAATTTCCGTCAATCAGACGCGCAATCAATGAGGTGTTGTCGAACGAAAAACGAACATTGGTTTCGTTAAACTCAATTTTTACCGGAGCGTTGGTTGCCGCGAAGATATTCTTCAGCAAATTGAGTGGTTTTTTCGGAACGATAAACGAAGCTGCACTGTCTGCCTGAACATCTGTGCGGGTATATCGCACCAGCTTGTGCGCATCGGTGGCCACAAAGCGAATATTATCATTTGAAAACTCGCAAAAAAGACCGCTCATCACCGGACGTAAATCGTCGTTTCCGGTGGCAAAAAGCGTAGAATTAATCGCATCAGAAATCACTTCGGCATCGAGGGTTACTTCCGAAGGCTCAGCGATAGTTGGGTTTTTTGGAAATTCTGCCCCGTTGTGACCCGCCAGTTTGTATTTTCCAAAATCAGAGGAAATCTCAACAGAATAGGTTTTATCGTCGATGGTGAATGTGAGTGGCTGCTCGGCAAAAGTTTTCAATGACTCGAGCAGTTTCTTGGCCGGAATGGCAATCACGCCGTTATCACGCGCCTCTACCTCCATGGTCGCAGTCATCGTCGTTTCCAGATCTGAAGCAGAAAGCGTGAGTTTTCCGTTTTCGATTTCAAACAAAAAGTTATCGAGTATAGGCAGCGTATTTGAAGTATGAAGAACGCCTCCGAGGATTTGCAATTGCTTCAGCAATGCGGTACTGGATACGATGAATTTCATAGATAAATCTTTTGAGTCTTATTTTTTACGGGATACAAATATAGCTGTTTAACCTCACCGGAAGGAAGTGATTTATCCACACTGCACAAGGAATTGTTTAAAAGTGCAATTCTCCGGTAAACACGGCGCGAGGTATCAGAAAGTGTCTGAACACAAAATGCTGAACACGAAACAGATTCTCTCCGTCGAGTGTGGCGTACATAATATCTTGGTCATACTCTAATTGAGAGCCGTCTTCGGCAAATCGGTCGGGGGGCGAAGGGCGCAGGAAAAAACTGATGTGTTTCGACTCCTCGGGGTTATTTGCCATCACTTTGATTTCAAAGTCGGGCGGTAGGGCCAGAACAGAATCAATCTGAGGTTGTTCAAACGCCAATTCAAACGTTTCGGCACCGGCTTTTTTGTACATCAGTAAATATTCCTGTACCATGGCGGTATCGAAAACGGGAACCGGTGTATTGTCGGGCATTTCGAATAGACTCAGGTCATTTCCGCCTTTGTATTCAATGGCAAACGAACGCTCCGGAAAGAGGTTGTTCGATACTTCTACACGGTTAAAGTCCAAATCCGAATAGCGAAATACCACCCGATCGCGCCAATCCTGATGGTCGGTAAAGAAGCGCGAACTCAAATACCCGAAAAACGATTTCATCGTCATCACATACGGAACTTCCGTACGCCCTTTGCCGGGCTGTTCCAGCAACATATAGGTTCCACGTTCATCAGACGTCATCATACCCACATAATAGGCATTCATCAGATTCCCGCTACGGTCATACACCTGCACATATTTGTGTCGACCTGCCATCATGCGCAGAATTGCTTCGCGGGAGGTTTTGGGAACAGGGTGCTTAATTTCAATTAGATGAAAGGTTTTGAGGATAAGATCAATGGCATCTTGTCGGGCACGGTGCCCGTCGTCAAGCATCCAAATGTTTTCATCGCCTCGTGAAATGGCGATTCTATCTCCCTCAGTACCGGTAATCACCACCTGGCCAACCGCAGCGGTATCCGCTATAGCAAAATCCGTGGTGGAAAGTGCCGAGACCGCATATCGGTCAGTTTTTGAAAACCACCAAACGGCTGCTGCGAGAACAGCAGCTAAAATCAGCAACACAATCGTTTTCTTCATTACTTTTCTCTTAAGAGGTGTACTTTCTTTTGCGTATAAAATATTGCACTACACCCAAAATAATAACCATAAAAACCGGTAGGCTGATGTTCACCACCTGCCATTGTCCGCGTTCGGCCGAAAGCCTTTCCGCGTCAAGTGGCCGAAGGGTAACTGTGCGCGACCGAATGGAAATCAAACTGGCATCGCCCAGCATATAGTTCACGGCATTGACGAGAAACTCGCGGTTGCCATATACTTTTCGTCCCACATATCGATCAAAACCCAGTGGGTAAATCTGGCCACGGGCACGGTTGACACGATTTCTAGCCAAATCACCGTCGGCAACTACAAGCATGCTGGTGGGATCGCTGTCTTCCATAAAACCAATTTCTGCTGCATCGGTAACCTGTGGTGGCAATCGGTTTTTAAAAGCCGATTCGAAGGTTCCTTCCAGCAAGGCTGCCACCGGTTGGTGCGGACTGGTATTGTTTCCAAAGTCGGGATCGATGCGCACAATATTGAGACTTACCCGAACCGGACTCCTAAAAATACGTGTGTAGGGCGAGGTGGTTAACAAAATATTCTTTCGAACGCCCTGGCGCGCCAACGTGTCGATACTACTCACAAACTCCATGGCGATCGGGTCGAGGTTGCTCACCACCGGATGATTCGATTCTGAAATAATCAGCGGCTTGAAGTACCACGGAAAGTACTCCATTTGCTGCTGGTTGCCCATGGGGCCGGTCATAATTCCAATCGGCGCACACGATCGGTCGATGAGCAGGTTTTTATTGATCCGCACGCCGTACCGAAACAGTTGATCGTCCAGATTCAGATCCATCGACAGCGCCATCGTTAAATCGCTTCTCTCCAGACTATCCATACTGGCGGTCATCGCGTCGATCAGCCAAATCACCTTTCCTCCCCGCATAATAAACTGATCGAGGATAAACTTGTCTCTTTCGTCAAACGGCTGTGTGGGCTTGGCTATGATCAGCGCATCATAAATATTCTGACGATAGGTGGTTTCTCCTACACTACGGGTCAGGGCACTCAACTGACCGTCGAGCTCTACGTAATAAACTTCGTAAAAAGCCTCCAGTGCGTTGGCCAGATCGCCGGTTTCCATCCTGTCCAGCTCGCCATGCCCCTGCAAAAAGGCCACCTTCGGCTTTTCGGTTTGTTTGAGCTGATAAAAGACATTCATGAACTCGTACTCCAGGTTGTTGATGGAGTTGTTGATCATTTCGATATTCGGTATGCGCTCCTGACTCTTAAGTAACTGCAGCGGAAGCGTTTCGCCCCTGTAGGTAATTTCTGCTGCAGGAAAAATAATTCTTTCGCTCACCCCGCTTTTCTCGCGAATCTGCAAGGTGGTGTATTGCAGCCCCGAATCCACGAGCTTGCGGTAATTCTCTTCTCGAATGGTTTTGTCTTCTACATTGGTAGGGTCGATGAACTCAAATTCCAAATTGCCATTGCTGTATGCCCGCATCTCCTGTAGCTTTTCGCGGGTGGCCATTTCTAGCTGCTTAAACATGGCGGGATACTCTCCCTTGAGATAGACTTTCACATAAATCAGCTCATCCAGATCTTGCAAAAATTCGGTGGTGTTCTCCGTCAGGGTGTGTCGCTTTTCGGAAGTGAGATCTATCCGGAAAAAAAACACCGAACCCAGCCATGCCAGACAAAGCACAATACTCAGACTGAGAACTAACTGGACGATATCTCTGGAAGCTGCACTCTTTTTCATCACCACTTTCGACTTTGTAAAACGGTTTTAGTGAGCAGCACAAATATGGCGAGCAACGCCGCAAAATAAATCACATCGCGCGAATCGATCACGCCCCGGCTCATGCTGTGGTAATGATCGAGGATGCCCAATTTGCGCACAAAATTATCGAGCGGACCCATCATCGAAAACGAGCTGATAGAATCGAAGCCAATAAAAACAAAAAAGCATAAAAACACGGCCACAACAAATGCAACCACCTGATTTTGGGTGATGCTTGAGGCGAAAACCCCGATTCCAACAAACGCGGATGCCAGAAACAACAAACCAAGATAAGAGCCCCACGTTCCGCCCATATCGATATTGCCCGCAGGGTTTCCGAGTTGAAAAATGCTGAACAAATACACCAGCGTGGGGAGCACCGCCAACACAACCAACAAGATTCCCGCCAGCAACTTGGCCATAATGATCTGAAAATCGGTTAGCGGCCGAGTATACAGCAATTCGATGGTGCCCGTGCGTTTCTCTTCAGAGAACGTGCGCATGGTGATGGCCGGGATTAAAAACATGAAAACCCAGGGCGCCAAGGTAAACAGCGGTTCGAGCGAAGCAAATCCGATGTCGGCAATGTTGAAATTGCCCGGAAACATCCACAGGAACAAGCTGGTGATCACCAGAAAGATAGTGATGGCAATGTACCCGATTAATGAACTCAGAAAACTTTTGATTTCTTTGGCAAGCAAGGCCAGCATAGGCAGGAATTTGTCTTTAGTCAGATTACCGAGGTGGTCAAAATTACGCTTTTTTATCTGCACCTTGCCCCGGTATGCACCCTATAACCCTACAAAAATTCAGCATTTTTAACGTTCCTAAGCGGTGGTTTCAATACGTTCC
The DNA here is from genome assembly GCA_964487545.1 of uncultured Cryomorphaceae bacterium. GTDB lineage: Bacteria > Bacteroidota > Bacteroidia > Flavobacteriales_D > SKUL01 > SKUL01. The sequence continues at coordinate 26,958 of CAZARI010000020.1, forward strand.
ATCGACCATGCATCGGGCTTTGCGGCAAACAAAGGTTTCGTTTCTTTCCATACCGAACGAAATAAATCGGAGTGTCGATACTGCTCAAGATCAGCCTCCGAACCCCAATAACTATAGGTGAAGAAAACAGCACTATCACGCACATCTCGAAGCAGTTCGAGGTGACTGCAACCCGGAAAATGGCGAATCTGCATTTTATGCTTTCTGAAATGGTCCAGGAACTTTTCAGTCTCTTCGGGCCGAAAGGTCATTTTAACGATGCGAATAATCATAAAAATTCGATTCTTACCGCCTGATTAATTTTCAGTCCCAACAAACTTGCGGCACTCCCACCTGCTCCGTAGGCGCCACGGTTAATGGCAATTTCCAAATACCCTTCCGATCCGAATAAAGCCAGACGCTCGCCTTCGGGAACGTTGTTATACGCATCGCTGATGTCGCGAATCACCGAATTGCTACCTCCGTATATCACCTTAAAGTTTCTTCCCCGCGACACCTCGCGAAAAAGCTGTTTGGTGATATTGGTGAACGCATTACCATAGCTATCAATATAGATGATACTGCCGCGAATGGTGTCGTTATCGATCACTGGACGAAACATACTCAGCGTTTTCAACGAATCCCGTCGCCGACCAATGATTTCAGGTGTTCCTCCGCGCAGTAGATGACAAGCGGCGGGCACAAATACATCCTTTGTCGGAAAGGTCAGTTCATCTACTGCTTGAGTCATATTCAGCTCGTAAACAGCATCGGGCTGGCCGTCGAACATCAGCGAAAAAATGCCGTTATCGGCACCGATAAAATAATGGCCGCGATACATGACCAGCACGTGCATCACCTTTTCGTGCAAATCCAAGTCGGGGTTTACCCCAATGATATGGGCGCTGCCTTTTGGAAAATGATGATAGGAGTTGCGCAATACAAAAGCGGCGTTGGCGATGTCGAACGGGGGAATATCATGCGAAATATCAACCACCACCACCTCTGCCAATTCGGTGTAAATAGCACCTTTAAGCACACCAACGTAGTAGTCGCGCAATCCCATATCAGATATCAGTGTGAGTACCGGCATTTCCGAAAATTAAGCACTGCAATAGCAGCGCAATGGCGTGATTTTACTTAAATTTGTGTGGTCAAAATTAATTAATCTTAACCGAAGGATATCCTTTCGCAACATATTTACGAAGCCTTTGTTAGAACGAAAATTTATTCTCGACACAACCGATCCAACTGCCTTTTACGGCTTGAACAATCGGAATCTGAAAATTATTAAATCCTACTTTCCAAAATTAAAGATTATCGCCCGAGGACGTGAAATCACCTCGGTTGGTGCTAGCGATGATCTGGATAAGCTAGAAGAAAAACTACAAGCGTGTGTAGCGTACCTCGCAGAATACAACCAACTAAGTCCGACTAATATCGACAAAATCATGTCGGACGAGGAAGATGCCCTTTTTAACGGAAACGATGGCAGCGAAGTGCTGGTACACGGTCCCGGTGGTATGCGCATCAAGGCACGAACACCCAACCAACGCAAACTGGTAAAATCGACCGACGAAAACGATATGGTTTTTGCCATTGGTCCGGCGGGCTCTGGAAAAACCTACACCGCTGTTGCACTGGCAGTGCGCGCCCTTAAAAACCGCGAAGTAAAACGCATCATTCTTACCCGGCCGGCCGTTGAAGCAGGTGAGAATCTGGGCTTTTTGCCCGGCGATCTCCGCGAAAAGCTTGATCCGTATTTGCAGCCACTCTATGATGCACTGCGCGATATGATTCCGCCCGAAAAACTGAACGATTTTTTTGAAAAAGGACAAATTCAGATCGCTCCCCTGGCCTTTATGCGCGGTCGTACGCTCGACAACGCTTTTGTGATTCTGGACGAAGCGCAGAATGCCACCGAAAATCAACTCAAAATGTTTCTTACCCGCATGGGTAAGTCGGCCAAATTTGTCATCACCGGCGATATCACACAAGTTGACCTTCCGCCCAAGCAAAAGTCAGGACTGCACAAGGCCATGACCGTGCTCGACAACAAAGAAGGAATTGGAATGATCATCCTCGATAAAAACGACGTTATTCGCCACCGACTCGTGAACGTGGTTATAAAGGCATTTGAATAGCAGATGAAAGCACTCACCAGCACCCAATTTAATTTTGAAGGACAAACCGGTGTGTATCGTGGCAAGGTGCGCGATGTGTACTTCATTGACGACGACCTGTTGGTGATGATTGCCACCGACCGCATTTCGGCATTTGATGTTGTCCTACCCGAAGGCATTCCACACAAAGGCCATATTTTGAACCTGCTGGCTTGGGACTTTTTGCAGGCCACCAATGACATTGTTCCAAACTGGACCCTCAGTCTGCCGCACCCCAATGTTACCATCGGGAAAAAATGCACACCCTATAAAGTAGAAATGGTGATCCGTGGATACCTCACTGGGCACGCCTGGCGGCAGTATCGCGACGGACACCGAGTGCTGTGTGGTGTAACCCTTCCCGAAGGACTCAAAGAGAACGATCCTTTTCCCAAGCCGATTATCACGCCGAGCACCAAAGCCGACCAAGGCCATGACGAGGATATTAGCCGGGAGGAAATTATTGCACAAGGATTGGTGTCCGAAGAGCAATACATTCTATTGGAGCAATACACGTTTGCACTGTTTGAGCGAGGAACGGAAATGGCAGCAGAAAAGGGCCTTATTCTCGTGGATACCAAATACGAATTTGGCCGCTTTAACGATGAAATTATACTGATCGATGAAATTCACACCCCCGATTCGTCGCGGTATTTTTATGCCGAAGGATACCAACAGCGACAGCAGCGCGCAGAACCACAACGACAGCTCAGCAAGGAGTTTGTGAGGCAGTGGTTAATTGAAAATGGCTTTCAGGGCAGAGAAGGACAAAGCGTTCCGGAGATGAGTGTGGGATTTGTGCAATCGGTGAGTGCACGTTATCAGGAACTCTACGAACGGATCAGCGGAAAATATTTCGAACTGCAAACCAGCGACAACCTGAGCGAAGCCATTGAAAAGGCCGTAAACGCCTGGCTGAAGAGTAGAAATTAAACAGCCGTTTCTCCCTGTTTTTCAGCGGCAATTCGACGCAATTGATGAATGTGATGCAGGATGTGATTTGTTGTAAACTCCAAGGTTTGATACAAATTTAGCCTTCCTGACAGCGGGTGGTTGAAAACCTGCCGATCAAAGTAGGCCGGCTGAAGCTCAAACAAAAATTGGCTCCACTCCTCGCGCAGGCCCTCCCAGTATATCAACATATTTTCGAAAGATTGCGTGCCGGTCGGTAAAGGCATTACCGGCGGGGCTTGCCACCTATTTTGCGACAACAAAGCATCATTCAACTGCCGACTTTGCTCAGCACTCACATGGTCGGCCACAGGAATTTCGCTGAACGGAGCTTGTGTTTTTCGCCGCAAATACTCCAGCGTTCCCTGTTCAGAAATTAAAAGATGCTCCATGACCTGAAGCATGTTCCACCCTTCTTTAGATTTTACAGCCCGTTTCTCCTTGCCAAAATCAGCAATTTCAGCTATAAATGCCTCTCGGGCTTTCTCCATTTGCAGCAAAAAGGGTTGAAGTTCGGAATGCATCACTTACATTTTGAGCAAAGATAGCGCTTTCGTCAATTCTCATTTTCCGGCCTCTACGGCGCTTCCTAATCAGTTGTTTCACGGCCAGGTGTTAGCAACATCTCAGAAGAAATTTCGGCGGGATATTGCGATCGCCTTACCTTTAACGCGTTCAAAAAACAACCAACCATACTATTGACCTGAAAAGATGACCATGAAACACTTCCTCCTCCTACTGTTGTTTTTCCCTTTCGCTTCCTTTGCGCAGTTGCCACAACTCATTGAAAGTAAAGAAAAGCTGTCACCTCATCCTACTCCGCGCAGTCAATATTCAATGTCTGAACCGGCACAGCGCAGCAACGTGATTTTATTTGAAGACTTTCAATCGGTAAGCTCCCCCGCATTGCCTGAAGGCTGGAGCGGCGGGGCACTGGTTGAACGACAATTGGACAACAATGAAGGCATTGGATTGGGGATTTTTGTGGATGCATGGCAAACCAGCGATGCTTATTCAGCCAATAATGGCGGCTACTTTCCGGTGCCCCACATTGTGGATAACCTTTTTGCCTTTGTAAACGACGATGGCGATCCCTGCAACTGCGACATGATGGATGTGGGGCTCCTCACTCCGGAAATGGATTTTGAAGGAACAGAAAATCTGATGGTGAGTTTTGACACTTATTCGCCCGGAACCTTTGGTGGAGACAACATGCGATTGCAAATCAGCACCGACGGAACCGAATTTACAACCATTTATACCGCCACCAGTAGCGCCGACTGGCAGCCCGTAGCGGTTGACCTTTCGGCATGGGAGGGTGAGCCTTCGGTTTGGCTGCGCTTTGCCTGGTCGGACAATGGAATGTGGTCAACCGGCATTGGTGTCGATAATGTGTTGGTGGCCGAGCGATTTGATTATAACGGCGCCATTCTGCGTGCGCATACAGCCGAATATACCGCGGACTATAACGACAATTCTGTTATTTCGGGTGAATATTCGGCCATTCCGGTAGAACAGGCCGCTGCGCTGACATTGGGAGCACGAATTATAAATAAAGGCGCACTTCCGCTCACCAATGTGATGCTGTCTGTTACGGTATTTTTTGAAGGTCAGGATCAAGGGAGTTTTAACAGTCAGGTGATCGCCACCCTTTTCCCTATGGAGGAAATGGATTTGTATGCTTTCACCAATTACACACCCTCCCAATCGGGCGAATATACCATTGAGTATACATTGGCAGCCGACGGAGACGAAGACCTAAGCGACAACATTGCCACACGCACCATTAACTACTCTGACCATGTTTTTGCAATGGACCAAGACGAAACAACCACCTTTCGCAACAACAACGGAGCATCTTATATGGTTGGCAATTTGTTTGAAATTCCGAATGAGGGCAGCATCTGCTACAGCATTAGCGTTGGTATTGGTGCCGCGTCAACTGTCGGAACAGAAATTATGGTGCGACTGTATTCTTCCGACCGCATTTTTCTGGCTGGATCGGCACCGTATCAAATTCAAGCTGCCGACCTGAATCTCGCCGGTCAAAATAAAATTGTGGACATTCCATTAAACGCGCCATACGCGTTACAAGGGGGGCAGGACTATCTGGCTGTTGTAGCCTACTTTGCTGACTCATCAACTGAGTTTGTCATTGCCAACAGCGGCATCAGTCAGGATCAATTTTCAGTGCTTCAAGACGAATACGGCGACTGGTTTTTTGTGAGTACAACGCCAATGGTTCGGATGAGATTAAATTCTACGGTAAGTGTTGACGAAAAGCAACATGCAGGGCAGCTACTTATTGCACCCAACCCCGTGGCCGATCAATATTTACTCCATTGGCCCGAAGCGCAGCCGGGTGCGGCTATTTTGCGCCTTACCGATATTGCAGGAAAGCTAATTGCAGAAAAAGACGTGGTTTTTGAAGCTGGCCAACCGCTCTATTCACCCATCGAAGTAAGCCACCTTCCGGCCGGATTATATCAACTTACCGTAATTCACAAAGTGTTACAAAATACCATCACATTGAGCAAGTATTAAATCTTGCCCCCTTCGGAAAAGGCAAAATTTTAGCTATCGGGAATTCCTATCCAACCAAAATGAGCCAACTTTGATTTACGGTAGTGGTGGTAGCTTCTGATTTAGTGCGATTTCAACCAATAGTAATGACACAGCTTGAACGCCCACCCCCTTTTTAAGATTGGAAAATGAGTTTAACGAAGGGTTCTTCATTTATTAAATTGTTTTAACTTTGGTGGGTTGCCCTTAAAAAGGCACATTGTAAAATCACATTAATAACTAAAACAGTCATCCATGAAAAAAATTTACCTATCACTTTTTGTTGCGGGGGCTTTGACTACTGTGTCAAATGCACAAGTTTCAAATGAGAATATTGAAGCTCATCCAGCCCAGATCGCAACTGAACATCATACTGCTCCCCGTGTGGATCAGATGTTATCGACAAGTCGGGATGCCGGCGACACCATCTGGTTTGATGGTTTTGAAGATGCTTCACTTTGGAATTTTATCCCGCCATCTGGCAACCCCGACCCAGAGGTTAATGGCTGGTCTATCGGAAACGTCAGCATTAGCTGGCACACCAGCGTTCCCGACATGAACACAGAAGGCAATTACGCCCGATTTGTGAACGGTAACCCGACCTCAGACCCAACAACTTTTATCGAAAATGGACCGTTCATTTTTGAATACCTTGGTGAAATTCCTGATTTGACCGAAATTCCTGCACCACACCTTGAGTTTGAGCAGTCTGGTGCCCGCTTCCTAACTCATCAGGCGGTTCAGGTAAGTGTCGATGGTGGCTCAACCTGGATCACGGTGGGTAGCAACGACGACATCGACCCGCTTACATCAACCGGAGGTGCCCCTTATCCGAACCCGATGACCAGAAGGTTCTATATTGGCGATGCCATTGCCGGTGCCGCTGATAACGTTCAGGTACGCTTGTTTTGGGATGGAGCACAAAACGGTCCGGAATTTAACTACATTGAATATGGTTGGCAAGTAGACAACATTCGCATTGTTGAAGGGTCTAGTTATGATTTAAGCATTTCAAACACTTCTTATGACGGGTTTGATGTAGACAACTCTCTACACTATGGCGACCTGCCCTACTCTATTTATCCAACGTCTCAACTGCGCCCCATTTCTTTTAGTGCAATGGCTGTAAACTCTGGTAGTATCACACAAGATGATATTACGCTGGTTGTAACTATCACTGACGAAGCTGACAACGAAGTGGCCGTATTGGAGAGTGATCCTGTGACACTAAATGAAGGCGAATCCACCACGATTACTGTTTCAGGGTATGACCTTCCATCTACGGTGGGCATCTATTACATTAACATGGAATTGGCTTCAGAAGGAGAGGACACCACACCGGAAGACAACATTGGTGAGGAGTTGACCTTTAGCATTTCTGAAGGAGTATATGCCCGTGACCGTGGAGCCCGCGCTGGTCAATTCACAAACTTTGATGACAACTATGTGTTGGGAAATATGTTCTACGTTGAAAATAGCGCAGAAATTCACTGTCTGGGTGTTGCTTTGAGCGATGAATCTGTATCCGAAACCTTTTTCGCAATTGAAGTCCGTGGTGACAACCTCACTGATTACATTGGCGAAACCGAAAGCATGTTCGTGCCAGAAGCGTCTCAACTCAACGCCACTGGTGGAGGCAACTTTCTGTGGAGCTGGATGCTAGGTGGAGGTTCTATCAACATGGCTGCCGGAACAGACTTCTTTGTTGGATTAAGCCACTATGGTGGAGATGACGATGTTGTTGTAGCACTGAGCGGTACAAGCCCTGACCAAACTTCATTCCTATATGAAGGCTCTGAAGAAACTTGGTACTACGTTACTTCTACGCCAATGGTGAGAATCGGACTGACTCCGGAATTCTGCCTTACAATGATAGCCAGTTCTGTTGAAGCGATAGAGCAGCTTACTAACCACAACCTCTATCCAAACCCTGCAACAGACCGCGCCACACTTGAATACGACCTGCTTGAGACATCAGCCGTTAAGTTCATGGCATTCGATAACATGGGGAGAGTTGTATTTCAAGAAGACAAAGGAACTCAGCCAGTAGGCGAGTACCGATTTGACCTCGACCTCTCTCACCTCGCAAGCGGTATGTACACCTTTACCATTTTTGTTAATGAGAAGCCGGTTAACAAAAAGCTGATTGTTGAATAATCCAGCTTCGGTTTAACTGAAATTTATAATGGCGCCCCGATAAAAATCGGGGCGCTTTTTTTTGCAGCTCAAATATGGCTTAGGTCAAATTTTCAACCTGCGGCACATCTACCCCTTTGGCAGGAAGGTGTTGCGGATAGCGAAAAGCAAAAAGGTCATTTGAAATGGGGCCATTTCGGCGCGGCTATTCTCTGTTGTAAAACTGCTGCCGGTGCACTTGCTTGATCGATTTCATAAAGCTGGACGCGTACACAAAATCGTTAATTTCCTGATTATCGGTGCGCAAAATATCGTCGCGCGTTCCTTTCCACCAGAGTTGGCCGTTATACAGAAACACGATGTTTTCACCAATCTCCATCACCGAGTTCATATCGTGGGTGATAACCACCGAAGTCATTTGATATTCGTGCGTCAGCTCCTCAATCAGGCGGTCAATAACGATGGCTGTTTTGGGGTCGAGACCCGAGTTGGGTTCGTCGCAAAAAAGGTAGCGCGGATTCATGGCAATGGCTCGGGCAATACCGATACGCTTTTGCATTCCACCGCTTGTTTCGGAAGGATATAGGTGGTTAACATTTTCGAGATTTACCCTATTCAGACAAACATTAACCCGATCGAGCATTTCTTCGCGGCTCATATCGGTGAACATTTGCAGCGGAAACATTACGTTTTCTTGAACAGTTAGCGAATCAAACAGCGCACTGGCCTGAAACAGCATTCCGATTTCCTTCCGCACTTCGGTCCGGTCGTTATGATTCAGTTTAATCATCGACCGGCCATTAAACAGCACCTCTCCCTGATCGGGTTCATGCAAACCCACCATACATTTGGTGAGCACCGATTTGCCGGAGCCACTTTGCCCGATGATCAGGTTCACCTTGTTTTCTTCAAAGGTGAAATTGATGTCATTGAGCACATGAAGATCACCAAAAGACTTCGATAGGTTTTTTACTTCAATCAAATCAGCAGAAGTTGAGTTACGATATAATTCACAATTAAAATAAGAATACTGCTGTAAACAACGGCTTGCGTGCTGGATTTTCCCACCGCAACAGCACCACCATGGGTATAATAACCGTGATAGGACGAAACCGAGGTAATGATAAATGCAAAGAGTACGGTTTTAATCAGCGCGTAGGCCACATCAAAGGGTTTAAAGTCGAGCAGTAGTCCGTCAACATAATCTGTTGGCGTGACCACACCCGTCACCACGCTCACCAGCCAACCCCCAAAAAGGCCGAGGGCCATACTGATGATGATAAGGAATGGAAAGATAAAAACGCTGGCTATGATTTTGGGAGCGATGAGATAAGCACGCGAGTTTATTCCCATGATATCGAGTGCATCAATTTGCTCGCTAATGCGCATGGTTCCAAGCTCGGATGCGATATGGCTGCCCACTTTTCCGGCCAGAATCAAACAGATTATGGTGGGCGAAAACTCAAGAATGACTGATTGGCGCGTGGTAAACCCCACGGTGTAGCTCGGTATCAACGGGCTGTCGATATTACTGGCCGTTTGCAGGGCGATGACCGCTCCCATAAAAAACGACATCAAAATTACGATGCCCAGCGAGGTAATCCCCACTTTTTCAACCTCTACGAGCGTGCGCTGCGCATAAATCTTGAATTTCTCAGGACGCCGAAAAACCGCCAGCAACATGAGAAAGTACCTGCCGATATGGTATAATAGTTTGATCAAGTCCGCGTTCTTTCAGTATCCACTAAATTTAGCACGATAATACAAAAGGAATCTTAAACCACACTGCATATTGCACTCCCCTTTTTCTGTTTTTAAGATTTCTCGCATCTTTGCAAGTATGAACAAGATTAAAATTTTTCTGCTATTGATCGTTCTTTCGGCCACTGTGATTGGTTGTGCATCGAAAAAAAAGCGCAGATGCAACTGTCCGCAATGGTCGCAACTGCAATTTACTCCCGAACATCAAACTGACCATTTGTACCATGCCTACTGCTAAACTGCAAGCACTTGCAAACAGTCTCGCCCCTTTTGTTCCTAGAGGCACCCACGAACAAATTGCTGCGCTGATCATACAATATAAGGTTCGCTTTAGAATTACCCGATCACGAAAATCAAAGCTGGGCGATTACCGACCACCCGGACGGCAGGGTGGACATCGGATTTCGGTAAATGGCGACCTGAATAATTATGGATTTTACATCACCACTCTTCATGAGTTTGGCCATCTGATTGCTTTTGAAAGGTACGGGATGCAAATTGCCCCACACGGAAAGGAATGGAAAAAGGTTTTTGGTGAATTACTACTCGATGCGATCCAACAGAATATTTTTCCCGACGACATTCAACAAGAGCTGGAACGCTACCTGAAAAGCCCTGCTGCTTCGAGTTGTGCCGACCACGGATTATATCGCGCCATTAAACAACACGATGAGTTCCCATCAATTCTGCTTGAGGACCTGCCCGAAAACTGCCGATTTTTAATCAACGGAAATCGGATATTTCAGAAAGGCCCCAAGTTGCGTAAACGCTATCGATGCATAGACGAAAGTAACAACCGGATGTATCTGGTCAGTGCCGTGGCCGAAGTTCAGCCATTATCTTAATACCCGCTTCACAACGGTATTTTTATACCTTTGCAGCTGCTAAAAGCAAGCTATCCTTATGGAGTAATAAAAAGCTGTAGCTGATCCATGTCAATATTATTTATGCGTTTTTGATACGTTGCCGTTAAACTTCTGATGAAGAGTCAAATTCACCCAGACAATTTCTGCGTTATCATGGCCGGCGGAGTCGGCAGCAGATTTTGGCCTATGAGCCGCACCAGCTTTCCGAAGCAGTTTCACGATGTGCTCGGAACGGGCCAATCGTTGTTACAAATGACCTATGAGCGATTTCTGGCCATTTGTCCACCCGAAAATATTTTTGTGGTAACCAATGTTCAATACGAATCGTTGGTGCAACAGCAGCTCCCCGATCTTATGACGGGACAAATTATCGCCGAGCCGCTTCGCAAAAACACTGCGCCGTGCATCGCTTATGCCAATCATAAAATTGCGGCCATCAACCGCAATGCGCGAATTGTGGTGGCACCGTCAGATCATCTGATCACCAAAGAGGCCGCCTTTCACGACACCATTGCCATGGCGCTGGAGCAATGCAGCAAAAACGATGCGCTCTATACCCTGGGCATCAAACCCACCCGACCCGATACCGGATACGGCTACATTCAGTTCACCGGCGATCCGGACACCGAAATAAAAAGGGTCAAAAAGGTGAAGACCTTTACCGAAAAACCGGCTCTCGATCTGGCAAAGCAATTCATTGACAGCGGTGATTTTTACTGGAATTCGGGAATATTTATCTGGAGTCTTGACAGCATCAGGAAGGCTTTTAAAAAGCATCTGCCCGATATCGAGGAGCTGTTTTCTGATTTGACAGAAATTTACAATAGCGACCAAGAGGCTGCGCGAATTGCTAACGTGTACGCGATTTGTGAAAACACTTCCATCGATTACGGCATTCTGGAAAAAGCCGAAAAGGTAAAAGTGGTACTCAGTGATTTTGGCTGGAGCGACCTCGGAACCTGGGGTTCACTCTACACACACCTAAGCACCGACAACAACAAAAACGCCACGCTCGGCGCCAAGGTAGTGTTGTCAGAATGCACTGGAAATATTGTAAAATCTCCTGACGAAAAACTCGTTGCCATTCACGGCCTCAACGACCACATGGTGATTGATACGGGTGATGTGTTGATGATTTGCCCCTTGAGCGAAGAGCAGAAAATAAAACAACTGGTTGCCGAAGTCCGACTAAAGGTGGGAGACGAATTGGTATAAAGTTTTCATTTTCTTTCCGATATTCGGAATATGTCTGATTTACCTGAAAGCCTGCTGACTTTTCTGAATCTATTCTTTTTTGGGTTTCATTTCCTGCTTATCATATTCAACCTCACTGGCTGGATATTTCCAAACCTCAGAAAATGGCATCTACTTTCGATGCTGCTCGTTGCTTTTTCGTGGTTTGGGTTGGGCTTGATCTATGGCATGGGTTACTGCTTCATCACCGACTGGCATTTTGAGGTACGCCGTGAATTGGGTTTAGTTGTAGATTCCCAATCATATATTCATTTTTTACTGAAACGCATTCACCTCGACTTTTGGTCGGCGCAAACAACAAATCTGATCACGGCCATTTCATTTGCTGTGCTACTTATCCTGAGCATCGCCTTGAACGGCAGGGATTACCTTTTAAAGAAATAAAGCACACAACAAAGAAGCCGCCCCTTTTGGAGACGGCTTCGGAATTTGGAACCAGCTTTTTGTTAGTCCAGAACAAAGTTTTGGTTCAAATTATAAATGTTTCCTTTTACTTCAATTTTGTAATGGCCAGGATCCAATCCTTCCAGTGAAAAGTGCTCGGCCGTTCCGCCACCGTGAGCACTCATGTATTCTACCTGCACTACTTGCTCAATACTCAAGTCGGTAATTTCAATTTGCAATTGATCACCCATTTTATGCGCCGCACCATAAAATGCGAGATACACCCGCTTGTTAAAATTATCGAGGCGGAAAAACGCATAGTTTGACAGTGTTTTTTTTGGTCCGCTAATGAAATCTGCATTCTCTGCATTTACTTTATCGGTGGGAGTCGCTGTATTTGCTACCGAATTGATGCTGAACGAAACGAATAGTGCCAGTGTTAAATAGAAAATCTTTTTCATACTGTTTGTTTTTAATGAAACTGTTTCCGTTTTGGTTGGAAATCCTATATACGCCGGCCTACGGCAAAAGGTTATCCCATTTTAACAAAAAACCCGGAACTTAATTAGCACCGGGTTTTAACCTTTTGATAGACAGATTTTTTGTTTAGTTGCCGCTGCCAATCATTTTTCGGGGATCTACCCATTCGTCGTATTCGCTTTCGGTTACGTAGCCCAATTCAATTGCCGCACTTTTCAGGGTGGTTCCTTCGAGATGCGCCTTTCCGGCAATTTCTGCGGCTTTGTAGTAACCGATTTTTGTATTGAGCGCGGTAACCAGCATCAGTGAGTTGTGGAGCAGTTCATCAATTCGTTTGTGATCGGGTTCAATTCCTTTGACGCAGTGCTCCTCAAAAGAGGTGCATGAATCTCCAATCAAACGTGCCGACTGTAAAAAGTTAGCGGCCATCATGGGTTTGAAAACATTCAGTTCGAAATGCCCTTGCGCTCCACCAAAGGTTATCGCTACGTCATTACCCATTACTTGGGCGCACACCATGGTGATGGCCTCGCATTGCGTTGGGTTCACTTTTCCGGGCATGATCGATGATCCGGGTTCGTTGGTTGGAATAATAATTTCTCCAATGCCCGATCTTGGTCCGCTGGCTAGCAAACGAATATCATTGGCTATTTTGTTCAGCGACACGGCCAGTTGTTTCAATGCCCCGTGGGTTTCTACCAGCGCATCGTGAGCGGCCAATGCTTCGAACTTATTGGGAGCAGTCACCATGGGCAATCCGGTAAACTCTGCAATTTTCCTGGCCACCAATTCAGCATAGCCTTCAGGGGTGTTGATTCCCGTGCCCACGGCGGTTCCACCCAGGGCAATTTCGGCCAAATGCGGCAAGGTGTTTTCCAATGCACGCAATCCGTGGTCGAGTTGCGATACATAACCCGAAAACTCCTGGCCCAGCGTAAGCGGAGTAGCATCCATCAGGTGCGTGCGACCAATTTTCACCACTTCTTTAAAAGCTTCTGACTTTTGTTGAAGGGTATCACGCAATTGTTTAACCCCAGGAATGGTCTGTTCCACTACCATCTTGTAGCAGGCGATGTGCATTCCTGTAGGAAAAGTATCGTTTGACGATTGCGATTTATTCACATCATCGTTTGGCTTAACCGGAATTTCTCCTTCACCGAGTTTACCGCCATTCAGCACATGCGCACGGTTGGCAATCACCTCGTTCATGTTCATGTTGCTTTGGGTTCCCGAACCCGTTTGCCATATCACCAATGGAAACTGGTTGTCGTGCTTTTCTTCCAGAATTTCGTCGCAAACCTCCGAAATCAGGTCGCGTTTTTCTTGAGCTAAAACACCCAGCTCATAATTGGCGTGCGCTGCCGCCTTTTTGAGATAGGCAAAGCCATAAACAATTTCCATGGGCATGGAAGCCGCGGGGCCGATCTTAAAGTTATTGCGCGACCGTTCAGTTTGTGCCCCCCAATATTTGTCTGCCGGAACCCGAACTGTTCCCAACGTGTCTTTTTCTTCGCGATAATTATTATTCATGGTTTACGCTTTTACTGTTTTGCTCACAAATTTAACAAGCCATTTCATTTGTAACCACTTCGCCGCCTCAATTGCCCTTTTGGTTTAACAGGAGAAACTATTGCCGCCAAAAAAGAATAAAAGAAATCAATGTAAATGAAATGTGGATCAAGTATGTTATCTTTGCGCAGTAAACGGTAACACTCCCATTTCCGGAATAATATTTTAACACATGATTATCCTTATTTTCTTCGTAGCGCACTGGTATTTATCTCTTTTCACCCAAACTTTTTTTCATCACCGGTATTCAGCCCATCGTATGTTTACGATGTCTAAGTTTTGGGAAAAATTCTTTTACGCACTTTCCTTCATTTTTCAGGGCTCTTCGTTTCTCAGTCCCTATGCCTATGGCGCCATGCACCGCTTGCACCACGCCTATGCCGATACCGAAAAAGATCCACACTCTCCAAAATATGATGAGAACATATTGAAGATGATGTGGAAGACCAAGAATGTGTATAATGACATTCTTCACAAGAAAATACAGCTTGAGGAAAAGTTTTTGAAAGATCTCCCACACTGGCCGTTGATGGAAAAGATAGGCGATAACTGGCTTGCCCGAATCGGTTGGGGCTTGTTCTACATCGGATTTTACGTTGCTTTTGCCACACAGTGGTGGATGTTCCTACTGCTACCCATTCACTTTTTTATGGGGCCGTTTCACGGAGCGATCATTAACTGGTTTGCGCACAAAATCGGATATGTGAACTTTAAGGTGAAGGATACTTCAAAAAACTTCCTTCCAGTTGACATTTTGATGCTCGGCGAATCTTACCACAACAATCACCACAAATTTGGCGGACGACCCAACTTTGGTTACCGTTGGTTTGAAATTGACCCGGTATATCCTTTCATTAAGCTGTTTGATGCCGTAGGCATTATTCGGCTCAAGAAAAACAACCCGCCCACCTCGGCATTTTAAAAGGCATATCTAAGACCGTTTTTCAGGTCGTAAAATATGTTGCGCATTCCTTCGGGGGGATCACCGTCATATACGATACTATAAGACAGCGACAGCATCAATCGATTGGTGATGTGTATTAGCACTGTAGCTTCGAGCGACGACCGAATATCTTTTAGCCACATCAAATTGGGTTGGAAATAGCCAATGGCATCGATATGAACGATCTTTCCTACTGGCAACCCCACAGAGAAATACAGATTGGCACGGTGACCCAAAAAGCGCTTACCCGTGGTTTCCAACTCAATTTCGTGCATATACGACAGCCCGGCAAATAGCTTGGTTTTGGCGCTATCGCTATTTAACACTGTCATTCTCATTCCAGCGCCGTGCAGTGCGCGAAAAGAGAGCTTGAGCCATTCGTTGTACTGATACTGGACAAAAACCTCCGGCGTCCATTTGGGGTCGAGGTGAAAATTATAGCGCAGATGCTGGTATCCGTCGTTGCGAATGCGCTGTTTCTCAAAAATAGTCAGGTTCAGTGCCGACACCGACATCAGTTGGTGCTGATTGCTTTTCCAGTATATCTG
Source organism: uncultured Cryomorphaceae bacterium (assembly GCA_964487545.1). Classification (GTDB taxonomy): domain Bacteria; phylum Bacteroidota; class Bacteroidia; order Flavobacteriales_D; family SKUL01; genus SKUL01. The sequence goes on from CAZARI010000020.1 coordinate 42,553, forward strand.
TGCCTGGTTTTTGGTTTCGAAGGTGTTGGAGAAATTCTGTACCAAATTGATTTGTGAAGTAATACTGCCACTGAAACCATCCTGCGGATCGGCCATGCGGCGGTTTTCAATGTGAATAATCTGCTGTCCGAATACCGGCACAGTCATTACCAAAACCCAAAGCATTACATGAAATATTCGCACGATAAGCTGATTTTTTTTCCAATTGTTTCATTACAAAAGTAACAACTGAAAAGCCGAATACTTTTTTGTATTTTCAAGTGAGTGATTCTGTAGCAATGGCAAAATACATTCTGGGCATAGACATAGGCGGTACCAACACAAAATTTGGTGTGGTGAATGAGTCCGGATCCATGCTGATACAACATCGTATTTCCACCCCTTCATTTTCATCTGTGACGTTGATGGCTGCTACCATTTACGAACAACTAAGCACCGATGGACTACTTCATAAAATTGGGCAAATTGGTATAGGCGCTCCAAATGCCAATCACCTTAATGGAAATATAGAATATGCACAGAATCTGCAATGGCAAGGAGTTGTTCCGCTCGCTACAGTTTTTGAAAAAAAATTCTCACTTCCAGTAAGGGTCACAAACGACGCCAACGCAGCAGCATTGGCAGAATTGCATTTCGGTGCTGCAAAAAATTTGAAGAACTTTATTGCCGTCACACTCGGCACTGGGTTGGGAAGCGGTATTATTTGCAATGGCCAGCCGGTTTATGGTCACACCGGAGTAGCCGCTGAACTCGGGCATCTGATTATTGAACCCGAAGGCCGCATTTGCCCGTGTGGTCGCAAGGGCTGTTTGGAGCGCTATGCCTCTGCTACGGGCTTAATGATTACCGCCAACGAGCAGGCCACCCATTACGACCAACCAACACAGAAAGCTGCAATTTCCACTCACAGATATACAGACGCGGAAGCGGTGGCCGAAGCGGCCCAAAACGGAGACCCGGTAGCATTGGAAACTTTTGACCGAACCGCTCGCTGGCTGGCACTCGGACTGGCCAACGCGGTGTCCCTACTCGGCCCAGAAGCATTTTTCATTAGCGGTGGACTGGCACAAGCAGGTAATTTGCTGTTTGAGCCCACGCAGCGATATCTTCAAGAAGCACTTTTTCCGGTATTAAGAAATACAGTTCAGATCTTGCCTTCGGCTTTAAACGCGCAGGGTGCCGGAATTATGGGTGCCGTAGCATTATGCACCGTTGATGAAGATTAATTTGGCAGATGCCTCATTCTGCCTTCACAAAACGTCGGTTTTCAAATCGATAGCGCGCACTTTCGGCACAATACAATCCACTGTCTACGCTGTTCGAACGGGTCAATTCCAGAACAGAATCAACCAAAAAAAAGTTGGTTTTACATGCCGAGGTTGACGCCACTTCCGCTCGATCATTGTAACACTCCACAAAATTGTAGTTCCAAAATTGCGTCCATTCGTTATGATCCAAATTCAGCAGAACGATTATTCCATAGCTGGTAGCACAGGCACCTGACGGGCTTCTTGTAAGTTGAACACTGATAAACGGCCCATGCTCTACCCTGATTTCTTTTATTGAGGTGTTGCTTCCAAAATGATGAATTTCAAAGTCGAGAATTTGCCACGCTTTCTCAACTTCCCTTACCAGAAACAAACCGTTTTGGTTTTCATATTCCCTGACGAAAAAATAATCGGAAGATGAAGGCTCATCCGCTTTTCGCTGCCGAAGGTCATCCACATTTGGCAATACATCGACCAGCGTGAGCGGTAAAAACTCGAGGGTGTCCGACGAATTGAAAGCCGATCCAAAAGTCGGAAGCATAATAAGATAACCGAAAGCCCAGAATTTGAATAAGTTACAGATTCGCAACATCTCTCCTATTTTTTATACCGTACTTCATAGAGATCCAATCGGCGGTCTTTCATAATACGCACACTGCCATACGCGTGAATTTGCTTTAGCAGGTCGAGATCGACATCTACCACCAGTGTCATTTCGCTGTTGGGCGTCGCTTCTGCTTTGATGCCGTTGGTGGGAAACGGAAAATCGCTCGGGGTGAAAACGGCAGATTGGGCGTACTGAATATCCATATTATGTACGCGCGGCAGGTTGCCGACACTTCCGGCGATGGCCACATAACACTCGTTTTCTATGGCTCGGGCCTGTGCGCAATTTCTCACACGCGTGTAGCCGTTTTGCGTATCGGTGAGAAATGGAACAAAAAGGATCTCCATTCCCTGATCGGCCAAAATTCTTGACAATTCAGGAAATTCAACATCATAGCAAATCAAAATTCCAACCTTGCCCGCATCCGTTTTAAAAACCTTGAGTTGATCGCCGCCTGTCATTCCCCAAAATGAACGTTCATTTGGTGTGATGTGCAGTTTCTCAAAGCTGTCGATATCACCATTTCGATGACATAGGTATCCGATGTTCAACAATTTACCGTCGCGCAATTGAGGCATACTTCCCGTTATGATGTTGATGTTATAGGCCATGGCATACTCGGCAAATTTTTCCCTGAGTGGCTCGGTATATTTGGCCAGCTCGCGAATGGCTTGAGCCTCTCCAAGGTCGTTGTACGCCGCCATTAAAGGTGCATTGAACAGCTCGGGAAACAATACAAAATCGCATTTATAGCCCGAAACGGCATCCACAAAAAATTCAATTTGCTCACAAATAGAATCCAAATCATCAAACCTTCGCATTTGCCACTGCACCATTCCGAGTCGCACTACCGATTTTGGCGCGTTGATCAGTTTGGGCGACTTGGTGTAATAGATGTTATTCCATTCCAGCAGTGTGGCAAATTCTAACGAGCCTTCATCACCCGGCAGGTATTCTTTTAGCACCTTTCGGACATGAAAATCGTTTGAGAACTGAAACGTGAGCACCGGGTCGTATATTTCCTTGTTTTTCACCTTTTCGATATACTCGCGCGGAGTGAGCTTATCGGCGTGTTCCGAATATTTTGGAATCCGCCCGCCGGCCACAATAGAGCGCAGGTTGAGCGTTTCGCACAACTCTTTTCGTGCATCGTAGAGTCGTCTTGCCAATCGCAACCCACGGTAATCCGGATGAATGAAAAGCTCAATTCCATACAGCACATTTCCATCGGGAGCATGTGTACTAAATGAATAGTTTCCGGTGATTTCACGATAAGTATGATCATCCTCAAATCGCGATGAATCCACAATAATGGCCAATGCACTGCCCACAACCATTCCATCGACTTCGATACAAATCTGACCTTCGGGAAAAATGTTGAGTAGTTTTTTGATATGCGATTCTTCCCAGGTGGAACCTGCCCAGCCGCGGTAGGCCTGAATCATCGACGCCCGCAATTGAAGAAAATCACTCAGTTGCAGATTTCTAACTTCTATTTTTTGGATATCCATAAAATATTATCTGATCTTAAAATGTCATTCCTCCGAACGCGCAAACATTAATATGTTGTTTTGAAGCTGAAGAAAAAAACGCTAATTATCGCGTTGCTCGAAATCTTCGGTTGATTTATCGTGAATTTGTTTGGCCACAACGTATGCAATCAAGCCGATTACTCCAACGGCAATCATTCCGATCACCAGAAAAAATACTGCTCCCATTTTTCACCTGATTTTAACGGCCGTTCCGTAGACCAGAATCTCGGCAACACCCTGCATGATCATGCTGGTGGCGATACGAATATTGACCACGGCATCGGCCCCGAGATTTTCAGCGTCTTTATGTAATCGCTGTAGTGCCTGCTCGCGGGCATCTGCCTGCAATTTGGTGTACTCACTGATTTCACCACCAATGAGATTCTTAATCGATGCGAAAAAATCGCGGCCCACATTTCGAGCCCTTACGGTGCTGCCGCGGGCCACCCCAAGAATTTCAACTATTTCTTTTCCCGGGATGGTTTCAGTTGTTGTAAATATCATATTTCAATCTTTTGATTGTGAAGATAACGGTTTTGGAAATCAGAAAGTGATCTACTCCCACTCCTGTCGAATATTTTTAAATTAGTCGTAAATCAACCACCATGAGAGATCGGAGAAAATTCATCAAAATGGCCGCGCTCGGAAGCGGCGGATTGCTGCTTTCGGGAAGAATAAGCGGAATGCCGGATAAAAATACCGTAGCGGTTCATCAAGAAATGAAAGGCCACGCACCGTTGGTGCTTTCCACCTGGCGACACGGTGTGGCGGCGAATAACAAGGCGTGGGAAATACTCCGCAACGGAGGCACGGCACTGGATGCGGTGGAACAAGGGGTGCGGGTATCCGAAAGCGATTTCAGCAATCGCAGTGTAGGGCTGGGCGGATTGCCCGACCGCGATGGCTTTGTAACCCTCGACGCTTGTATTATGGATCACCGAAACCGATGTGGCGCGGTGGCCTATTTGCAACATATCGAAAACCCGATCAGCGTGGCGCGAAAAATTATGGAAACCACTCCACACGTGATGTTGGCTGGGAAAGGCGCGTACGAATTTGCGCTGGCCAACGGATTTGAGCGCAGCAACCTCGAGGTTCCGGTGCCAGAATCTCGTCAGCGATGGGAAAAATGGCTCAAGGAGAGCAACTACCAACCTGAGGTAAACATCGAAAACCACGACACCATTGGAATGATAGCCATTGATCAACTTGGCAACCTCAGCGGAGCCTGCACCACCAGCGGATTGGCTTACAAAATGCACGGCCGCGTTGGAGACTCACCGATTATTGGCGCTGGATTATTTGTGGACAACGAAGTGGGTGCCGCCACGGCCACCGGAGTCGGAGAAGCCGTGATACGCATTGCGGGAAGTCACACTGTGGTGGAGATGATGCGAAACGGTGCTTCTCCGCAGGAAGCCTGTGAAGAGGCCATCGCCAGAATTATCCGCAAGCACGACAACGTAGAAAATATGCAGGTGGCATTTTTGGCCATTGATAAACAGGGCAGAACCGGTGCTTTCAGCATTTACGACGGATTTAACTTCGCCATCACACATCAAGACAGAAACGATCTGGTAGATGCGACGTTTGACCGTTCGCAGCGTTAAAACGGAAAAGCCTTAAATTTTCACACCTCTCAATCGCAATGCGTTGCCAATGACCGACACCGAGCTGAAGCTCATGGCCAGCGCGGCAATCATCGGAGAGAGCAAGATACCGAAAAACGGAAATAACACTCCCGCAGCAATCGGCACACCCACGGCGTTGTAGATAAATGCAAAGAATAGGTTTTGCCGAATGTTTTTCATCGTGACGCGGCTAAGGTTGCGGGCTTTTACAATGCCGTTCAGGTCGCCTTTTACCAGGGTTATAGACGCACTTTCAATGGCGACATCGGTACCTGTTCCCATAGCAATACCCACATTGCTTTTGGCCAGCGCCGGGGCATCGTTAATACCGTCGCCAGCCATGGCCACCACTTTGCCTTCCTTTTGTAGCCTTTCTACCTCCTGAAGCTTGTCACCGGGTAACATTCCGGCCATAAAACGACTCAGGTTAAGAGATTTGGCTACAGCAGCCGCAGTTTCTTCGTTGTCACCGGTAAGCATCACCACTTCCACTCCGCTTTGTTGCAGGTCACTGATGGCTCGCGCACTACTCTCCTTGATCCGGTCGCTGATGACAAGATATCCCACCACTTTTTGATCGACAGCCAAATAGGAAATTGTTTTTCCCTGTTGCTGATATTGACGTGTTTCGGCGAGCTGCTGTGAGTTAATTTCGGCGTTCGCATGCTCCATCAGCGCCAGATTTCCAAGTGCCGTCTTTCGGTTTCGAATCGTTCCTTCAACGCCCTTTCCCGTAACGGCAGTAAAGTGTTCCGTTGGATGAGGATTTACATTCTGCTGACGCGCATACTGAACCGTTGCACTCGCCAGCGGATGCTCGCTGTTGGTATTGAGCGAAGCCATAAATTGCAACACCTCGTCTGCGGTAAGTTCCCTTCCAAAAGCCCCCACTTTTTCGACGGTGGGTTTTCCTTCTGTGAGCGTACCTGTTTTATCCACGACGAGGGTGGTCACTTTTTCCATTTGCTCCAGGGCGGCGGCATTTTTAACCAACACACCGTTTTGAGCACCCTTTCCAACGCCAACCATCACGGACATAGGCGTAGCAAGTCCTAGTGCACAAGGACAAGCAATAATTAAAACGGCAATGGCATTTACGAGCGCGTATACATAAGCCGGATCGGGACCCCAAATAATCCAGACAATAAATGTAATGACCGAAATGATCACCACCGCAGGGACAAAATAGGCGGATACTTTATCGGCCAGATTTTGAATGGGTGCGCGGCTGCGGCTGGCATCGTTCACCATCTTAATAATTTGGGCAAGCAAGGTGTCGTTGCCCACTTTTTCGGCCTTCATTAAGAAGGTTTGATTGCCGTTGATGGTTCCGCTAGTGACCGGGTCATTGACACGTCGGGATACTGGCATGGGCTCTCCGGTAATCATCGATTCATCAATTGTGCTCTCTCCTTCGGTGATCACTCCGTCAACTGGAATTTTTTCTCCCGGCTTCACCCTGAGTATATCGTTCAGTTCAATCTGATCGATCGCAACAACAATCTCTTCGCCACCCACCAATTTAGTGGCCTTGTTGGGGGCCAATTTGAGTAATTCCTTAACTGCAGAATTGGTTTTGCTGTGGGCGCGGGCTTCGAGCAACTGACCGAGTAACACCAGTGTGAGAATGACCGTTGCTGCTTCGAAATACACGTGCACGGCACCGCCATCTGTGCGAAATTGTTCGGGAAAGAAGTCGGGCACCAATAAACCAAACACACTAAAGAGCCATGCCACACCAGCACCGATACCGATCAGGGTAAACATGTTCAGGTTCCAAGTGGCGATGCTGCGATAGGCACGCTCAAAAAACATCCACGTGGCGTAAAATACCACTGGCAGCGACAGGAAGAGCTGAATCCAGTTCCAGATTACGGGTTCCATGATGCCATAGAGCGGCTGGCCCGGAATCATTTCGCTCATGGCGATGACAAAAATGGGGAAGGTAAAGGCTACGGCTATCCAGAATTTGCGGAGCAGTTTGAGGTAAGACTTTTCTTCGGCTGATGGTTCGGGTTGCATGGGAACCAGATCCATCCCACACTGTGGACACGCGCCGGGTTCGTTTTGTACCACTTCGGGGTGCATGGGGCAGGTCCATTGTTGCGCAGTTTCGGCAGATGCCAGATTTCGTTCTTCAACCAAATCCATTCCACACACCGGGCAGCTTCCGGGCTGATCATAGGTTTTTTCACCCTCGCAATGCATGGGACAATAGAAAACGCCCGTACCTTTCGGTTTTTCCTTTTTGGGTTGGGATTGGTGATGGTGATGATCGCCGGGAGCGTGAATGCTGTACGCACCGTCGTCTTTTCCCAAGGCCTCCTGAAAGGTTTTTATCGGAATATGCGATTCCATTTCGATGACGGCTTCGGCTTTGGCCAAATCGACTTCTACTTTGGTGACGCCGGCAACGTTGGAAAGGGTTTCCTCAACATGGCTGCGGCAGCCGTTGCAAGTCATGCCGTGAATATGGTAGGTGTGTTTCATGTTTTAATCCAAAGGTCGCGACTAATCGCAAGTCAGCGGTTATGATATTCTGGACAGGATTTATGAAGTTTATAATTCATCCAGCGGTATCCGGCTGATTCGGTGTTTTTTGAAATGACTGGGAGACAGCCCTGTGATTTTTTTAAACTGACTACTCAAGTACGCCATGCTCGAATAATTGAGCCGGTCGGCAATTTCCGATAAAGTTAACTCGTCGTAAGCCAGAAACTCCTTTACTTTCTCAATCTTTTGCAAGATGTAATACTTTTCGATGGTGATGCCTTCTACTTCGGAAAAGAGGTTGCTCAGTGCACTGTAGTCCTGATTCAATTCGCGCGATAAATAGAACGACAATTTGATGTCCAGTTGATTGTTTTTGTTTTGAACGAGATCGGTGATCAGGTTTTTAATTTTTTCGATGATTTGGGATCTTTTGTCGTCGAGCAAATCAAATCCGAGGGATTGCAATTGTCGGCGCAGCTCGTCTTTCACCTCAGCGATATCGTCTTCTTCCAGTTCTATTTCGCCAAGTTCTACCTGAACAGGGTGCAAACCCATATCTTTAAGGGTGGACTTTACCACCATTTTACAGCGATTACACACCATGTCTTTGACGTGAATGATCATCTTTTATGGATATTGAATGAATGGAAATCATAAGTTGCGGATGAGCCGGATGCCCGATACGAAAAAAATAAAACCGAGTACTCCGTAGACAAGTAAGATTTTCCAGTTGTCGGGATCATTGATAAAAAGTACTGCAGCGTATATCAGTCCGGCTATTCCCAGCAAGGTAAGCAGCGACCCGAAGATTTCCTTCAATTTCATTTTAGTAAGATAATCATTCTTTCAATTTATTGATTTCTGAAATCTTAATGAATCATTCGATAGCCCGCTTCACTTTTGAAAGAATTTCTAAAACAGCCGGACAAACGGCAGCATTTCTTCGGGTGAGGTTGAGAATTTCCTTCATGTTGCGGCGGTCGGTGTGCGGATATTCGCGGCAGGCTTTGGGTCGTACTTCATAAATTCCGCAGTAATTATCGGGACCGAGAAAGGGGCACGGAACGGTTTGCAGGACGTGGTCTCCGTCTTCATCGACGCGCAGATACTGATCGATGAAAGCAGCGGGCTTTAGGCGGAGGTGTTTTGAAATGCTGTCGATGTCTTTTCCGGTGAAAAGCGGACCTGTGGTTTTGCAGCAGTTTGCGCATTGGAGGCAGTCGGTGCAAGCAAAAACTTCTTCATGTGCGGCGTGAAAAGCCGCGTCAATCTCTCCGGATTTTTTTGACTTAAGCGCCTTCAGCAACTTCTTATGATCCTCTTTTTTTCCCGCGGCCTGCTGGCGCAACGTGCTCAAATCCATCTCTTCGGTTTAGTAAATGTTAAAGATCGGAAGTACGGCATTAACCACAAAACTTAGTGCACTCGTGGTTAAAAAACCCAACCACAATGGGCACGGACCTTCGTGACCTTCGTGAAAGCTTAGTGAACTTCGTGGTTAAAAACACCAACCACAACAGAGAAAAACTTTGTGAACTCTGTGGTTAAAAAACCCAACCACAATGGACACAGAGGATTCACTATGAACACAGAAAAAACCTTAGTGACCTTCGTGAAAACTTAGTGCACTCCGTGGTTAAAAAACACTTAACCACAAAGGACACAGAGACCTCACTATGAACACAGAAAAAACCTTAGTGACCTTCGTGTAAACTTAGTGCACTCCGTGGTTAAAAAATCAACCACAATGGACACAGAGGATTCACTAAGAACACAGAGAAAACCTTAGTGACCTTCGTGAAAACTTTGTGCACTCCGTGGTTAAACGACAATCTACAGCTCTCCGTTAATTACCCTTCTCAAACCGT
>CAZARI010000021.1:0-51629 GCA_964487545.1 uncultured Cryomorphaceae bacterium
ACGGTGTATTCTACCGCAGCGTTGGTGTTGTTCTCAAACACGTGCGTGTGTTCGGCCTCAATGGCTTCTGACGAAGTGCCATCCCCATACACCCACACATAACTGTGTGCATTGAGCGAGAGGTTTTGAAAAGTGACCTCGAGCGGTGAACATCCCGACAAAACTGAAGTCTGCATTTGCGAAAGCGGTGCAGGTGTGACGTAAATTTCAGCATAGGCAGTATCTACACATCCAAATGCCGACATTCCGATCATCTGGGTGGTATAGGACACCGGCTGGTTGGTATTATTTACAAAGGTATGACTCGGCGCTTGACCATTTCCAACGGCACCATCACCAAAATCCCAGTCGAGCTGAACGGCACCGAGCACTCCAGGAAACTGAACAAAAAACGGACTACAACCAGAATCGCTTGGAACGGTAAAATCGAAGATTGGTTCGGGATAAGCGGTAATGGTGGTGTATGCCGTATCATTGCAACCCGTAGCGGAAATGGCCACCAACTGAACCAAATAATTCTCTACAAACAGACCAGTATTGGTAAAGGTATGCTCCGGGTTTTCTTCTGTTGACACCGGAGAGCCATCGCCAAAGTCCCATTCATAGGCTACCGCACCGAGAGAGTTGTTGATAAACGTAGCGTCAAAAGGCGTACACCCCGGTTCACTTTGTGCGGAGAATTGCGCTACAGCTCCGGGAAGCACTGTGATGGTATCGGTGATCACATCTGCGCAGCCAAATTCTGTAAGCGCCGTTAACGCCACCACATACTCGACCACTTCGGTGGTTGGATTGGTGAAAATATGCGACGGAGAAGCTTCATTGCTGATCGTACCATCACCAAATTCCCACAGATATGAAAATGCTCCCGCTGATTGATTGGTGAACTGAATGCTCACCGGACCGCAATCTTCGTAAATATCAGCAGAAAAACCTGCCAGGGGTGCCGGTTCAACTTCAATTTCAAAAGTATCGATGGCCGAGCAGTACGGTGTTCCAACCTCAAGAGTAATGGTATACGTACCAGTTGTGGGAAATACGTGTGTGGCCACTTCATCATTGCTGGTAGCACCTCCGCCAAAATCCCAGTTCCACCAAACAATTTGATCGCCAGGACCTGCTACCGACTGATCAGTAAAAACGGCCTCGGCTCCTTGGCAAACATTTTCAGGCACAAATCCAACTATGGGAGTTTGGTGAACAAAAACATCGAGGTGGTTGGTGTTGCTGCAACCGTTGGCGGAAGAAACGGTGAGCGAAGCGGTATAGGCACCTGGTTCGTTGAAATATTGGGTAGGTGGATTGGGAAGGCTGCTCGTTTGGCCGGAGGGCAGCACCCACTCCCAGGATTGAACAAATCCAATCGATCCGTCAGAAAAGTTTACCGCCAGCGAATCACAGGCTGCTGGATTATCGGCCAAAATAATTGCTTCGGGAGCCGGCAGCACCACCACCGGAACACTTGCAGTATCCGCACAACTTCCTGTTGCCCCGTTAATGGACGCAACTAAAAGTACCTCATAAGTGCCGGGAGAATTGAAGGTACGCGATATGTCTCCACTGCCTGAGTTAATCCAGCCTCCGCTTCCAAAATACCACGAAAAAGTATTGGCGTTGTCAGACGATGCGTTGGTGAAAACAACCGTTTCGCCAGCGCAAATGGTATCGGCACTTGCGGTAAAATCAGCCGTTGGTGGAGCCACAATTTCAACTTCGATATAGGTGGTGTCCTGACCGCAAAAATTACTATCAACGAGCATGACTTCATAGGTGCCGATGCCTGGATAAGAAATGGTTCGTGGCAGGGTCGGCGGCCACGGAGTCCAGTCGATAATTGAATCCTGACCGGTTCCCCAGTAATCGCCAAAATTCCAATATTCCTGTCGCTGAAAAATATTCCCCTGAAACAGACAGTTTCGTTCTGTAGTGTTGGTAAAGGTAAAGGTGGTGTCGGGATAGCACTGCACCAGGGCCGATGGGGTGATGGCGGCGTCGTCCAGATCCCAGATGCGAATCGGGTTAAAGGTAGCCTGACTCGGTCCGCCCTGAACAGTGTTACAACTATTTTCGGCGGTTAAGGTCACCACCGTTTCACAGTCAACGGTGCCTTTTTCGTACAGGTGGCCAATGGTCTGGCCCCAGTTGGTATGATCAAAAACCTGCGGTGGACTGCCATCTCCAAAATCCCAAGTAAAGACAGTGGTGGATGACACATTGGTGCTCGAATTGATAAACTCCAGTTCTTTGGGTGCACAGGCCTGCGTAAGACCACCTACCGGAATCTGGATAGATGCGCTGGAGGCTTCTTCCATCACTAATGTGCCGATGATGACGCAGCCACTTTCGACTTCCGTGAAGGTGACGGTAAAAATATCCACCACCTGTGAATACATGTGGCCGATCATTTCGCCGGGAATCAACCCCGAACCCGTTTGAATGGGTGAACCATCTCCCCAATCCACCTCCCATTCTCCAATCACATTTGGCGACTGGAGATTCAGCGTATAATTATTTCCGGAGCAAGAATACCAGTAAGGATTTTCTACTGCTGCACCATCGTAATCAAATAGCACAGGACACTGCGCTTTGGATTCCAACACCATACCAAAACAACACACTGCGCACCCGATCAGATATTGGATTATTTTTGATGCATTCATAAAGCCGTTTACGCGAAATGAGGCCAAATTGTTTGCTGAAAAGACCCTGTACTGTTCCAATTCGACAAAGTAATAAATATACTATACCCAGACCAATATTTGAAACACAAAGCGGCTTTTGCTTGCCCAGGACTGCTTTTTTAAAACGACCGTAACGACGGCCCTAGTGCGGATTGGAAAATGCCGGATTGGTGATAAACTCTTCATCGCTGAGCATGTGTAAGAACTCAACCAAATCTGCTTTACTTTGTTCACTCAGTTGTAACCCTCCTTGGGTGTATTTCATAAAGGGATCGATGGTGGGTGATGGATGACCTCCTGTGTTATAGTGCTCAATCACTTCTTCGAGCGAAGTGAAGCGGCCGTCGTGCATGTATGGCGCAGTATATCCAATATTTCGGAGGGTTGGTGTTTTAAAGTGTCCCAAATGCTGTGGATTACCCGTAACGGCATACGCTCCCTGATCGGTGAAATCACTGTCCAATCCGTTGTTGTGCAATTGATGATCAGTGTAAAAGGTAAACGAACCACCGTGACAGTGAAAGCAGTCGCCCCCCCACTGGCCACCCATTCCATCAGCAGGATCTCCACCTTCGCTTTGAAAAAGCACGTAGCCATTATACTGCGAAGGGGAAAAGTCTTCGGGTCCATAGAGAATCCGGTCGATTGGCGCATTGAACGACACCATGGTGCGCATAAACTGCGCTAACGCCTTGGAAATGCGCAAAGAATCGACACATGATGAGCCAAATGCAGCGTCGAACAGTGGCGTATACTTCGGGTTATTTTTTAATTTATTGACCACATTTCCAGTTGCTTCACCCATTTCAATCGGATCAAGAATTGGATGAAACACCTGCGCTTCGAGCGTGGTTGCCCGACCGTCCCAAAAGTAAAAACTGGCCCAGCCAATATTGGTCAGCGACATGGATTGCCGGATGCCCACTGCACCGCCAACGCCAACGCTGAATGTGTTGGGATCGGAAAAGCCAGATTCAGGAGCGTGACAACTTCCACAAGAAACCGTACCATCGACCGACAAATCAGGTTCCCAAAACAAGAATCTACCCAACTCAACGCCTTCTACGGTAATCGGATTATCAGTAGGAATTGGCATGGGCGGGACAAAGGCGGGAAGATCAAGAGAATATGGCGTAGTTTCGCTAAAATCAGGAGTGGGACAAGATGCTGTCGGAAGGCCGCCCGGTGGTGTTTGGTGATGCAAAGGAGCTGGATCTTCTTTCTTGCACGAGTAGATGACCAACCCACAGATAATCAACATCGATATGTACTTCATCCACTTCACGGCCTGTGATCGGGGTTATTCAAAAACGTTTCATCTGTCAGCGAATGCAAAAACGATATCAAGTCAGCTTTTTCCTGCTCTGTTAAGTTGAGCGGCTTGATCAGTTCGTCCTGATTGGCGTGCCCTACTCCACCGGAATTAAAATGTTCGATCACCTCTTTGAGGGTTGCCATACTTCCGTTGTGCATATACGGCGCAGTTACAGCAATATTGCGCAACGAAGGTACTTTAAATTTGCCGAAATCACCGGGGTTAGCTGTGAGCCGGCCCCGCCCAGGGTCATCGTAAACTTCGTACAACCCGATGTTGGCAAAGGCTTCATTGGTAAATAAAAATCCGCTGTGACAGGATGAACAATTGGTTTGGCTGCCAAAGAACAACTCCTTGCCGCGTTTTTCGGCTTCGGTTAGTGTGTTCTCTTTTCCCTGAAAATAATATTCATCGAATCGGGAGTTTCCGCTGATGAGCGTGCGTTGAAACGCCGCAAGTGCCTTGAGCAGCGAAAGTTCTGTTGGTGGTGTGTTATATGCCCTTCGAAATTGTTCTACATAATGTTCGTTTGCACCGAGTCGCAGCACGATTTCCTGCAGATTGAAATTCATTTCGTGTTCTTCGGTGATGGGGGCAAGCGCTGCCAACTCAAGCGAAGTGACCCCTCCTTCTGCGAATAAACCCTGCTGATAAGCGACGTTGGCCAATGAGGGTGCATTACGTAATCCAACAGACTGGTTTACACCAATACTAATTGAATTAGCCTCTGCAAAAGCAAGCTCAGGTTTGTGGCAACTGCCGCAAGAAATGGTGTTGTCTACAGAGAGCAGCGGATCGAAAAACAATCGCTTACCGAGGGTCACCCGGCTGGCTGTAAGTTGGTTCTCTTGAGGAACCACCGGTGGTGGAAATCCGACAGGGATATCCAACTGAAACGTAGACTGCACCTCGGGAGCTAAATATTCGTTGCGTTTGCAGGCCACCGCAAAAATGAAAAGCAATATGACTCCCGCCCATCTCACTGGCGAAAGGATACCGAGTGTTGGATATTATCGCTGATCTGAAGTCCTAACGGTTGATTGGGGGCATGCGCTTGATTCTGTACGGAGATATCGATTGTGTCTGTATCGTTGTAAAAAAACCGATCAATCTGAAAGTCGAGCCAGGCCGTTGTAGATTCTTCAGAAAGCGTGAAATCGATATTCTCGAACACCACTTCACGGTATGCATCATCGCCTCCGGTATGAAACGAATATCCGTCAATCATCGGTTCGGTAGACTGCGTGTCGGTGTCGTATTTGCCGTCGAACACCACAAAGCGGTAGCCTCCAGCCCAACTCCAAAACATGTTATTCGAATTGCTCAACGGGTGATCGTGATCAAAGAGGGCAATATTAAAACTGCCCTCATTCTGCGGGCTGTTCAGATCCGGCGCCACCCCAATTCCAAAACCAATTTTGGAATAGTTTCCCGCCCCGAGATGGTCAACTATGAGTGTATTGGCACCGCTGGTCAGATTAAAAAACGCCACGTCGGTTAGATTTACCGTATCACCCTCCTGATCAACCAAAAACAAGTGACTGAGGTAGAGTTTAAAATCGCTCACATTTAAGCGATATCCCGACACGTTGTGATAAGTGGGGCCAAATTCCAGCGGCTGGTCACCAAAAAACGCTGAAACCTTCAGATGTAAGCTGGTCTCGCTTGTTGGTGGATCGGGTTTGTTTTTCTTACAACCCGCAAATACACTTAACAACAGCAGCATTCCTACTGCGAAAATCAAGTTTTTCATTTTTTCACTATCTACTGTTAAACACATTATTAACTTATGACGATACGGCGACCGCACAGATGACTCCCTTTTTCGAAGCGCGCATCAGATAATCTGCCATTATCGCAATCCCGACGAAATAGAAAGGTCTTTTTAATCTCCATTTCCACCTATGTACGGCGTCATGGTCAGGCCGATTGCAACGCACGTCGCCCCAATATACCAAACATTCATTATTCTGGGTGGCAGTGAAAATTCACGGTTTTCACCATCTCATTGCCATCGTGATCCATTGCTACACGAATGGTCAATTGCATATCAGAATGGATAGTGACATTGTTGGTCCATTCTTCCGAAATATCAAACTGTGTACTGTGCACGTGTTCGTGCTTGTGGAACACCGTATCGGCGGGTTCAGCACTGGTGTTTACCAAATCCAGTGTCCAGCCGTGCATGGTTTGATCGCTAACAGCGGTTGCTTTAATGCTCACCGTTTCTCCCTGGTCAAAATTATGCTGCGAAGGTTTTGAAATGGTGAGCGAAGGTTCGAGATACTCGCACGAACCGTCATCCTTTTTGGCGTCAGGATGATAATTCAGGGCAGCAGGATCTTTACACCCTTCCTTTCCGCACGACACCAACAAAAGTGTGATAATTGCGATGATTGATATATAAAATATTTTGGTTTTCATGGTTATAACTGTTTTCGATTAAATAAATAGATCACTCCGGCGCTGAAGCGCCATTTGTTTTGAACGTAACCTGTAGCAAACTCCTGAGATACGGGCAAATCTGCACGCAAATTAAAGCCGATCCGTTTGAGGTAGCCATCCAGTCCTACAGAAGTATATATAAAGTGACCTCCTGAGAACTCGTTCCATTCGCGACGACTTTGGTTGCTGTAATCTTTTCCGAACATTTCCACCCGAACACCAACCTGTGGGATCAGCTCAATGCCGGCCGATTCCAGAGAAAACACCCGCAGAAAATCGAGCGTTCCAGAAACCGATTGGCCAAATTGATAGCGCAATTTGTTCGGGGTATTATATCGGTACGATGCATTGACATTTACACCCCACTCGTTCCACTGCAAGCGATAATTGGAGATCAACGAGAAGTCCCATGCACCGGTTCCCATCTGCATGTTAGGCAAAACGATACCGCGTTCAGCATCGATGAGGCCGTAATCCCCAGTGGGTGCTTTGGCGCCTGCTCCTATCAGCCAATTGTGACTAATACCAGCGTTCATCGCTGGGTTTTCGGTACGCAAAATAACCACATTCAAAAGCGCACTGACATCCCCCAACCCCGAGTTCGACGTTCGCTTTATTGGCTGTTCGCTATGATGCTGTTCGAGCACATAATGATTGTATGGCACAAAACCGAACAACTCGATGCGCGGTGAAATGGAAACCCTGCCCCAAAGCTCGGCGGTTGAGAAGTGATCGTACGACCACTCGCGGGCCCCCGGTGTAAACTGCGATGGATGTTCGCTGTTAAATTGCCTGTAGTGATACCGCACACCAACAAAGTGCGACGACAGGCCGGGTAGCAAACCCAAACTCAGACCCTGAGCTGAGCAGCCACAGATATCACAGGCATTGCCCGGAATTGCTACGAGCAACCCCAGAATGAATACACATATTCTTATCATGGTGATGTTTTATCTGATGA
Source organism: uncultured Cryomorphaceae bacterium (assembly GCA_964487545.1). Lineage (GTDB taxonomy): Bacteria > Bacteroidota > Bacteroidia > Flavobacteriales_D > SKUL01 > SKUL01. The sequence goes on from CAZARI010000021.1 coordinate 7,403, forward strand.
ATAAATGAACTGCGCCAAATTCTGATGAATTCGGAAACACAGCTTGTAAAAAAAATAGCATCAGATAAACCGTGGCGGAGGGAGATCAACTACACTGTAGCCGTTTTCTATAGCAGGTGTTTGGTCTGCTTTCTTGTCCAACCTGAACCGTTGGGTCAATAGGTCAACCCGATTCGCTTGATTTAAAAGGCAAACGTGTACGGTTCCAAATTTAAATTCGACAGGGGGAGCCTGCTCTCTTTCTTCGTGTTCATTGAGTTGTTTGCCCAGGTGACACTTTCCGTTGCACTTCATTTCGGGCGTGTCTTTATTCTCGCAAAACAGCTCAGTGATTTCAGACTGATTGGCCAGATAATGAATGTAAATTGCAGTATCGCTAAAAAGACCCGCAGCAAATACCAACACGCACAAGGCCGATATAAACTGAACACGCATCATCGCGATAAATGTACAAAAGTTTCTGTTTGTTTGGGCTTTCCTGCACGAGGCAAAAAACTGGAAAAAGCACGTTTGACAGTGTGACTTAATCCGGTATATTTAAACCATGACTGCTCAGAAAAATTTCATTGTTTACCGCTCCTCGGCAGGAAGTGGAAAGACCTACACTCTTGTTCAGGATTACATTCGGATCGCACTGTCTGCACCGCATCCCAAAGGTTTTAGAAACATTCTGGCCATCACGTTTACCAACAAAGCTGCCGAAGAAATGAAAAGTCGGGTGCTCAAGCAGCTTGCAGATCTTGCAGAAAACCCAAAGGCCGAGCTCATGCCTCAGCTCACAAAGGACCTAAACGCCAATTTTGAGGACATTCAAAAACGCGCATCCGATACGCTTCGAATGATGCTCCACAACTACTCTGAACTGGCCATTTGCACGATCGACAAATTCATGCATCAGCTTGTGCGGGCCTTTTCGAGAGACCTTATGCTCAGTTACGATTTTGATGTAGAAACCGATTCAACCCCGTTGGTTGAAGAGGCAGTTGCGCGTCTGCTCGAACAGGTAGGTCGCGACAAATTAGCTACTGACATTCTGGTTGATTATGTCGCCAGCCAAATCGAGAATGACAAAAGCTGGCAAATTGAGCGGCAATTGGTAGAAACGAGTGTAAAAACCTTCAGCCCGCAAAACGATCCCTACTTGAAGTTGCTCGAAGAATTTCCGGTAGAAGCGTTTGAACAGGCCAAGACCAAACTCCGTCAACTCATTCATCGCTTTGAGCATGATTTGACAAACATCGGCAGAGCGGCCATGGATTTAATCACAAAGCGAGGACTTACCGATCGGGATTTTAGTTACAAAAGCCGTGGTGTGCATGGCTATTTCAAGAAAATGGCCGCGGGAAATATTCTAAATCCGGCCAATTCGTTTGTACAAAAATGTATTGATCAGGGCAATTTTACAGATTCCAAAGTGGATGCTGCCAGCATAACAGCTGTAGAAAGCATTACTGCAGAATTGATTTCGTACTGCCATCAGGCCGATCAAATCCGAAGCGAAAGAATGCCTCAATACTTGCTGGCTAATGAGCTTTTCAAAAGCTTTCACCAGTTATTGCTGCTCAACGAGCTACACAAATCACTGAACCAACTCAAGGAAGAAAAGAATCTGATTTTTGTTGATGATTTTCACGCGTTAATCTCTAACGTCGTCAAAAATGAACCGGCACCTTTTATTTACGAGCGCACGGGCCAACGATTTCGCCATTTGCTGATTGACGAGTTTCAGGACACCTCGATATTGCAATGGAGCAACTTTTTACCACTGGTCACCGATTCGCTGGGCAATGGCGGGCGCGTGCTATTGGTTGGTGATGGAAAGCAAGCCATTTATCGCTGGCGCGGTGGCGAGGTAGAACAATTTGACCGGCTGCCCACCATTTATCCGCCCTCTGACGATCTGTTTACCAAAGAACGAGAGCGTCTTCTTGAAAACCAGTATAGGCCGGAAAAACTTGACAAAAACTACCGCTCGCTTGGGCGGATAGTACAATTCAACAACGATTTGTATAAACACTTACGTCAGTTTATTCCGGAGTCGCTCTCGGCGGTATACAACAGCTATGAACAGAACATCTTTAAGGCTGAAGATGCCGGTATGGCGACCACTCACCTGGTGGATGGAAAAAATAAAGAAGAAACTTCTGAACAGTATCTACAGCTCACGGCAGACTACATTGCCGAATGTCTGGAAGATGGTTATGAACTGCGCGACATCTGTATCCTCACCCGGTCCAACAAGTTTGGAAAAACCGTGGTGAATCACCTGCACGGAAAAAAAATTGCCGGTCGCACCATAGAATTTATTTCAGACGAGAGTCTGCTGATCGACGCGCATCCGTTAGTGAAGATGGCCATCGCTGCTTTCCGCCACCTTTCGGATCCTAAAAACATTGGTTTTCAACTCGATTTTTTACTGCGCCTTGTGCACCAATTGGAAAGCGATAAAAGTCGAATTCACCCTGTTGTTCAAGCCTTTAGCCGCAAAGGCAAAAAATCGCTCGAATCAGTTGATATCAAAGGTTACCTGCATACGCACCACATAAACTGGCATCCGGCACTTTTCATCCAGCTCAACCTCGTGGAAATGACCGAACATTTTGCGCGGTTATTTTCTATCGAAGGATTTAACAGTCTCTATTGGTCATTTTTTAAACAGCAAATTCTCACCTTTTCAACCGATCACAGCAACGATCTTCTGGCCTTTTTAGAGTGGTGGGAGAAAAAGCGCGACAAACTATCATTGAGCATACCACAAGACAGCAATGCCATCCAGGTAATGTCGGTGCACAAATCCAAGGGCTTGCAATTCCCAGTGGTTATTTTTCCGTTTGCCGACTGGAATTTTAAACACAATAACGCAAGCTATTGGGCAGCGGTTCCGGAAGCGTTTTCGGAATCTGTAGATGCTCCTCTGCCAAAGGCTATGCTAACCGGACTGAGCAGCAAACTGGAAGTTACTCCACTTCGGCACGACATGGAATTAGAAAATGCGCGCAACCTGCTCGACAACCTCAACCTTTTGTATGTGGGCACCACGCGAGCCGAAGAACGACTGTATCTGTTGACGAAAAATCAAGCGACTTCTTCCTCGCCTTCAAATATTGCGCAGTGGGTCACCGATTATGCCAACGCCAAGAGCCAGAACGAGAACCCCATGCGCCATGGAAAGCGTTGCCACCGATCTGAATACTTTACCAAAAAGGAGAAACAGGAAAGTGAGACTTCGCTTCAACTGACGGTTGTACGAAACAGCGGCTGGAAGGAGAAAATCCGCATTAATCTGGAAGCTGGCGAGTTGATAGATGGTGAGATAACAACCACCCATCGTGCCATTGGAAATCTAGTGCACCGCATATTATCAGAAATCAGAACCGCAGAAGATCTCGAAAAGCAGCTGGCCAGATATGAAGCTCAGGGAGTACTTGATAAGAAGCAATCATTGGCAGTAGCAAAGCAAATCGGCAACTTGTTTGAGCACCCAGGGGCGGGAAAATGGTTTGGTGATCACGAACACATTCTGGTAGAACAGGCCATTGTGATACCGCAGGGTAAGGTAGTTCGACCCGATCGTGTTATGATCAATGGACAACATGCAGTGGTTGCTGATTTCAAGACAGGAATGTACCAACAAAAGCACGAAGCACAAATTTTGCAGTATGGCAGCCTACTTCAGCAAATGGGATATCACTGCGAACTGTATTTGTATTATCTCGAAAGCAACGAGCTCAAGCCTGTGGCTACCGAACCGCAAACAACTTTATTCTGATGCGCTTAAAGATCGATTGGTCGTGGAGTCCATTTGCAGCACTTACGCTACACGAATGGCACGATATTGTACAACTCAGAATTAATATTTTTGTGGTGGAGCAAAAGTGCCCTTATCCAGAGCTCGACGGCAAAGACCCAGAATGCTTTCACATCAAAGGCCAGATCAACGATACCATCATTGCCACTGCACGAATTGTCCCTCCGGGAATTTCTTATCCAGAGGTTTCCATTGGACGGGTAGCCGTAGCCCGAAATTTCCGCAGCAATGGGTTCGGTCGGGTGTTGATGCAAACAGTGATGCAGGCCATCTACGAAGAGTTCGGCATCGTTTCGGTACGGTTGTCCGCACAGAGCTATCTATTACATTTTTACGAACAGTTCGGATTTATCAGTACCGGAAAAACGTATCTCGAAGATGGCATTCCCCATACGGAAATGCTGCGTGCACGATAGAAAATGCCCAAGTTGGCACAGGCCTTGTTAAGTATTTGTTAAACTCAAATAAGAAACCATATTCTCAGCTACATTTGCTGATACAAATTAAAAACACAACCATGAAAAAGGCACTCTTTATTTTAGGATTCATTATGGCCACTGTAGCTAGTGCAAATGCACAAACCCAGACAGGCCCCGTTATTGATTTCGACAAAGATGTTCACGATTACGGAACGATAGAACAACACAGCAACGGCGTATGTGAGTTTACGATTACCAATACGGGTACCGAACCATTGATTATCTCTCAGGCAAAAGGTTCGTGCGGCTGTACGGTTCCTTCATACGAGAAAGAACCCATTATGCCCGGTTCATCCTCTACTATTCAGGTAAAATATGACACTAAGCGCGTTGGCCCGATCAATAAATCGGTTACCATTTCTTCTAATGCAGTGAATGCGCCTACCAAAGTGTTGCGAATTAAAGGTACGGTTACTGCCTCTGAAACCGGTGCTACCTCACCAGTTAAAGAATCTTCAGGAGCTCCTGTAGCCAATTAAGCGATTAAAAAAACAATATATCAGAAGCCGGCCCAATAACTAAATTGGGTCGGCTTTTTTTATGCCTACCACCGAGTATGCGCGCAATGAACGATGATTAGAAGTACAGCTTTCAAATCAACAGGCGCAGTGCTGCTACTGATCCGTTCAACGATAATCCTTACAATAAATCAAGCCAAGTGTTTTTGCTACCCATAGTCTTTGGCGGTATTCACCAAGCCGAAATCCACGTTGGCCAATCGCACATTGGACGACTACAATGATTACGTCAATAGAAAATGGAGATTAGATTGTCTCGTCTGTCAATATTCAGCACATAGCCAGGCTCGAAACGTGGCGGCGCAGCTATCCTCAGATTTGATGGACGCTTAAATGTTATTCATCCCCAGCATAACCACCGGATTTTCGATGTATCTGCGGAAGGTATTGAGAAAGTCTGAACCTGTGGCGCCATCCACCACCCGATGATCACATGACAAAGTGACTTTCATTCGGTTGCCCGGAACCACTTGCCCGCCTTTCACTACTGGCACCTGACGAATTGCACCGATGGCCAAAATACAGGAATCTGGTGGGTTGATGATGGCGGTAAATTCCTCGATATCGTACATGCCCAAATTGGAAATGGTAAAGGTATTGCCTTCCCAGTCTTGTGGCTGCAGTTTTTTGTTGCGGGCCAGTTCGGCATAGTGTTTCACTTCGGCACCAATCTGGGTGAGTGTTTTCTGGTCGGCAAAGCGCACCACAGGCACCAGCAAACCTTCATCAACAGCTACCGCAACTCCGACATGGATGTGCTTGTTGACCCGCAGGTGATCATCCATCCATGAGGCGTTTACCTGCGGATGATCGCGCAATGCAAGTCCTGCTGCTTTAATCACCAGATCATTGTAGGATACTTTTGCTGGCTTAATGGCCCGGTTAATGGATTCGCGCGCTACAATAGCCTGATCCATATCCAAATCGATGGTGAGGTAGAAGTGTGGAGCGGTGAACTTGCTTTCGGCCAGCCGACGGGCAATGGTTTTGCGCATTTGCGACAGTTCAACCTCTTGATACGACTCTACATTCACAATTTGAGAACCTGCATATTGGTCGATGTCGCGCTTTACAATCCGCCCCCCTTCGCCAGAGCCTTTCAGCACAGCCAAGTTGATCCCTTTTTCGCGTGCAATTTCTTTGGCCAACGGAGAAGCCTTAATTCGTTTTTTGTCAGTTTCTGCAACAGGAGTTGCCTGCACTGGTGAAACTGTTTGCGACCGCGAAACAGTTCTTGATGCGGCAGCAGGTGCGGCCGCTTTTCGAGGCTCGGAAGATTCGGATTTCTTTTCTGCTTTGCGTTCTTCGGGTTTGCTTTCAGCCGCTTTGGATTTGGCTTGGTCTTCCTTAATAATCGCTTCAACGTCCTCACCTTTTTCACCGAGGATTGCCAGAATCGAATCGACCGGAGCAGTATTTCCCTTTTCTACCCCGATATGCAACAGCACGCCGTCCTGAAATGATTCAAACTCCATGGTGGCCTTATCCGTTTCAATTTCGGCCAGTAAATCACCTGACTTCACCTGATCGCCAACTTTTTTATGCCATTCGGCCACCACCCCGTCGGTCATGGTGTCGCTAAGTTTCGGCATTCGAACTATTTCTGCCATGCTTTTTCCTCAATTAATCGTTTACAAATGGGTAATCGCTCTGAACGTAAATATCTTCGTACAGTTCAGATGGTTCTGGCAAAGGAGATTCTTCGGCAAAACGGATTGATTCCTCCACCACCTCTTTCACTTTCTGTTGAATTTTTTCAATTTCCTTCTCTGACAGATACTTCTTGTCTTTGATGGTTTTCAACACCAGTGTTATCGGATCCTGAAGGCGGTATTCTTCCATCTCTTCCTTGGTTCGGTAGGTGCCAGGATCAGACATGGAGTGCCCCTTGTACCGGTAGGTTTTCATCTCGAGCAAAGTCGGTCCATCGCCTTTACGCGCCCTGTCGGCAGCGATGGCAAATGCATCGTGAACCGCCTCGCAACTCATTCCGTCAACCGGCGCAGAAGGCATATCGTATGACAGGCCGAGCTTATAGAGGTCGTGGATATTTGATGTTCGCAAAACGGAAGTTCCCATAGCATACTGGTTGTTTTCGATTACAAAAACCACCGGAAGCTTCCAGGTCATGGCCATGTTAAAAGTTTCGTGCAACGCACCCTGTCTAACAGCGCCGTCTCCCATAAAGCAGTACGTCACGTTTTTGGTGCCTTTGTACTTTTCTGCGAAGGCAATTCCAGCTCCGAGCGGAATCTGCGCGCCAACAATACCGTGGCCTCCAAACATGCGTCGCTCTGAATCAAACATGTGCATTGACCCACCTTTTCCTTTTGAAAGCCCGGTTTGTTTACCATATAACTCGGCCATCACCAGGTTTGGATCTGTGCCCAGCGCTAGCGGATGAGCGTGATCGCGATAGGCGGTAATCACATTATCGTCCTTTTTCATTGCCGAAACCATTCCGGCAAGAATTGCTTCCTGCCCGATGTATAGGTGGCAAAATCCGCCGAATTTCTGCTGGATATACAATGCAGAACATCGCTCTTCAAACACACGCATCAGCAACATGCTTCTGTACCACTCGATGTACGTTTCCTTGCTGAATTTCTGCGCTTTTGAATTCGTGCTTTTCTTGTCTTTTTTAGTGGTTGTTGCCATATCTTCCGGCTATATTTTAAATTGGGCTACAAATATAGCCCTCTTGCGATGAAAAGGCATGGTTTAAATCTTTTTCAGAAACGCGCCATCGAAAAATAACGGCAACAGTTCACTCACCGATTTCATTCGGTAAACCGGCCCGGTTTCGCCGGCAATTAAAATGGGGATCGGATGTGTTTGATTCCGTTCGTATTCCGCCATTACCTGACGGCATGATCCGCAGGGAGACACGGGTTGGTTGACATCCATATTTCGAGAAGAGGCTTGAATGGCCACGGCCATAATTCGCTGAGTTGGATGATTTGCCCTGGCGGCAAAAAAAGCCACACGTTCGGCACACAAACCCGATGGATATGCACCGTTTTCCTGGTTGTTTCCAATCACGACCGTTCCGTCCTCGAGTAAAACTGCGGCGCCCACCTTGAACTCCGAATACGGTGCGTATGCATCCAGCATGGCCTTGGCTGCGTCTTTCATCAGTCGTTGTTCAACCTTGGGCAGCGTCGCTGTAGACGCATATTCTTCAACATTGGTAGTTACTTTCATTAGCTTTTGCATAGCCGACTAAATTAAGAATTTATCCTCCTTTTTGAAGTCAGCGCCTCTGAATTAAATCCGTATTAGATTAGTGTTATAGAATTCCTAATTTTGCCCTTCCCTGCATGAAAGATTTTGAAACCCTCATATTACAATTTTCGCCCATTGATTTGAGCGAAATGGATTCGGTGCAATTAATGAAACGCACCGATACTAAATATGTTTTTGGTGAGGAAGAGCTATCGCAACTTCTTCAGGGTATTCAAAATGACTACCGCGTACTTTCTGTAAATGGTATTCGCAGTAATCGATACCGCACACTATACTTCGACACTGCGAGCCATAATTTTTACTTACAGCACCAGAACGGCAAACTGAACCGGATCAAAGTGCGTTTCAGAAAATACATCGAAAGCGACCTTTGCTTTTTCGAGGTCAAGTTCAAAAACAATAAGGGAGAAACCATTAAGAAGCGCGTAAAGGTTGAGGACTTTGAAGAGGAACTCTCCAATAATCAGGTGACCTTTATCAATAAAGTAGCCGACGTTCAATCTCCCCTTGAACCCAAACTCTGGAACACTTTTAACCGAATCACGCTGGTGAATACCCATTTAAAAGAACGGCTCACCATAGACTACAACTTAAAATTTGAAATGGGTGACCAACATCTGGAGATGGACAACGTGGTGATTGCAGAGCTGAAACAGGAACGATTAAACCGCAACAGCCCTTTTGCCGGTATCGCCAAAAAACTGCGCATCAGGGAAACGCGAATCAGCAAATATTGTATTGGTTCGGTATTGTTGAATGAGAACCTGAAATACAATCGGTTTAAACCAAAAATTCTCACCCTCAAAAAAATAAGCAATGGGTTGGTGGCTTGACTTTTTAATGTTTTTCCAAAATCTGGAAGCAGGACATTATTTGCAGACAGGTATTGAGTGGTTTTCCCGAACCAAGAGCGGAACCTTGGAGTTCATGGAAATTCCGGTGATTGAGGTGGAGGATCTATTGCAATTATTCCTGCGCTTCACCTTCAGCACGCTGGTGGTATTGGTCATTGTGCGGTACATCTACTATCCCATTGCCCGTCGAAAGGACTATCTGTTTACCTACATTCTGATCAGCATCACCATTTTCTTTCTGTGCTCGCTGCTCGAAAACGTAAGGCTGGAACTTGGCTTTGCACTGGGTTTGTTTGCCATATTCGGCATTATCAGATACCGCACCGACCCGATTCCAATTAAGGAAATGACCTACTTGTTTTTGGTCATCGGTGTTTCGGTTATCAACGCACTTGCCAACAACAAAGTGAGCCACACCGAGCTGATACTAACCAACTTTGCCATTATTCTGGTAGCCTATGCGCTCGAGAAGCTTTTTCTGCTCAAGCACGAAACCTCCAAGAAAATTGTGTACGAGCGAATTGATTTGATCATCCCCGAACGCTACGAGGAGCTACTGAAGGATTTATCTGAACGAACCGGACTTAACATCAATCGGGTGGAAATCGGAAATATTGATTTTTTAAGAGATACGGCGAACATTCGAATTTTCTATTACGAAGACGAACAGACGCATTCTTATGAGGACCGTTCTTAAGCCCAATTATTTCGCTGATTGCAGCAGCACCACGGCCTGAGCCATCACGCCCTCTTCACGTCCTACAAATCCCATTTTTTCGCTGGTGGTGGCTTTAATGCTCACGTCATCTACATCAATTCCACAAATGTGGGCAATCACTTCCTGCATCTTCGGAATGTGGGGGTTGAGTTTGGGCATTTCCAGGCACACGGTTGAATCGATGTTTCCTACCTCAAAACCTTTATCACGCATCAAGCCGACGACATTTTCAAGGAGAACTTTACTATCGACACCGGAATATTCTGGGTCAGTATCTGGAAAGTGATGACCAATATCACGCAAATTCAGGGCGCCCAGAATAGCATCGCAAATAACGTGTAGCAGCACATCGGCATCCGAATGTCCGAAGGCTCCTTTGGTGTGCTCCAGTTGGATACCTCCAATCCAAAACGGATGATTATCGCGCAACTGGTGCACGTCATAACCAAAACCTACTCTGATTTTCATTTTTTCTTAATCGGGAACATTGCTTCGGCCCGAGTTCTTCAAGTCGTCGAAACGAAGACGCAACCCAAAGCGGAGTGTATTTGCCAGGGGATTGACCCGGTTGATTGCAGCAATGTAGCTAAAATCAATGGTGAAGATCGAATAAGAAACCCCAACACCAAATGTCAGAAACTTGCGGTTTCCTTTGGTTGCGTGTTCGTGAAAATAACCGGCGCGCACGGCAAATTGCTGAGCGTACATATACTCTACTCCTCCACCGATGGTAACCTCGCGCAACTCTTCGCGAAAGGGTGTTCCAGATTCAATTTCAACTGTGCCATCGTTGCGGAAAATGGGATTGCCGTCTTCATCGCGAATCGGGTCTCCAGGAGCATCATAAAACGACTGAAAAATTCCGGTAGCAACTCCCACTTCCGGATCCTTTCCTGCAGCGATTTCGCCGCTATTATTGTAAACGGGTGGTGTAGGAACTAACAGCTTATTAAAATCTACTGCAAAGGTCAATTGGTTGAAATTATCGATATCGAGGGTGAGGGATGGTCCGAGGCGCAGATTAATCGGAATAAAATCGCGCTCGGCGGTATTGGTGTAGGCCATTTTGTTTCCGATATTGCTAACAACCGCTCCCAGACCAAAGGTTCCATCCATACCGCCAATTTCTATTTCATTGTTTTGGTAAAACACCGAAATATCAACGGCAAAAGCTTGACCTGCCCGCGAATCCGCACCGCCCACCGATGTTCCGCCAGTGAGATTAGAATTTATGTAGCGGGCGGTAATTCCACCTGAAAAATAATCCGAAAGTTGTAATGAGTACGAAAGGTCGAAGGCAAATTCATTGGGTGTGTGCTCGCGAATGGTTTGTGCAGCCTCGTTGGTAAAAGTAATGCTGCCCAGGTTAAAGTAGCGCAAAGATGCACCGATGGCCGATCGGCGATTCACTTTGTAATAGCCCGACAAATAAGCCAAGTGCATATCATTCACCAGGTTTCGCAGCCACGGACTGTATGAAAGCGACACTTCCATTTGGTTTGGCGCAAAGGCAAGCTTTGATGCATTCCAGAATTGGGCATTGGCATCTGGAGAAATTCCGGCACCTGCATCTCCCATTGCTCCGGAACGCGAATCAGGCGTGATGGTAAGAAAAGGCACCGCGGTGGTGATAACATTGGCTTCGCTACAGTCTGAGCCGGCAATGGCCCCAGTACAAACACCCTGTGCCGAAACACCAGCGGCAAACAAGAGCATAAAGGTTAGCGAGGAAAAGCTTTTCATAAATATTTTTGTCTAAAAGGGTTGCAAATATAAAGTAAAAATATATGTTACTCAACTACTTTAAAATCACGAGTTTTTCAAATTCTTCTGCCTTTTCGCCGGCTGGGTTCCTCACTTTCACCTTATACACATATACACCCCGTGCCAGTTGGTCGCCATAGTCGTCCAATCCATTCCAAGCGATGGGTTCAACTCTGAAGCCATTGGTTTGAGAAACAGTACTAATCGTTTTAACTAACTTTCCCGAAATGGTAAATACTTGAATCTGCACGTTGAGGAAACTACACACCTGATTGTGCTCGAACGAAAACTCGGTGTGGGTAGTAAACGGATTGGGATAGTTCAGGATGTGTGAAAGAACAAAATCCTCGCTTTCGGCAACGACAAACTCGGTATAAGACTCGCCCGAATTATTGTGGACATCCCAGGCCTTTAGTCGCAGCTTGTGCACTCCTTCTTCCATGCTTTCGAGCTGATAGCGCACCGTGCCGCTTTTGTAGGTATCCATATCTGATTCGTAATAATCGTTGAGAATCAACACATCGGATGTTTGTTCATTAAGCGTTGCCGTAATATCGTGTCCGATTCCGGTACCCACCATATTAATTCCACTTTCATCGGTTAGTCGCGCATAAATTACTGGGTTTTCATCCGTCAATCCACCGAAAACAAAATTTTCATCATTCATATACAGCTCAACCATCGGTCCGTCGTCGTCGGGTGCGGCATTTTCATCAATGCTTCCTATGGTAATTCCGCCAGCGTGGCCGTGGGCATCGGTCATGTCAGAAACGGCGTAATAACTAATTCTACCGGTGGTATCCACCGCCAGGTTAATATCCTTTGGAATGATGAAGCTGATTTCGAACTGTCCTGAAGTAACGGCAGCCTTCCCACGGTACAATACATTCTTATGGGTAGAAAAGTGAAACGGCATTCCTCCGTCGTTGGCCAGGGTAGTAATGTTGCTGGCCTTATCAAAAACAGTAACCGTAACCACTCCGTTAAAGTTGCTGAGCGGGGTACCATTACCTTCACCCACATAACCCGAAATTTTGACGTTTCCTAAAGCTTTCAGGGTGTCCAGCGGGTTTCCAAGCGTGTCGGTAATGGCTGTGGTATACACCTTTTTTTGGGGATAAACCAACCGTACTGCCGGATCGCCAATCAACATAAAGCTGCGTTTATTAACAGTACCGCTGGTAGCTACCTTTGTTCTGCGGGTAATATCACCGAGGCGCAAATCGGGCACTTCGTTGTGTTTGAAAACATTTCGATAAAAATTTCGCGAGATCTCCATGTTGGGCGAAGTATAAACCAAACGAGTGGTAGAAAGTAGGGCAATTCCCCCTCCGTTTGGATTGAGTAATACATACTCTCCGGCTGAAGTTCGCGAAGGATCATCAAAACGGGTAAACTCGCAAGTTGCAGTAACAAATAAAGGTAGCGAGTTGATGTTGGTCCAGTTACGGATGGTTGAGATATCGAGAATCCTTTCGTGTGCCAGTCCAATTTCGCCACCATGCCCCATATAATTCAGGATAAGTGCTCCGCGCTCAACGTTTTCACGAAACAGTTTGTTGACTTCGGGATACCTGTTTCCGCCCGGGGTGGACTCCTGCTGATAGGCATCCATCATGATTTTGGTAATGTTAAAATCGGGTTCTTCGAGGTAGGAGATTTCCGTCAGTTCATCGCTATCTATCATGTGGCGATTGTTGTCTTCATCGTCGGCTACAAAAACCAACCGGTTTCGCCACTCGCCAAACGCGCTTGAGCCAACACCAGAACAATGCGCCACCTCTGCAGAGAAGTCGGTTGTCATGTACTGCTTTATTTTTCGCAGTACCCCCTGCGCTTCCTCTCGTGATTTTACTGGAAGTCGACCAATTCCGATATCGACCTTATCTGAAACGGATTCTCCTTCATTAAAATCGAGCAACCCGAAATAATCATCGGACACATACGATTGCGTTGGAGAATTGGAGATGGAGGATTGATAGGTCAATACAAAGTTGGTGTTATTGGCCGAGCGGCTGCGGTTATCGTATGATCCGTCGCCAAATAGCAATAAATATTTTGGCATCAACGACTCATCGCCTCCTGCCCGATCGTACAGCATCCGCATCAGGTCTTTAATCGCTGTAATGTCAGGCGTTCCAGACGAAAACTCGTTATACACCTGCTGATTGGTCACCACTTCCGTATAAACCGGATCGATGGGATGCGTGGTGTGAAAGTTGGCCAGATCCATTGCTTCCGCATAAAATCTGGGATGGGCGACAACAATCATATCTATCGGTTGATTCACGCCCAAGGCATGTAGGTTTTGGTTGGAAACTGATCCAAAATAAGTTGGCGCAGGAAAATTACTCCCCGAAAAAGCAATGAACTCGCGCAACTCACTGGCCGGTCGTCTGAAGGTGCCGTCAGGAGACAAACTAATTTCTGTTGCATTTACCGGATCGCTCACTTCCCAAACCTGTATGGAAGAAGCGTTTTCAATTTGAAACTCCGCAACATTGCCGGGGCCTACCGAACGAATATCGCGAAACATCATTTGGTTGCCATGCATCATGAGTTGCCGCCGCACATTAATCGAAATGTAGTTTAACCATCCTTTGCTTGAGGCAGAAGCCGGATTGTACTGTATTTCAACATTGAAGTTGGGCGACGTTGGATAAAAGCTCCTCACCTCGGCTTTGCCCCGTGCATATATATCGGTGTAGATTCCTGACACACCGTTAATATTCACGTTAAAGGATTCGGTGTTATTTACTGTTATGGCAAAACTACTTGAGACGGATCCCGGAATTGACCGCGACATCAAATCCACCCTAAACTTTGCTTCATCCGTTGTGCTGATGTTGGGGAAATTAAACCTATCGCCAGAAAAAGTATGGGTATTTTGAACATCAAAAGACTCGCCGTACCAGGTTCTTCCGGTTTTAATCAGGTTTACGAGTTCGAGCTCGTGAAACATGTAATCATCAAAGGTATTGACTGTATGAGTAGGCGACGCAATGGTTGATGACGTTGACGAAATGCGCTTGGGAGCTCCAGCATCAACCGCAATAAAATAATAAGACGAATCGGAGTAATGATGCCGGATATGGCGAAACTCCTCATTGTTTTGATTGTACTCCCACTTATGAGGGCCGTTTGCGAAAAACAAAATGTAATCATCAGGATCGAAAGAGCCATCTTCACCACCAACAATTCTGATGGCATTGGCTTGAAGATCGTCAGGGCGAGAAACGCTGTTCGCCATCGGCAACAGACCGAAGCCATTTCCGTAGATATTAATCTGATTCGGTGAAATGGATTCCACATCCACACCAATATTTTTCAGGTAGTCGTAGGAAATTCGGTACATCCCGCTGTTGGCGACACCGATTTTGTGCCACTCGCCCGATGCCATTACCGAACTGGTGGTGCGTGCAGTTCGGGGTGGAGTCGAGACCGACCCGCTTACCGTTAAGTTCAGTTCAAATTCAACCAGCCTTTCTACCCCTCCGTTGGTATTTATTCTCAAAGGAATAAATTCGGCCGTAGCAAAGGCCTGTCCTCTAGACACCGAAATATAGGCAGTGATCGATATATCATCGTCAATGAAGTCTACATTCACAGCGGCCAATTCTTCGGCAGATAGGCTTTCGAATCGGGTATTATTTAATGTAGCGTTGGCCCTGGCCGGATGTCCTACTACCTCTTGCTGGTAAATGTATACTGGATTGCTGTGTTCAGCGTGATAGGCCGCATCGTCAAAATTAAGTTGGGAAACCTGTAGCCCCGGAGCGATATCGTAGGTGGTTACTCCTTTCCACTTAATGGTATCGACCATGGCGCTACGTTGGGCGTATCCAGCAGAAGTTGAAATCAAGCAAATAGTTAGCAGCCAGAAAGCCTGCCGTAAATTAAAATGGATCACTTGTCCGATTTTTCAATCCCGAAAAGTATAACTATTTCTCCGGAAGTGCCGTAAACATTGCCTTAACGACCCAACAAAAATAATATTGTTGATCATAGCGTTATCTTTAGCATTTAAAAATAATTCGTATTATTGGAGCTTCAAAAAAATTGCATCATTTGAGCGATATGTTGAGAATTTTACTGCCGTTAGCAGTTATAACAATAGCGCTAACAATAGGTTGGCAAAAAGAGGGGCAGGCACAGGATCCGCAGTTTTCGCAATTCTATGCGAATCCACTCTACCTGAACCCCGCTTTCGCTGGAAGCGCTAGATGTCCACGCGCGGTGTTAAACTACCGCAATCAATGGCCTGCCATTTCTGGTACATTCGTCACTTATAGTGCCTCTTACGATCAGCATATCGACGCACTTTCCGGCGGTCTCGGACTCTTAGTCACCAACGATGTGGCTGGTAAAGGAACCCTCAACACCACCCGCGTCAGCGGTATTTACTCCTATCAAAGAGCCATTTCAAAAACCTGGTCGATTAAAGCCGGGTTTGAAGTCACTTATTTTCAGAAGTCGCTGAACTGGGACAAACTCGTATTTGGCGACCAAATTGACACCCGCCACGGTTTTATTTATGCTACACAGGAAGTTCGCAGGGGTGGTGTGGTGAATAATATTGACTTCTCCAGTGGAATTCTGCTTTTTAATGAAACTTATTTTATCGGTGTGGCATCCCATCACCTTGCTCAGCCCAACGAATCACTTATTGTTGGAACCAGCCGACTTCCGCGTAGATGGACTGCCCATGCGGGCGCAACATTCCCGGTGGGCCGAGAGGAAAATGGCGTTACCCTTTCTCCTAACGTTCTCTATCAGATGCAAGGCGATTTCCAGCAACTTAATCTCGGGCTCTACGTATCAAAGAACCCGTTTGTGGCCGGAGTTTGGTATCGCTGGCAAGACGCACTCATCGTCATGCTCGGGGTTCAATCCGATATTGTTCGTTTTGGCTACAGTTACGACCTCACACTTAACAGACTGGGCATCGGAACCGGCGGCTCGCACGAAATTTCTTTTGCGGCACAATTCAACTGTAAGCCCCCGAAAAAGAAATTTAGGGTAATAAACTGCCCCTCGTTTTAGTTATTAAAGGAAATCTGCAAAAACATACATCATGAAAACTTCTTTTTTCAGTCTATTTGCAGGACTATCTGCCTTTGCGGTATTAGCGCTCGGTATGAGTTCGTGCAGGTATGAGCAATCTGGAGCAACCGGGTGGAATTACAATGATGAGCGCAATGGCGGATTCGAAAAAGCACCCTTCCTCGAGCAGGAAACCGGTCCCGGCCTGGTGCTTATCGAAGGTGGTACTTTTACCATGGGTCGCGCAGAACAGGATGTGACCTACGACTGGAACCACATTCCACGAAGGGTTACCGTTTCCTCATTTTATATGGACGAAACTGAAGTCACCAACTTCTACTGGCTGGAATACCTCTACTGGTTGCGACGGGTGTATGGAATGGATTATCCTGAGGTATACAAAAAAGCCTTGCCCGATACGTTGGTGTGGAGAAGTAAACTCGCATACAACGAGCCCTACGTAGACTATTATCTGCGTCACCCTGCTTACCGTGATTATCCGGTGGTGGGTGTCAATTGGGTTCAGGCAAACGATTTCTGCGCATGGAGAACAGACCGCGTGAACGAAGCCATACTGATTCGAGAAGGCCTTTTTGAGCATTTTCCACAGCAAACAAATGAAACACACTTCTCTACTGACGCCTATTATGCAGGCCAGTACGAAGCCGGAAAACGTGTCGATGGTTTGGTTGATTTCAACCCCAACCGCGAAACCCGAAACGTAAGAATGGAAGACGGTATTCTGTTGCCCCGTTACCGACTACCTACAGAAGCCGAATGGGAGTTTGCAGCATACGGCCTGATTGGAAACTCTTATGAGGAACTGGTTACTGACCGAAAAATTTATCCGTGGAACGGCCACTTCGTGCGAAGCGGTGATAACAACAGCCGCTATTATGGCGATATGATGGCCAACTTTGTGCGCGGCCGAGGTGACTACATGGGTGTTGCCGGTAGCCTGAATGATAATGCGGACGTTACTGCTCCCGTATTTGCGTACGCTCCCAATGACTATGGTTTGTATAACATGGCGGGTAACGTCAGCGAATGGGTAATGGATGTTTATCGTCCTCTTTCGCCCGAAGACAAAGACGAATTTAACCCTTTCCGTGGAAACGTTTATGAAACCAAAGTACTGAACAGCGATGGTGCCATAGAAGACAAATTTGACGTGGTGGTATACGATATTGATGGAATTATGGCGTATCTCACCAAATTTGATGATGCTACCCGAAATCGCCTGACTCCAGAGGAAGATCAGTTGCTTCAGTCGCTCATGGGTTATGCCGAAGAAGCCAAAGAAATGATTGATTCACGTCGTGACGATGCAGCCTATATCCGAATTCAAGATGCCGTTGACCTGATAAAGTCAACCGATCTCCAAATCGCTCCAAAGCTCTTGAAAGGTATTTCTGACGAGGTTGTTAGCACTCCTGGTAAACTCCGCTATAGAGAGGTTACACAAGAAGAAAATATCGACCGTCGCAACTATAAGATTGCCGATAATATTAACTACCTCGACGGGGATCACCAGTCGAGCATCTACTATGCACAGGAAGAACCCGAAGGAAACCTGATGTACGACTGGCAATCCACCACGCTGGTGAGTAATCGTGCCCGGGTTTATAAAGGTGGATCATGGAGAGATCGCGCATACTACCTGAACCCTGGCACACGCCGATTCCTCGATGAACGGCAATCGACCGCTACCATCGGATTTCGCTGTGCAATGGCGCGGGTTGGAAGCCCACGTGGTTTAGGTGGTTTTTAAAAATTGAATTCTTTTTTATTCAACCCCGACTCCTGCGAGTCGGGGTTGTTTATTTTTGGGCATGCGAATAGATCAACTTTATCATCACTTTCTCACTTCCACCGGTGTTTGTACCGACACCAGAAACCTCATCGAAGGAAGTCTATTTTTCGCCCTTAAAGGCGCTAATTTCAACGGCAATCATTTTACCAATCAAGCCATTGAAGCAGGTTGCGTTCTCGCCCTAGCCGACGAAACTCCTACAACACCTGACCCGCGCATTATCGTTGTAGACAATGCCCTTGAAGTTATGCAGCAACTGGCCGCATACCACCGCCAACAGCTCAACATTCCCGTTATCGGCCTGACTGGCAGCAATGGAAAAACCACCACCAAAGAACTGATTCATGCGGTGCTTCAAAAAAAATACAACGTGCATGCCACCAAAGGCAATCTCAACAACCACATCGGAGTGCCGTTAACCCTACTGGCCATGTCAAAAGAAACAGAAATAGCAGTTATTGAAATGGGCGCCAACCAACCCGATGACATCAAGCAGCTCTGCGAAATTGCCGACCCTGATTATGGCATTATCACCAACATTGGTGAAGCACATCTGCAGGGATTTGGAAGTAAAGAGGGCGTGAGCCGTGCCAAAGGCCAGCTCTTTGATCACATTAGAAAAAGAAAAGGAACTGCCATCTGCAATGCCTCGGATGCACTTATTCAGGAACTAAGCCACGGTATTCGCAAATTCACCTATTCGGTTGATGACAGTCGAGCAGATGTGCAGAGCAAGCTAATTTCCGAATCGGTTTATGTCGGCTTGAAGTGGAAAACCAACAACTATTCTTCTCCGCCGGTCCAAACCCTTCTGGTGGGAGGTTATAATCTGCCCAATCTGCTCGCGGCCATTGCAACCGGTATACATTTTAATGTTGACTACGCGGATATTTCTGCAGCACTTGCTGAATACGAACCAAAGAACAACCGATCGCAATTGCTAAAAACCGAAAAAAACCACATTCTTTTGGATGCCTATAACGCCAATCCAAGCAGTGTTCACGCAGCGCTGGAAGACTTTGCCCAATATGACCACGGCAATCGGTTTGTAATTTTCGGTGACATGTTTGAACTGGGTACCCGGAGCCTTAGCGCACATCAAAAGGTGCTGGAGAAACTCATGGAACACCGGCTTCGGGGAATGGTCATCGGAAAGGCATTTCTTCAGGCTTCCGTCGAAATGACGCTTGCCGAAATAAAGGTATTTGAAACCACCAAAGAAGCCGAAACACACCTTCAAAAGCAACCGATTACCGACCGATTTATTTTATTGAAAGGTTCGCGTGGAATGCAACTCGAAAAACTGACGAAACTGCTCTAAGCTTTCAGCACACTGCGCGAAATAACAATTCGCTGTACTTCGGAGGTTCCTTCGTATATCTGTGTAATCTTGGCGTCACGCATCAAACGCTCCACGTGATACTCTTTAACGTAGCCATACCCCCCGTGAATCTGCACGGCCTCAACCGTTACATTCATGGCTGTTTCTGAGGAGTAGAGCTTTGCCATTGACCCCGAGAGATCATAACTCATATTGTTGTCCTTATGCCATGCTGCTTTCAGGCAGAGGTTGCGGGCGTTTTCAATTTGTACGGCCATATCTGCCAGCTTAAAAGCAATGGCCTGATGCTCACAAATAGGTTTGCCGAAGGTTTCGCGTTCTTTGGAATAAGCCAGGGCAAGTTCGTATGCTCCTGATGCTATTCCCAAAGCCTGGGCGGCTATTCCAATTCGGCCACCGGTTAAGGTTCTCATGGCGAATTTAAAACCAAATCCGTCCTCACCGATACGGTTTGCTTTCGGAACTTTTACATCCTGAAACATCAGGGTATGGGTATCGGAACCACGAATTCCCAATTTATCTTCTTTTGCACCAATCTCGAATCCGGGCATGTCTTTCTCTACGATCAGGCAATTGATACCGCGGTGACCTTTATCCACATCGGTTTGCGCCATCACCAGATAAACAGATGCTGTTCCACCGTTGGTGATCCAGTTTTTGGTTCCGTTCAACAGGTAGTGATCACCTTTATCGATGGCGGTGGTGCGCTGTGAAGTTGCGTCTGAACCCGCCTCAGGTTCTGACAAGCAAAAGGCCCCAATAATTTCTCCTTTGGCCAACGGCACCAAGTATTTTTGTTTTTGCTCCTCGGAACCGAATTGCTCCAGACCCCAACAAACCAACGAGTTGTTGACCGACATCACCACAGAAGCCGAGGCATCAACCTTAGAAATCTCCTCCATGGCCAAAACGTAACTGACGGCATCCATTCCACCGCCACCATACTTCTGGTCGACCATCATTCCGAGAAAACCGAGTTCGCCAAGTTGTTTTATCTCTTCGGCCGGAAAGGTCTGATTTGTATCACGCTCAATCACGCCAGGTTTAAGAACGTTTTGAGCAAAATCGCGGGCGGCATCTCTAACGGCCAGTTGTTCTTCAGTGAGTTGAAAATCCATTTGAAAGCTTTTTAAATTTTGGTGATTTTTGGACGGATCGCAAAATTAACCTTTAAATTTTATTTTCACCTTTGCTGCTTCACCTCACCAAGCTTTTAAACATGAATAATGTGCGGGTCATCGGATTAATGTCGGGCACTTCGCTCGATGGTACAGATATCGCGTACTGCTCATTTCCAACGGACAATCCGGCACTTTTTAAGATCATTAGGGCACAAACCATTGCTTATGATCGCCAGTGGCAGCAACGCCTCAGTCAACTTCACCGAGGCAGTGCCGAAGAATTGGTCAAAACGCAATATGAATACTCCCTTCTGGTTGCCGAAATGGTCGTTTGTTTTCTAAGAGAAAATGAGCTCGCCCCTCCCGATCTGATTGCTTTTCACGGACACACCATTTTTCATACCCCTGACATCGGAATTACTTATCAATTGGGATCTCCTGCAATTCTTGCCTCCGCCACGGGGATTTCTGTGGTTGGAGATTTCAGATCGGCAAACGTCGTTTTAGGAGGTCAAGGTGCTCCACTGGTTCCGATTGGTGATTTACATTTATTTCCAGAATACGATGCCTGTCTGAATCTGGGAGGTTTTGGAAACATCAGTATAAAGCAGCCTGAAAATTTAATTGCTTTTGATATTTGTGCGGTGAACATGGCGCTAAACGAACTGGTGGCGGCCGAAGGAAAATCCTTTGATGAAAATGGTGAATTAGCAGCCTCTGGAAGGGTAGATGAAAACCTGCTCGCAGCGCTGAATGAATTGCCTTTTTATCGGAAAAAACCTCCTAAATCACTCGGACGCGAATGGTATGAACAAGCGGTGCGACCGATACTCGATTCATCAAAAATCAACACCAACGACAAACTGGCCACGTATTGTGAACATATTGCTGAACAGGTGGTCGTCGTTGCCAAAGGATCGGAGCGGTTGCTAATTACAGGCGGCGGAGCACACCACTCCTTTTTGGTGAGCCGAATCAGATCAAAAACAAGCGCTGAAGTTATTATTCCCGAGCTTGAAATTATAGACTTTAAAGAGGCGCTGATATTTGCTCATCTCGGCCTCTTGCGTATCCAACACAATGACAATTGCTTAGAATCGTACACTGGCGCATCCCGAAGCCATTGCGCTGGCAGTCTTCACCTGCCTTAATCACATCCCGTTTGTTTTTTGGCTTGATGCGGATGCCAGCACATTTCTTTTGATATATTTGCCCCTTAAATTCAGGTGCATGAAAGAACTCTTAATTCGGTTTGAGGAAAAAGAACCGGAAATTGTTTTTGAATGGAATGATGCCGAAACCGATGCGAAAGGATGGGTTGTAATCAACTCACTTAGAGGAGGTGCGGCCGGCGGTGGAACCCGTATGAGAAAGGGACTTGACCGTCGCGAAGTGGTGTCATTGGCCAAAACCATGGAAATCAAATTCAGTGTAGCCGGACCACCGATCGGCGGAGCCAAATCCGGAATAGATTTCGACCCTTCCGATCCACGAAAAAAAGAAGTACTACAGCGCTGGTTCAAAGCTGTTTTACCCATTTTAAAAAACTACTATGGTACTGGCGGCGATATGAATATCGACGAAGTGCATGAAGTCATTCCGATAACAGAAGAGTTGGGTTTGTGGCATCCACAGGAGGGTGTTGTCAACGGCCACTTCAACCCGCGCGACAGTGAGAAAATTCACAAAATTGGTCAGTTGCGGTTTGGTGTTTCCAAAATGGTCACCGATCCGGAATTCACGCCGGATGTCAATCAAAAATATGTAATTGCAGATCTGATCACCGGCTTTGGTGTTGCTGAATCCGTTGTTCACCATTACGCTATTTACAACAAAGATTTGCATGGTGCA
The DNA here is from genome assembly GCA_964487545.1 of uncultured Cryomorphaceae bacterium. Taxonomy (GTDB): domain Bacteria; phylum Bacteroidota; class Bacteroidia; order Flavobacteriales_D; family SKUL01; genus SKUL01. Next base: position 29,960 of record CAZARI010000021.1, read on the forward strand.
ACGGCCATCGTTCAGGGATGGGGCAATGTTGGTTCTGCCGCTGCCTACTACCTGGCTAAGCGCGGATGCAAAATCATTGGCATTATTGACCGCGCAGGTGGCGTGATTAAAGAATCGGGATTTAGCTTTGAAGAAATCACCGACCTTTACCGCAACAAAAACGGGAACCAACTGGTGGCCGACAACATGCTTTCTTTTGATGAGGTAAACAGCAAAATCTGGGATCTCGGGGCGGATATTTTCCTGCCTTGTGCAGGATCACGACTGGTAACCCATGAACAGTGCGAACGCATGATTGCGGCAGGAACAACAGTCATATCGTGTGGCGCAAATGTTCCTTTTGCCGATACAGCCATATTTTATGGTCCGATAGCAGAATACTGTGACACCCAAATCAGCGTAATACCTGATTTTATTGCCAACTGCGGAATGGCGCGAGTATTTGCGTACTGCATGCAAGAAAATATTGAATTTACCGATATCGCCTTCTTTGAAGACACTTCAAGAACCATTCACAGGGCGCTTAGCGAAGTATATCAACGGAATCCAAAAACCATCCATATTGCCCAAACAAGTTTTCAAGTAGCACTAGAACAACTCATCTAATAAACCCATGGAAATTTTAATGATCATCGTTTTTGTGATTGGCTATCTGGCCATCGCACTGGAAAGCCCGATTAAGATTGACAAAACGGCGTCGGCCTTAATTACAGGCATTATTTGCTGGGCGCTATATGTATTTACGCCTATTGAACACATGCATGTTGAGCAGGGACTCATGCACCACCTTTATGACATTGCCAATATCCTGTTCTTTTTAATGGGAGCAATGACCATCGTAGAGTTGATTGATGCTCACGAAGGTTTTGCTGTTATTACCAACCGCATTAAAACCACCAATAAAGTTAAGCTGTTGTGGATTATCGCGATTCTGACCTTCTTTCTGTCTGCGGTACTCGACAACCTCACCACTTCCATCGTAATGATATCGCTGCTGCGGCAGTTGATTGCACATAAAAGAACGCGGTGGATGTTTGCCGGTATGGTAATTATTGCAGCCAATGCCGGTGGAGTGTGGACACCGATTGGCGACGTAACCACCACCATGCTCTGGATTAAAGGACAGCTTCCTGACACCATGGTCATTGTGACCAAACTTTTCATCCCCGGCCTTCTTGCAATGGTGGTACCCGTATTTATTATGTCATTACGAATGAAGGGAAATGTAAACCGGCCTAGGAAAAATGAAAGCGTGGACCATTATGTTACTCCTACCACTCCGTTTGAACGAATGCTGATATTGGGGCTCGGTATTTTAGGATTATTATTTGTTCCGATCTTTAAGACGATCACCAATTTGCCGCCCTTTATGGGAATGATGCTTAGTGTGGGTATTCTGTGGATGATAACCGAAATCATCCACAGAAATAAAAACAGAGAAACCAAATCGAAGCTATCGGTGGTGAATGTCCTACAGAAAATAGACACCGGCTCGGTACTTTTCTTTCTTGGAATTCTTCTGGCGGTTTCGGCCCTTCAGGAAGTTGGGCATCTAAACTATATGGCAGCGTTTCTGGATAAGCACATCGGCAATCTTTTTGCCATAAACATTGCCATCGGAATGCTTTCGGCAGCGGTAGACAACGTTCCGTTGGTAGCGGCAGCACAAGGAATGTATCCCATTTCTGCTGACCCAACATCTCCCTTTGCAGCCAGCGGAGTATTTTGGCAGTTTCTGGCTTATTGTGCCGGTATCGGAGGTAGTGCACTGATCATCGGCTCTGCAGCAGGAGTTGCAGTAATGGGTCTCGAAAAAATTGACTACGTATGGTACATGAAGAAGATTTCGTTGCTAGCGCTTTCAGGATTCTTTGCAGGAGCATTGGTCTATTACCTGATGAATGTATAATTTAGGCATTGCAATCAGCGTTATAACACACATCAAAAACCAACTCGGGAGATGTCATTATTTCTTTTTACTCAGATAAATGAAGGCGGTCAAGCCGCTCTGGACACATTAGAGACCATTGAACCAACCATCGAAACCCTATCAATATGGGAGTTGATTGTGGCCGGGGGCTGGTATATTATGATGCCGTTGGGATTTCTTTCCGTACTGGCGGTCTATATTTTTATTGAGCGAACACTGGCCATTAATAAAGCATCGCGCGAGGATAAAGACTTCATGAATAAAATCCGCGATTTTATTCATGATGGCAAAGTAGAATCGGCAAAAAACCTATGCAGTTCGCACAACACCCCAGTAGCCCGAATGTTGGAAAAAGGAATTTCGAGAATTGGAAAACCGATTACTGATATTTCCAGTTCTATCGAGAACGTTGGAAAGCTCGAAGTTTATAAACTGGAAAAAGGACTGTCGGTGGTCGCTACTGTGGCTGGTGCCGCTCCGATGATTGGATTTCTGGGAACGGTGATCGGAATGATCGTGACTTTTCACGCCATGAAAATTAGTGATGCGGGGGTAGAAATCACCGAACTTTCTGGTGGTATCATGCAGGCCATGGTCACCACCGTTGCCGGTCTTGTTATTGGAATTATTGCATACATCGCTTATAATACCTTAGTGACAAGAGTAGAAAAAGTGGTTCACAATATGGAAGCCAAGGCCCTTGAATTTCTGGACTTACTGGACGAACCCGGAAAGTAAACTACGATGAATCTCAGACCACGAAATAAAATTAGCGCAGAATTCAGTATGTCGTCAATGACCGACCTGGTATTTCTGTTGCTCATTTTCTTTATCATTGTTTCTACATTGGTTAGTCCCTACGCGCTGCCTGTCGATCTACCGGAAAGCAGCAACCGCACTCAGGACAAGCAAAGCACATCGCTGCGAATAGGAGCTGATTTGGTTCACTCGATCGATAACCGGGTCGTCAACCCCACCAATATTGAGAGCGAACTGGCACAAGTGCTGTCTACCAAATCCGACCAAAGCATTTTACTCAGTGTAGATCAAAGTGTGCCCACGGGCATCATGGTAAAGGTGCTTGATATCGCCAAACGCAACCAATGGAAAATTGTGCTCAAAACACAACCTTCCTCAGATCAATAATTAACCGATCTGAAAAATGGAGCTCATTCAAAATAAGGATAAAAGAACGGCACTGATTGGAACCATCACTATCCACGTCATTCTGCTAATCCTGTTTCTCTTATTTGGTCTCGACACCCCATACCCCCTTCCCGAAGATCGCGGAGCAACCATTGAATTTGGCTGGAGCACCACTGGCAGCGGAGAGGTTGAAACCCAGATCCAAACAGATATTCCGATACCACAAGAACAACCAACACCCACTGCGGTTACTCCGCCGGTAGAGGACGTTGAAGAAGAATTTGTAACACAGGAAGAAAGCGAAATCAGCACACCCGAAGTGGTGGAAACGCAACCTGAACCAGAGCCAGAACCAGAACCTTCACTTAGCGAAGAACTTAGTCGCACGCTCGATCAGGCGTGGTCAACACCGGCTGGTGGAGGAAGTCAAGGTGATGCCGGTGGAGAAGGAAACCAGGGTGCACCAGATGGCCAACCCGGAAAAGGCGTACTGGGAGGTGGTCAGGGCGATTGGGAACTGGCGGGGCGCGGACTGGTTAGCGGCTACACCATCAAAGACACCAAAGAACAGGGAATCGTCGTTCTCGATATCACCGTTGATCGTCAGGGAAATGTACTCAGCGCAAAGTGGAACCCACAAAGCAATACCACTAGCGCCTACCTGACACAAAAAGCCATTCATGCCGGCATGCGGTATAAATTCAGCCCAAACAGCAGCGCAGCCATTGAACAGCGCGGAAAAATCCGTTTTATTTTCCAACTGAATTAAATGAATTACCAGGAGACGCTGGCGCACCTCTTCAGCCAGTTGCCCATGTACCAGCGCATTGGCGGAGCTGCTTATAAGGCCGACCTCAGCACCACCCAACAACTAATGGAAGCGCTCGGGCACCCCGAACAGTCTGGCGTTAAATTTATTCATGTAGCCGGCACCAACGGAAAAGGCTCGGTTAGCCACCTGATTGCATCAGTACTTCAACAAGCCGGATACAAAACCGGACTCTTCACCTCTCCACACCTCAAGGATTTTCGCGAGCGCATTCGCATCAACGGCATGCCCATTTCAGAAAATGAAGTCGTAAATTTTGTCGCGCAGCATTCCACTCTATTTGCCACGCTCCAACCATCGTTCTTCGAAATGACAGCAGCCCTTGCTCTACTTCATTTCAAAAAAGAAAACGCAGCGTTTGCGGTTATCGAAACCGGTATGGGCGGACGCTTGGATTCTACCAATGTAATTAACCCAAAAGTTTCGGTGATTACGAACATTGGATTAGACCACACTCAGTTTCTCGGAAGTAGTATCGACGCCATTGCACGTGAGAAAGCAGGAATCATAAAAGAGGGTACGCCCGTAGTTTGCGGACAAATGCATCCCGATGCACTCAGGGCAATTCGCGAAGTGGCAAAAAATAGAAGTGCGCTCCTAACCGAAGCTCCCGCGCAATCTGAGTTTACCAGCGACCTTAAAGGCGCTTATCAACAACAAAATATTGCAACGGCAGTTACCACCCTTCGGCTATTGCAAAAGTCAAATGAGATTAACGATCAGCACCTCTACCATGGATTAAACAACGTGGTGGCCAATACCCACTTGCAGGGTCGTTGGCAACAACTTTCAACGCAGCCGCTAACGATTTGCGATGTAGGACACAACGAAGATGGTGTTCGGATGGTAGTCGAACAAATCGGGCAGACTCCGCACCGCAAACTACACATGGTTTGGGGCATGACCAGCGACAAGGATATCGAAGCCATTTTGAACCTGTTGCCGCGCACGGCCACCTATTACTTTTGTGCAGCCAAAATTCCGCGCGCACTCGATGCCGAAACGCTTGCCGAAAAAGCCGCTGCTCTTTCCCTTCAAGGAAAGGCGTACATCAGTGTGGCAGACGCCGTGGAAACAGCTAGAAACAACGCCCATCCCGAAGATCTTGTTTTTATTGGAGGCAGTGTTTTTGTTGTGGCTGAAGCGATTTAAAATCAAGGGGCTGCAAAAGCTGATTTTGGTCATTTTATACCTTGATCGCTCTACCTACTTTTGTATAAAATTAAGCCCATGCAAACGCCGTTGTTTGTCAAATACAATGTTGCCGGTCCGCGCTACACAAGCTATCCTTCTGTTCCGTTTTGGCACAATGTCCCTTCAGAAAAATTGTGGAAAGAAAGCGTTCTATCCACTTTCTCAGCAACCAATCACACCGAGGGAATAAGCCTTTATCTGCATCTGCCATTTTGTGAAAGCCTTTGCACATTCTGCGGATGCAACAAGCGCATCACGAAAAATCACAAAGTAGAGGAACCTTATATCGAGGCCTTGCTAAAAGAATGGGATATCTATCGGTCGTGGTTTCCGGAGGAGCCAATCATTCGTGAAATTCATCTCGGTGGAGGAACACCAACCTTTTTTAGTCCGGAAAACCTTGCGGATCTTTTGAATAGATTATTAAACGGTTGCATTGTACATCCCAACAAGTCTTTTGGTTTTGAAGCTCATCCGAACAACACCACATGCCGGCATCTGGAGGTGCTTCATGCTGCAGGATTCAACAGAATGAGCCTCGGAGTTCAGGATTTTGACCCCGAAGTTCAAAAAATTGTCAACCGAATTCAATCTTTCGAACAGGTGAAACAAGTGGTGAAAGATGCCCGAGAAATCGGGTACGATTCCATCAATTTCGATTTAATTTACGGACTTCCTTTGCAAAAAATGAGCAGTGTGGTCAACACCGTGAATCTGGTGAACCAGCTACGTCCGGAAAGAATCGCGTTTTACAGTTATGCGCATGTGCCGTGGAAATCACCGGGTCAGCGAAGATACACCGAGGCCGACCTGCCAAACAACGAAGAGAAGCGCGCGCTCTACGAACGTGGAAAGGAAATGTTTGAAGATGCTGGCTACTTAGAAATCGGAATGGATCACTTTGCCTTACCCGACGACGAACTTTCCATTGCCGCTCAGAGCGGTTCGCTACACCGCAATTTTATGGGCTACACCACCGGGCAAACCAAACTCTTAATCGGATTGGGAGCCAGCGCCATTAGCGATTCTTGGGGAGCTTTCGTACAAAACGAAAAAGTTATCGAAAGCTATAAGTCGCCCTGTCTCGAAGGTAAAATTCCCATCTCAAACGGACACTTACTGAGCGAAAGCGACCAGGTGCTGCGACAGCATATCCAGAACCTGATGACGGTCTTTGAAACATCGTGGAGCCATAATCAGAACTTCCACCCTATTCTGCTCGATCTCCCTGATAAACTGCAAGAAATGATAAATGACGGATTGGTTGAAATGAGCAAAGAGAAAATTATGCTCACCGATATGGGAAAGCCGTTTGTGCGAAATGTATGTATGGCGTTTGACGAATACCTGGGTGAGTCTACACGGCAAGGCCAACAAATGTTCAGTAAAACGGTGTAAATTCAATCCTTCATTTCTGACTCGAGAAATGGGCTTAGTTTCCTAACTTAGCAGAATTAAACATTTTTCGAAACAGGGAAACTATGAAGAACATTATCGCTGCCGCTGTTATTTTACTCCTTACCTCGGTCACTGCCTGCAATTCTGGGAACAACCAAGCCGCTCAACCAGTCACCGGGCATCACCACGCAGAAGTGGATTTAGTTTCGTCCATGAGCAGTCTCCTATTGTTCATGAATAAATTATACTTTGCCGGAATCAACAACAACGAGCCGCTGCGAGATTTCTACATTCATGAAATGGAAGAAATAATGGAAAAAATTGCCGAAGGAAACGTAGAGCACGAAGGTGTTGACATCAGCGCAAATATCAAAACTTTTGGACTGAGCCAGCTCGAACTTTTTGAAAGAGCCCTGGAATCGGACCGTATGTTTGAAGAAGTGTACAGCGAATTTCTCAATTCGTGCAATAGCTGTCATATCGTTTCGAAATATCCATTTATAAAAATCGGTGTGCCCAAAACGCCCGCGCTCGACAATCAGATTTTCGAAGTACAGTAACCGATTATTGGTTCGCGTTGTCACTCCACCAGGTTAAAAATTATATCTGCCACTTTTTTGGGTCCAAAACGACAAAAGGCCACGGCATTCATTCGCCCTTTGTTTTTGATCTAACCACCCGGATATTGCCAGATGCCCAAAACCGCATTTATCAACCGGTTGAAACGCTTCGCAAACAACTGCTCAGCGACCAGCGAACCATCGAAGTTTCTGACCTCGGCTCAGGATCAAAGGTGCACCGCTCCAGTTCCCGAACCGTTGCCAGCATCGCCCAACACAGTGCTAAAAATGCCCTATTTGGAAGATTGCTGAATCGACTGGCAGATGAACCACCAACGACCAGAATTCTTGAATTGGGCACTTCGTTAGGACTTTCAACTGCCTATCTGGCACTGTCAAATAATCCGGTGATTACCATAGAAGGCTGTCCGCAAACTGCGCGCGTGGCAAAAGCGAATTTTGGTCAACTCGGACTGAATAATATCGAGCTATTTATCGGTGACTTTGCGACCACCTTTCCGCAAGTGTTGCGCGATTATAGCGATATCAATTTTGTATTTATTGACGGCAACCACAGCTACGCAGCCACTATCGATTACTATCGCCAACTCAGCCAATATTTACCCGACCAATCGGTGATTATTTTCGATGACATTTATTGGTCGGAAGGGATGACCCGCGCGTGGAAAGAAATTGTTGTAGACAATAAAAATCAGGTTACCATCGATTTGTTTCATGTGGGTTTGGTATTTTTCAGGAAAGATCAGGCCAAAGAGCATTTTAGAATCCGTATATGAGCGAATCAATCATTCAGATCAGGCAAATTACCAAGTTCTTTAAAGTTGGCGAACAAGTAGTTAAGGCGCTAAACGGTGTGGACATGGACGTTAAAAGAAACGAATTCATGGCGCTGATGGGGCCTTCGGGATCCGGAAAATCTACCTTAATGAATATTATCGGGTGCCTCGACACCCCAACGGGTGGCTCATATATTCTCAATAAAAAAGACGTGAGTCGAATGACCGACGATGAACTGGCCGAAATACGCAATAAAGAAATAGGGTTTGTGTTTCAAACCTTTAACCTGCTTCCCCGGTATTCTGCGCTCGAGAATGTAGCCTTGCCCCTGATCTATGCTGGAATCAGTAAATCGGAACGAAACAAAAGAGCCACAGCCGTGTTGGACCAGGTTGGGTTGGCCGACAGAATGCATCATAAACCCAACGAACTCTCGGGCGGACAGCGGCAGCGCGTAGCAGTGGCACGTGCATTGGTGAACCGACCTTCGATTATTCTTGCAGATGAGCCTACTGGAAACCTCGATACCAAGACCTCCTATGAGATTATGGCACTGATCGATGAGATTCATCAACGCGGAAATACCATTATACTGGTTACCCACGAAGAAGACATCGCCCAACACGCCAAGCGGATTGTACGGCTTAGGGACGGGAAAATTGAATTTGACGAACCTGCACCTGCTGGTGCTGCAATTTCTAATAAATGAAAATCTATACTAAAACTGGCGATAAAGGCCAAACCGCACTTTTTGGTGGTAAGCGACTACCGAAAGATGATTTGCGCATTGAAGCATACGGAACAGTTGACGAGCTGAACGCTCACTTGGGTTTGCTCCGCGACCAGCAAATCGGAGAATCAGCTACCCAAACGATTCTCGAAATTCAGGATCGACTGTTCACCATCGGTTCGCTGCTGGCTTCGGACCCTGACAAGAGCAATCTTAAAGTTCCGCAAATTCACGAAGCGGATATTACCCGACTCGAAGATGAAATTGACCAGATGAATGAAAAACTACCCGTGATGAGGTCGTTTGTTTTGCCTGGCGGACATCCTACCGTGTCACAGTGCCATGTTGCCAGATGCGTTTGCCGAAGGGCAGAAAGGCGGGCCGTTTCACTCCAGCATTCAGATCAGATGAACCCATTAATTATTCAATATCTGAACAGATTGTCTGATTTTTTGTTTGTACTGTCGCGCAACATCGCAATAGAAAAAAGTGCAACCGAAACCGCATGGAAACCACGCATGGAATAAGCCCGCTACACCCAAAGTGCTGACTGAGCACAACTTACCACCATATTTAATTTATTTGGTTGTGTAAATAAAAAATCTATTTTTGCAAATAATAAACCGTACAAAAATTTGTGCTGATATGTATTGGACATTAGAACTTGCCTCCTATCTTGAAGATGCCCCTTGGCCGGCTTCCAAAGACGAATTAATTGATTTCGCCATGCGAACCGGTGCCCCATTGGAGGTAGTGGAAAATTTGCAGGCCATCGAGGAAGATGGAGAGGTGTATGAATCTATAGAGGACATTTGGCCCGACTATCCAACAAAAGAAGATTTCTTCTTTAACGAGGACGAATACTGATTGAGCAACACAGATCAGTTATTGTAAAGATTATTGAAAGGCTGGTAGATACCGGCCTTTTTTTGTCAGATTGTCAGCCTGCTCCATCGTGGCATGGTTGCTGACCAAACCACCAGCCATAAATTGCCTTAGTGTTTGCACTATTTCGGCTATTTTTGCACCTACAAAAAGATTGACAACATGATCGGTTCTGTATCCAAAGTTATAAAGGCAGTTTTCGGAGATAAATCCACCCGCGACCTCAAAGACATCTCCCCCTTAGTTGAGGCAACAAAAAAAGAATTCGAAAAACTCTCGACGCTGAGCAACGACGATTTGCGCGCGCTTTCGGCAGCCATGAAAGTGAAGATAGCCGAAGAGATTAAAGACGAAGAAGCGGAAAAAGCAGCCATCAAAACACAGATCGATGAAAACCCTTTAATGAGCCCCGCTGAAAAGGACAGTCTATACGACCAAATTGACCGCATTGACAAAAAAATTGACGAAGAAATTGAGCGCGTATTGCTTGAGTTACTTCCCGAGGCCTTTGCGGTGGTTAAAGAAACTGCCAAACGATTTAAAGAAAACGAGACAGTAGAAGTTACTGCTACTGCGTTTGACCGCGACCTGTCAGCAAAAAAAGATCACATCACCATTGAAGGAGAAAAAGCAATCTGGAAAAGTACTTGGATGGCTGCCGGCACCCCCATCAAGTGGGACATGGTGCACTACGATGTGCAGCTCATTGGCGGGGTTGGTCTTCACAAGGGAAAAGTAGCTGAGATGCAAACTGGTGAAGGAAAAACGCTGGTAGCAACACTGCCTGTATTTCTAAATGCATTGAGCGGAAAAGGGGTGCACTTGGTGACCGTAAACGACTACCTTGCCCGACGTGACTCGGAGTGGATGGGGCCGATTTACGAATTTCACGGTCTGTCGGTAGATTGCATCGACCGGCACCAGCCCAACTCCGAAGAAAGGCGCAAGGCTTATCAAAGCGATGTTATTTTCGGAACCAACAACGAATTTGGTTTTGACTACCTGCGCGACAACATGAGCTCCACTCCCGAAAATCTCGTGCAGCGCAAGCACCACTATGCCATTGTTGACGAGGTAGATTCTGTTTTGATTGACGACGCGCGTACACCACTTATCATCTCCGGACCCACGCCGCGCGGCGATATCCATGAGTTTAATGAACTCAAGCCAAAAATTGAAAAGCTGGTGATGGCTCAGCGCAAACTCGTCACTGAACTGCTTACCGATTCTAAAAAAATTTTAAAGCAAGAAGAATCCGCCGATAAAGAAGAAATCACAGCCGCCCAACTGTCGCTGTTTCGGGCTTTTCGCGGACTTCCGAAAAACAAAGCACTCATTAAGTTTTTGAGCGAACCCGGCATTAAGCAGCGCATGCTCAAAACAGAGGCCTTTTACCTGCAAGATCAGAGCAAAGATATGCACAAGGCCGACGAAGTGTTATACTTTACCATCGACGAGAAAAACAACACCATCGAACTCACCGAAAAAGGCATTGATCTGATCTCTCAAAACATTGAGGACGACGGTTTCTTTGTAATGCCCGACATTGGTTACGAAATCGCTGGGCTCGAAAAAAATGTTGCCGACGAAGGCGAACGTCTCAAACAAAAAGAAAAACTACTACAAGATTTTGAGGTAAAATCAGAGCGCATTCACACCATCAACCAATTGCTGAAAGCCTACACCCTCTTTGAAAAAGACGTAGAGTACGTGGTGATCGACAATAAAGTGATGATCGTTGACGAGCAAACCGGCCGGATTATGGAAGGCCGCCGCTATTCCGATGGCTTGCATCAAGCCATTGAATCAAAAGAAAATGTGAAGGTCGAGGCAGCTACACAAACCTACGCCACCATCACGCTGCAAAACTACTTTAGAATGTATCACAAACTGGCCGGTATGACCGGAACAGCCGAAACCGAAGCCGGTGAATTGTGGGACATCTATAAGCTCGACGTTGTGGTTATCCCCACCAACCGGCCTATTCAGCGCAAGGACATGGAGGATAAAGTGTATAAAACTGCACGCGAAAAGTACAACGCTGTAATTGAGGAAATTGAAGGCCTCAGCAAAGCAGGTCGTCCGGTGCTGGTAGGTACTACATCTGTTGATATTTCGGAATTGATCAGCCGTATGCTCAAACTCCGCGGCATTAATCACTCGGTACTCAACGCCAAAAAACACCAGCAAGAAGCCGATATTGTGGCCAATGCCGGCCAACCTGGTGTTGTAACCATTGCTACCAACATGGCCGGACGAGGAACAGACATCAAACTCGGCACAGGTGTTCGCGAAGCAGGTGGTTTGGCCATCGTGGGTACAGAAAAACACGAGTCGCGGCGAATTGATCGGCAGTTGCGCGGACGGGCTGGACGTCAGGGAGACCCCGGTTCATCGCAGTTCTACCTCTCGCTCGAAGACAATCTGATGCGACTTTTTGGATCAGACCGCATTGCCAAAATGATGGATCGACTCGGACTGAAAGAAGGCGAAGTGATTCAACACGGAATGATCACCAAATCCATCGAGCGGGCGCAGCGAAAAGTTGAAGAAAACAACTTTGGTATCAGAAAGCGACTGCTCGAATACGACGACGTGATGAATGCCCAACGTGAGGTCATTTACAAGCGCCGCCGACATGCCCTACACGGCGACCGGTTGAGCCACGACATCGAAAGTATGTTTCTTGAAGTGGTCGATGAAATTGTTCACACCCATCATGCAACCAAGAACTTTGAAGGGTTTAAACTGGATCTGGTCAGAAACTTCGGAATAGACTCGCCTGTTGATGAGGATACATTTGTAAAGACTAATCCCAACGAGCTGGGCGATCAGTTGTTTAATGCCATCCGCACCAATTATCACAAAAAATCGCAATGGCTGGCCGAAAAAGCTTTGCCCGTGATCAAGAATGTACACGAAACCCAGTCGCAATTCAACAATATTGTGGTGCCTTTTACCGATGGTGTTAAAGTTTTGCAGATTGTCAGCAACATCGAAAAAACCATTGATTCGGAAGGTGTAGAATTGATTAATGCCATAGAGCGAAACGTTACCCTGGGGATTATCGACGACGAATGGAAAGATCACTTGCGGGCGATGGACGAACTGCGAACTTCTGTTCAGGGAGCGGTTTACGAGCAAAAAGATCCGCTTCTTATTTATAAATTTGAATCGTTTGAACTATTCAAAGCAATGGTTCAACGCGTTAACCGCGAAGTGGTTTCCTTTCTGTCGAAATGCACGCTTGCCGTATCCCCGGGAGCACAAGATGTTCAAACCGCCAAAGCACCCGTTCGCGATGATATGAGTAATCTGCAAACCAGCAGAAGCGGACTGCCCGGTAGCGAAACGTCAGAAGGTGGCACCACGCCAGGACAGCCGGCAGATCGTCCTAAACCACAGCCGGTGCGCAGCGAACAGAAAATTGGCCGAAACGATCCGTGCCCGTGTGGTAGCGGAAAAAAATACAAGCAGTGCCACGGAAAAGCGCAGCACATTTCTGCTTAACCAAGCACTCTGAATATTTAAGGGAATCGCCAGTAACCATAAGCGCGATTCCCTATTTTAGATTGCAGTGGTGACCAACTTACAGCCTGAATTATGGCCAGAATTATTTTCCTTCCGCTTTTGTTGTTTGCCCTTTCCACCTCCGGCCAACCCGCTGTGCTCAGCAGCGGATCTTGGTATCATTTCGTCACACAACAAGACGGTGTTCACCAACTTACCTACGATGAACTGCTGCAGTTGGGCGTTCTTTCTTCGTCGGTCACCACCCAATCGATTCGTATGTATAGCAACGGCCCCGGTATGCTTCCTGAAGAAAACTGGATTCCCCGTCCTGATGATTTGCTCGAAATTCCGATAGCGGTGTTTGATGGAAACGACGGTGCGTTTGGCCCCGGAGATTATTTTCTATTCTACGGCACCGATCAGGTTATGTGGAAGTATCATGCGGCTGAAAACCGATTTTCTCATCAAAACAATCTCTACGACGATAAAACGCATTTTTTCCTGACCTTCAACGAAGGCAATGCACTTCGGATCAATACCGCAAGTTACGATTCACTTTCTGTGACCTTCGAAGCCAACACCTTTACCGACCGGCAGATACACGAACAGGAATTGTTCAATATTCACCATTCGGGAAAGAAGTGGTACGGCGAAGACTTTCAGAGCACTCCTTCCCGCAGTTTTACTTTTCAGTTTCCGAACATGGTATCCGGCCAGGAAGCAAGTTGTGTCATCGATTTGGTGTCGCGCTGTTATGGTGCCGGAAACACCAATGGCTTCACCCTTTCAACGTCGGGTGAATCACTGAATTTTGAAGTGGAAAATATATCCGGCAACTACCTGATCGATTTGGTGAAGCCGGCAAACAAAACATTGATTTTCACGCCGCAGAGCGACGAAATCACCGTTACCGTTGATTACGTGCCGCATGATTTGTACAGCGCTGCTTGGCTTAATTACATCACCATTCAGGCCGAACGTGAATTACGCGCATCGCCCGAATCACAACTGCACTTTCGCCAGCCACAGGCACTGCAAACCGGAGCAACCACCTATTCAATTGCCAACTTTCAACCCGATTTTATGGTGTGGGAGGTAACCGATTTTCATCAACCGAAAAAAATTAACGGCGCTCTTTCAGAAAATCATTTTCATTTCACTTCTCCCAATAATGTGCTGCGCGAATTTGTTTGTTTTTCACCCAACTCATTGCTAACCCCACAATTTGAAGGTAATGTGCCCAATCAAAACTTGAAAGGACAACCTCCAGCTCAGGGATTCATTGTGTCGCACCCCGATTTTTTATCTCAAGCAATGCAATTGGCTGCTTTTCACGAATCGCATGACGGTTTATCGGTAAATGTAGCGACCACCGATCAGATTTACCGCGAGTTTTCGGGTGGCGCAAAAGATATCACGGCAATAAAAGATTATTTGCGTTTTTTTTACGATCAGGCTGGATTTACAGGCGTTTCGCCGAAGTATCTCTGCATCATCGGAGATGCCTCATTCGATTATAAGGGCAACATGTATCCGGGGGCTGATTTTGTACCTACGTTCGAATCAGAAACATCCTTTGGCATCATCAACTCTTATGGTGCTGATGATTATTTCGGATTGCTCGATTTCTCTGATTCCAATGAATTGACCGACGGACTTGACCTCGGCATAGGAAGAATTCCTGCCAAATCGGTGCAAGAAGCACAATCGATCATCGATAAGATTATGAATTATACGCTGCCCGAAATGGCCGGCGAATGGCAATACAATGTGATGTTTTCTGCTGATGATGAGGACAACAACCTACACATGTCTCAGGCAAATAGCCTGGCAGAAAACCTGTTGCAAAATCACTGCCCCATTCAGATGCACAAGATATATTTTGACGCGTTTGAACAGATTTCACTTCCCGAAGGTGACCGATATCCTGATGCAACTGCGGCCATAATCGATCATATAAATAAAGGTATGCTGGTTTGCAATTACACTGGTCATAGCGGTTATGCCAACTGGGCTGCGGAGCAAGTGCTCACGGCATCACATATCGATGATCTGGACAATGACTATCTGCCCCTTTTCTTTATGGCCAACTGCGAATTTAGTAGGTTCGACGCACCACATTATGTGAGCGGCGGCGAACTTTTGCTTTCGAATCCGCAAGGCGGAGCCATTGCCTGCATCAGTAATTCCCGACCCGCATATTCCTCGACCAATTACGCGATTAACACCAAATTTTACCAACAGTTATTTGCCCGCGAAAATGGCGAATACTTGCGCCTGGGCGACATTGTTAGAAACGCTAAAAACACAAGTATCCATTCATCCACTACGGCGCATCGTTCCATTAACCTGCTTGGCGATCCCATGTTGCGCCTTCGTTATCCGGAGTTAAATATGGAAATAATCGACGTTAGCGGTGCTGAGTTCATTAACAACTCCTATGAAATAAACCCGAATACTCCCGTGAGTTTTACGGGCAATGTGACTGATTTTTTTGGTGAATTCCAAACCGGATTCAATGGAGAAATGTCATACTTGGTTCTCGACAGCAAAATCCCACAAATCACCCTGTCTAACGATAATTTCGAACCATTTTCCTACACTGCCCGAACCGACACGGTGGCATGGGGCACTGCCGCCGTTAGCAATGGCGTTTTCGATTTTACAATTGCAAATTGGCAAAATGGCAATGATTTTTTGGGCAATGGAAAAATGCTGCTTTTCGCCACCGACGGATCTGTGTCTGCATCTGGGTGCTTTACCGAGATTCAAATGGTGTCAAGCCTGACAAGTATTCAGAATAATCGAGCGCTTCAGGCAGTTTTCTATCCAAACCCTGTTCAGGAAAAACTCAATATTTCTCTTTCCGGAAACACCCTGCCTGTTCAGTTGGAAATTTATGACGATGCTGGAAGGGTTCTTCACCAGTCAAAACGCTCGCCTTCCGAAACCATTGAAATTTCTATGCACGACTATGTTCCGGGCACTTATCTCATTCGGATATCAACGGAAAATGGTAGCGTAGTGGCTCGCGTAATTATGCAAAACTAGTTGGCAGGCGTTTGTTTTGGGCTTACAAACGAAAGAGAATCGGGATAAACATTTGGGTATTGACCAGTTCGCCGGCTTTCTTGCCTGGTGACCATCGCGGCATTCTTTCCACAACGCGTATGGCCTCAAGATCGAGATTTTGATCGATACTGTTCATTATGGTCACTCTCTCGACCTCGCCCACTTTATTGACAACAAACGAAACAACCACCTCGCCTTCTACACTGTTAAGACGAGCAGCTTCGGGGAATTTCAAGTTTTCTGACAAGTATTTTTCCAGAGCACGTTGTCCCCCTTCAAACTCGGGCATGATATCCGGGTCGATTATCGGTTCTTCGCCAAACTTATAACCGCTGTAAAACCGTTCTGCTTTGGGTTCACCATTTGGCTCCCAACGATTCCAAACCCCAATCTTGGCTCCGTTGTCAAATTTACCTTCAGACTCCTTCTGACCATTTTGGTAAAAGTAGGTGAACGTGCCGTGCCCTACTTCAAGGGCGTCATCAATATAATGACCGCGCATTTTCAATTCACCGCTACTGAAATACACCATAACAAGCCAGCCTTTATCGTCGTCTTGTTCGGCTTTTCTGAAATAAGTGGCTTGTTTTCTTTTGCACACTTCCATTTTGGCGTTAAGGTAAACCCTTACACCCGGCGCTGGTGGCTCCACCTTTTTCTGTGCAACCGCAGCGATTGAAACCAGAGATAGGATGAAAACCAAAAATAAATTCTTCATGTGATACATTAATTCGAAGGATAATCTAATACTGGGTTGAATACGAAAACAGGTAGGTAGTGTTACACGAGAAAACAGCCAAAAAAACCAAATAAACCAACCATTGGGAAAGCGTTTTTATTGGACAACCATTACGCCAGCCAACCTTCGCGGTCGAGCGAGCGGTATTGAATCGCCTCGGCTACATGACGACTTTCGATTCGCTCTTCGTGATCCAGGTCGGCGATGGTTCGGGCAACTTTCAGAATCCGGGCATAAGAACGAGCCGAAAAACCCAACCGCTCAACGGCATTTTTCAACAATCGGTTTCCCGCTTCGTCTACTTCACAGTAGGTCTTCATTAGCTTAGGTGTAAGCTGTGCGTTGTTGTGAATGGTTTCCATCTTTTCATAGCGTTTGGTTTGAATTTGTCGCGCACGGGCTACCCGTTCTCGTATGGCTGCACTGTTTTCTCCGCTCGCCTTATCGGATAACTCGTTAAACGGCACAGGACCAACTTCAATGTGCAGATCAATGCGGTCCATCAAGGGGCCCGAAATTTTATTGAGGTATCTTTTCACTGCTATTTCTGAATCTCCAGACCCTTTTTCTGGATCGTAAAAGTCGCCACTTGGCGAAGGGTTCATCGATGCCACCAACATAAAACTGGCGGGATAATCAACCGAAATTTTTGCACGCGAAATGGTAACACAGCGGTCTTCCATCGGTTGACGCAGCACCTCCAACACAGTACGCTTAAACTCCGGCAACTCATCGAGAAAAAGAATGCCGTTGTGCGCCAATGATATTTCGCCTGGTTTGGGGTTAGTACCTCCGCCCACCAGGGCTACATCGCTCACGGTATGGTGTGGATTTCGAAATGGCCGGGTGGTGATCAGGGCGCTGTCGGCATTCATCAGTCCAATCACTGAGTGAATCTTAGTGGTTTCGAGTGCTTCCTGCAAACTTAGTGGAGGTAAAATAGTTGGAATCCTTTTGGCTAACATGGTTTTCCCTACACCTGGCGGGCCGATGAGAATCACATTGTGACCACCGGCAGCAGCTATTTCGAGCGCCCGTTTCACATTTTCCTGACCTTTCACATCGCTGAAGTCGACCGTATAGGTGTTCGAATCTTTTGAAAACTCAGATCGGGTATCCACCTGAACCGGTTCCATTGTTGTTTCACCATTAAAGAAATGGATCACCTCATTGATGTGATCAGCTCCGTATACTTCCAATCCATCAACGATAGCTGCTTCGCGTGCATTCTGCCTCGGAAGGATAAATCCCTTAAAGCCTTCTTTACGCGCCTGAATGGCAATGGGCAGTGCTCCTCTGATGGGTTGTAAACCACCATCGAGCGAGAGTTCACCCATCATCATGTAATCGCCCAGTTTATCTGAATCGATTTGACCGGACGCCCCGAGAATTCCCATGGCCAAGGTTAAATCATAAGCAGAGCCTTCCTTGCGGATATCGGCCGGAGCCATGTTGATGATGATCCGCTTTCCAGGCACTCGGTAGCCGTTATTGTTGAGTGCTGCCTTAATTCGTTGCTCACTTTCTTTAACCGCATTATCGGGCAAACCAACCAGAAAAAATTTTGCTCCCTGCCCCATGTTGGTTTCTACGGTGATGGTAATGGCTTCTACACCATAAACAGCGCTTCCGAAGGTTTTAACCAGCATGTCATTTAGTTTTTACGTTCCAGAAAGTCGATCAACGAGTGAATGATTTTGATATGGATTTCTTGAACCCGATCGGCATAATCCGATTGAGGAGCCCTGATTTCCACATCGCATAGCGCGGCGAGTTGGCCTCCATCTTTTCCCGTGAGTCCTACCACCTTAATGCCCTTATGGCGGGCAGTTTCTGCAGCGCGAATAACATTGGCAGAGTTGCCAGAAGTACTGATTGCCAACAATATATCATTACTCCTCCCCATTCCTTCTACAAATCGCGAAAAGATAAATTCATAGCCGTAATCATTGGCTACACAACTGATATGCGTTGGATCTGAAATGGAAATAGCCGCCATCGAAGGTCTGTTTTCGCGATACCTTCCGGTGAGTTCTTCGGCGAAATGCATCGCATCGCTCATGCTGCCGCCGTTTCCGCACGAAATAATTTTACCACCGCTTTTCAGCGACTGATGCATCAGCTCACCTGCGGCTGCAATAGCTGCCATAGCGTTTTCATCGTTGAGAAAGTTGACGAGTACGGCATGTGCCTCCTCGAAATGTTTTCGGATGTACTGGGGCATGGAAAACGGTTTGTTCCAAAAATACTAATTTAAATAAACGCTGTACCAAGATGTTGTCAGCTACCGTATTTCTGTTTATAGGCCTTGATGCCTGAGTCCAGCCAGTTGACGTAGTTGTCTACGTTTAAATTATAGGCCGTAGGTTCTACCAGGCTTCCCTCATCGTGAGCCATCAGAACATACAGCGGCTGTGAGTTGCTATTGTAGCGACTTGCCTGAAAATGGCTCCACTTGTTTCCAATGGTTTTGAGGGTGCGGGTTCTTGAGCCGAGCGTTACTTCTATCTGTTCTGCTTCGGGCAGTGGGCGTTTATCATCGACATACAGCGAAATCAACACCACTTCATTTCTAAGTCGATTCAGCACTTCGGGCTCTGACCACACCTGCTCTTCCATTTTGCGGCAATTTACGCAGGCGTGTCCAGTGAAGTCGAGCAGCACTGGTTTGTTTACTTCGCGAGCATAGGCCAGTCCGGCATCATAATCCTTAAATGCCATCAGACCATGAACGGTGGTTGATGCGTTGGGCGGAAGCACATCATTGCTTGCAGAGGCAGCGCCACCGCCACCAAGACCGAATCCGGCTCCACTTTCGCTGTAGTGCATGGGTGGTGGAAAACCACTGATTATTTTCAGTGGGGCGCCCCACATTCCGGGGATCAGATAAATGACAAATACCACAGTGACGACACCGAACAACATCCGGCCAACCGATAGTTTCTCCATTTTACTATCATTCGGAAGCCGGAAAGCACCAAAAAGGTAAAAAGCCATAATGGTGAAAATACCAATCCACACCGCAATAAATACCTCGCGGGTGATGATTTCTTTCTGCAGAACTAAGTCGGCATTGGACAAAAACTTAAAGGCCAGTGCCAGCTCCAGAAAACCCAACACCACTTTTACTGAGTTGAGCCAGCCTCCCGATTGAGGTAAGCTGTTGAGCCA
Organism: uncultured Cryomorphaceae bacterium; assembly: GCA_964487545.1. Taxonomy (GTDB): domain Bacteria; phylum Bacteroidota; class Bacteroidia; order Flavobacteriales_D; family SKUL01; genus SKUL01. Next base: position 49,925 of record CAZARI010000021.1, read on the forward strand.
ACCGGGAAATGCAGCAAACAACCCAAAGGGCAGCGCGAGGGCTAGCGAAAAGCCAAACATTCCAACCAGTGGCCCAGATGTTCCGCCGATATAGGCTGCCTCCACGAGCAGGGTTCCGATAATAGGGCCAGTGCACGAGAACGACACCAGCGCAAGGGTAAATGCCATGAAGAAGATTCCGATCAAGCCCCCGCGGTCGGCATTCCGGTCAACTTTATTGATAAATGAACTGGGCAGCGTAATCTCAAAGGCGCCGAAAAAGGAAATGGCAAAAACCACAAAAAGCACAAAAAACGCAATGTTAAACCACACGTTGGTTGACATTGCATTGAGCGCATCCGCTCCAAACACTACCGTTACCCCAAATCCGAGCAGAACATAGATGACAATAATCGAAAGGGCGTAAATAAAAGCATTGGTCACTCCTTTTGCTCGGGTTTTACTTTGCTTGGTGAAGAAACTAACGGTCATCGGAATCATGGGAAACACACATGGCGTTAACAAGGCCGCGAATCCTCCGATAAATGCAATGATGAAAATACCGAGCAGCGACCGATCGGGGGTGGAATCTTTTGTACTTACCGGAGCAACTTCTACCACTGCCTTCTTGCCCGGTAAGGTAAGGCTAAACTCTTCCGGATCAGGAAAAATACACCGTTGATTATCGCAGGCCATATACCCCACTGAGCCGATTAAAGCCACCAGCTCACCAGTATCCTCAAACTCCTGGCGGAATTCAACCGAACCATCAAAATAACTCAATACCATTTCAAAAACGGGATCATACTCTGTGTTCGGTTCGGGTTCTTCCACTCCACCAATCATTTTCAGGCCATCCACCTGTTCAAAAATAAACTCCGTTGGCAGGGGGCCATCCAAATTTTCAAGATTTTGTGAATACAAATGCCAATTATCATCAATCTCGGCACGTGCCACAAACACATAGCGGTTGTCGCCTTTTTCTTCGAGGTTAAACGCCCACTTTACCGGCTCGAGAATACCAGAAACTCCAGTTGTTGAAGGATTTCCAAGGCTCAATCCCGCGGATTCTAAATCGCTGTCGACAGAAGATGAATTAGCAGCAGGAACATTAATGGCAAAATCGATATCTTCGGGTGGCAGGCAGCGCTCGTCGTTACAAGTCATGTAAGTGAGCATTCCCTTGACTACCACCGCGTCTTCGGGCTTTACTTTAATGCGCTGCAGAAACTCCACCTCACCATCGTGAAAATTCAGATCCATGTCAAAATTCGGATCAAACTTGGTGATGTATGGCGGTTCTATAAATTCTCCATCGAGCTTGTAATTGCTTCCTTTCTCAAACGAAAAAGAGGTGGCAATCGGCCCTTCATCGCTTGGGAGCTCAGTGGCATATACGTGCCAGGTGTCTTCGATAGTGGCTTTCAACGACAAAATAGCAAAATCATCGCCGCGCTCTTTTACCGAAAACGTCCAGTCAACCGGATCGTAAATCTGCGCTATACCCGTTGTAGAAACGGCAGCGAAAAGCATTGTAATTATGAATTGAATTGCTGTGATTCTCACGATCATGATAATACTTGATTAATGTTGGCAAATCTACTGAATTTAAAAGACGCCATCCGGCTTAAAGCACCGATAAACTTGCATTCTCAATACAAAAATTGTGAAAAACGACCGGTGAGTGACGGGCAAAACAACCCTTGCTGTACAATTTATTTCAATT